>JAZMZP010000001.1:0-82882 GCA_045586015.1 Candidatus Nanosyncoccus sp.
AGTACCATCTTCCTACACTAAAGTAGCGAGCTTTTCTTCTACTACCGACCTTACTTTAGGTTCTAAGTTAGAAACGACTTATGCAGCTTTTGTTTCCGGAACCCAAAGAGCTGATACATATAATGGGAAAGTGAAATATACTTTAGTTCATCCGGCTTCGGGAGTTCCGAATACAGAACAAGCTTGTGCTACTAATACGATTTGTTACTTCCCGAATGCTAATGGATTAGTAACTGATACAATGGGGGACCAGACTGCTAATTATAGATACAATACTGATACTATTACTTCCAATATGGACGTCAATCTTTGGCCATCCAACTTTAAACGCTCTGGCTATGGGTTCGTGGGCTGGTCTGATAAATATGATTGGGTTCTAAACGAAAACGATGCCAGCGGGAATGGTACCGGAGCAAATCTCGGCTATCATATTTATGGACCAATGGCGACCATTAATGTAGGAGATGTTAGCACTAAAGGCCTATCACTATACGCAGTTTGGGCTCCAACTGCTGGTTATCTACAGGGTTACACTTGCCCAGATAACTCAACTATGCCGATTGGAACAGTCACTGCTTTAACTGACCAGAGAGATAATGACACTTACGCTATCGCTAAACTTGCTGACGGAAAATGTTGGATGATTGAAAACTTGAGATTAGATTATGACGCTAACTTTTCTGAATCATTATCACAAGGCTTCGGGAAGTCTACGACTTATGGGAATTTTGTTGGGCTAGCTAAACCTGAGACTGCAAACTTTAGCGACAGCACAACCGCTAATTCAATTTATTATTCCGGTACTCAAAGCGGTACGGCTAGTATAAATATTGGAACTACTGATTATGCCGGCTATCGTATACCACGTTATCGCAATGACAATACGAACTCTAATTCTACAATTAATCCGAATACTACTGAAGCTAATATGACTGCAGTAAATCAAAGTATTTATTCTTATGGCAATTATTATACTTGGTCTGCAGCCTTAGCTAATACTATATATTATAATAGCCCTACGGCTACTGATGCAGACGGAAAAACTTCTGAGACTGTTAATACTTCGCTTTGTCCGGCTGGTTGGAAGCTTCCCCGAGGTGGCAATAAATCGCGCGAATCTACTAATGATTTCTGGGCTTTAATCGTTACTGGCATCAATGGTGGAACTAACCCAGCTAATTATGATAGTAATGATGCTCCATACTATAGTGGTGATCCTGAAAGTGTAAATGCGTCTAAAACTGTTACGAAATATCCTAATAATTTTGTCTATTCTGGAACTATGAATAATAGCTCACTCACTCGTGGTACGGCTGGTTACTATTGGACATCGACTACTGATAGTTCAGCTTATGCTTATGGTTTTTTTGTCAATGGAGTAAGTCGTGTTTTTCCAGGAACATATTATCAAGCTAACATTAAATATTATGGGAAAAACGTTAGGTGTATGGTCAGTAGTTAGATTAAAAAATAAGCCCTGCGGGGCTTATTTTTAGCGGCCGTTTTTGAGGCGAGGATGCTTCCTTTTGTCGCTATGTTTATGATTATTGTTGCGGTTCTGTTTTGAAACCACTTTCATTTTAACTTTTCTTGCCATAGGGAAATTATAACATATTTAATAAATACTTGACAAATAATAAAAGAAGTGTATGATGGAAGTGTAAAGGTTATACAAACACAAACAAGGAAAATAAAATGCAAATCAAGAAAAAGAAGGCGCTACTGAGAGTCACTGGTTTGGCGTTTGTTTTGTTTTTGGCGATTCTTGGCATAAATAAACTCGTAAAGGGGGTTGAGGATTCGATGGCGACAGCTTGTAGATCTGACGCGACGGGAATTAATGATGCGGTTTGTATGCAAGATATGAATGATAGCGTAAGGGCGAGTATGGACTTGGAAGTTCCGTATGCTTTAGTAGATTCTCGAGATGGGCAGTCATATCAGGTTACAAAATTAAATGATGGGAATGTATGGATGACGCAAAACTTAGCTCTCGGAACGACTAGTTCGACGACTACACTTAGTTCTTTTGATTCGGATATTAGTATGGATTCGACTTTCACGACTTTGCCGGCAGCGGAAGCAAGGATAGATAGCGATTATTATACGGTGCAGAATGGTTATATTGAGGGGGGAGAGAAATATATTATTTTTGGTGGTCAGGGATCGCCGAGAGATATTGTAAGAGATTATGGGAGTAGTCATTATCGAATTGGGAATGCTTATCCTTGGACGATAGCGACGGCACAGACGGCGAATTATGTTGAAGAGACGGATCAGACCGGAATTAATCCGACACCTAGTGATTCGATTTGTCCGGCGGGTTGGAAATTGCCAAGTCAGAATGATTATAATAATCTTTTGGTAACATATAATTTATTCTTAGAAGATACGGAGGCGGGAACAGAAGGTTCCGAAGAAACATCGGCGGCATTAAGGGCTGCACCTTTCTTCTTCATTAGAAGTTTCCCTTATTTATTAGGAACGGAAGGGCATTATTGGACGAGCAATACTTCAATTAGGACGGACGGTGCTCGAAGTCTAAGTTATTATGTGGCGAATGTGTTTTTCTTAAATAAAGACGAATCGGGGGCTAGTTATAGGACTGATAATATTAGCGGGGTGGCTGATGCGATGCGATGTGTCGTGCGGCCGGATTCGAGTTTTTCTTATACACTAACGTATAATTTAAATGGCGCTTCAGGGTCGGTAGAAGGTAGTACGAAGACTAGCAGTCATAAACAAGTTGAGATGACAGTTTCGGACGCGGAGCTGAGTTGGGCTCATCACGAATTCTTAGGCTGGGCAAATTCGGCTAGTGCGAATGCTGCGGATTATGAAGGTGGCGATGTGATTACAATAGGCGGGAATAAAACTTTGTATGCGGTTTGGGAAGTAGTGATTTCTGACCAGGAAGTTTCGTTTGAGGAATCTGCCGTGAATAAAACTTATGGCGACAGTAGTTTTACGAATGTGGCGACGACGACCGGAGAGGGGACGATAACTTATAGTTCAGACAATACGGATGTGGCGGAAGTTGAGGCGGCCACCGGTTTAGTGACGATAAAGGGTGCGGGAACGGCGACGATTACGGCTACGGCGGCAGCGACGGAATACTACCGAGAAGGTACGGGAACATATACTTTAACGGTAGAAAAAAAGAAGTCTAGTACTCCGGCGGAAATATCTGAAGTTAAAAATGGTTATGTGACGGATAGTTTGTCAACAATTACTTTGAATACGCCGGGTTTGGCATGGAGTGATAGTGCGGAGAAAATAGAAGAAGGGTTAAATAGGTATGCGGTGAAGTATACTGAGAATGGCGATACGAATAATTATACAACTGAAGATTTTGAAATTACTGTTCGAGGCGAGAGAAGGGTGTATACGGTAACAGATGGAGATGGGCAGAGTTATACATTAGAAAGCGAACAGGAAAGTATTGGTTTTAAAGTAGATGCGGATTATAGTTTGTTTGAAGAAGGCGGAGTGGTGTATGTTGATGGAGTTTTATTAGATGAGGAATACTATACAGCTGAAGCTGATGAGGATGGTTTAATGACGATTAATATATCAAGCGAGTATCTTGAAACTTTGGATGCTGGCGAGCACGATTTATTAATATATTTTAACGATGGCGGCGAGGCAAAGGGTACTTTTGTAGTAGAAGAAAAAGAAGAAGAACCGGAGGAAGAGGAAGTGATACCGGTGCCGAATACGGGTAGAATGAATAATGGCGGTCGCAATGCGATGGGCGATGCGTTAGTTTATATGTTGCCTGGGGCTGTGGTTACGATGATGCTAGTTAGTAGATATATATACAGAGCGAAGAAGGTACATCGAAAGTTTAAGTGGTAGATTAGTTTAAATTGTGATAAAATAAAGAGCGGAAAGGTGGCCGAGTGGTTTATGGCACTGGTCTTGAAAACCAGAGAGTGAAAGCTCCGCAGGTTCGAATCCTGTCCTTTCCGCCACAGAAAAGTTAGGTGCGACAAGAGCCGGATTCGAATCTTCGATGCGAATCCTGTCCTTTCCGCCATTTTATTATTGAAAAATGGGAGGAGGTCCTGAGTGAAAAATAAAAAATGTAAATACATTTTTGTAACAGGAGGCGTACTTTCTGGAGTAGGTAAAGGTATTACGGCGGCGAGTATTGGCGCGATTTTGAAGTCGAAGGGATTTAGGGTAACAATGCAAAAATGTGATCCATATTTAAATGTGGATGCAGGACTTTTGAACCCGGTGGAACACGGCGAATGCTTTGTGACACACGATGGAGTTGAAACGGATTTAGATTTAGGTCATTATGAGAGATTTTTAGATTTTGAAACTTCGAAATATTCGATTACGCTTTCGGGCTCGATTTATAAAGAATTAATTGAGCGGGAGCGTTCGGGCGGTTTTCACGGTAGAACTGTACAGCTAGTGCCGCATTTTACGAATTTAGTATGTGAGAAAATCGAAAAGGCGTCGGAAAATTCAGATATTCATATTGTTGAAATTGGCGGGACGGTCGGAGATTATGAGGGTTTGCCGTTTATTGAAGCTATTAGGCTTTTTGCGAATAAGGTTGGGCGGAGGAATTGTCTTTATGTGTCGGTAGTGTATGTGCCGTTTATTCATACTTCGAATGAATTAAAAACTAAGCCGTCGCAAAACGCCTTGAAAGATTTAAGAGGGTTTGGAATTATTCCGGACGTGGTATGCGTGAGAACTGAAAAGCCGTGTCCTAGGTCGATTTGCGAAAAAATTGCGGCGTTTTCGGGGATTGCTCCGGAAGCGGTGTTGAATTTGCCGGACATTAATTCGGTGTATGACGTACCGTTTAATGTGTTAAAGTCGGGAGTTTTGCCGATTTTGAATGATTTTGTGGGAAGTGATAAAGAGCCAGATATGACGAGGTGGAAAGAATTTTCGCGACGAAGAGGACGGGAGTATTCGAAAACAGTAAAAGTTGGTTTGGTAGCGAAGTATGTAGGGAATGATGATACATATATTTGTGTGACTGAGGCTTTAAAAGCGGCGGCAGCGTGGAACAGTGTGAATTTAGATTTGAGATGGATAAATGCGGAAGAAGTAACGAAACACGATTTAGATGAATGTGATGGGATTGTGGTGCCGGGTGGATTTGGTGTGCGTGGGGTTGAAGGAAAAATTAAAGCGGCAACTTATGCACTTAAAAATGATGTGCCTTATCTTGGATTATGTTTAGGGTTGCAGGTGGCTTGTATTGCGGCGGCAAGAATGGGTGGAGTAAAAGATGCTAATTCGGAAGAGTTTGGCGCGAGCGAGATAGAGGGAAACAATGTAATATATATTATGGAAGACCAGAAGGGAAAGGAATCGACAGGCGGAACGATGAGACTAGGCGATTATGTGGCGAAGTTAGTGCCGAAGAGCCAGACTGAAAAAATTTATAAGAAATATAATTATGGTGAAGAAAAAGATGGTTATGAAGTTGTTGAGCGACATCGACACCGTTATGAAGTGAACCAAAAGTTTTTGCCGGAAATGGAAAAAGGTGGAATAGTAGTTTCGGGGTGTTCGCCCGATGGGAAACTAGTTGAGTTTATTGAAGCGCCTAAAATGAAGTTTTTTGTGGCGACTCAAGCGCATCCGGAGTTTAAATCTCGGCCGTTAAATGTCCATCCGCTATTTATGGAATTTATTAAAAGTCTTAAGTAATTTCGATTTCGGAAGGGGTGATAGTTAAGCTAGAGCCGGGAGTAGCGGCGCCGGAAAGAATAGCGGCGGCAACGATATTTTCGACGGTTTTTTGAACTAGGCGACGCATCGGGCGAGCGCCCATTTTCGGGTCGTAACCTTTTTCGATGAGAATTTGTCTTGCTTCGGGAGTAACGTTGACGGAGATTTTTTGGGGTTCGAGAGTTTTGTTGGTTGAGGCGATGATGAGGTCGAGAATTTGCACTAGGTCTTCTTTCGACAATGGCTTAAAGAGACAGATTTCATCGAAGCGGTTTAAGAATTCTGGTTTGAATTCGTTTGAGCTGATTAAGTTTTCAATAAATTCTTCTTTAAAGTCTTCGATTTTTTCGCCGGCGGCGATTTTTTCACGAATTTCGTTTGCGCCAGCGTTTGAGGTTGCGATGATGATGCTATCGCGGAAGCTGACCTCGCGATTTTTTTCGTCACGAAGGATACCTTCGTCGAGAACTTGGAGGAGAGTAGTAAGAACGGACGGGTGGGCTTTTTCAATTTCATCGAGAAGAACGACGGAGAAAGGTTGTTTCATAATTTGGGCAGTTAAACTTAGGGAATCCGAAGCGCCGTCTTTAATAAGGCGTGAAACATCGGAGGCGGAAACGAATTCATTAATATCGAGGCGGATGACGTTATCTTCGCCGTTAAAATAGACTTCAGAAAGAGTTTTAGCGAGTTCGGTTTTTCCGACGCCGGTTGGGCCGAGGAAGAGGAAGGTGCCGATTGGGCGGTTTTTATTTTTAACGCCGGCACCAGCACGACGAAGAGCGTTTGCAACGGCGGAAACGGCTTCTTTTTGGTCAACCATACGCTCGTGGATTAAAGTGTCGAGATTTAGAAGTTTTTCACGTTCTGCTTGGTTTTCGGTAACTTTAACTTTTACGCCATAAGATTTTTCAACGGCGGTTTGGACTGAGGCTTCGGTTACAAGGCCGTTTGTAGCGTAACTGGCGGCAGACTCGAGTAGAAGTTTTGCTTTTCCAGGCATTTCGACGTCGTGGATATATTGTTCGCTAAGGCGATAAGCTTCGAGGAGTGAACGATAAGTATAAATTACATTTTTTTGGTATTCGAAATAAGGGACTTGATCCATTAATATTTTAATGGTTTCTTCTTTATTGGATGGGGTGACGACGATTTTGTTTAGGGAATTAGCGAGGGCTGAGTTTTTAGCGGAAATTTCGAGGAATTTTTGGTCGTCCATAATGAGAATGATGCGTATTTTCCCGGCTTCGATAATAGGAGTTAAGATGTTCGCGATATCGACGGAGCCGGGACCTTCTTCGAAGAAGAGATGGGCATTATCAAGACAAAGAATAATGTTTTTTGCGGAATATATTTCGTTAAAAATTTTAATCATGAGATATTCGATTTCGCCTTGATTTCTAGCAGACGAAATGAGGCTCGGAGCGTCGAGAGAATAGATTTGGCGAAACTTTAAGGAATTTGGGATTTTTGAATCGGCGTTCATTAAAGTTTCGGCGAAAGAATTAACGATGGTTGAGCGACCGGAACCATAAGAACCGACGAGGGCGACGTTTTGGCGACCGGAAGTTGTAAGAGTATGAATCATTTTTTCGATGATGCCGGCGTTTTCGGCTTGTTGAATTTTATTATTTAGACCGGTGTAGCGGGCGGAAAGATTGACTGCGAAATGTTGTAAGGTTGGAGTAAAGCCGAAAGCAAAGTCACGAGCGATACCGCCGGAATGAATTGGTTTTTTGTTATTATTAACCATACCGTGGAGATAATTAAACCAGATAATGCCTTGGTATAAATCAGAGATACTAAGTTTTAGCTGGTTTAAGACTAGTTCGTGGTTTGGAAGATTTTCGATAATAGCGGTAGCGAGGACGGCGCCGGTTATTTCTTCGGAATTAGTTTTTTCGCGAATGATTTTTGCGGTTTTATAAATTGGTTCGACGGATTTCGGGAGGAAGTCTTTCGTTTGCTCGAAGAATGCAGCTGGTAGACCGAATCGAATCATAAGGAAAGTTCCGCTTCGAGTTTTCGGGATGACTTTAATTAAGTCGGCTGGGGTAAAGTTTTTATTTAAAAGAACTAGTAAATCTTCAGAAATTAAATCGGTGAAAGCATCAGATTTTCCAATAGGAATTTCGTTTAGATAATTTTTAATCCAGAAAAGTAGCATAAGAGGTAAGACAGAAAAACCAATGAGAGTCCAGCTGAGAGAATTTTTGAAGTAAAGAAGAATACCTCCGCCGATGAGAAAGATTAGGAAGAAGACAAGACAAAGAGCTATGACGGATGGAGTGGAAAGAATTTTCTTTTGATATGCTCTTTTGACGCGAGGATTTTTCGGATTGAAATCGTTTTTCATAGGGTTACTCCGATAATGGTTAGAATAATACCGAAGATAGGAAGGAGCGGGATAAGAGGCCAAATAATGATAAGAATGAGGCTAAGGATACCGCCAACAAGAATGATAATTAAACCGACGACGAGCAGGACAAGGCGAGAGAAAAAGCCGACAATACGGGAGATGAGGCGGTCGATGAAGGTTTGGAATTTTAAGTCTAGAGAGGCATCGGAGTTGGCAGTTTCGGCGGATATTTGTCGGAAGGGTTTAAATAAAGTTCGAATCAAGGAATTCATAGAAAAAAAGTCAGTAATATTAGAAAAACTATAACGGATTTTTCCAATAAAAACTTGCCAGCCGTGAGTATACCACCAAGAAAATACTTCTATGAACGCCATATATATATTATATCACGATAATGTTTATGCTATAATATATAATATGGACGAAAGTGAGATTCAGTTAAAGCGACGGGATAATGAAGAGCGAGCGACAGCGGAGCGGGCGCGAATTTTAGGATTACCTTATTTAGATACGCGAGATTTTGAGAAAGAGATTCCTTTGACAATGGATTTGATTGATGTTTCTGAAATGCATAAGGATTATATTATTCCGTTGCAGAGAGGAGGCGGGGAGGAGCATTATCAGTTTATGGTAACGAGCCAGACGCCGAGGACGTTGATTGAAAAAATGCGGCGAGAGTATACGGATGAAGGCGAGAGGGTGGATTTTTTCTTGATTTCGAATTCGGCATACAAAGTTTTTATGTTAAGGTATGACCCGCCGAAAGAAGTAGTTTATGATGATATTAAAATTGCGGGCGAGGGAGATTCGGAGACGATTGCAAGCGTGTCGCAGACGCTTGCGACGGTTTCGCCAGATAAAGTTTTTGATTTTTTGTTAGATCAGGCGGATAGGTTAGGGGCTTCGGATATTCATATTGAAAATTTGAGAGGGGAAATAAGAATTCGGATGCGGGTGGATGGACTTTTGCATCCGGTTGCGATGATTGATAAAGATAAGCATCGAATTATTATGGGCGAACTTTCGTCGCGAGCGAATATCTCGACGGCTTCGAATAAACCACAATCAGGTCATATGCAAAAGGATATTTCGCGGGATGGCTCTTCGCACGTTTTGAATATTCGGGTAGAGACGATACCGACAATGTATGGTCAAGATGCGGTACTTCGACTATTTAATTTCGATGAGTCGCTTTTGAATTTAGATTTGTTAGGGCTTTCGAAGGAAGAGCGAGCAGAGATTAATGATATTATTTCGCATCCGCGGGGGCTAGTTTTAATGGTCGGGCCGACGGGTTCGGGGAAATCGACAACGCTTTATTCAATGTTGAATGCGTTAAACTCGCCGGATAGGAAGATTATTACGTTAGAGGATCCGATTGAATATGGAATTACCGGAATTTCACAGATTCCGATAAATACGAATGCGGGGGGTTCGTTTGCGGAAGGGTTGCGTTCAGTATTGAGGTTGGATCCAGATGTAGTGATGGTCGGAGAGATTCGAGATGCGGATACAGCGAAGACGGCGATTCAGGCTTCAATTACGGGGCATTTAGTTTTGTCATCGTTTCACGCGAGTTCGACAGCGGCAGCATTTTCAAGAATGATTGATTTGATTGGTGTAAACCCGATTTTCTCAAGTTCAATTCGATTAATTATTGCGCAAAGACTAATTCGGAAATTGGCGAATTCGAAAAAACAGAGGCAAGCGACAGAGGCGGAGCTTAGATATATGAGAGGAGTATTAAGAGGGGTTCCGG
Organism: Candidatus Nanosyncoccus sp.; assembly: GCA_045586015.1. Lineage (GTDB taxonomy): Bacteria > Patescibacteriota > Saccharimonadia > Saccharimonadales > Saccharimonadaceae > Nanosyncoccus. Next base: position 9,825 of record JAZMZP010000001.1, read on the forward strand.
AAGATGTTTTGAGTGATTATAATTTAGAAAACCCAATTCTTTGTGAGCCGGTGGTGACAGAAGAGGCGCCGTTTGGGTATGACGGGCGAACTTTGATTATGGAGCAACTAGTCGTTTCGGAAGATATTCAAGCGTTTATTAGAGGGGACGTAGCAGACGTTAATACGAAAGCAATTGAAGACGCAGCGAAAAAGAATGGAATGCTGACGCTAGAACAGAAGGGGGTTTTAGCGGTGCTACGCGGGGAGACGACTTTAGAAGAGGTTTCGCGAGTTATATAATATATGGTATAATATAGAGTATGAGTGAAAAAGTTGTTTCTGATTATAATGGTTATGATTATAAGAAAATTTTTTGGGAAGATGCGGATCGAGAATACGAAGATCAGGCGGATAGAATGGCAATTCGAAAAATGTTGCCGAAAAGAATGGAAAAGTTTGCAGATATTGGCGGGGGATATGGGCGGCTTGCGAATGAATATCTAAAACGAGCGCATAAGGTTTACATTTTTGACTATTCGAAAACCGAGCTTAAACAGGCAAAAGATATTTATGGTGATAAGATTGAGACAAAGGCGGGGGATATTTATAAGTTGCCGTTTAAAGACGATGAATTAGACGGGTTGATGATGGTTCGGGTAACACATCATTTGAGGTATTTAGAAAAAGCAATGAAGGAGCTTTATCGGGTATTAAAGCCGGGCGGAGTTGCGGTTATTGAAGTTGCAAATAAAAGGACCTTGCCGAAGATGGCGCGATTTGTAACTGGACGTAGTAAAGTAAATCCGTTTGATAAAAAAGTGGCAAATTATAAGGAAATTTCGGCGAATGGGTTTTATAATTATCATCCGAAATATGTTGAGGAGATTTTTGATAAAGTTGGATTTTCGACAGAAAAAGTTTTGTCGGTATCGAACTTTAGAAATAAGGGTTTGAAAAAGATTTTTAAAACCGATAATTTAGTGAAGATGGAAGATAAGGCGCAGTCGGTTTTGGCGCCAATTAGATTTGCACCGTCGATTTATTATAAGTTGAGAAAACCGGAGAAATAGGGTATAATATAGGAATAGGGAGCCATCGTTCAACGGATAGTACCCAGACCCTCTAAGTCTGCGATGCTGGTTCGATTCCAGCTGGCTCTACCAATTTGCTGGTTCGCATCTCGCACGTAGTGCGAGATATTTTTTCCAGCCGGGCCTACCACTGGGTTTGGACTTTTCTTTGTAAAGAAAAGTCCAGCAAAAGAAACTTAGAATGAAAAATAAAACGGAAGTGAATTCCGTTTTATTTTTAATTATTAATCATCTAGGATAACTAAGTGAGATTCTTTTAGTTGAATAGGGTCGACTTCGGAAGGGGAGTTCATCATAAGATCGACGCCATTACCATTCTTCGGGAAGGCGACGATGTCGCGAATGTTTTCAGTATTTTCAAGAACCATGAAGATACGATCAAGGCCTTGAGCACATCCGGCGTGCGGAGGGGCGCCAAATTTAAAGGCATTTAGCATGCCGCTAAAGCGGGATTCAACGTATTCATTATTGTAGCCTAAAATATTAAAGACCTTATACATAATTTCTGGATTATGATTTCGGACGGCACCAGAACAAACTTCGTAACCGTTCATAACCATGTCATATTGGTCAGCAACGATGGCAAGTTTTTCTTCATCGGTTTTAGCGTTTTCGAGGGCTTCTAGGCCGCCTTTTGGCATAGAGAATGGGTTATGGCCGAAATCTAGTTTACGATTCTTATCGTCCCATTCGTAAAACGGAAAATCAATTATCCAGGTATAAGCAACTTCGTCTGGGTTTTTGAGCCCCATATGGTCGGCGAAAGCGATACGAAGTTGACCTAGGACTTTGTTAACTTTTGAGCGTTCATCAGCACCAAAGAATACGGCGTCGCCTTCTTCGGCTCTGGCGAGCTTTTTGACATTTTTAATCTCAGTTTCGGACATAAATTTCAGAATTGGGGATTTTGCTTCGCCATCACTATATAATATGTAGGCGAGTCCGCCGGCACCTTCTTTTCGTGCTTTTTCGGTAAATTCATCGATTTCGCGACGAGTTAAGTTTGCGCCACCTTTTACACAAAGAGCCTTAACACAAGGAGCTTTAAAAACTTTAAATTCGGTGTCTTTAAAGACTTCGGTAAGTTCAATTAATTCCATACCGTAACGAAGGTCGGGTTTATCGACACCGTAAGTTTCCATTGCAAAGTTATAAGGTATGCGCGGGATTTTACTGTCTTTTTCGATAAATTGTTTCGCGGGTTCAGATTTTAGAACTAGTTTTTTATTAGCGAATTTAGTCGCGAGATCGATGAATAGTGGTTCGATTTCGTCGCGGACTACTTCGCCGTTATCTACGAATGACATTTCCATATCGAGTTGATAAAAGTCGCCATAAAGTCGGTCGGCACGCGGGTCTTCATCGCGGAAACAAGGCGCAATTTGGAAATATTTACTTACGCCGCCAACCATTAATAGTTGTTTAAACTGTTGCGGGGCTTGTGGCAGGGCGTAGAATTTTCCAGGATGTAATCTCGAGGGAACGAGAAAGTCGCGAGCACCTTCAGGAGAGGAGTTCGCGAGAATTGGAGTCGTAATTTCAGTGAAATCGTGGTCGTACATATAGTTTCTAATAAAACGATAGTATTCCGAGCGACGCTTCAAGATGTTTTGCATTGAAGGACGACGAAGATCGAGATAGCGATATTTTAGACGCATTTCTTCGGAAGATTTTTCGCCGTCGTCGTGAGTATTAACTGGAAGCGGTTCGGATTTATTGAGAAGTTCTAGTTTGTCGACGACTAATTCGATTTTTCCGGTTTCAATGTTCGGGTTAATTAATTCGGGAGCGCGTTCGCGCATTTTTCCTTCGGCTTTTAAGACAAATTCATCATGAACGGATTCGGCGAGTTTGAAAGAGTCTGCATTTTCTGGAGTGATAACGAGTTGGATAATTCCGGTGTGGTCACGAAGGTCGATAAAAATGAGACCGCCGTGGTCACGACGAGAGTTGACCCATCCTTCAACTAATACATTTTTGCCCAAAAAGTTTTTTAATTCGTTCGCTAAGATTCTCATAGATGATATTATATCACTATTTGAGGAGATAGTCTAATAGCATCTGGATAGTAAAGAAGCCGGCGAGGGAATCGGTTTTGTCGAGGACGAGAAAATAATAACTGTTTGTTCTTTCAATTTCTTCAATAGCGATTTTTAAGGAGTCATCAGTATGAAGATAACAAACATTTTTATCAAGATATTTTTCGGCACGGTCGGTTTTTTTAATTTCAAGAGCGTTTAAAGCTTCAGTATGGATAACGCCTTTGACTTTTTCTTTATCATCGACGACAGGAAAGTTAGTGAAACCGGATTTATAAAGTTTATCTAGAGTTAAGGGGCCGAGAAAATCTTTTTGGTGGACGAAGACCATTTTTTCTTTTGAAATCATTAAATCAGAAACTTTACGGGTATCAAAGCTCATGACGGCGGCGATACGATTTCGATCGTCGGAACTTAGAATACTTTTCGGGGTGCGTTGGAGGATGCCGATGAATTCTTCGAGGGTTTTCGGGGTATATTTCGGCAACTTCGTAGGCGCTTTTTTCGGGCGGTATTTTTCAAGTTTAGGGTCGATAAACTGGACGAATTTTCTCATTAAACTCTCGAACATGATATAATCATTATATCATTAAAGGAGTTTATCATGAAAAAGTTAAATGGTTTTTCTGTGGTTGGTGTAATTATTGGCGTGATAGCTTTGGCGTTGATTGTTTTTGCGGGGTATGTAGTGATTGACGGGAATAATAAGGCGACTAAATTTGAGGACTATGATTTCTATTCGATAATTGAACCGACGAAAGATAATGGAAATATTGGAGATCATGTTAAGGGAGAAAAGGATGCACCGGTTTTGATTTTTGAATATGCAGACTATCAGTGTTCGGCATGTGCTTCGTATAACCCCAGAGTTAATCAGTTGGTTGAGGAATTAGACGGGAAGGTCGCAGTCGTTTATCGTAGTTTCTTGTTGTCTTATCACCAGAATGCGACGGCGGCGGCGTCGGCAGCAGAAGCGGCGGGTTTACAAGGTTATTGGAAAGAGTATGGCGATAAATTATTTACGGAACAAGCGGAATGGTTCTATGCTACGGCTTCAGAGAGAACAGAATTATTTAATAAGTATTTCGAAGAAGTGACGGATGGGAAGGGCGATGTAGAAAAGTTTAATGAAGATTTGGCGAGTGAAGCGGTTTCGAAAAAGATTAGTTTCGATATGGGGATTGGGAAGAGAGTTAATGTCGCGGGGACGCCATCTTTCTTTATCGATGGGCAATTGATTGATTGGGCGGATAATGACGAGAATGGAACTGGTAGTGTGACGGTAAATGGAAAGACGGTGACTTGGGAAGGATCGAAGAGTGGCGATGAATTTGTGAAGTTGATGAAGGAAATCGTCGCGGCGAAACTTGGAGAATAAAAACAAAAAATCCCCGAGAGGGGATTTTTTGATGAGAAGCTAAATCTCGATGAACTCTTGCCAAGCGGCAGGAGGGATTTTTGGCTTCTTGCGTTCCGAAGAACGACTGAGTTTTTTGATACGCATTGTATCTTAATTTTCTCCTTAATGTTTTTCGCTCTAACGACCAACCCACCTCGCGATGACTTTAGCCTTAAGCCAATTGGGAAATTTAACGAGCGATGGAGTTTATTTTAGCAAAGGTTTTTAAAGTGCGCAAGCATAAAAATGTTATAATAGCTATATGAAAAAGCGTGGGCGCTTGAAGTTCAAGATAAAGACGTGGCAGTTGTTTTTGATTTTGATTCCGTTTTTATTTTTAGATGCTACGCTATTGAGAATAGACCATATTAGGATGACGGAACTTAGGGATGCGGTTTTGGCGGCAGATGAGGCGGAAGATGATGAGGAGATTGCAAGGACACTTGAGGAGTTAAAAGGGTTCGTGTTTTCGAATATAGTGATAAATGTGGTTGAGGACAATGGGGTGCAGAAGGTTACTTTCGGGACGGGGCCGTTTTATTTAGAGCATCAATATATTCGGGCGGCGAATGCGGCGTTAAAAGAGGCGGAGGCAAGCCTAAGCTCAGATGGAAACCCAAATGGGAATGTTTATGCGCTGGCTTCAGATGTTTGTTCGCCTCAGGCGGTACAGAATGGATGGACTTGGAATGATTCGCGGTTTATTAATTGTATGTTGACGGAGATTAATAAATATCCGGCGGCGGATGAAATTCAGGATAAAATCATTGCGAGTTTGCCCTCGACGGAGTTATACCGAAAAAATTATGCTTCGCCGGTTTGGGCGCCAACTCTGACTGGATTTATGATTTTGGTTACGATGATTCTGATTGTTGTAATTTTTATCAGGGTTGTTATCTGGATTGTACTCCGTTTATCCTTACTTTTTGTTTAAAACCCCTAAAAACCTCTTGACAATTGTGTTTTATAATCATAAGATAAGATTATATTAACTTAAGGAGGAAAGCTAAAATGGCTTATGCACATACCAATGGTAAAGGTGTGAAATATTACCTACATAAATCTGAAGTTACTCTTCGTGGTGGCAAACCTCAGACGATTTATTTCTTTACGAAAGATGAAAATGGTGGCAAGGGTACTCCTTGCGATCTTCCGGCTGATCGTGTTGTTTGCGAGAATCCACGCAACGGGTTCCTTACTCTTAAGAAGAAATAATTAGGATTAGGATAGAGAAAAAGTGTTGTAAAATTTACAACACTTTTTTGATATATTCTCTTTGGGTTTTGATGAAGTTTTCTTTATCAGATAAAAGCGATCTGATTTCTTTTAAGAATTTTTCGTATTCTTCGTCTTCGAAGTAGAATTTGGCGTAGCCGTTTTCGCCGAATTTTTGGCTAAGATGTTTGTAAGCGCGGTTGAAGAGTTCGTCGTCGGTGTAATCTGGGTGTAGCTTTTTACCGTAGCTGTAACTTCTAAACAGACAGGATTCGACAGTATTGTTCCTATCGGCGGTTGAAACAATTTTCCCGTAGATGCTTCTCGGGTCGTGGTCAGAGGAGGCTCTGTGGTCTTCGATGGCTTCTTTGATTAGTTTTAATTCTTCTTTTGAGAAAAACTTTGCAAGATTTTTGTCTTTTTGCATGATTTTTGCGGAAATGATTTCGTGTTTTTTCGGGTCGATGTGATGGCCGAGGTCGTGATATGCTGCGACGACATAGACGATATCGTAATTTATATCCGGAATAGTTTTAGCAAATTTGAAGCTTCTTTCGATGACATATTTAATATGGTTTAGATTATGGGCAGGTTCGTTTTTCTGGTATTCCGGAAAGACGTTTTTTTCGATATATTGTTTTAATTCATCATTTATTGACATATATATATATATATTATAACAGGTGGTGGGGGTATTTGGATTTTGCTTGTCTACGGCAAGCAATCCGACGGGCGTCGTCTCGGTAAAACTAAAATAGATTTTAGTTTTACACTCGTCTCCTACGTCGGGCGAACCTTTGGTTCGCATCCAAGTACCATTTAATAATAAAAATAAATCCCTGAAGGGATTTCTTTTTATTATTGGTGGGGGTACTTGGATTCGAACCAAGGACACTGCGTGTATAAGACGCATGCTCTGACCAACTGAGCTATACCCCCGCTATCCTATTTTATCACAAAATGATATAATGATAAGCATGAGCGGGGTTAAAACAAAGCTAAGACAAATTAAGTATAAAATGAAGCACGATTTTTTGACGGTTGAGAATGTGGTTTTAGCTATTGCGATTATTTTATGTTTTATTTGGACTTTTCAGTCAATAAAAGCGATGTCTAGGAACTGGGAATTGTCGGAAAAAATAACGGCAGAGAGAAAGGAACTAGAGCTTTTAAAAATTGAAGTCGAGGCGGCGGAGCTAGAAAATGAATATTATCGTTCGGAAGAGTATCAGGAGTTGATGGCGAGGAGGGAATTAGACAAGAAACTTGAAGGGGAAAATATGGTGGTGATGCCGGAGAACTCGGAAGGGGCAAAAAATAAGTATAAAAGTTCGACGACGGAAGTGGCGGAGAAAAAATATTCTAACTTTGAAAAATGGAGGATGTTTTTATTTCCGAATTATTAGGGTTTAAATTGAAATTGCTTATGATATAATATATATTATGAAGAAGAGTATGAAGAAAGGATTTACTTTAATAGAAATAGCGCTTTTCTTAGCGGTGACGGGGATGCTGTTTGTTGGGATTGTGGCGGGGGTACAGAATTCGATGTTTCAGCAGCGATATAACGATGCGGTACAGAGTTTTGCGGAGTTTTTAAGAACGGTTTATTCGCAGACGTTGAATGTGGAAAATGCTAGAGAAAAAGGAGGTCAAGACGTTTCGTGGGCGATTTATGGGAAATTAGTGACATTTGGAGAGTCTAGCGGTTTCAATGGGAGTAATGATGAAAACGCGATTTTTTCTTATACGGTAGTAGGTAAAATTGATAATGATGGCTTTGGTAGTGCTAAAGATGTTTTGACGGAGTTTAAGAATCGTGATTTGAGCGTGACGATAGATGAGGGGGAGGGAGTTGCGTTCGCGGGGATTGCGGAACAATATTTTCCAAGATGGGGCTCTCGAATTGAAACAACGCGGGGTTGGCAGAATGGGTACCAGGACTTCAAGGGCGCAATATTAGTTGTAAGACATCCGAGATCTGGATCAGTGTACACCTATATTTTAGAGAACAATACAACAGTGGAGATTAATCAAGGGGAGTCTTTATCTAAATATTTCCCCGATGAAGACGATGATGGCGAGAGTTCTGGAAAGTTTCATATTATCGGGGATGACGGAATTGATTTTTGTGTAGATCCAAATGGGGGCGTTAAACAAGGAGAAAGAAGGGATATCAGGATTAATAGTGGAGCGGTAAACGCTTCAGGCATAGAAATTATACCACAAGATGAAGGGAACCAATGCCAAAAATAAGAAAGAAACAGGGTTTTACTTTGATCGAACTGGCATTGTCATTGATTTTTATTGGAATCTTGTCTTTAACAGTTGCTTATATTATTAATGATACGATAGGGTCTTATCGTAAGGGTGTGGTATTAAAGCAAATAAATACGATGGGAATGGCTTTGATTGATGATATGAGGGCGACAATTCAGGACTCTTCGAAATGGTCGGTAAAAAAAGGCTGTGATGATTTGTCTACCGCTTCGGCTAGAAGTAATTGTAATAATGATGGTGCGAAAAAGTTTGTGACGATAACGAAAAAAGCAAAAGTATATTATAGTAGTAGTGGGAAGTCTTTAGGCAAAAACGACGAGCCTATTCCGGTGTATGGAGCGTTTTGTACGGGAAACTATTCTTATATTTGGAATTCAGGGTATTATTATAATAGTATGTATAAAGTTGAAAATGGTGTCAACAAGTCATTATTGACGATTGGAAGTGATAAAATTCAAAACTTTAGATTATTAAAGGTGAAAGATAGTTCAAGGATGGTTTGTCGAACGGCTGCAGGGAATGATTATAATGAAAATAACTTTAGCGGTAGTTTTACAGTTGAAAGTTCAGATGAGAAGGCGATTGATTTATTAAATTCGAGCGAACAGGATGGTGGTTTGGTTCTATATGATTTAGATGTTGCAACACCAGCGGAAAATATGGCGAAGAATAATTTATTTTATTCAGTTTCATTTATTCTAGGAACACTTCAGGGTGATGCGAATATAGGAAAGACTGGTGGAGATTGTGCGACGCCGGATGATTATGAGGTTGAGAATTTCGATTATTGTGCAATCAATAAATTTAATTTTGCTGTACAAGCAGCTGGAGGTAGGAGGAAACAACAATGAGAAAGATGAAAACTAAAAAAGGAGCGACATCGTTTTATATTGTAGCGTTTTCGACTTTAATTTTAGTGATTATTGCGGCAAGTTTTACGGCAGTAATACTGTCGGAAATGGCACGAACAGAAAATGATGATTTATCGAAATCAGCATACGATTCAGCACTTGCGGGAGTCGAAGATGCGAAATTGGCGTTTTATAACTATCAAAAATGTCTTAGTGGTGGGAAGACAGACGTTGCGAGTGCAATAACCGTAGATGGGACAATTACTTGCGCAGAAATAATGTATTGGATGAACAATCCGGATTGTTATATGGTAGCGAGGATTTTGGGGAGGATAGGAGAAGGGGTGAGTGTAGCAGACAAGCCAGAGGTTTTAATTGAGGAAAGTTCGATTGGTGGGAATGATATGCAACAGGCGTATACCTGTGTAAAATTTACTGGTAAATTGAGTGACTATCAGACGACTTTATCGAGTTCAGGGCCTAAAATTGTAAGAATTAAGTTGGGTAAAGATTCTGATGGTAATCAAATTCATGCTGATGATATAAAAAATGTAGTGGTTAGTTGGTTTGATAAGGACAATCTTGCATCGTTTGGAAATACAAGATATAGTAATGTCGTAGGCAAAAAAATAGAGTTTGCAGCTTTTGATGACAATAATCCACCAGTACCTCCAGTACTTTCGGTGGAGTTAATACAAACGGCGAATACATTTAGTTTGAGCGATTTCGAAAAGATAAATGAGTCTGAGCAGCAAACAAATCGTGGATCGCTTTTTCTAGTGCCAGTCAATAATTCTATTGATGCTAGAAGCAAGGCGAATGCTTACAAAGATGATTCGTATGGCAATTATATTAGTGCGTACTCAGCTTGGGGGGAAAAGAATGAGATAAGTAAAGATCTTTTGGTTAAATCAAATGATCATAAGATAAAAAATTTGCCTATAGCAGTTAGTTGTGGTGCTAACTTAAATAATGAGGATTATCTTTGTTCTACAAAAATTGAGTTACCTAAGGCATATGGCGGTGGCAGAAATGACGATACGTTCATGTTTGTTTTATCGACGCCTTACGGTCAGTATCCTACGCAAGTAAGTTTGGAATTGTATTGTGATGAAAACAAATCCTGTGGAAAAATGGTAACTGAAGGAGGGAAGACGGAACAGAAACCAGTAATATTAGATGGGGTTCAGATTGCAATTGATGCGACAGGACGAGCGAATGACTTATACAGACGAGTTGAGACGAGGCTTTCACCAGCTAGCTCATCGCTGTTCCCGGTCTATGGTATTTCGTTGCTTGGGGATGCTGAAGAAGGAGGTTTGTTACAAAAACCTAAAACAGTGACTTGCGAATATGATTCTTGGTCTGGTTTTGGACCGACTTGCTAGAAGTAGTGTTGACAAAAGATAGTTTTTGTGTATAATAAAAAGTGCGTCGCGGGGTAGAGCAGCCTGGTAGCTCGTTTGGCTCATAACCAAAAGGTCGTTGGTTCAAATCCAACCCCCGCAACCATTTTTTTATGCCTTATTTTTTAGATATGAGTTTTTTCGCAGCGAGTTTAATTGCGTAATTATAGCTATTAATTGGATGAGGAGTGCCGGCTAGTTCTAAAGTAGTAAGGTTATGACGAAGTGCGACGGCAATTTCTTCAGCAATTAATTTAGCGTTCGGAGCGACGATGGTAGCACCAAGAATTTGGAGATTTTTATTAGCTAGGAGTTTTACGAAGCCGGAGTTGAAGTTATGAATTTTTCCGGCGGGGATTTCGTCTAGTTTAATGATAGATTTAAGGTATTTACGATCGCGTTTTGTTAAATCATCTTCGTTTAAGCCGACGACGGCGATTTCGGGTATGGTTTCAGTAGAGCGGATAAAACCGCGATAATTCGCGAGAGTTTTTGTACGGTTAGCTAGATTAGTTGCGACGAGGGTTCCCTCATAATCAGCTCGTTCAGTAGAAGAAGATTCGTTACCAAGACAGTCGCCAACGGCGTAAATGTTTTTTGCGGAAGTTTGGAAATAGCGGTCGACAAGAATGCCGCTGTTTTTATATTTTACACCGGCGTTTTCGAGGCCGTAATCGAGAGAAGGAGTGCTTCCGGTCGCGAGGACGACACAGTCGGTGCGAACCATTTTTTCGGAACCGGCGTTTTGGAAGATAACACATTTAGTATCGCCTTCTTTTTCGAGAGCGACGACTTTACAGTTCGAACAGACCATAACTCCGAGTTCGTTAGTGAAATAATCAGTTATGAGTTCGCCGACTTCTTTGTCTTCGCGAGGAAGTAAACGGCTAGACATTTCGAGAATAATGACTTTGATACCGAGTTCGGCATAATATTCGGCGATTTCGCAGCCGGTTGAGCCGCCACCGACGATTACGGCGACTTTTGGAAGACGACGAATTTTTAGAGCTGTATCGGGAGTTAGGTGACTGACGGATTTAACCCCGGCAATTTCTAAGGTTTTTAATTCCGAGCCGGTCGCGAGAATAAAATTCGAGGCAGTATATTGTTTTTCGCCGACGGCGATAGTGTTTTGATTTAGGAAATTCGCGTAACCGTAAATACAAGTGATATTTTTTTCTTCAAAGAGTTTCGGGTCGTTACCGCCGACGTTTGAAACGGATTTTAGTTGATGCGAGACGGCGGTCGGAAGGCTAAAGGAGAAATCTTGGTTTTTAAATTCAGGAAGGGAGAGTAATTTAGAAAAGGTGTGGGAAAAATCAAGGGCAACGGAATAAGGAACATCACGCGTGTTTAAATTCGAACCGCCGAAAGATTTTCCTTCGACGAGGGCGACTTTTTTCTTTGCTTTTGCGAGCGTTAGAGCGGCGGCGGAGCCGGCTGGTCCACTACCAATTACTATATATTCAAAATCGTATTTTTTTCCCATATCTTATATTATTTTATCACGATTTTTATAAATATAAGCTAAATCGGCATTGTACTTTTTTAGTTCTTTCGCGATAATCCTTTCTAAGTCTTTTTTTGTGATGATGGATTTGTTTTTTAATTGTTTTTTGGCGCTTTCTAGAGTTTTTTCAATAAAGATTTCGGCGGAACCGGAAGGAATGCCAACGGCGCGGGCATCGATTTTTAAATCTTTCGTGAACTTTTTTTCGTCAAAGTGTTCCATTAGAAAATAACCTCAAAAAATATGATTAGTATTGCGAGCAGAAAATAAAGGATAGAAATGAAGTAACGGAAGAAAGTTTTATTTTTGGTGCGTAGTTTTATGAAGTTGGCGAGGTTGTTGCCGGTTCTAAAATAGGTGTAGAGGAAAAAGAGCGGACTAATAATTAATAAAACAAATAACATAAGGATGATTGAGCAAGGAGTAACTACAATGAAGTTTTTTGTAATCGCGGTAAAGACGATGAAATAGAGCGGAAGGGTAAATATGAGTTCGGGTATTCCGGAAATTAGGCCTAAAAGGTAGGCATCGGAAGGTTTTTTAACTAGTTTGGCTTTTTCTTCGAAATTTGAGGCGAGATGGCGAGAGATGAAAAGTTCTGTGCCGGAACCTCGCCGAAAATAGAAAAGAAAGAAAGCTAGGCCGAGCGAAATTAGCAAACCAATGATACCCCAAAGGAGAATTCCGTTGATTAAACTAAGGTTTGTAAAGAAAAAGATGAGGATAATAAAATTTAGGATGGTAAAAATAAAGACGGGTAAAGTTTCAACGCCAAGAATGAAAAAAATACTTAAATTACTAACTTTTTTAGCAGAATATTTACCGGAAGCGTAATGATAAAAAAGTGCGAAAACGCCCGGAACAAGCTTCATTGAGGCAATGATAAGCGTAGAAAGAATCAAAATACTTAAAGGGGTGAAAACACTCAGGCTTTAATTATAGCACATCGGGGGTTGATTTTTTAAAAGTATAGTGCTAAGGTCGCGCCATGAAAAAATTTTTAATAATTTTAAATATATTTATCGTGGTGGCAGTTTTGACTTTTTTCGGTCTAAAGAATGTTTTTGCGGAAGAAATAGTTTCAGAGGATGCGGAAATTATTATAAAGGCGGTTAATCCGGGATATACGATAGACGGAAAAAGTAATGTCGGAGAAATGATTGAGATTTCCAGAAAGAACTCCGACGGTTTGGTTTCGCTCGCTGGCATAACTGTAGGCTATACTAATTCGAGCGGGAATTATTCAACTTTGTTTGAATTTCCCGAGCACAGCTTTATGACTGGCGAGACTGTCCTCCTTCGCTTAGCCAGCTCGCCGGAGAGCGAGCTGGCCGCCGTGAACTATACGAAGACTTTAGCTTTTAAAGCAGGCATTACTTTAGAACGTGACGGCAAAGTCTTAGATAGCGTTTGTTGGACGGGAAAGGAAGGATGCGAAAAGGAATTTAAGTCTTCTGCTCCGACGGTTTTAGTAAGGAATGCCGAGACTAATGAATTTGAACATTTAGAAAAATACGAACCGGTTTATGATGAAAAAAGTTATTATGTAGAGGCGGATGAGACGGAAGTAAAACCAAGTCAGTGTAAGGGTTTAGAGTTTTCAGAAATACTAAGTTATTATGAGAATTCGCGAGATGAACAGTTTATTGAACTTTTTAATGCAGGTTCGGAACAGATTTTGATGGATGGGTGCAAGTTGAGATATAAAAATAAGACTTATGGATTAACGGGAATTATAAAAGCGGAAGCGTACTATGTTTATTATCCGAAAGAGTTTAGTTTGACGAAAAATCCGACAAATGCAAATTCTTTAGAGATTTTAGACGCGGATGGGACGGTGGTTTCTAAAATGACATATCCGAATGGACAGAGGAAGGGGACGGCGTATGCGCGGATTGGGTATGATGCGAGCGGAAAAGAGATTTGGCGAGTTACATATGCGCCGACGCCGGGAGAGGGAAATAATTATCAAGAATTTAAGACCTGTGAGGCAGGGAAAGTAATAAATGAAACGACGGGAAATTGCGTAAAAGTGACGAGTGTGAGTGAGAAAAATTGTGGCGAAGGCCAATATTTGAATATTTTGACGGGGAGATGTAATAAATATAAAACGGCGGCGGAAAAAACTTGTAAAGAAGGATATTATCTTAATCCGGAGACGAATAGATGTCGGAAAATCAAGGAAAATAATGGTGCAAATTATAGTTTGGAGCCGGAAAACTATGAAGAAAAATCTTCATTTATTGCGCTTTATGCGGTTTTAGGGGTTTTAATTTTAGGAATAGGCTATTTAGTTTTCGAATTTAGGCAGGAGATTTTAAAGCTTTTTCGTAAAGTTTTTCGACGATCTCGTTAAAGACGACGTCGCGGGCTTGGTTGCCGTTGACTTCGATGAGAAGGTCAAGTGTTTTATAATGCTTTAGAACAGGAAGGGTTTTTTCGCGAAATTCTTTGAGGCGAGTGCGGAAGATGTCGAGATTTTTATCGTCGCTTCTGTCGCCACGATCGTTTAATATTTTAGCGGCTTCGAAACGTTTTTCGACTTCAGTTTCGGAAATGTTTAAAAGAATAACGGCTTTAATTTCGTGTCCGGAACCGGCGGCAACGGACATGATTTGGTCTTCTTCGCCGGACCAACGACCGATAGAGGAAAGAACAAGAGGATATTCAAACAGGTCAGGGCGTTCGAAATAAGGAAGAACAACTCCATAAAAGAAATTTGTCGGGACGAGCTCGCCGTTTTTTGAAAAGCTTTGGTGTTGTTCTTCTTCGGCAGCACGGATAATGATGCCGGAAGATAAAAATTTAGCGTTAAGAGCTTCCGCGAGGCGAATGCCTTGGGTGTCTTTTCCGGACATCGGAAGTCCGAAAATGTTAATCGAACCGGTGCCGAGCCAAGATTTAATTGTTGTAAGTTTTTCTTCCATGTGATTATTTTAACACAGGAAGAGGCCCCGGTAAACTTACCGGGGCCAAAGATTATCAGGTTCTAGACTACATTAGGTCATTAAGGTAAGAATGTAGTCTTTGGCTTTTTGAGGAAGTGGTGCGTTGCTGTTGTCGTTGTGCCAGGTTTTAGTAGAAAGATCGTAAACTCCGGCTATCAGGTTCTGACCTCTAGCAGTTCGAGCAATACGAACTTTGATTTTTCCGTCCTCACGAGAACAGTAATACGCTATGCCGCCGATGACCACTTGCATGGGTTTCTTTGATTTCGCCATGGATAATCCTCCTTTTTAAAATATACTTGCCGGTTTTTAAGTCCGGCATAACTTAGGGATTTTTTAATTGTATCACAATAGAGGAGTTTTGTAAACCGTTAGCACTCTTTACTTTTTAGTGCTAATTTTGTATAATGTGGGTATGATGATTACGGAGCGACAGAAAGCAATACTCTGTCAAATTATTGAGGAATATGCCGAAACGGTTTCACCGGTCGGGAGCGTAACGCTTGCGAAGCTTTTTAATGTTTCGCCGGCGACAATTCGGGCGGAGATGGCAAGGTTAGAAGGGCTAGGTTTAATTGCGCAACCTCATACTTCAGCGGGACGAGTACCGACAGATGCGGGATATAGGTTTTATGTGAATAATCTTGATGGAGTAGAGGAAGATAAGAGTTTGTCTTTTGAGCGAGGGGCACACGTTTTAGAAGTAAGAGTTTCATCGCAATCGCGAGCAGATGCGGCGATTCGGGGAGCGGTGGATGCGTTAGTGGAGCTGACTGGGAATCTTGGGCTGGCGACGATTGGCGGACAATTATACCTTTCAGGTTTGACGCGATTATTTACGCAACCGGAATTCGGGGATACGAGGAGAGTGCAAGCAGTGGCGAGATTATTAGATAATTTAGAGCCATGGCTCCGAGAGACGGCGCCAGGAGAGGCTTTGAATATTTTTATTGGGCACGAGAATCCGATTGGAAAAAATTCGGAAGTGTCGCTGATTATTTCGAAATTCCGTTCGCCGTTTTCGGATAGAAGTTATATTGGAGTTTTAGGGCCGACGAGGCAAAACTATTTGAAAGTAATGTCTCTTGTTAAACACGCAGGAAATATGTTGGAGGATATTTTATGAAAAAAGAAGTAAAAAATGAAGAAATAGTCGCGGAGTTAACGGCGGATTTACAAAGGACGCGGGCTGATTTCGAGAATTTTCGAAAACAGGTCGAAATCCAAAAGGAAAATGAGAAAAAGTCGGTTAAGTTAGCGACGGTTTATAAAGTTTTGCCTTTACTAGATGATTTAGACAGAGCGTTTTTAAGCTATGAGGAATTAAAGCCACTGAATAAATCGTTTGAGAAGACTTTAAGTGAGTTAGGTTTGGCTAAGATTGATTCGTCTAGCGGGGTAGAATTTAATCCAGATTTACACGAGGCGGTAATGGTCGAAGGAGAAGGCGAAAAAGAGGTCGTTAAAGAAACTTTGAGGCCGGGATATTATTATGAAGGGGAAGTAATTCGGCCAGCGATGGTGAAGGTTGAGCGCACCTCTTGAAAAATTTGAAGAAAGTGATAAAATAATAGGAAATTAAAGGAAAAAGATATGGCTGAATATAAATTGTCGCTCGAAAAAAGAGAGCTGACTGGTAAAAAGTTGAAAAGTTTAAGAGAAAAAGGTTTAATTCCGTCGGTGGTTTATGGTGGTAAGGAGCCGATTCTTTCGGCATCGGAATATGTTCCGACAGAGAAAGTTTTAGAGAAAGCGGGGTATCATTCGCCGATCGATTTAGACATAGATGGAAAGAAGCGAATGGCGATTGTGAAAGATATACAAGTCGATCCGGTTTCGAGGAAGATTGTCAATATCGAATTTCAGGCGATTTCGGCGAACGAGGTGGTTGAGGCAACAACGCCAATTGTGATTGTGAATTTCGAGGCGTCGGAAGCTTCGAAAACTTATCATTTTGCTTTGACGCAGACTTTAGAAGAGATTGATGTGAAAGCGAAGCCGGCGGATTTGCCGAAGAGTTTAGAGATTGATGCGACGAATATGAAGGAAGTTGACGATAAGATTACGATTGCGGATATTAAGTTGCCAAGTGGGGTTGAGTTCTCGGATAAAGAGTTAGATAGTGAGCAAGTGATTGCATCGCTTTACGATCCGGCGGCGGAAGCAGCGGCGCGTGAGGCGGAAGAAAAGGCAGCGGCGGAAGCTGAGCCGACAGAAGCGGCGGATGTACCGGCGGATAATGGAACGAAACCGGAAGAAGCCGAGTCTGCGCAAGAATAAAGTTTATTTCTCAATAAAAAAATTACGCCAAGATAAAAATTACAACATTCGTCAGATTCTTTCAGAAATTACAGTTTCTTCAAGAATCTGGAAAGTTGTAATTTTTATATGGGTAATTTTTAAAATTTCGAAATTAACTTTATTCTTGCGCTATATCAGGACTTCGGTGTTTTTGATGAGGCGGTCTTTGAAGGCGGCGCGGGCGGTGTCGGCATTATTGTTGTCGCCAGCCCAGGCATAGAGGGCGGGATCTTGGAGAGCGCGGGCGAAGGAGAAAGTAACCGGCCAGGGGAAAGGTCCATTTTTTTCGATTGCGGCGAGGTTGTCGGTTGCTTGTTCGACAGTTTGGCCGCCAGATAAGAAAACGACGCCAGCGAGGTCCTCGGGGACGTGGGTTTTTAAGACTTCAGCGGTTTTTATACCGACTTCTTCAGGAGTGGACTGAGTTTCATATTGTTTGCCGGCGAGAACCATATTGACTTTTAAAATACAGGCTTTAAGGTTTACGCCGATTTCGCTTAGCTTTTCGAAAAGACAATCGAGGATTTTTCCGGTTACTGCGGCCGATTTTTCGACATCATAGTAACCGTCATAAACAACTTCTGGCTCAACAATTGGGACAATGTTAGCGGATTGACATTCCAAAGCATATTCAGCTAAGATGCGACAGTTTTCTTCGATTGCGTGTGGAGTTGGGGTAAGAATTTCGCCGGACTCGGAGAGACGAATTTCGAAAGCAGCACGCCATTTGGCGAAGCGAAGGCCTAAATTATAGTATTCGTGAAGTCTTCTGGAAAGGCCTTCAAGTCCTTTAGTATAGGTTTCAAGGGAATCTGGGAAGGTTTCAAGACCTTGGTCGACTTTAATGCCGGGAATGATACGCCGAGAAATGAGAAAATCGACAAAGTTTTGGCCATTGTCGGCAAATTGACGAGCGGTTTCGTCGAAGAGAATAACGCCATTAACATATTTTTCTAAGTCTTCGGTGGTGAAGAAAATATTGCGGTAGTCGCGACGGTTATCGTAGGTGTCGGGGATATTAAGTTTTTCGAATTTCTTCTTAATTGAGCCACCAGATTCGTCGGCGGCGAGAATGCCTTTTTTCGGTAAGAGGAGGTTTGCGGCAATCAGTTCGATGTTATTAGTAGTTGGTTTTAGGTTTGAGGCGATGTCTTTAAGCTCGGAAAGATTTAAGACGGCGTCAAGTTTTGAGTTCTCGATGTTCGCGCGGGCCATTTTTAGGCTCTCTTCGACGGGATGACCTAGGATGAAGCTACCGATGATGGTTGCGGCGCCGATGGAATAAAGCGAAAGATGAGTCGAGATGTCGATGCGGGCTGGGGAGATTTTCTCGACGATGTTAAGGTAAGAAAGTTGATGTTCGGAGATTTTGATGATTTTTTTCGGGTCAATTTCGGCTAATTCAGGCGCGTAGCTTTTTTCCGAATTACCTCTGTTTTCTTCGAGAATGAGCAAAGCGGCGCGAGGGAGCAGGGGTTTTAAGTTAAAAGTGTTGGAAGTGTTTAAGAAAAGAAGGAGTTTGGTTTTTTGTGATAAATCTAGATAAGTAATGATTTTTTTGACGGCGTCAGGAGTTAAGTTTGCGGAGCGGTCGATATAGAGATAATCGAAGGCTTCGGCGGGAGCGGCGAAATCGGTTGGTCGAGATTTACTCGGAACGAGATAGCTAGCTTTGCCGTCGGAAATTAAGATGTAGCGATGAGTTTCGGCGGAATGGTCGGTATAAACTAATTCGCCGTCGGCTAATTTAAGGCTAGAGCCAGCGATTTTGGTGTCAATGCCCATTTTGGCGAAGACTTCGAGAGAAACGGCGGCGCCACCGAGGCTACTGTTGCGGCTGAAGAAATAATTACTGTCGGCATTAAAACTGAGGTCGAGCCATTTAACGCTGTTTTTATCAACTTCGAAACGGTTTTTACTGCTATCAAGATTTAGATAAACATCTTTTAAGATATTGCCCACTATCAAAATATTCATGTTTAAATTATATCATAAGAAATAAAGTTTAATTAACTACTCCTCGCGCAAGCGTAAAAAATACAACGGATTAGTCGGAATTCGCAAGAAATTACAGTTCCTTGCTCATTCCGTAACCGTTGTATTTTTTACCGTTGGCTCGTCGTAATGTTAATTAAACTTTATTTTTTATGCTATGATGCCAAGAATACCCTTTAAGGCGTAGGCGGTGTCTTCGTGATTTCGGACGGTAATGGTTTCGATGCCCATTTCAACGACCGGATAGTCGTTGCCGCCGGGTTCGGTCATGTCGCCAAAATAGAGGATATCTTCTTTTTTGACGTTTAATTCTTCTAAGAGATGAGTCATGCCGAAAACTTTGTTCATCCCGGGTGTGATGGCGTTGATTGAGGTTGTGCCGCCAATTTCATATTCGAATTCGGGGCTTAGCTCTTTACAGCGCGCGACGATTTTTTTGCGTTTTTCGTGATCTGGGTCCCAAGCATATTTTTCTTCGGTACCGGCTTTTTGGCCGAGAGCGGAGAAAGTGACTTGAGACAAACGATTTTCGATGATTTCGTCGCCGGGTTGTAATTTATCTTCTTCCCAATACCCTAGCTCGCGAGCAGCCGTTTCGATGGTTTCGGTAATTTTTTTGACTTGTTCGTCGGTTAAGGGATAGTTATAAACTTGTTCCCAATCTTTCTTTTCGAGGTTATAGCGGTAATATTGAGTACCTTGGGCGACGAAAAGGTGGAGATGGGCAAGTTGTTCAGGGGTGGCATCTTTCATACGGTCGACAATTTGAATCAAAAATTGGTCGAATTTTTGGCCGGAAATTGGACATATTTCGAAATAGTCGAGACATTTTGTTAGAAGATTGGCGATTTCATCGGTAATTGGCGTTTTTGCGATATTTAAGGTTTGATCAATGTCGAATGATAATACTTTTTTCATAATATCTAAATTATAACATGCTATAATAGAGCTATGAAAACTTATATCGTGGGCAATTTTAAGCTAAACTTTACGGTTGGCGAAGCTTCTATTTATCTTCATAAACTTTTAAAGGCGTTACCGAGTTATCGTGATGTCGAGGTCGTGATTGCACCTTCGACGATTGCTTTGCAACCTTTGTCTTTACAGGTTGATCGACATAAGATGAAGTTAGCGGCGCAGAACGCGTTTTACCGAGATTATGGAGCGTTTACGGGCGAGACTTCGTTTTCGCAACTGCGAGGGATAGCTGATTATGTGATTGTTGGGCATTCGGAGCGGCGACATATCTTTGGCGAGAGCGATAAGTTCGTACAGAAGAAAGTTGCGGCGGCGGTTCGGAATAGAATTACGCCGATTTTGTATATTGGCGAGACGGAGTCGGAACGGGCGTTCGGGGAAACGGCAGATGTAATTCGGGATCAATTAATCGGGGGTTTGGCGGAGATTTCGGATGATGAAATAGATAAAGTAGTTATAGCTTATGAGCCGGTTTGGGCGATTTCGAGTACGAAAGCGGCGAAATTGGCGACGCCGGATGAGATTGCGGAAGTAGTGAGATTAATTCGAAAGACGATTGAGGAAACTTATGGAAAAGAAGCGGCGGAGAAGATGCCGGTTTTGTTCGGCGGGAGTGTAAATTCTTCGAATGCGGGAGCTTATTTAACGGTGCCAGGAGTGAACGGGCTTTTAGTCGGTGGGGCGAGTTTGATTCTTAATGAATTTGTTGATATAATTGATACAGCAAAAAGAGTGAGGTCATGAATAACAAGAGATATATGGATTTTGTGCCGGCAGCGGCGAAAGGAAAAGCGACTGCGAAGACGACGAGAGTCGCTAAGGCCGAGGTAATAGTGCCAAAGGCGAAGGTGACAACTGGGGCGTCGGTGGCGCCTAAAGCTTCGGCGGCTAGGACTTCGGCGGCGGCTAGGACGCAGGTAACGCGGAGAGCGGTTGGCGCGAGAAGGGATGATGAAAGACTCGGAGTAATCGAAGATTTAGGGACGAGCTATAGAGAAACGAGCGTAGAGAAGAGTCATTTTAATGAATCGAAAGAAGGGGTAAGGGCGGCGAAGGCAAAGAAGGTTGGCTTAAGAGAGGAAGTTCCCGAGAAGGCTAGTGGTTTGACGACTAAACCGAAGGATGACAAAACTTATAAGACGCCGAAGAGTCCGTTTATTAATCAGGACAAGGTTGAGAAGAGGCCGCTATCGAAGAATGTTTATCGGAAGAAAGTTGAGGTGCCGAAAGAGGAGCCGAAGGGGCCGGTAACGATTATTACGAAGCCGGAAAAACAGGCGCACGTGAGTTTAATTGTAACAATTATTTTGACGATAATTTTAGGAGCGGCGGCAGGGACGGTGGCGTTTTTGCTTTTGCCGAAATAGTTGATGGAACGAAATCCTTTTTTAAAACGCTTGATGAAAGCTCAAACAGAGGATGTAGTGCATAGTTCGGCTTATGCTCAGGCGCAGAATCAGAAAAGGATTGGTGTTGCTTCGATGAGGGGGTTTGAAGAGCGGATGAGGATGGAGAATAATCGAACGACGATAAAGGGCTATAAGGATTCTGAAGTTGTGAATAAGTCGTTTGTGAGCGCAAGGGCGGGGAAAGTGGCCCTTTCGGCGCAAGAACCAACGGCGCAAAAGCCAGTAACACCGCCGGCACGGAAAAATCCTGGTATTTCAAGATAAATATGATATAATAGGAGGGATGGTGGGATTAGCTCAGATGGTTAGAGCGTCTGATTGTGGTCCAGAAGGTCACCAGTTCAATCCTGGTATCCCACCCCATTAATAATTCGAATTGCGGGTATAGTACAGTGGTTAGTATGCAAGTTTTCCAAACTTGAGATGAGAGTTCGATTCTCTCTACCCGCACCAGAGAAAAAAATGAGAGCTTGCTCTCAATTTTTTTATCTGGAGTGGGGCCGAGAGAAAAACATTCTCTCTACCCGCACCATTTTTGTGGTTTGTGTTTTAAGTGTTGACAATTATATGTGAGTGTGTTATAATGGAAAAAGTAGTTTAATAGATGTCTATTTTTTTTGAGGAGGGTTGCCATATGCGTGGTACAAAATGGACAAAACAGGTAAAAGCGGAAGAAACCAAAGTGAAGACGGCGAAGGTGAAGCCTGAGGAGGTTTTGGAGCCGGCGATTAAGCTGGAAACCCCGGAACTCGAGGCTGAGCCGGAGAAGAAGCAGACTTCAAAGGAACTCTATGAGATGGCCGAGCGACTTAAGGTCAAAGCCGACGCTTTGAAGAAGGCTGAGGAAGCTGAAGCCAAAAAGAAGGCTGAGGCCAAGAAGGAAGCAGAAGCCGAGAAGAAGGCTAAAGCTGAAAGGGTTGAAGCTTTGAAGAAGGCGGAAGCTGAAAGAGCGGAAGCTATGGAAAAACTTGGTGTTGAAGAGATACTGGAAGACTCTTCCTTCATTGTAACGGGTGGACGTTTTTACCGGAGGAAGAAAGATGGAACAATGTTGGTTGTTTTGGACGTTCGGGAGGTCGAGCGTCTGTAGTAACTATAGACTATGTCACTATATCAGTAAAACTACGTTTAAAAAGGTCGGCGGAGATTGCCGGCCTTTTTCTATTGCCATAAGCGGAAAAATATAATATTATTATTGACAAAAAAGCTAAAGTGTGATAAAATGTAATCAGTCTGAGTTTTTGAGTGTTCTCTAAAAATAGGAAGACCATTAACAACCGAATCATCTCAGATTTCAAATCAAAAAGAAATCTGAAAAAGCTATCTAAACTATTGATCTCCCCTTTCGGAGGTCAGTACCTCCGAAAAACTTTTTATTTAAAGGAGGAATGCACAATGATAGGTGCTATTATCTTGGGAATTATCGTATTTCTGTTGATGGGAGTAGCTGAGCAGACGTTTAGCGGACGCTCCCTCGTTGTTGCTAGTGAGGACGGGAAGACCGCTAAAACTGTTGCACTCAAAGATTTTGAGAGTGATGGTTGGACGAGAGCTTTGTGGTTTGGCGTAATAGTTGGTCTTATCAACTGTTTTGCGCCGAAGACAGGTCCCCTCGTGGCTTTTTTCTTGCTCATCATCATGCTTGCGCTTTATGCGTATATGTGCGTGAGATGGCATTGTGAGAGTCGGGGCGGAGTTCTCGGTTTTGCAACCTTCGTTCTGATTGCCCTCGTAATCTTTTGGACAACGATGGCGACGGCAGCAATGGCAACCACCAATCTAAAGGGAGGTTTGGCTAATTTTGTCATGACTATCCCGAGTTTGTTCCTGATCGGATCGATTGCCTTCTTTTTCCTTGACAGGATTTTCCTTTATTCGAATGAGAAGAGGAGAGAATCCTTGAATGGAGAGGGAGAGATTATCGATAAGGAGGCCGACGCAAGGGCTAATTTAGCTAAGGCGATTGGCGTTGTAATCGCGGTATTGGTAGCGTTTATGTTGCTCTCGGTTCTGGTAGGCGGAGTAAGGACGGGAAATTTTAGCCTGTCGTCTCCGTTTTTCAGAGCCGCTCTGATGAATTTGGAGACTAAGGGCGATGGGGATGCTGGTCCCAGCAGCCCTAGCGACTTAACCAAGGTTGATCTTGACAAGGAAATTGCTGAGGCAACAAAGCAGTTGACTGTTGAGAAAATTACGGTTGAGGAGCTTGAGAAGCTGACGACCGAGAAATACAAAGATATTTCTCGGGAGTTGCTTCTGTCATCTTTGTCCCCAAAGGACAAGGAGAGAACTCAGAGTACCGGATTTTCGGACGCTTTAACTTTCGGGTTCGAGAGCTCGAAGCCGTCCGAAATGTTTAGTGAATTGGAGGAGGAGATTCTTCGTAATCCGATTTACACAGCAACGGTAATTGATTCCATCAGGGATAAGAAAATCGGTTCTAAAAGAATCGGGGATCTTAATCCTTGGATGGATGAGTTCCATTCCCTCAATAAGGAGAATGGGGTAGCATATTGGATCGTGAAGTACAAAGACGACGAGTCGGGCGCTCTGTATGTGTCCGATGAGTTTCGTATTTATGGGGCGACGCTTTGTACTTTCCTGGAGAGGCTTATCAATCAGGGTGTTCACGCTTGGCCGACAATCGAAAACTGGTGCCTCAATGCATCGGTTAAGAACAACGACCGCGTGGGCGAGCCGGCAGATTACCAGTATTCTAAGGATGCTTTAATCCTTGAGTACGTTGGTAAATATGCCGTTGACTCCGATGGCAAGTCGGAACCCGGAACAGGTTTATTTGTGATTGGTTTTAACATTCACGATAAACGGCCGGAGTTCTATGGCGGTACGCCAGAGGAACCCAATCCGACACCGAGTCCTCAGCCTGAACCGAGTCCTCAGCCTGAACCGAGTCCTCAGCCTGAACCGGAACCTAGTCCTGGACCTGGGCCTGGGCCGGATCCGACACCTGGAGAGGTAAAAGACCCTGCCGATGATGCCGTGAATAACGGCAACGCCGATAAAGGCGGAGGGGACAATAAGGAATCGGATGGGGCTGGCGAATATCAGCCTGTAGATCCGAGGACTGAGACGTATACTGGGCCCGAGGAAGATAATCATCACGGTTATTCCGATCCGGCGACAGTAACTCCGGAGACTCCGGCGGTCGAGCCGCAGTATAGTTCAGAGTCCGTCGTAGACGACGAGAACAAAATGAACTATGAGACTGATGTGCCGACCGAGAGGGGTCCGGCGGATGAAACTAGTCAACCAACTTCGCCAGGAGGAGATGGGGAGTTTACTCCTGACGATTAATTGTAGATAGCATTTAGGGTGGGGCCCCGTGGGAGGGACATCCCAAGTACATTAGTATAAAATAGTCCAGCGGATTTTTCCGCTGGGCTTCACCCCAAGATTTGAGACTGAGATGATTCGGCTGTCAAAGACGAAAATTAACAATTCGGCTAGTAAAAAGTTGATTATTAAATTCTAAGAAAGGAATAATATGAGTAAAACTTTAAAAACTACGCTTGGCGTAACGGCTGCGATTGCTGTTACGGCTGCGGCGGTTACTCCAGCAATCGTTAGTGCTTGGGGTAACGCGGGTGAAGGTCGAAGGACCTACACTGTTGCCGAGATTAATAGCGGTGCTTTAGGAAATAACATCGTTTTTAACTCGATCAAAGATTCTAACGATAATTTGTCTGAAAAGAACAAAGAAGCTGGCGTAATTATGCCTCTTACTGACGAAAGAAATTTCGTTGGAGCAAGAGATGCTTCTACCGGTAACAACGGAAAAAATAATGTTTGGGATGGTAATACGATTACCGTAGAGGAAGGCAAAACTTACATTGTCCGACTCTATGTTCACAACAATAATCCAGGTGGAGAAAACGCTATGGCGGAAAATGTGAAAGTTTCTTTCCAGATTCCGGAAATGATTAGCGCAACTCCACGAATTAATGGTTATATTGATGCTCCTAATACGACTTATAGTTCTTATTGGGACTATGTTGATTTCAAGAGCGCAGACGGACGTGCGTTCTACCTTGACTATGTCGAGGGTTCGGCGTTAGTTGAAAATAACCATTATGGTGCTAATGGTGGAAAAACTGTTAGTGACGCGATTGTTGGTCAAAATGGTGTGAAAGTAAGCTACCAAACTAACGAGGACGGTAAAGTTCCTGGTTGTTATGGTTATGCTTCTTATTACACGATTGAAGTTAAACCGGTTTTCGAATCGACTTCTATTGAGAAGGTAGTTCGAATGGCTGGAACTTCGGATAAATTTGCTGAGTCGGTTGACGCTAAAGTTGGCGACAAAGTTGAATTTAGAATTCACTACAAGAACTTAAATGCTTCGATGGTTAAAGATGTGATGATTCGCGATTCTTTGCCAAGCAATTTGAAGTATGTTGAAGGTTCTGCTAAGTTAAAGAATGCTAGCCATCCAGATGGTTTAGCTTACAAAGACCCGACAGTTGATGCGGTCAATGTTGGCGACTACGCGGTTAATGGCGATGCGTATCTCTACTTCACAGCGGAAGTGGTTGATGAAGATTTGACTTGTAATAAGACGAATCGTTTAATCAATTGGGCGAAAGCCTCTGCTAATGGTTTCGCGGTACAAGATTCAGCACAAGTTTATGTGAAGAAGACTTGTAGCGAACCGACTCCGGAACCAACTCCGACTCCGGAACCAACTCCAACACCAGAACCGACTCCAGAAGAGCCAACTGAGACTCCGACGGAGATCGTTTCAACCGGTCCGGAAACTATCGTAACTGGCGCGATTGGCGCGGGTTCGATGGTAACCGCTCTCGGTTATTACATTGCTAGCCGAAAAAAGTTAATGTAAACTGACCGCTTCACGGGTGGTCTTAAGAAAAATGAACCTCAGAAATGGGGTTCATTTTTGTGGGATTTTTTATTGTTTTTAAAATGCTTATGTTATAATAAGTTATATATGAATCCGTCATACGACAATACTTTTGGTAGCTTTAGCTCGGGTGGAGCTGGAGGTAATTTTCAGCAGCCGGTAGTGATGAATAATGCGCCTGTGAGAAAATCGAGAAAGTGGGTTGTTGTTTTAGCGGTGCTTTTTGTAGTTGTTGTTACGGGTTTAATAGTGGCAACGATGATGATGGGTCGGGGTAAAAAGGTGGCGGTAGATTCTTTAGACAGTTCGTATTGGACTTATATGAATTATTTGATTAAAGGGGAAGATTCGAATGAAGAACTTTTAGAAGAAGATTATTTAAATTCTGAGACGGCGGTGAAAAAGAATTATGTTGATTTTAATGCGGATTATTTTAATAAACTGATTAGTTTGTTTGATAAATTTAAAAAAGTTGTTTTAAGCCAGCCAGAGGAGTTTAGTGGTAGATATGATGAAACGATGACGGATTATGGGGAACTTCTTGATTATATTGTAGAGTTAAAGACGGTGGGCGTATCTGAGGATGATTTGACTGAGGGTGAGATTGAGTATAATCGGAATTTTATAATAGATTCGCTTTTGCAACAAAGTTGGGGGATGGAAGAAATAGTAGAAGAGGGAAAAATAGATGAAGAAGATTAGAAAAAAAGCCTTAATGATGGCGATAGTGATAGTGTTTGGGTTCGTGTCGAGTGCTTTGATGGCGGCGTCGACGTATGCGCGTGATATAACAGGAACTTCTATTGCTCCGTATGCCGATTCTTATTATGCTACGAGTGGAAGTAACCCACGTACGTTACAGATAGCACAAATGTATTATAAGGCTGCTGAGAGGTGTTTGACTGGTGGGTCGATGAATAGTACGGCTGTTAGCCTTTCTGGTCCTAGGACACAAGACAAAATTGAGGATGCCTTGGGTTTTTATAACTTAGACAGTAGTACTATGTTTTGGCATAACGATGGAAATAAAAACAGCAGTGGTACGTTGTATAGCGCAATTTTGGAAAATATGGCTAAAGGAGGATATGATAACGGAACGATTTACTGTGATGAGGTAGATGTTTTTTCTGAGTTGTTACAGATGATAGGGCGCTATGATGATAGGGGTAGCGAACTTATTTGCAATGGTAAAAATCCTGGAATATTCAAGATAACAACTGGATATGGAAATGAGGGTACCGCATTAATCAATAAAACAAATGATGATAATAACATATTGACGTATTGGCCAAGTGGTATAGGTAACGGAGAAGATTGTAGCTCTAATTTGAAGTTTTTCTTGGATTATGTTGATCGTCCGAATGAAACTGTTCCGGACAGTAGTGGGGAAGAAGGAGGGGGTGGGCTTGCTTTTTATGTAAAGTTTGAAGTTTCAAAAAACGCGGCGGACTTTTTTAGAAAATATATGAATTCTAATTTGGGGGTCGAAACTCAGCTTAGTAATGATACTAAGAATGCGATACAGTATTGGACTTATTATAGAACTTTCAATACTGCTTGTGAATCAATAACAAGTGGGAGCATAGAAAAACCGCTTGCTTCGTCTGGTAATATGATAGGGATTTATGATGCGAGTAATAATGCTACCTATTATCATTCACTTTCTAATCTTCAAAGTAAGAAAGCAACTTATTATACTGTAATCAATAAGAACAAGATTACGTGTGAAGAGTTAGCCAAGGATATGAGCTCGGGTAGTGATTTGGTGAACGCAGTTAATCAAGAGAAAATTAAGGGCTGTATTGATGCTTATAATACTGCGCGCCAGAAGTGGTATGAGTATGAAAGAAAATATTATAAAGTTTCACTTGCGACGTCGAGTTTTGTATCTGCAGTAGACAATGCAATTAGCGGGATTGAGGGAAGAGGTTTAATATACAATTCGGAAAGTTCTTCGCGAGCTAAGTCTGAGCTTAGTAGTTCTTTGTCGAATTGGCTATCAACAATAACCAACGGCATTGATGGTACGGCGGTGGTTGATAACGCTACTTTTTCGAGCTTAAAAAGTGAAATGGATGATATTTTATCAAAGACTGATATAAATAGTAGTGGGAAGGTGACGGGTACGAGCGCTACAAGTGAGCAAATCAAATCGGCAAAAGAACTTCTAGAAAAAGCAAAACAAGAAAAAAATAGCGTGAGTGATAATGAGACTAAACTAAGTAATTTATTAGAAAACCACCCGCGATATTCTGAAGATGAAGCAGAAAACCCAAAATCAAGCATTTGGAATACTGAAGATGGGGTCATAACTTGTCCTGGTGAGACTGAGTTGATTAACAGTTTTAAAGCTTTAGATTTGCCGAACTCGCCAGACGTTAATGCTTCTTATAATTCGGACGATTATAATTTTGTTTCTGAGAGTGGAGATGGAGATCCGTGTTATAATGCTGGCGTCGAGGGGATATCGTGGATTCTTTGTCCAGCTATGAATAATATGGCAAACACAGTAGATTCTATTACTGGCAATTTGCTTGAATCTTGGTTGTCGTTTGATAGCGAGTACTATAATGATACTAGTGGTGCAAAGGAGGCTTGGGGATATTTTCGAGATGTAGCAAATGTTGCTATGATAGTGATTCTACTCGTGATTATTGTTTCTCAATTGACTGGGTATGGTATTGATAATTTCGGGATAAAGAAGATGTTGCCGAAGTTAATTACGATGGCAATTTTGATTAATCTAAGTTTTTATATTTGCCAACTTGCTATTGATGTTTCGAATATTTTTGGGAATGGATTAAGGGATATATTCGAGAGTATTGGGCTTACGATGTATGGAGGAAAAGGTATAAAAGAAGGAGTGGGTGATATTATTGCGTTGCTATTTTCTGCGGCTGGTTTGGCTGGTGCGGGTGCATCAGCGGGTATAACTATTATTGGTCTTGCGACACTTGGTAATACTGCTGGTACTGCTATGATTGTGATTACTATTGTTTTAATGCTAATACCAGCATTACTTGCAGTTTTGATGTTCTTCCTGACGCTTGGGGCTAGGTTTGTAGTTATTCTTGTCTTTACGGCGATTGCACCGTTGGCGCTTGCGTGTTATATTTTGCCGAATACGCAGAGTTTATATAAAAAATGGTTCAATATTTATAAAATTGCCCTTTTCGTATATCCGATTTGTGGGGCGTTGTATGGGGCTAGCTACGTAATAAAGGCAATAGTATTTGGTAGTGGGGAGGTTCCTTTTTGGATGGCGTTGATTGCGATTGCGGCGCCGTATTTGCCATTTCTACTTTTGCCGGAGTTACTAAAGGGATTGCTCGGAATGCTTGGAAAGTTGGGTGGTACACTTTCGACTATTGGTTCGGGATTAAAGAGAGGACTTTCGCAGGGGAGTTCTGCTATTATGAACTCAAAGGCATACAAGAGTAAACAGGAAGAGGCGGGGAGAAATATGGACTTCAGGATGGCAGGATTAAAACGTAATGAGAAGGGGGAGTGGGTAGAGAATGATAAAATTAAGGGTTTAAGAAAAGCTATACGTGGTGGTAAGGTCGGGATGGCGGCTGCAAAAAGAAGGGCTTTATCTCATCAAGCAGCAATAGCAGACGAAGAGAGCTTGTCGGAAAATTTTGGTAATAGAATGGAAGCTGAGAGGATTGCTCAAGTCAAGAAAGCTGATGCTGAAAATATTAGTAATTGGGAAACAAGGATTAAATCCGAAACTAATGATGGTGCTAATGAAAAGGTTTTGTTTGACTTATACGATGGCTATGTAAAGAGTGGGAATGTACATGCGGCGAGAGCGGTTGCAAGGATTGCGGGGCGACGGAAAGATACTGCAGAGAGTTTCTTGAAGGAAAAAGTTCAGACCAATTTATCTGGTCAAAATAAAGATGTGGTGAAGGCAGTTGCGAAAGAAATCGCTGAGGGAACAAATAGTGGAAATTATCTTACTTCTTCGCCGCTTGGTTTCGATTTTGCATCTTCTATTAATAAAGGTGAAGAAACTGGTCTTTCGTACAATGATTGGTTGAGTCCTGATACGTTTGAGAGGGCTATGGAACGTTATGTTACGAACAGCAGCCAGTTGGTCGGTCTGAAAAGTGGATCACTGGACGATATAATAAAACAGATGAAAAGCGGAAATATAGATCCTACAATAGTAACGGGTCTTCGGAATCTTGCTACCGAAACAATTGCAAATAGAGATAAAGGACCTTGGGATGTGTCAAAGGCAAAGCAATATTGTGAGATGTCTGGCGGTGCATTTAAGTACGTCGATGGTAATATTATAGATATGCGTGGTGGAAGTTCTTCGAGTAGTACATCCGGTGGGACGACAAGCGCTGGAAGTGCGACGGGTGACGGAATTGCTACGGAAGGGGGAGTGTTTAATGTTAATGCTGGTACGACGGCGGCCGGACGTATGAAACAGATAAAAAGCACAAATGAAGAGGTGAGACGAATGGAAGAAATGTTTGATTCACAAAGACCTCCAAGAACTGGTAATTAATTTAGCGTGGTTACTATCGATATTAGCGTGAATTAGCTTGGAGGACGTGGTCGAAGAGGGCGGAGACGGTAAGGGGGCCGACGCCGCCGAGTTTCGGGGTGATGGCGGCGAGGTCGGTTCGTTCGCGGACTTCGTCCGCGAGGTCGCCTTTTAAGACGCCGTTTTCAGAGGCGGTTCCGGCATCAACGATGACGGAACCGGGGGCGATGAGGGAACTAGAAAGCAACCCCGGAACGCCCGTGGCTGTGATGATTATATCATACTGCTTAAGGTTTGTCAAGTCGTCGCCACGATGAAAGAGAGAAACGTCGTAATTCGAGTTTTTGAACATCTTATAGAGCGGGGCGCCGACGAGTTTTCCGCGTCCGATGAGAGCGATTTTCTTATGTTCGAGTTTAATGTCGTAGCCGGCAAGGAGCCAGTTAATTGCGGTTGCGGTTGCGGAGTCGAAAGCGCCGTTTTCGGAAAGTCCGTCGACATCTTTTTTGGGAGCGATTAAATTTGTTAATTCGTCGGTTTTTTCTTTTTCTAGGATTGGGAGTTGGAGGATGATGCCGGAGATAGTTTCGTCGTTGTTTGCAGATTTGATTTTTTCGGCGATGTCGTTTGAGTTTTTTGCGCGATAATCTTCGACGAGAACGCCGATGTCTTCGCCATATTGTTTTTTTAGGTTAACATATTTAGTTATGACTGGGTTGTCGGAATCGCGAAGAATAAGGAGTTTTGGTTTTTTTGACATAGAAGAAACCTGGAGCGCTTGGCGTTCCTTAATAAAGCCGGCGAGTTCGCTACCGTTTAAAATTTTCATTTAATCTCCACGGGTTCTTGTTCGAGCCAATAGCCGAATTCGTCGTAGACTTTTGCGACGATTTCAGCGCGGGCTTTAGCAAGGTCGTTATAGCTTTTTGCAGATTCGTTAATGAGGACGAGGGCGGCTTTTTCGTTCACACGGAAGCCGTGGAATAATTTTCCGGAGAGACCAGCTTTTTCGATTAACCAGCCAGAGTTGATTTTATTCCCGTCTTTACCGCGGTAAACCGGGTAGCCTTTCCCTTCGGCTTTTTCGGCTTCTTCTTCGGACAAGTAGATATTTTTAAAGAAGGAGCCAGCACTAGCTTTTTCTTTCGGGTCGGGGAGTTTGTCGGCGCGGATTTTTGAGACGATTTCGCGGATTCCTTTCGGGCTAAAGTCGGTAATGTTATTTTCGGAGATGTATTTTTCGATTGAGTTATAGAACGGGCGAGACATCGAGCCTTCTTTTAGTTCGAGAGTGATAGAAATGACGAAGTAGCGATTTTTCTCGGTCGAGTTTAAGATGCTTTTTCGGTAAGAGAAGTTAAGTTCGGATTTTTTGAGAGTTTTAAAAGTGTCTGAGACGGAGTCGTAGACTTCGATTTCGACTAGGGTGTCGGCGATTTCTTGACCGTAGGCACCGATGTTTTGGACCGGAGCGGCACCGGCGAGGCCGGGAATTTTACTCAGAGCTTCGATGCCGGTTAAGTTACGTTCGCAAGCGTATTCGACGACATCATCCCAGTATTCGCCGCCCATTATAGTCATTTTCTGGGCGGAATTTTCTAATTGTTCTGTAGTAATGCCTTTCATACGATTAATAATAATGACGCCGTTGAAGCCTTCGTCGTGACCGATGGTATTCGCGCCGAAGCCGAGGACGAAAGTTGGGTAGTTATATTGCTTCGCAAAGCCGTAGGCATCGGAAACATCTTCGGGTTTTTCGGCTTCTAAGACGTATCTCGCGGGGCCACCGAGACGCATAGTAGTTAAACTAGAAATCAAAACATTTTCACGCACTTTCATAAGTTATATTATAACATATCTTGATTCTCAGCGGGTCCTGCCGCGACTTATCCCCCAAAATTTTTCCTTCGGAAAACATTTTGGGGGTCCCCCTAGTCGCGTCACCCGCTGATGTAAATCTAATTGCCATAATTTAGCCTAAGCGGAATAAAAGAGTTGATTTTAGTTTTTAAGTATGCTAGAAGAGGCTTTGGAAATAGGGTTGGTGAAGTTTTAAAAACGTGGTCAGGAGAAAGGAGGTTTATGGAAGTTGAAGTTGAAAACATGAAGTTGACAATTAAACTAAAAATTACTCCCGCAAAGCGCAGGAGTAATTAACCTAAACTTAATTGATTCTACCATACATTAATGTATAAATCAACTCTGTTTCCATTTTACAATATATAATATAATAAGTAAAGAAAGGTAATACTATGGGAAAAAAGGATGCGGTGGCAGAAAAGAAAAACGATAAAGCGTCGGACGGGAAGAGCGAGGCTTTGAAGCTCGCAATTTCGCAGATTACGAAGCAATTCGGAGATGGTTCGATTATGAAACTTGGTGAGACGCCGAAGATGGATGTTGAACTTTTGTCGTCAGGGAGTTTGTCGCTTGATTTGGCTCTCGGTGGCGGTTATCCGAAGGGGCGAATTATTGAAATTTATGGGCCGGAATCGTCGGGGAAGACGACATTGGCGCTGCACGCGATTGCGGAAATTCAAAAGCAGGGCGGTCAGGCGGCGTTTATCGATGCGGAGCACGCTCTCGACCCGGCGTATGCGAAGAAAATCGGGGTTGATACGGCGAATTTACTTATTTCGCAACCGGATAATGGCGAGCAGGCGCTCGAAATTACGGAGACTTTAGTAAGGTCGAACGCGGTTGATTTAATTGTCGTTGACTCGGTTGCGGCTTTAGTGCCACAGGCGGAAATTGACGGCGATATGGGCGATTCGCAGATGGGGCTTCAGGCGCGGTTAATGTCGCAGGCGATGCGGAAATTGACTGGGATTATTTCGAAGTCGAAAGCGACGGTAATTTTCATTAATCAGATTCGGATGAAGATTGGCGTAATGTTCGGGAATCCGGAGACGACGACGGGTGGAAATGCGTTGAAGTTTTATGCGTCGGTTAGGGTTGATATTCGAAGAATTGGTCAGATTAAAGAGGGAGATAATATCGCGGGGAACCGAACAAAAGTGAAAGTTGTGAAAAATAAGATTGCAGCGCCGTTTAGGACTGCCGAGTTCGATATTATGTACAACGAAGGGATTTCGAAGGCGGGCGATGTGTTAGATTTAGGAGTTTCTTATGGCATTTTGGAAAAGTCAGGTGCGTTTATTAAGTATAATGGCGAGACTTTAGGTCAAGGTCGCGAAGCGGTGAAAAAGTTGTTCCGCGAGAAGCCGGAATTGATGGCGGAAATTGAGGCGAAAGTACGCGAGAAGGCGGCAGAGGATAATTAATAGAATGCACCAAGACGAGAAGTGGCAGGTTTATGCACCGAACGGAGAGCCAATTCCGGGTTTAGGACGAGATTCGGCATTAGGAAATCCGGAAACTACTGAAGATGACGAGATAGTTGGGGTGGCGGTGGTGTTTTTGTATCGGATGCGAGATGGAGGTCTGGAGTTTTTGTGGCAGAAGCGATCCGAAAAAGTAGATAGATATCCGGGAGATTATGACATCTCGGCGGGCGGACATATTAATTTAGGTGAATCTTTAGTCGAGGCGGCGATTCGGGAGGCGCGAGAGGAAATTGGGGCGGAGATTACGGCGGATGAATTACAATATGTTACGATGATTCCTTTTAATAAAAATCGGTTTGCGTGGGTTTATGCGGTAGATTATACGGGGCGAGAGGAAGATTTTGCTTTTAATGATGAAGAAGTGTCGGAAGTCAGATGGGTGCCTTATGAAAAAATGGAAGAATTTCGGAAAGAATTTGCGAAGTTGTCGCTTAAAAAAGACGAATTGACGTTTTTGTTTTTAGATAGATGGCTGAAAATGCACGGCCTGGTTGATAATCGAGATGGTTTTGATTTAGAAAACTATGCATTTATCGATGGACAAAATTTGATTTATAATACTGCGCGCAGAGAAGATGAACCTTGGAAAATTGATTTGAGACGTTTTAGAGTGTATTTGCGGGACAAATATCAGATTTCGACGGCATATTACTTTATTGGGGCATATAATGAGCGTTATGAAAAAATGTATCGTGCGCTTAACGAATATGGGTATGAGGTTGTATTTCGGGAACACGATGGCAAGTCAAAGAGTAGTAAAAAGGGGAATGTTGATACTGATATAGTTTTTTCAGCGATGAAAAAGATAGCAGAGCGAGAGCAATTTGACAAGATTTTATTAGTATCGGATGATGGTGATTATTGGCGGATGGTGAATTATTTGATTAAGAAAGGGAAGTTTAAGAAGCTGCTTGTGCCGAGCCGGAAATATGTTTCATATCTATATAAGGTTAAAACAAAAGATACGTTTGTTGACTATCTTGATAAAGCTGAGATAAAGAAAAAAATTGCCCTGGAAGAGGACAAATAAAAATGCGGGTTCGCCTTAGGTATTTCTCCGTTCGGTGCATCCCCGCAAGAACATTATGCCTTTATTATATCAAAGATTAAGAAAAAAGTCAATAGGGAAATGAGAATCACAGGGTTGAAACAGGGGGTAAAAAATCTGAATCGGGTAAATGTTTTTGTGGATGGAAGATTTTCGTTTTCGTTAGATGTTGCACAAGTGGTTGAGTTTAAGTTAAAAGTCGGGCAAGAGATTTCGGAGGAAGAGTTAGAGAAGCTGCAGTCGGCATCGGAATTCGGAAAATTATATCAGAGGACTTTGGAATGGGTTTTGATGCGACCAAGAGCGGAAAAAGAAGTGAGGGAACATTTGTTTAGAAAACTCAAAACGTCTTCTTCGGACTCGCTCGCTTCGGCCCATCGTTATGGGCGAAGCTTCGCTCAAGCGCTCCCCGTTGGTCGCGCACGGTCCTCAGAAGACATTTCTGAGTTTTCTGATACAATTATTGAACGTTTGGTTTCTAAGGGTTATTTAGATGATTTGAAGTTTGCGGAGTGGTATGCTGAGAATCGGTTTGTGAAGAAAGGGATTTCGAAGAAGAGGCTTTCGATGGAACTGAAGAAAAAAGGAATTTCAAATGAGATTGTTGAAAAAGTGTTAGACGCAAGAGACGATGAAGAGGAGATTAAAAAAATAATTGCGAAGAAACGCGATAAATACACGGACGAGAAACTTATTCAATATCTTTGTCGGCAGGGGTTTTCGTATCAGCTGGCGCAAAATCTTGTTCAGACTTACGAAAAGGATTGACGAAGTTTGGAATAAAATCTTCTTTGGCAGCTTTTTCTTTGATGACTTTTTCTTCGTCTTTGACGATGATTTTATAATCAGTTATTTCAACAATTTCTTTACGTGAGATGGTTAATTCGGGGTCGATGAAGCTTTTGATGGCAGGGCGTTTAACGATGAGCTGTTGGACAACGAAATCTTCACTCGTCACAGTATAATTTTCGACTTTGCCAAGTTTGCTGCCTTTTTTCGTTTCGACTTTGAGACCGTTTAGACTGAAGTTTAAATCGAGGACTTTCGAGATTTTAACGACGTCGTCTTTTTCGACTAGTTCGTCAATATCATCGATGACGATACCGAAATTAGAGTATTCACGAATGCTTTTTACATCAAGGATTTTTGCGTTTGATTTCGCGACAAGCGGACCGCCAAGTCTAAAGGCGATGATTTTTAGGGTATCAGGATCGACGATGGGTTCGGCGATTACGGCGATGCGACCGCCAGCTTGAACGCTTAAAACTGGAGCACCGATTAAACGAGAAACATAGACTAACATAAGCTAATTATAACATAAGTGGAAAAAAGAGGAAAAAATGGGATTTTTAACTTGTATTTTTAGCACGAGCGTGATAACATAAATAGTGTAAGGTAGACATATATAGTAAGGTAAAGAAAGTTAGAAATAGAGTGTTAACTGAAAATAAGAAGGTGTTTTTGGTATTATTTTGGGCGCTTTGTGCGGTTAGCGTTGCCCTGTTATTTTGTGATGCGCCGGTTTTTGCCTACTCTGCTTCGATTACGACAGATAATTCTACAGTTTTGAATGTTTCTGTACTTGGTACCGGCACCTCCATCGTAGAAAAGAGCATTAATGTAGCATCTGATTGTAGGAGCGGTTATAGTTTGGTAGCATCTACGACAGAAAGTAGTGATTTATATCTTAATGGTAATAACTCTGGAACTGCAACCTTTACAGCTGTAGATGGAACTTCTGCTCTAAATAGCTCTAATAATACCAATAAATGGGGCTATACTTTAACTTCTAATGCTTCTAATAGTACAGTCTTTTCTCCATTATCTACTACAGCATCAACTCTAAAAACTCCAAATGAAACGGCTAGCCCTAGTAGCGATATTAATGATACCTTCCCAATCTACTATGGAGTTAAAGTAGACAATACAGTAGATCCAGGTGCTTATGAAATGGGGAACAATGGCGTAATCGTTTATTATCTAACAATGAATCCAACTTGTTCTGAATATACAGTAGCCTTTAATGCTAATGGTGGTTCTGGCGCAGTAGCAAACCAAAATATTCAAGCAGGAGAACCTACTAACTTAACTTCTTCAAGTACTCTTACTGCTCCTACTGGCGCATCTTATACTGATGCAAATAACAACACGATTAATGGACAAGCTGATAAACTCTGGGCTTTCTGGGGCTGGAATACTGCGGTTGATGGAACAGGAGATTGGTACAAAGACAAAGAAGCAGTAGAAGACCTCGTAAATGTCGGTAGTACAATTACGCTTTATGCTCAATGGAAACAAGCTACCTTAGCCGATCTTACCGCAGGTACACAAGTAGGAACCGAGAAAGTGATAGACCACAACTTGATGCAAGATATGTCCTCAGAAGCTTGTTATAACAGCGATATTACTACAGCCGCAAATGCTCCAGCTGCAACACTTTTAGATTATCGTGGCAAAGTTACGACAGGAGATAACCCAGAATCTCCAGAATTATATACCGTTTCTAAACTCGCGGATGGTTTATGTTGGATGACGACAAATCTTAATCTTGGACGAGCTAGTGGTGGGCCGAATGGAGATGGAACCGTTACTTTAACTCCAGATGATACTGATGTTACTACTAATTTTACGTTGTTAGCTGCTGATACGACGGCCTATACGGCAAATACTTATCTTGCAAAGGTAAGGCTAACTAATAATAGCGGGACTAATGCGAATGGGGGTTATTATACTTGGAATGCGGCAGTAGCAAATACTACTACTAGTAATACTAGCTACAATACTTCAATTTGTCCGAAGAACTGGGATTTGCCGACCTTAAAGATATACAATAATCTTTTTGCTAAAGCTGCTTATTCTTCATCTAATCCGACTACCGCAGCTCCGAGTTCATTTTTGATTGACGGCGGTTTTACGAATGGAGAGACTTTTTATCAGACTACTCAAGCTCATTTTTGGACCAATATTTCTTATAATAATTACAACGCTAATACTGTTAAAATTAATAGCACTTCTATAAGTAGTTCTTATTCTAGCGGAACTACTGCGGGCGGCAATAAGTATTACAGAAAGAATATACGTTGCGTAGCTTCTCAAGGTAGAGCTACGATAAATTATAATGGGAATAATAATGATGGGGGTGCTACTAATAGTCAAACGAATGTAGAAATAAATAGTAATACTAATGTGCGGACCAATGGTTTTACTAGAGCTAGCTATGGGTTTGGGGGATGGAATACGGCGGCGAATGGGAGCGGTACGGCTGTTGCTGAAGGAACTGCTATTGCAGCGCTAAATCTTAAACCGGGTGAAACCCTTACCTTATATGCTCAGTGGGTACCGCAATTTACAATTAATTATGTACATAATTGTAAACAATGGGCGCAAAATGATGCTAATTGTACTGATGATATGACTGTTGCTACTTCAGAGCAGAAGATTGATTTAGATACAAATGGGAACGGCTCCGGTACGCTGAAAAATTATGATGCTTGGACTGATTTAGCTAATTGGAAAATAAAAGAATGGACGACGAATGCGAATGGTACAGGCACGGCTTATCCGATAAATAGTACTTATGCAGTGACTGGGGCGAGTGCTGGCGATAGTGTGACGCTTTATGCACATTGGATTCCGACTTATTCAATTCAATTTGATGGGAATGGAGCAGATAATCCCAATGGTATGGGATCAACAAACGCTACGACTGGGCTAAAGGGCGTGAAATTGACTAATGTGGGCGAAGGCGAATCGGCTGCTCTTCTTATTGGTAATTTTAAGCGAGCTGGGTATGGATTTGCGGGCTGGTCTACGAATCCGAATGCTACGGTATCTAGTGGAGACAAAATATATGGCCCCAATGAGATTATGCAAGTTTCATCTAGTGTGGCTAACGGAGCAATTGTGACGATGTATGCAGTTTGGGTGCCGGCTGAAAAAGACGGGAGTAATAAGCCGGTTTATTTGCAAGATTGGGATAATTGTTCGAGTTTAACGGCCACTAGCTTTAATGCGAATACGGGAGAAATTACGCCGGGGAGCGTGATTGCGTTGACGGATAAGCGTGATAATATGGTTTATACTATTGCGAAACTTGCTGATGATAAATGTTGGATGGTAGAAAACCTGAGGCTAAATAATCAGTATACAATGGGGCAAAATCAAAATGATAATAGCGTAACCAATGAAAGTTTGGCACAAGGGTATGGCGGGACGCCAGGGACTTATGGTAGTTTTGTTGGTCTAGCAAATTCAGAGGGTGTTGCTAATAATACGAACTCGAATAGCGTTTATAAATCTTCGGCTAACCCACCGGTAGATACATATAACCCATTTAATGGTACATTAGAAGATATTGGTACAACTAGTAGTCCGGCTGTGCGTTTACCACGCTATAACTATAATAATACTCAAAGTCCGGTAGACAGCCCTTCTTTTACAAGAAATTATGGGAATGCGTCTAGCCCATCCGATAGTGGAACTTATATTACGGCAAACATATATTCTAAAGGGAATTATTATAATTGGTCGGCAGCTTTAGCGAATACCAATTATTACGGTGTGGTTAACAATACGGATGCTGCTGGTAAAACTTCGGAAAATGTGGGTACTTCTATTTGTCCGAGTGGGTGGCATTTACCGTCTTCTAGTAGCGTTGGGAGAGAGTTTGGTTTTCTTTCGCAGAGCTATGGGGGAACTGGCAACAATCAGGCTGATGTTGCGAGTGGGGGTAGAACTATGTCTCAACGGTTCCGGGCTTTTCCGAATAACTTTATCCTTTCTTATACTACTGGTACAGGTGGTCGTTATTGGAGTAGGTCAAGCTCGAGTACAAACGCGTTTATTTTACGCTTAACTTCTTCGGATGTATCCCCCTCTCAGTGGTATAATAAAACTTCAAATGGATATACTGTTCGTTGTGTAAAAGATGAGGGGATTGGGGTGATAGAAACGATGCAGGAAATTGCGGGGTTGTCGGCGAATGCATTGGCTGATTTGAAATCGTCTATGGTAGAGGGTGAACAATACCAGCTAAAGGATAGTCGCGACCAGAAGCTTTATACCGTAAGTAAGTTGGCTGATGGGAGAATTTGGATGACGCAAGATCTTGATCTAGATATTGATTCAAGCGTCACTTATACTAACGCTGATACCGATATTGGTTATAATACTTCTACTGGTAAATATGGTACGGCGAGTTGGACGCCAAGTTCTTCTACGCGTACTACTGGTACGACGACTTGGAATGGTTCGAATACGGCGCCAGAGTCGTATGATCCGGGCGATGTATATTGGAATGGAACGACGAGTAATACGAACGATTGGAATAGTTATTACGGTACTTGCTCTGGTTGGGCAAATTGTAATGAGTCATTGAATCCATTGGCGAACTATTTGTCGTCTAGTGGCATCAACCAATATCATTTGGGGAATTATTATAACTGGACGGCAGCGATTGCGACAAATAATAGTAGTAGTATGACATCAGGTAATGTTCAGCGCTCAATTTGTCCGGCTGGTTGGACTTTGCCAACGGCTGGCAATACTGCTGGTTCGTTTGAGTATTTGTATACTCAGTATGGTTGGAATGACAATACTATGGCACTTGGTAATAATAAATATGCCTACCAGCCGCCAATGTATATGACACTCGGTGGTTTTTGGGTAGGCGCGCACTTCTTTGTTGGTTATGGCGGAGGATTTTGGACGCAGCATGCTGTTGATTCTGGCTATGCAGATTATTCTGCTGTTTATACTAGTGCTTATACGTATGGAAATGTCGATCCGGCTACTGCTTATTGGCGAGATTATGGTGTTTTGGTTAGGTGTGTTACGAGGCGATAGGTTAGATTTTTCTAGCGTTTTTGATGTCGTAATTACCGATTTTTATACGGCGGAGAGAGATTAGATAGGCGCCAGTGCCGAGTTTTTTGCCGATATCTTCGGCGAGAGTTCTAATATAGGTTCCGGAGCTGACGTGGGTGCGGATTTTTAATTCGGGGTAGTGATAGTCTAAAATATCGATACTATAGATTTCGACTTTTCTGGTTGGAATTTCAAAATCTTTACCTTTACGGGCTAATTTATAAGCTCGTTCGCCATTTATTTTAATGGCAGAGAATTTAGGGGGAGTCTGTTCAATTTTACCAACAAAAGAATTCAGAGTGGATTGTAAGATTTCTAAAGAAGGCTTTTCGGACACGGAGTCGCGCCGGCCCGTCGTTACGGGCGGCGCGCTCCTTCGGCCTCGGTCGTAACCTCCGGCAGATTCCTCAAAGTCTTTCTTTAGAAATCTTGTAATTTCCCCTTCTGGGTCGCCAGTAGAGGAAACATAGCCGAGTTTCAAAGTTGCTTCGTAAATTTTGTCGAGTTTTAGAAATTCGTTTGATTTTTTAGTCATTTTACCGGTTAGAAGAATTAAAAGGCCGGTTGCGAAAGGGTCTAGAGTTCCGGTATGGCCGACTTTGATTTTGTGGCCGAATTCTTTTGTCAATTCGCGACGAACTTTCGCAACGACACCAAAACTAGAAATACCAGTGGGTTTATCGATTAAAATAATTTGGTCTTCTTTATTATTCATCTCTATAATTATAAAAGAAAAATGCAAAAAATCAAGTTTTGATGATAGTTGATTATTGTAGTTTTGTTTTGTATACTGAAATTAGTTAAACGGAGGAACTATATGAAAAAATATATTGCCGAATTTATCGGTACCTTGGTTTTGGTGCTGATTGGATGTGGCACAGCAATGGCGGTGGGGTGCGACCCGGCGGCGGGAAGCGGTTATATTTTAACCGCGTTTGCGTTCGGGTTGGGGCTGCTTACGATGGCTTATAGCATCGGGAATATCTCGGGTTGTCATATTAACCCGGCGGTTTCGCTTGGGATGTTGATTTCGAAAAAACTTTCAGTGAAGGAATTTTTTGGATATGTTATATTCCAAGTACTCGGGGCTTTTGCGGGGGCTGGGCTACTTGCGCTAATTTTCAACGGAGCGGGAATTACGGATATGACGGGTGCGTATGGCTCGAATGGTTTAGCGGGCGTAAATGGGAATATGTGGATCGGTTTGTTAGTTGAGGTGTTGTTGACATTTGTGTTTGTGATTTCGATTCTGGGTGTAACATCGGAGAAGTTTAAGAATGGCGCTGTGGCTGGGTTAGTGATTGCTTTATCACTCGTAGCGGTACATATTCTCGGGATTGGTTTAACCGGAACGAGTGTGAATCCGGCAAGGTCAATCGGGCCGGCGATTGTGGCGGCTTTCGGGGGAAATGGTGCTGCGATGGGTGCAGTATGGGTATTTATCGTTGGGCCGTTGGTCGGGGGAGCGTTAGCGGCGTATACCTATAAAATGCTCGAGAAAAAATAGTTCTCTTGAAAAGTTTCTAGAGGTGTGATATAATTACCCCTATGATAACAAAAGAGAATAAAGACAAGGCTATTGCCAAGGTCGCCCGAAATAAGGCGGATGTTGGTTCTCCTGAAGTTCAAGTTTCGATTTTAACGGAGCGCATTAAGGAAGTTACTGAGCACGTTAAAAACAACAAACATGACTTTATGGCCAAAAGAGGTTTAATGCAGATGGTTGGGAAGCGAAAAAAATTGCTTCGCTATCTTGAAGGGACCGATTTTGAGCTGTATAAGAAAACTGTCAAGAAACTCGGTCTTAGGAAATAGTAAATAAGGGAAAACCCGCCTTAATTGGCGGGTTTTTTGGGCTCCTTTTTGCCTTTTGGCTCTTTTCGAACCCTAGGCATTTTAAACGAAGGCATTACAAGGCCTTGTTCTGCAACGAATTTTTTTATACTATCATTGCAGGCTTTGATCTTCGCAGCCTTCGTTAAACTATTTGCTTCTTCGACTTCTTGGGCTAGCTTGAGATACATTTCTAAACCAGTTGGTTTAGAGAAATAATGATCAAGTATCTCTGTATACTCCCTGATCATTCCGGGATATCTTTCGCTTCCCTCAAGTATTTCTGTCGCAATTGACAAAAATTCTTCGAGAGGTCTGTTTCTACCATTACTAGCATTGATAGCAAAAATTACACTATCGATTCTTTTAATGGTATATGTCGAGAACAGCATGTCTTGAGCGTATTTCAGCCTGATTGGCCGAAAAAGCTCGACGATTGGATCATCGCAT
Organism: Candidatus Nanosyncoccus sp.; assembly: GCA_045586015.1. Lineage (GTDB taxonomy): Bacteria > Patescibacteriota > Saccharimonadia > Saccharimonadales > Saccharimonadaceae > Nanosyncoccus. The sequence goes on from JAZMZP010000001.1 coordinate 53,154, forward strand.
TCCTTAGGAACAGCGATGACACCATCGATATAAATAAGGGCGTTGCCCGTGTTTTCATCGATGGTTGTGGAAGCAATAGTTGGTCTTTCTTTCATTGCCCAACCTCCTTTTAAAGAACTTTCCGGGACAATATGACCCGTACTATATATTATAGCATACTTTGCGGAAAAAATCAAGAGGTGGTATAATAGAAGTGTTATTAACAATTGGGAAGACGGCAGATATAAGATGGGGCTTATACCTGAAGTTTTCCCGAGAAAGGAACATTTTTATGGAAATTATTAACCCTAATGGTAAGAAGACCGTAAGGTTATCTACGGAGTGGTTAGGGCGAGAGTTGACCTTAGAGGTAAACAGGGTCGGTTTTCGGTCGACTTCGTCAGTTTTGGTAACTTACGGGGATACGGTAGTTTTAGGCTCGGTTGTGGTTGGGACGAAACCGGTAGTCTTAGATTATTTCCCTTTGTCGATTGATTACGAAGAGAAGTGGTATGCGGCGGGGAAAATCTCTGGTTCGCGGTTTATTAAGAGAGAGGGGAAACCGGCAGACGAGGCAGTTTTAGTCGGGCGATTAATTGACCGACCGATTCGACCGCTGTTCCCTAAGGGATATCGTCAAGAAATTCAGGTCGTTTGTACGGTTCTTTCGATGGATCCGTCGTTTAGACCGGATTGTGTCGCGATGATTGCGGCTTCTTCGGCCTTAATGAATGCGGGCGTACCGTTTGATGGACCAGTCGCAGGGATTAGAATTGGACAAATTAATGGTGAGTTTAAAGGATTCTTATCGCCAGAAGAGCGAGAAGAATCGCCGATGGATCTTGTTGTAGCTTGTAAAGATGGTAAAGTGATGATGGTTGAGGCTGGGATGAAGGAAGTTCCAGAAGAGACGATTATTGAGGCGATGAAGTGGGCGGTTAAAAATGTTCAACCCGCTTTAGATTTACAGAGAGAATTAGCTAAACAAGTTGCGACGCCAGAGCGAGAATATGAGTTAGTTTTGCCGGATGAAGCGATTTTGAAGGAAGTTGAGGATTGGACGAAGGGTAAATTCGGGGCGAAGGTGCGTGGAAATGTGATGGAAAGAACGCAGATTTTAGATGATATTAAATATGCAATGCACGATGAATTTGCGCTTTCGAAGGGCGAAGGCGAGACGGATAACGAGAAAGTTGAATGGTATGATGAGAACCTGCGAGATGTTTATGATCAGGCGTTTGAGTTAGCTTTGTTCAAGGAAGTTAGAAGGGGAATTGTTGAGGAAGGCGTACGGCCGGACGGAAGAAAGTTAGATGAGGTGCGTCCTTTGTCTTCGCAAGTTTCGATTTTGCCAAGAACGCACGGTTCTTCTCTCTTTACGCGAGGCGTAACGCAGGCGATGAATATCGTGACTTTGGCGCCGCTTTCCTATTCACAGGAAGTAGATACGATGGAAGTGACGGACGGAAAGCGTCGGTATATGCATCATTATAACGCGCCGTCTTATACGGTTGGGGAGCCGGGAAGAATTGGTTCGCCAGGACGACGAGAAATTGGACACGGTTATCTCGCGGAACGGGCGTTAATTCCGGTTTTGCCTAGCGAAGAGGAGTTTCCTTATGCGATTCGGAGCGTGACTGAGATTATGTCTCAGAATGGTTCGACTTCAATGGCGGCAACTTGTTCGTCTTGTATGGCTTTGATGGACGCAGGTGTTCCGATTAAGCGACCGGTTTCAGGGGTCGCGATGGGTCTTATGGTTGATGTTCCGAAAGGAACAGAAATTAAGGCTTCGGATGTTGATAAGGCGTATGTTTTGACGGATTTGATGGATGCAGAAGATTTTGCGGGCGATATGGACTTTAAGGTAACTGGTACGACGGAAGGCGTGACGGCGCTTCAGATGGATATGAAGGTGCATGGGCTTCCGGTTGAGATTATGGAAAAGGCTTTGAAACAGAGTCACGAAGGGCGAATGTTTATTTTGAAACATATCCTAGAGGTGATTGATAAGCCGCGAGCGGAAATTTCGAAATATGCACCGCAAATTGAGAAATTGATGATTAATCCGGATAAAATCGGGGCAGTAATCGGTAAAGGCGGGGAGATGATTAATAAGATTACGACGGAAACAGGGGCGGAAGTTGATATTGAGGATTCGGGGCTTGTGACGATTTCAGGTACGGATCCGGAGAAGATTGCGCGGGCGCTTGAGTGGGTAAAGTCGCTAACAGAGGAGCCGGAAGTTGGGAAGGTTTATGATGGGACGGTTGTAACGATTAAGGATTTCGGGGCGTTTGTGAATATTATGCCGGGAATTGACGGAATGTTACATATTTCGCAGATTGTTGAGGGGAGGAGATTGAAATCTGTTGATGAAGTTTTGAAGGTTGGACAAAAGGTTAAAGTGAGGCTTGTAGCAATTGATAATGGGAAACTAAGCCTTTCGATGATTGGGGTACAATAAGCTTATAGATTATTGACTTTTTGTTGCTTGTGTGATATAATAAAAGCATAAGAAGGTTTTTTATGAGCAATAATATAGCGATAAAAAGTGGTTTAAAGATAAAAATAAAGAAATTTTTGATGATTCTTGTATTGGTGTTTTTGGCGGCACTTTCTGTTGTGTTACCTCTTTATAGTAGTCAGACTACAATTGAGGCGTCTTCGAATAATAATTTAGCTAGTGTTTATCCGTCTAAGATGACGAAGTTAGGTCTTTCGCTAGTTTATACAGGGGCGGAGGTCGATACTACAATTAATTCGACGCAGAGTTTTGCAATTACTGATAAATACTTTATTGCGGTTCAGGCGCATTCTACGAATGAGAATGCGGGGTGGATTGTAGCGACGAATTATAAAAACCCGAGTTCGACTCCGGCGTGGAAAGTAAAATATAATATCGGGCACGGAAATGGGGCGACTTGGAATAGCCAGAAGAATCAGATTGTGATTGTAAATGGTAAAGATAGGTTTTTCTTTGATGCGAATAATGGTAAATATGTAACTAAGGTGACGACAGGTTTGTCGGCATCGGGGATTGCGTATGATAAAGAGGATAATTATTATATTCAGACTAATGGTAGTAGTACGTCGTCTGGCCGGATTGTGAATAGCAATTTCGGTTCGATTTTGACGTTTGATGCTGGGCATAGGTTAGTTAACCAAGATGTGGCTTATTATAATGGCTATATTTATAGAATTGGTTGGGGCGGTTGTAGCTATTTGAAAAATAATGGTAAAACGGATGATGCGGCTTATTGTACGAAGTATTTCGGTGAGGGCTCGAATGTACTTTATCAGTTCAATATGAAAGGTGATTTTGTGAAGGCGTTTTATGTTGAGGCTGGTTTTGGGGAGCTTGAAAGTATGGCTTTTGGTACGGATGGAAAGCCGTATTTGTTGTTTAATGGGAAGCCAGATAATAAGCATTATTCAGTTTATAAAGTGAATAATCTTGGTAATCAGAGTAGCAGTTCTTCTGGTAGTTCATCTAGTAGCAGTCCATCTGGCAACTCATCTGGTAATTCGTCTAGTGGTAGTTCGTCAAATAGTGGTTCTTCTAGCAGTTCATCTAGTAGCAGTTCAACAAATAGCGGTTCATCCAGTAGTAGCTCATCGAATAATGGTTCATCTAGCAGTTCGTCTGGTAGCGGTTCTTCCGGCAACTCATCTAATAGTAGCTCGTCAAATAGTGATTCATCTAGTAGTAGCTCATCGAATAACGTTTCATCTAGTAGCTCGTCTGGTAGCAATAATAGTGGTAAGACTAATGAAAAACCTAAGGCTGAAGAGAATAGTGGAAGTACTAATACGAATAACAATGAAGAAGAAAACAAGAATACGAATGGGAATACGACGGGTAAGAGCAGCAGTTCGGTTAGAATTAGCGCAACCAATTCAAACAATATTGGCAAGGTAACTAGTAAGCCGGGTAGTAGTTCGAAAAAGACGACTACTTCAGATAATAAATCTACTGAGGGCAAGGATGTTGCGGTAGTCGATAAAACTGATGGCGAGGATAAAGATACTAAGACTACTGAGGCTGAAGAAGTTACTGAGGTTGAAGACGTTGGTGATTATACTACTTATAGTGGTGATGAAGAAAAAAAGGTTACGTTAGATTTGTCGAAAAGTTTGACAGATCCAGATACTGATGAAGAAAGTAATTCTGTTATTACTAGGGTGGTTGTGGTGTTAGCTGTAGTGATTGGATGCTTGGTGTTACTTTATTTCCTTGGGGTTATTGTTTTACATTTGTAATAAATACTTTTCACGGATGTCGGTGATTTTCGTGTAGACTTCTTCAATAAATTCCATAATAGGTTGGGAATCTTCAGGCGCGGAAGCTTGGAGATTGGATGGGTAGGTAAGATTGATATATGAAGAGAGTTCGAAATAGTCGGTCGTTTGATTGATTTTAATGTCGGTAAGATGATGATTCAGGAAGCCACTAAAGCGGACGGCAATGTTTGGAAAATTCTTCAAGTCTTTTTCGATATCTTCGACGGAAATTGTCTCGTTTTCGTACTCATCATCGATGGTGTAATTAGTGCCCATACATTCAGAAAGGTCTTTACGGGCATCAGAATAATAAATGGCGTTATTGGAATAATTGGCGAAATTGCTGGCATTTATGGAAATATTATAGTAATTATCTTGTGCTGGATTGAGTTCGACGAATGGGTAGGTGTTATAAAGATCCGATAGACTGTTGACATATTTAGGTATTTGATTAAAAAACTTTATAGAACAATTGTAAGAGGTGGTGATTTCCTGACGGGTGTTATTAGAAATAGGAATCATTTTTTCGAAAAAACCGTCGTTTAGGATATCTTCAATTGAAAATTCGAACCATTGGTTATCGATTTTCGCAATAATTTCATCTATCTGGGTTAGAACTTTGGCAGTTTTTTGTGCGATTTCATCGTTATTTGCGGTTTCGCTTTCGGATGTATTATCTAAAATGCAATAAAGGGTGTATAGATCGGAATCAGAATTATTGCAAGAATTGATAGTAGTGGTGTTTTTTTGGGCATATTGTGAACTGATACTATATTCTATTTCTGAAGATAGTAAATCGCGGAAGAAATCTTGATATAGTTTATAGACGCCATCGGTATGGAGATAGAAGACGCCGTCTCTCAGCATAATTTCACCAAAACTTAGAGTAGCGGTAGAAGTCCCATCTGTGAAGTTAATTTTTAAATTAGCTTCGGCTTGTTGGTTAGATTGGGCACGTTCGATATCTAAATTAAGGTTAACAGATTCAATGTTAGTATATTCGAGATTTTTTAGGGAAAGATTGAATTCACCATTGGCGGCGACTTGATCGGCGTTTAAAAGGTTATTGACGGACTCTAAAACTATGTTAGTGGGGGAATTTTTCATGATAGCGAAAACTGCAAAAGCAATGCCACTTAGTAAGATAATTACTACTATGATAATAGTAGCAATAAGACCAGTATGTTTTTTCTTGACGACGGGTTCTGGCGTGGGAGTTTGAGGCTGTACTGGTTCTGGCGTGGGAGTTTGGAGTTGCACTGGTTCTGTAACTGGAGAATTATTGAAAGGTTGGTTTTGTTCGTTATTCATAAAAAATCCTTATGCTTATTTAGATTTATTTTAACATAGATGGGTGGAATAAGGGATGAATTTTTAGGAAAAAGGAAAAAATGATATATAATAATAGGGATGGAAAGAATACGAAATTTTTGCATCATTGCGCATATTGACCACGGGAAATCGACGATTGCAGATCGGATGATGGAACTGACGGGGACGGTAGAAAAGCGCGAGATGAAGGCGCAGCTACTCGATTCGATGGAGCTTGAACGCGAAAAAGGGATTACGATTAAGCTAGCGCCGGTGACGATGAAGTGGAAGGGATATACGCTGAATTTGATTGACACGCCGGGGCACGTAGATTTTTCGTATGAAGTTTCGAGGAGTTTGCAAGCGGTAGAATCGGCGGTTTTGGTGGTTGATGCGACGCAGGGGATTCAAGCGCAGACTTTGGCGAATGTTTATCTAGCTTTAGAACAAGATTTAAGGATAATTCCGGTAATTAATAAAATTGATTTGCCGGCGGCAGATGTGGAAAAAACGGCGAGCGAAATAATGAATTTGTTGGGATGTTCGCGAGAGGAAATCATTGAAGTGTCAGGAAAAACGGGGCAAAATATTGACAAAATATTAGATGCAGTAGTAGAATCAGTATCATTTAATTCTCGGGCCGCGTCGCTCGCGCCCGTCGCCACGGGGCGAGCGCGCTTAACCTCGCCTTGCCAGGCTCCGGATTCCCTCGAATCAAATAATACTGATTCAACTAGGGCGTTGATATTTGATTCGTATTTTGACGATTATCGAGGGGTGGTTTTATATGTTCGGATTTTTAGTGGGGAGATAAAGAAGAATGCGGAGATTTTGATGATGGCGGCAGGAACGAAAGGTTTGGCACTCGAAGTTGGGGTTTTGACGCCGAAGATGACGCCACGAGAGAAGTTGTCGGGAGGGGAAATTGGCTATATTGTGACGAATTTAAAGACGACGCGAGAAGCGAAGGTCGGCGATACAGTTACGTTAGTCAAGGAACCAGCGAAAGAGGCTTTGCCGGGATATAAAAATGTGTTGCCGTTTGTTTATGCGGGATTTTTCCCTGTTTCGAATGACCAATATAAAGAATTAAAGGAAGCGGTAGAAAAATTAAGTTTGTCGGATTCGGCTTTAAAGTTCGAGCCAGAGAATTCGCCGGTTTTAGGGTTTGGTCTGAGAATTGGATTTTTAGGTCTTCTACATATGGATATTATTCGGGAGCGGCTAGAAAGGGAATTTAATCTAGATTTAATTGTGACTAATCCGTCGACAAATTATGAAGTAGTTTTAAACAATGGAGAAATAATTGAAATTAAGTCGGCGGCGGACTTACCGGATGCTTCGGAAATTCGGGAGATTCGGGAACCGTGGGTAAAAGGCGAGATTATTCTGCCAAAGGAAATGATTGGAAATGTTTTAAATCTAATTAATGAGAAGCGCGGACATCAGACGAATTTGTCGTATATTGAGGGGCGAGCGGTGATTGATTTTGAAGCGCCGATGGCGAATTTGTTGACGGATTTTTATGACCAATTGAAATCGGCGACGAGCGGATATGCGTCGTTTAATTATGAGTTGAATGGTTATAAAGCGGAAGATTTGGTAAGAGTAGATTTTCTGGTTGGGGGGCATAAAGTTGATGCACTTTCGGTGATGGCGCACCGGTCGGAGGCGGAGGGAATTGGAAGAGAAGTGACGAAAAAATTAAAGGAAGTAATTCCTCGTCAAAATTATGAAGTGGCACTGCAGGCGGCGATTGGAGCGAGGATTATTGCGCGGGAGACGATTGGGGCGTATCGAAAAGACGTTACGGTGAAAATTCATACGGGAGATAGAGATAGGAAGGCGAAATTGTTAGAAAAACAGAAGCGTGGGAAGGCGCGGATGAAGAGATTCGGGAAGATTGATATTCCAAGTGAAGCGTTTACGGTAATGTTAAAACGGGATTAACCATATAATAATTAGTCGTGTTATAATTTAGATATGGCAAAAAAGATTTTAGTATTGTTTTGTTGTCTAGTTTTTAGTTGTTTGGCGTTGCCGGTAAATGCGATTTCGGAAACTCAGAAAAATGCAATTGTTGATAATTGTGACAATATAAAAGATAGTTTGAAAAATGTTCAGAAGTCGGATGCGAAGGCGCGGGTTTTTCTAGGTTCGCATTATGAGACGGTTTTGTCGAAATTCGTGACACCGTTAAATGTAAGGTTGGTTGAGAATAATTTTTCGAAACCGGATTTGATTGAGAACCAAAATGAGCTTGCGAAAACGAAAGAGACTTTTTCGACTAGTTTTATAGATTATCAGAAAGACTTAGAAGAATTAGTAGCGATGGATTGTCGGGCAGAGCCAGGGAAGTTTTATGAAAAGTTAGTTTCGGTTAGAACAAAACGGAAAAATATGGTATCGAATGTTTCGAAAATGCGAGAATTGACAGCTAAGAATATAAAATTAGTCAAGAAGTTAAAGGAGAGTTTATGACATCGGGTGGAAGAAATTTAACTTTGCTTGGGGTAGGAGCGATTGTCGTGGCATTTTTGATGACCGGAATTTCGCTAGCGATTTATCATAATTCGGGAGATATTTATTTAGACCGTTCGCGACCGGGATTTTTACCGGACGAAGAAGAATTGGAACAAGAAGAGATTGTCGAGGAAGAATATAATTTTAGTAAGACGGGAAAACTTTCAGACGAAGTTTTAGATGAGTATTTAGAACATTTGGAAGAGGAAGTTGAAATTATTGATTCATATAAAGACCCGTTTAATGTTGAATTGCTTTCAGACGAGAGTTTAGATATTCCGGGAGAAAATAAGAATTAAACTTGATTTTTAATTGAAAAAGCTTATATAATTAGAATGAAAGGTAAAAGATGAAGCAAAAGAATAAAAAAATAGTAATAGGCGGAGTAATAGTAGCGATTTTTGTGATTGCGATTATTACTATTATGGCATTGTTATCGGGAACAGTGACGGAGATTATGGATACGACGGTTTCGAAGACACCGGACGCGATACTAGCTAGTGCGGGGATTGAGGAGGGGATGAATGTTTCTTTGCCGATTGTTTATTATGATCAGAAATCAGATAAATGTGTTGATATGTATGACATTGGTTCCAGTAGTGAGCTAAAGAAGCGACAGTTTGAGTGGTCGAGCTGTGATTATATTCGGAAGGAAATTGAGGAAGGGTTGGTAGAATCGGAACTTAATGATAAGTATGAATTAGTAGGAAAAGGCGGAAATTTGACGCCGAATAAAGGTTTGTCTGATATTACGAGATGGTTTTCGGAAGTTGAAGGAAAAAGTAAGTTGTATAGCGGAGTTCTTAAGATGAACTATAGTGCTGAAAAATCGGAATTTGAGTTTTATGATGATAATTTTTATCCTTTAGATGAAGTCGATTTTGAAGAGGGCGATAGAGTGAATGCGGATGGGCATAACCATTTGTTCACAATGAGTTTCGCAGTTCCGTTTACGGCATTATTGAGCGGAGAAGAAGAAGTTGAGGTTGGGGCGGATGATGATACTTTTGTTTTCGTAGGAAAAGAATTAGTTATCGATATGGGCGGAATTCACGAAACGGCTACGAAGATAATGAGAATTAATGAAAATGGCGATATTTATGTGGGCGGCTCGAAGAAAGAGTTGGAGTTTTCTGGGGTTACTATTGGTAAGAATCAAAATTCAATTATCAGAATTTTCCACGCAGATAGGGATTCGGACGAATCGACATTTAAAGTTAGATTCAGCAAAATGGATTTGAACGTGACTAATGTGAAGATGGCGGATTCGGGAGAAGAAGGTGTAGAAATCGCGTATGATCCGTCCGATTTAACATATACAGCACCGCTCGGTGAGAGTTTAGTTTTGCAACCGGATAATACGAAGAGTAAAGTTGTGTTGGCGACAATTGAAGGCGGAGTGATTCTAGTTTTGTCAGTTCTACTAACTTCGGCAATTCATTTTATCTTTAGAGCAAAACAACAAAAAGATTAATTATTTTCTAGGTTTTGAGATGTTTGCGCTGCGACCGTAGTCGGGGAGGATGATTTTGTGTTGTTTGCCACAATGGTCGTAGAGCGGAATGTTTAATTCAGAAGCAAGAGTATTAATTATACTAGCCCCAATACGAAGGCCGGTAAAAGAACCAGGGCCAGACATAAAAGTTATTTCAGTCAGGTCGTTCCAGGTTTTGTTGTTTTCGGCGAGTTTATCGTGAATGAATTTTAAGAGTTTTTCGGCTAAATCTCGGTCAAAATTTTCGCGATATTCTTTATTGTCTAATTCTAAAATGGTTTCAGGGGTGCTAGTGTCTAAATACAATTTCATAGAATTACCTCACGAGAATTATCTTCGTTGTATTTTATTTCAATTTTCGTGTGGTCTTTTGGGAGGAGTTTTTTGATAGATTCGCCCCATTCGATAACAACGATATTTTTCGGGTTAGATAAGTTTTCTTGTAAATCTTTCGCCATAAGTCCGGGATCTTGGAGGCGATAAAAATCATAATGAACTAGAAAGCCGCCATTTTTTAAGGCATAAGATTTTGAGATGGTAAAACTCGGGCTCGTAACGGGTTCTTTGACGCCGAGACCTTTAGCGAGGCCACGGACAAAAGTAGTTTTTCCGGCGCCAACATCGCCAACTAATTCAATAACTTTTGCTTGATTGGCGAATTTTTTACCGAAGTCTAGCATTTCTTGCTCGGAATTGATCTTCATTATATAATTATATCATGAGAATATTTATATCTGGAATTGAGGGGACGGGGATGGGGCCTCTTGCATTAATGACAAAAGCGGCAGGATTTACAGTTTTCGGTTCGGACCTAGCAGAAGGATCAATACACGATGAGCTAGTCCAGGCGGGGATTGAAGTTTCTTTAGGTAAACAGGACGGAAATTTTTTAAAGACTAAATTAGAAGAAGGAGTAGATTGGTTTTGTCATACGTCGGCGTTAAAGGAAGATCATCCGGAATTAGTTTTAGCGCGCGAAGCGGGAATTAAAGTAACAAAGCGAGATGATTTGACGGCGTTTTTGGTTTCGGAGTTGGGGTTGAAAATGGTGGCGGTTGCGGGTACGCACGGAAAAACAACAACGACGGCGATGATAATTTGGACGGCTCTTAAAATTGGTTTGCCGGTTTCATATATCGTAGGAACGACGCTTGGATTTGCACCAAGTGGAGCTTATCATAAAGGCGATAAATATTTTATTTATGAAGCAGATGAATATGATCGAAACTTTTTAAAATATCATCCTTGGCTTTCAGTAATTCCGGCAGTAAGTTATGATCATCCGGATATTTATCCGACAGAAGAGGATTATAAAAAGGCGTTTGAACAGTTTAAAAGCCAAAGTGAGCAAGTAGTTGAAGCTAGTGAGATGTATAATGCGGATGATTTTAAGCTAGCAGGCGAGGCGAGGCGGTTAGACGCGAGTTTAGCGGCAGAAGCGGTACTAAAAATGGCGCAGGACGAAGCTGAAATGAGGGGTGAGGATATTTTGTTTGATAGTTTTGGATTAATTGGAATCTTGAATAAGTTTCCGGGAGTAGGGCGAAGGTTTGAGAAGATTGGCGACGGAGTTTATTCAGATTATGCACATCATCCGGAAGAAATTGCGGCGACAGTTAAAATCGCAAAAGACGAAGCGCGGATTTTAGGTAAGAAAGGAATAATTGTAATTTATCAGCCACACCAGAATACGCGACAGCATGAAGTTTTTGATGGATATAGAGATGCATTCTTAGGTGTAGATAAGATTTTTTGGTTGCCGACTTATTTGACGCGTGAAAATCCGGAACTAAAAGTAATAGAGCCGAAAGAGTTTATTGATTCTCTTTCAAATTCGGAAGTTGCGGAAGTCGCGGAAACGAATGAAGATTTAGAAAAGAAGTTGAAAAAATACTTAGAGGAAGAGTATTTAGTGGTTTTGATGACGGCGGGACCAGCAGACGGGTGGTTTAGGGAGAAGTTCTAAAGAATGAAAAGTCGGAGTGAATTTGTGTGCCAACAATGTGGGGCAGTTTATGGGAAGTGGGTTGGACAATGTACGAATTGTAAGAGTTGGAACTCGTTAGTTGAACAAGTGAGTGAGTTTAGCACGAAGGGAAAGTCGGCGCTTTCGAAAGGTCAGGTTTCGGGAAAGAAATTAGAGTTTGTGAAATTATCGGCGGTTGAGCCGTCGGATGCGAAGGCGAGACTTTTAACGGAATTTTCAGATTTAAATACAGTACTCGGAGGAGGGATTCTACTTGGGAGCGTTTCTTTACTTGCGGGCCAGCCGGGAATTGGAAAGTCGACACTTCTGATGCAGATTTCGGCGGAAATAGCGAAAAAGCATAATGTTTTATATGTTTCAGGCGAGGAATCGGCGGGGCAAGTTAAATTAAGAGCGGAAAGGCTTGGGGCTTCGTCAGATAAATTGAGCTTTGCGGCATCAACAAGTGCAAACGATATTGCGAAAACGATTGAAACGGGCGAATTTAGTTTAGTGATTGTTGATTCGATTCAGACGCTCGCGATGGACGAAATTTCTTCGGCGCCGGGAACAGTTTCGCAGGTAACAAATTCTGGGAATTTAATTATTCGAGCGGCGAAACATACGAACACGGCAGTAATTATTGTCGGACACGTGACGAAGGAGGGGACGTTAGCAGGACCGAAAGTTTTAGAACATTTAGTTGATGTCGTTTTGAATTTCGAGGGAGATAGATATGGCGGATTTAAGACAGTCCGAGCGATTAAAAATCGGTTTGGTTCGACAAATGAAGTAGCAATTTTTGAGATGGCAAATGAGGGGCTAAAAGAAGTAAAAAATCCGTCGGAAGCGTTACTTGCGGAAAGAACGAATACGGACGGGTCGGTCATTCTAGCAACGCTCGAAGGGAATCGGCCGATTCTGGTCGAGATACAGGCGCTCGTTATAAAGTCGAATTTCGGATATCCGAAACGAACGGCGAGTGGGTTTGATTTAAATCGGTTAAATTTACTAATTGCAGTTTTAGAGCGAAGAACGAAGTTGAAGCTTTCAGATAAAGATGTGTTTATAAATGTAGTTGGGGGGATGAAGTTGAATGATTCGGCGGCGGATCTTGCGGTTGCGATTGCGATTGCGAGTGCGGTGGCGGGAAGAAAGTTAGGCGAGGAATATGTCGTATTCGGAGAAGTCGGGCTTGGCGGAGAGATTCGGTCGGCGTTTAGGGCGGACCAGAGAATTGCGGAAGCGAAAAAGTTAGGTTTTAAATGTGCGATAGCGCCGGCGACGATTCGAGATAAGTTCGTCGTTCCGGTAAAGGATTTACGGGAGACTTTAATTAAGTATGTCAAATAGAATTTTAGGAATTGATCCAGGAATCGGAATAACGGGATTTGGGTTGATTGACTCGGAGAGCGGGAAGGCAAAGGCGTTAGATTTCGGAGTGGTAAGAACGAAAGTTGATGCGCCGATTGGGGAAAGATTGAAAGAATTATATGATTCTCTAGTGGAAGTTTTTGAAGAGACGAAGCCGGAAATGGTCGCGATTGAAAAATTGTTTTTTTCGAAAAACATTACGACTGGTATTGTGGTTGCGGAGGCGAGAGGAATTGTATTATTAGTTGCGGAGCAAAAAGGGTTGCCGGTTTATGAATATACGCCGAATGAGATTAAAAAGTGTTTAACTGGTTACGGTTCGGCGACGAAGACGCAGATGCAGGAAATGGTCAGAGTACATTTAGGATTAGAAAAGAAACCGAAGCCGGATGATGCGGCGGATGCGCTCGCGGTCGCGATTGTTTGCGGGCTTTCATATAAGTTTAAAGCGAAAGAAGAATATAAATTCTCTAATTCGCGTGGTAAAATACTTGTATGATTGGTCATCTCAAAGGGATTATTACAGAAAAGTTTAACAATGCTGTTATTATTGATGTGAATGGAGTTGGGTATGAGGTGGCGGTTTCGGCGTTAGATTTTGAGAGTTGTAATTTAGATGAGGAACGGAAGTTTTATACTTATCATTCGGTAAGAGAAAATGCGGAAGAGCTTTATGGTTTTTCATCTTTGATGGCGAAAAAGCTATTTGAGCTTTTAATTTCGGTTCAGGGGATTGGACCGAAAGCGGGGATGGCAATTTTATCTTTAGCGGAGCCGGAGGAAGTTAGAAATGCGATTGCGAATGCGGACGCTGGATTTATTTCTAAGGCATCGGGAGTTGGGAAAAAATCGGCGGAGAGGGTGATTGTTGATCTTCGAGATAAGGTTGGGATACCGTCGAAATACGGGGCGACGGAGGTTAAGTCTAGTATTAAAGATAATGAGCCAGATGAGGCATTAGATGCTTTAATGGCGCTTGGTTTTTCTTTGAAGGAAGCGACAGCGGCGCTTGAAAAAATTGACCCGAAATTAGCGATTGAAGAGCGAATTAGGCTCGCTTTAAAGAAATAGATGTGTTATAATTAAAACTCAAGGAGAACTTATAATGACAGCGGTCAAGAAAGCTATTATTACCGATGCTGGGTTTGCAAGTCGGTATTTGCCAATAACAAAAACCATTCCAAAGGCGATGATTCCGATTGGGAGTAAACCTGTGATGCAACTTTGTGTTGAAGAATGTGCAAGGGCAGGAATTGAAGAAATAATTATTGTGGCGACGCCAAATACGAAATCGAAAGAGATTTATGAAGATTATTTCCATAATCCGTCGGAAAATGTAAAGGCTTTACTTGAGAAACAAGGAAAAATGGAGCGGTTTGAGCCGGTTGAAGAAGTTTTGAAGTTTCCAAAAATTACGGTAATTGAACAAGACCCTAGTTTGCCCTATGGGAACGGTTCCCCGATTGTTTCAGCAAAGGAATTAGTGAAAGATGAAGATGCTTTTGTAGTTTTATATAGTGATGATTTGATTTTGGGCGAAGGTGATGTGAAAATGTTAATAGAGGATTTTGAGAAAAACCCGGATGCAAAAGCGATTATTGCGGCGCAGGAAATGCCGGAAGAAGTTTGGAATAAATATGGGATGATTGCGTTGAAAGAAAATGGAACGCTGAGCCATATTGTTGAAAAGCCGAAAACGCCGGATTTGTCTCCGAGCAATTTGACTTCTTATGGACGATATTTGTTGACACCAGAAGTGTTTGAATATTTAGTGCCGTCGAATACGGGGCTTGATGATGAGCTTTGGACGGTTGACGCGATTACGAAATTGGCGGAAGAGGGGGATGTGCTTGTAACAAAGAGTGAAGGGAAATGGATTACGACTGGCGATCCGAAGAATTATTTCTTGGCACATTTAGAATATGTTTTGTCGGAAACTGATTATGCGGACGACGTAAGAAAATTTATTGAGAATCATTAGTGTGTTATAATGATTTTAAGGAGAAAATAATATGAATACAGCAGAATGGATAATAGTCGTAATATTAAGTGTGACGCTTTTTATCTTTCTAATTTGTGGGATTGTATTAGTTATAAAGCTGATTGGTCTTTCAAAGGAAGTAAAAGAAGTTGTGATTGAGGGGCAAGATATTGCGAAGAACACAAACGGGATTGTTTCGAATGTGAAGGGAATGACTTCGATTGGAGGAACGGTGGAAATGTTTGTCGATAAGTATATCAATCCGAAATTAAAGGAAAAAATTAAAGATACCAAGAAGGAGGAAAAATAAAATGACTGAAAAGGCAGAAAAAGGTAAGAGTGGGGCGGGAAAGTTTATTTTAGGTGCACTTCTTGGCGGGATTGCAGGTGCGATTGCGGGAAAATTTATTAAATTAGATTCGGATGGTGGCGAAGAGATTGAAGACAACGAATGTGGCGGTGACGGAGAATGTGTTTGTGATGGAGAATGCAAATGCAAAAAAGAAGAAGTGAAGGAAGAAGTTAAGAAACCGGTGGCGAAAAAGACCAGCGAGAAGAAATGAAATTAAAGCCTAGCGATTATGTGCATCTACATAACCACACGCACTATTCGCTTCTTGATGGGCTAACAAAAATTCCAGAGCTTGTAAAATTCGTCAAAGAAGACGGGATGGAGGCGGTTGCGGTAACGGACCACGGCACGATGTCGGGGTTAGTTGAATTGTATAAAGAATGCAATGATAATGGGATTAAGCCGATTTTGGGTTTGGAAGCGTATGTGGCAGCGAGAAAGATGGCGGATAAAGATCCGGCACACGACAAGCAACGATTTCATATTACGCTACTCGCGATGAATAATAAGGGGTTTGAGAATTTGTGCCGGATTATGAGCCGAGCAGAAGAGTTCGGAAAGTATTATAAACCGCGAACAGATCACGATGAACTTAAAAAATACAACGAAGGGATTATTTGTTTGTCGGGTTGTATGGGTTCGGAGATTAGTGAAGCAATTCGGGCAGATGATGACGAGCGGGCGCTAGAGTTAATTGATTGGTATAGAAATGTCTTTAAAGACCGCTTTTATTTAGAAATGCAGGATCACGGGCATCCGAACTCTAGTACGCATTCGGCGGAACAGAAAAAAGTGAATGATTGGCTGATGACGCACGCGAAGGATTTGGGATTGCCGCTTGTCGTGACTTGTGATGCGCATTATTTAAGACACGAAGATCAGGATGCGCACGAGGTTCTTTTATGTATCGGGACGGCGGCAAATTTGTCAGACACAAATCGAATGACTTTAAAGGATTTTGATTTACACGTAATTCCGGCGGAAGAGATTATTTCACATTGGGAGGAGACTTGCCCAGAAGCGGTGTTGAACACGAAAAAAATTGCGGAAAGATGTGATGTTGATTTGCAACTTGGGCGAATTCTAATTCCGAAGTTTCCGGTTCCGGATGGCGAAGATGAGAAGACTTATTTAGATAAGTTGGTTTTTCAGGGGTTAGTTTATAGGTATGGCGGAAAGGAATTAGAGGAAGTAAAAGATTTAAGTATTGAAAAGTGCCGGGAGATTTTAGGGAAGGTTGATAAAGAACGGGATGAGGACCATAAGATTTTGCCGAGAATTGATTATGAGCTTTCAGTGGTGGATAAAATGGGTTATAATGGGTACTTTTTGATTGTGCAAGATTTTATAAACTGGGGGAAGGCTCAAAGGATTGTTTATGGGCCAGGGCGAGGTTCGGCGGCGGGTTCAATTCTCGCGTATGCGCTTCGAATTACGGAACTTGATCCTTTGAAGTATGATTTGCTCTTCGAGCGGTTTTTGAATCCGGATAGAATTTCGATGCCAGATATTGATACGGATATTCAGGATACGCGGCGGGATGAGGTGATCGAATATTGTTCGCATAAATATGGGTTTGATCGAGTATCGAACATTGCGACTTTCGGTAAGATGATGGCGAAAAACGCGGTGCGAGATGTTGCGAGGGTGCTTGAAGTGCCGTATGCGGAAGCGGATAGGTTGGCGAAGATGGTGCCGGATCCGGTTCAGGGGCATCACATACATTTAGCTGATGCGATTCGTGATGTGCCGGAATTAAAACAAGAATATGAAACGAATCCGACATCAAAAGAAGTGATTGATTTTGCGTCGCGACTTGAGGGAACAATTCGGAATCACGGCGTACACGCTTGTGGGGTAATTATCGCGCCGGATGATTTAGTGAAGTTTTTGCCACTTGAAGTTTCGGCGAAAGGGCCAATCGCAGCACAGTTCCCGATGGGACAAGTCGAGGAACTCGGGCTTCTTAAAATGGATTTTCTCGGGTTATCTAACTTATCGGTAATTAACAATGCGCTTAGGATGATTCGGAAAGTTTATAAGACGGATATTAATTTATCAAATTTACCGTTAGATGACGAGAAAACTTATGAGTTGTTACAGAGAGCGGAAACGACGGGCGTGTTCCAGCTAGAGTCGGCGGGAATGAAGCGATATTTGAAGGATTTGAAAGCTTCGACGTTTGAGGATATTATCGCAATGGTGGCTCTTTATCGCCCGGGACCGATGCAATTTATTGACTCGTTTATTCGGCGGAAGCACGGCGAGGAAAAAATTACTTATCTTCATCCGGGTCTAGAAAATGCTCTGAAAAGTACCTATGGAATTATGATTTATCAAGAGCAGTTTATGCAGATTAGTAAGGAATGGTGCGGATTTACCGGCGGGCAGGCGGATACATTAAGAAAGGCGGTTGGGAAAAAGAAGATTGATTTAATGAAGAAAGTGAAGCCGGAGTTTATCGAAGGGGCGATTAAAGTCGGCGGGGCGACGAAGGAAATTGCGGAAACGTTTTGGGACCAGCTACTCGAATTTGCGAATTACTGTTTTAATAAGTCGCACGCAGCGTGCTATGCTTTAATTGCGTATTGGACGGCGTATTTAAAGGCACATTTTCCGGATGCGTTTATGGCGGCTTTGATGACGGCAGATATGAGATGGACGGATCGGCTCGCGATTGAGATTGCGGAATGTAAAAAAATGGGGCTAAAGGTTTTAGGGCCGGATATTAATCAATCTTATGGGGATTTCGGGATTGTCGGTGGAGAAAATACAATTCGTTTTGGTTTGTCTGGGATAAAGAATATGGGGAAGGCTTTAGTTGAAGAGATCGTGATTCCGGAACGCGACAAAAATGGACCGTTTAAGTCGGTTTGTGATTTTGCGAAAAGGGTTGATTCAACGAAGTTTAATAAAAAATCTTGGGAAGCGGCGATTAAGACGGGGGCATTCGATCGGTTTAAAGCTTCGCGGTCAGATTTGTTATTCAATTTAGAGGCGATTCAGGCATATGGGGCGAAAATTCAGAAAGATGTCGGTTCGGGGCAGACGGATTTGTTCGGGATGATGGGTGAAGCGGGGGTGGTACCGGAAGTGGAAATTAAGCCGGCGCCGGTACAGTATCCAGATAAGGAATTATTGTTATGGGAAAGAGAGTTGATGGGGCTTTATCTTTCGGCACATCCGTTAGACAAATATGATACATATTTTGAGGAGCAGACACATCCGATTTTGCTAATTTCGGCGGAAAATGACAATAAAATGGTAACGGTTGGGGGAATTATTACGAATGTGCGGACGATTTTGACGAAGAAGGGGGATAAGATGGCGTTTGTGAAGTTTGAAAATAAAACTGATGAAGCGGAATTTATTGTGTTCCCGACTGTGTTTGCGGAGTGTGGGGGGAAGTTAGAGGTAGATAATGTAGTAAAAGTGTATGGAAAAGTAAATGCGACAGATAAAGAGGGGCGAGTAACATCAGATGTGAAACTGCTTGCGGAGACGGTTGAGTTAGTTTCTGACGAGGTTTTGGAAAATTATAAACCGACAGGAATGAAACTCGCGGCGCCGGTTTTGTCTTCCGATAATTGTCGGAAGCGGAATTTTAAGAGTTCGGCGGAGCGAGTTTATAAGGGAAACGGAATGAAGGAGGCGCCTAGTGATTTGCCGAAAACTAGGGTAATAAAAGAGCCACCGAAAGACCCGAGGAAGGAGAGATTGTATATTTTAATTGAAGATGCGGAAGATACGGAACTTTTGACGGCGATTCGGAAGTTAGCGGACATTTATTTAGGTGTGCAGGATGTAGTTTTAGTATTAAAAGAGGGGGAGGAAAAAAGACCGCTAAAAATGCCGTTTAGGGTAGAAGCGAATGAAGAGTTGATTACGAAATTGAAAGAGCTGGTTGGGGAAGAGAGGGTCAAGGTAAAGTAGACATCTATTATGATATAATTATAGATATGAAAAAGAAGAAAGTGTCAGATTCTGTAACGGTTAATCGAAGGGCAAGGTTCGATTATGTTTTAGGTGATGAACTTACGGTCGGGATGGCGCTTTCGGGACCCGAAGTGAGGGCAATTCGGGATCATCACGTTCAATTAAAAGGTTCGTTCGTGACGATTCGAAATGATGAATTGTGGTTAAATAATTTGACGCTGGGAGCGGAAACAGCGCGAAATATTAAGTTGCTCGCGACGAAGAAACAGATTTCAGCATTAGGAAAAGAAAAAGTTTTAGGTTCGACGATTGTTCCGGTTAAATTGCTTGGTGGGTCGCGACATATTAAGCTAGTGATTGCGGTTGGGAAAGGTAAGAAAAAATACGATAAACGCGAAACGATAAAAAAACGCGATATTGAAAGAGGAAGATATGCTTAAAATATTTTCGTGGAATGTGAATGGACTTCGGGCAGTTATAAATAAAGGTGCATTTCAAAAGTTTCTTGAGGAATACGAACCTGATATTGTATGCTTACAAGAAATAAAAGCAAAACCGGAACAAATTAAATATAACTTTCCTGGGTATAAGGTATTCTGGAATTCAGCTAAAAGACCTGGGTATTCAGGAACTACAACACTAGTTTCTTCAGCGGACTCGTCTGCTCTCGACGTCATACGCTGGTCGTCCGGGAAAGATCGTCCTTTGGACGACTTTCTCGGCGACGTCAGGAATATACGTCTCGAGCATCCGAATCAAAGATTTTATGCTTCAGAAACTAGTGTTGCAGTTCCGGAGGGTAGAATTTTAACTTTAGATTTAGATAAGTTTTATCTTGTTAATGTTTATGTGCCAAATTCGAAACCGGATTTGTCCAGGCTCAAATTACGAGAAAACGAGTGGGATCCGGAATTTTTGAAGTATTTGAAGGAACTTGAGAAGGAAAAGCCGGTGGTGGTTTGTGGAGATTTTAATGCGGCGCACGAGGAGATTGATATTGCGCGGCCGAAGACGAATCATCATTCAGCGGGATTTACGGACGAGGAAAGAAGAGGAATTACGAACTATATAAATGCCGGATTTGTTGATACATTTAGAAGTTTAAATCCGGAAGCGGTAAGATATACGTGGTGGAGCCATTGGGGGAAGGCGCGAGAAAATAATGTTGGGTGGAGAATTGATTATTTCTTTATTTCAAAGAGCTTAGAAAAAAACTTAAAGTCGGCGGAAATATATGAAAATGTAATGGGGTCGGATCATTGTCCGATTTCGATTGAGTTGGAGTTTTAATGAATTATTTTGAAAAAGTAGAAGAAAAACCAGAAGAAGAATTAACTTGGAATATTCCGGAGAAAAAACAAGGTACCGTAAACATTATCGGTGGGAATAGTCAGAATTTTAAAACCGAAATTAAAGTTTCGGAATTTTTAAGTAAGGAATATCCGATTGAAGTTTTGAATGTAGTTTTGCCTGATGTGCTAAAAAAGCAGTTGCCGCCTCTACCGAATTTTAAGTTTTTAAAATCGACGGACACGGGTTCGTTTGCGAGCGAAAAAGAAATGACAGAAGTGTTGAACGCGGGAGATTTTAATTTGCTATTAGGAGATTTGTCAAAAAATGCGATTACCGGGAAGGCGATTTTAGGTGCGTGTAAAAATTCTAAAAAACCGATTTTGATTACGCGAGATGCAGTTGATTTGATGATAGAAAATATGAATGAAGCGAGTTTGATGAATGAACATTTAATCTTTTTCGGGTCGATGGTGCAGATGCAAAAATTATTAAGAGCGGTTTATTATCCGAAGATGTTACTTTTGTCACAATCTTTAGTACAAGTTTCAGAAGCTTTACACAAATTTACTTTAAGTTATCCGATTTCAATGATTACTTTACACAATAATCAAATTTTAGTGGCGAAAAATGGAAAAGTGAAAGCAGTGCCGGTTGAGAAGTCTGGATACTCGCCGGTGATGTTTTTCCAAGGCGAAATGGCGGCAAAAATTTTAGCATTGAATTTATTCAATCCAAATAATTTTATCGATGCGACTGTAACGGCAGTTTTTTAATTCGGCGTTTTATTTTGTTTAAAAAGAGTTTGAATGGGTTTAAGACTAGACAGAAGCCGCCGATATATTCTTCAGTTACGCCGCGCAGGCCGCCTTTAAAATAAAGCAAAGGGTTATTCGGAGAGAAATCGCCTTTCATCCCGTAAAGGTTTAAACGGGTTTTGCCGCGTTTCAAACATTCTTCAATATTAAATCCTTTGATGGCGGTTGAGCCGTTATAGTGTTTATTCTTTTCGACAGTCCCGGCGACGAAGGCGACCATTTCGTTTGGATGTAATATATCGACTTCGCTCGAAACGAGTTCGCCGTTGTCTTTTCGGCGGGCTTCGACGAAAATTGCGTTTTCGCCAAAAGCATCCCATAAATCTTCAAAATATTTTACTTCGCGAGTTTTAACGCCGTTTCTTTTGTCGCTATCTTGTAAGGCTTTCAACCATTCTTTTAATTCTTTTTTGTCTTCTAAAACCTTAATGTCTAATTCGCGGCGAGTTTTGTGAAGTTTTTTACGAGTACTGCTATTCATAGTCAATTCGGCTTCGCGAATGTCTTTTATGGCGGTCAAATCTTTAACAAACATCCAGCGGTTAGCTTTGTTTTCAATTTCGGTCGTAAAACCTTCGTGGGTAAAGCCTTGACTAATGAAAGTTTCAAAAACTTTTTCGTAGTCCCATTTTTCAATTACACTACCATCTAAATCGCGAGTTGATAAAACTAAAGGTGGGAAGATTTCGAGTTTAATAAAGCCCTTTTCTTCGCAGTATTTTTTTAATTCAGTTAAAAAGAAATCTAAAAGTTTAATATTTTTATAATCTAGAATTGGGCCGAGTTGAATCCAGGCTTCTTTATCGCGTTCGATTAAAAGTGCAGCGAGTAGGACTTTCGTTTTTTCTTTAACGCCGATAAGGTGAGTTGAAAAGCCCATTTTTTCGCGAAGAACAGCACGAGGAACGGATTGGAAAAAATTACCAACAGGTTCTTTTTCCTCAAATTTAGTGAATTCTTTTTCTTCTAAAACTGTAAACTTCATAAAATAATTATATCACTTATTAAAGGTCGCGATGTTCGGCGGCGTGGAGTTTTTTAAGGTAAAGTTTTCCGGCTAGATTAAGCGGAGCGGCGAAGGTACCGACAAATTCTTCGACTTCGCCGTGGAAACCTTGTTTGAAATTAAAGACGCCGTCTTTAGGGTCGGGATTCGTGCCCCAGAAATTGTATTTTTTATAACCATTAGCGTAAGCATAGCGAATTAAGTTCCATTGAATTAAATGCGGGCCGCCGAGTTGTTTGTGATCGCGACTTAAGCCGCTTGATAAATAAATAATTTCGTCGCCGTAGATGATAAAGAAGCCGACGGCGACAGGGGTCTTATCCGGGAGTTCGGCAATAACGGCAGTTGCTTTGCCGTGAAAAGTTTTGTGCATTTGTTCGAAAAATTTTTGGTCGCGGGGAATGAAATTATGAACTTTGCCAGCTTCTTCTAAAAGTTTAAACATAATATTATATTCATCGGGTTTTAATTCGCGAAGTTTTAAATTATAGCGTTCAGTTGCGTAACGAATTAAGTAGCGATGGCCTTTTCGGAAGGTTCGGAAAATGATTTGTTCCGAGTTTTTATCTAAATTCGGATTTAAAAGTTCAGTTTCAGATTTTTTGGGCTTTATTTTTGGTAAGTTTTCGATTTTACTAAAATCTATTGTATAAATCCATTTAACTTGTTCGTATTCGCCGAGATATTTAAAATGTAATTTTTTTAATTCGGATTTGAAATTTTTCGGGGCGTCGGGGACAAGGAGGTTCGGAGATATTTGAAGAATAATGCCGTGTTTTTGTTTTAGAAAAATTTTAGTTTGTTCGAGAAGATAATAAAAAGATTTTAAGTCATTTTTATAATCGGCGAGCGGGCCGCGGGAAAAAGTAAAGATTTTATAGCCAAAGCGTTCGTAAATTACGCTTGCGATGCCGGCGGCAGCAACTTTATCGTTCTCAAGCACGCCGAGAAGATAAGCTTCGCGACCGATTTCTTTGTATCGACGAAACATTTCGACAGATTCCATATAATTCTTATTAGGACAAGTTTTTAGGAACTTTTCGAACTCAGCTTCGGTAATTTCGCGAAAAATTTTTTTCATTTTTTAGCTTTCTTTTTAGATAGTTCTTGTTCGATATGGACGGCGTCGCGGGAAACGTGTTTGCGGCGTTGGCGAAGGAAGAACCAAACAAAGACGAAAATCGAACAGCCGAAAACGAAGAGAGCGCATTTTACCGGGTCAGGCCAGCTCGTAGCAAATAAAATGAAGGCATTAATGATGCCAAGACAAATTGTGTATAAATAACGACGAGCGAGCACGATTTTTTTTGCGAGCGGGAAGTTACGATTAGTTAAAGAATTATTTGTACAGTTGTCGGGATGGCCGAAAAGTTTTCCGTAGAGAACGAATTCGAGAGCACCGCAAATGAGAGTGTAATAAATAATGACGATGAGGCCGACAATCCAGTTGACTTGAAGTGTACAGAAAAGGACTTGGGCGGCGGCGAGAAGAACGTCGGAAACTATATCAAACTGGGCAGCGTATTTGCGGTATTTTGGGGTTTTATCTTTCGGGAATGGCCATTTTCTAGCGCAAGTGCCGTCGAAAGTATCGGTAAATTCGGCAGTTAAGAAAACAATGAAAGCTGCTTCGGAGGTTCCGCCGGTAAAAGCTAGAACTAATAAAACAATGGACAAAATAAATCTAGTTAAAGTTAATAGGTCCGCTAAATATCTCATATTTTTATTATACCAAATATTTTCTCTAATGAATCGATGCGTTTACTGACGAGAATTTCGTTGCGATGTTTTAACATAACTGCGGACATTTCGGCAATCTTTTCGGGATGAGCTAAAAGGTCGTTTAGGGCTTCGGCCATAGCTAATGGAGATTCATTTTTACTAAAAATATAACTATCATTCGGGACGATTTCTTTCATATCAGAATCGCAAAAGAAAACCGGAATGCCGTAGGCTTCGGCTTCGATTAAAGTTATACCGAAAGTGTCGAAATTATAGGAAACTAAAACATCGAGATGGGCGGTTTCGAAAGCCTTTAAAAGAGTTTCAAATTTAACGTTGCCGTGGAATTTTACATTCATTTTATGGCGTTTTGCGAAGCGTTTGGCACGGAAGAAATCGCCACCGCCGCCGTAGACATCGAGGCGATATTTTCCTTTGGCGTTTTTTAGAGCGTTTAGAAAGGGCATCATTCGTTTTTCGGCGGAAACGCGGGAATGCCATATTATTCTTAGCTCTTCATTTGGGCGTAGAGTTTTTAGTTTGATGCTAGTCGGGAATTTTTCGTCGGGGAAACCGTTTGGAAGGACTTTGATTTCTTTTTTGACGCCGTAATGAATAAGTTTTTTTCGGAAATGTTCAGAGGGAGTTAAAACGAGGTCGGCGTAGTTTGCGTGGTTAACCATTAAAGTCCACATTTTCGCTTTCGCGAGATTATCGGCGAGGTAATTGTCGCGTTTGATGTTGGTTTTATGCGGGAGATACCAAGAATGGAACCAGTTTAATAAAATCGCAACGATAGTGCGGAAGCCGAAGGGAATGATGTTTGTTTCGCCCATATCTTCGCGACCGTGCATAACTTGGATGCTCGGGATTTTGAGTTTTTTTGCGAGCCTTAAGCCGGCGATGGAGCAGCCAGCTTCGTAGTGTATATAATATATATCGAAATCTTTAATTTCGGGATGGGTTTTTAAGAGCCACCGTTCGATGATTTTCGGGCGACGGGAAACTGGAGTAAGGCCGCGAAAACATAGTTTGCAACTTGGAACTTGGTAGATGTTTTTTTCGGCAAATTTTTTTAATTCGGCTTTAGATTTAGGAAAACCAGAAGAGAAGACATAGACTGTGTGACCGCGCCGTTCGAGTTCAGCTTTTTGAGCGTTGATTGAAGTAACAATTCCGCCGGTAAGATCTAAGTAACAGTCGGAAAAGAAGGCAATTTTCATATAATTATTTTATCATTTTTTAGAGATAAAGCAATCTGAAGGAAAAGTTCTTGAAAAAGTGAAATAAGTATGGTAAAATAATGGGTAATCGTTAAATATAAAAGGTAAAGATATGAGTTTTTCTATTCTAAAACAGATTGGTGATGCACAGAAAAAGAAAGCTGTTTTTGATGTGCGTTCGGGCGATACGGTTCGTGTAACGCAAAAAATTAAGGAAGGTGGGAAATTTAGACTTCAGACTTTTGAAGGGGTTGTAATTCGGGTTGACCGAAAAGAGTCTCATACGGCGCGAATCGTCGTTCGTAAAGTAACTTCTGGAGTTGGGGTCGAGAAATCCTATTTGATTCACTCGCCGCTCGTGGAGAAGATTGAGATTACGAAGCGTTCGAAAGTACGCCGAAATAATCTTTCGTATCTTCGTAAGCGTTCTGGTAAGTCGGCAAGACTTACGGGGAAAGATTTTGACCGAGCAGCGGTTAATGATGTGACGGTTGAAGAGGAAGTCGAGGAAGCGCCGGCCGAAGAAGCAAAAGAAGAAGCTACTGAGGAGCCGAAAGAAGAGGCTAAAGCTGAAGAAGAAGCGAAAGCTTAATGACGATTCTCGGTATTGATGAAGTTGGACGCGGGCCCCTAGCGGGTCCGCTTGTTGTTGGGGCAGTTATTTTGCCGGAAGAGAAGCCGGAATGGGTTTTAGAGCTTAGAGATTCGAAAAAATTATCGGCGAAAAAGCGGGAAGCTTTAAACGAAGTCATTTTAGAAGAGGCAGTTGCAACGGGATTAGGTTGGGTATTTGTAGAAGAATTAGACGAGATTGGAATTTCGGATGCTTTGAGACTTGCGACTAGAAGAGCTGTGAAGTCAGTTCAGAGCCTTCACGAGAGTTTTTCACAGATAGTAATTGATGGAAAAGTGAATTTTCTGAAGGAGACGGCGTTAGAGAAATTCGTTTCGACGATGCCGAGGGCGGACGATTTGGTAAAAGATGTTTCAGCGGCGTCGATTATTGCGAAGGTGGCGAGGGATAGATATATGATTAATTTAGCGGAGAAGTATCCGGAGTATGGGTTTGAGAGCAATGTGGGTTATGGAACGGCGAAACATATGGCGGCGATAAAGGAATTTGGGGTGACGCCGGAGCATCGGAAGAGTTTTGAGCCGATTCGGAGTATGGTTGGGTTCGATCGAGATGGGGATGGGGTTTTAGATGTTCGGAAAAATACAACAAAAGTTGGAAGTATTGCGGAAGAGAAAGTTGCGAAATATTTAGAAGAGCAGGAACACGAGATTGTTGCGAGAAATTTTAAGACGAAGTTTTGTGAGATTGATATTGTATCTTCAAAGGATGGGCAAATATATTTTACGGAAGTAAAATATCGGAAGACGAATGTTCGAGGCGGGGGATTAGCGGCGATTACGAATGAGAAAAAGCGACAGATGGAGTTTGCGGCGGAGAGTTTTTTGAAATTCAAAAAACAATATGCGGGGTATGATCCGTTACTTGCGGTAGCAGAAGTGGCTGGCGATGATTTTCATATCAATGCTTGGTTTGCAATTGATTATTAAAACTTTATAAAGTTTTAATAATCCTTTAAGTTCAGGATGTTATAATTAAATAAACATAAGTGAGGGATTAAAATGGAAGAAAAGCCAAAAAATGAAGAATTAGCGAAAAAGAATGAGGGGCAGGGCGAGAAGGCGGAGCATTTAGCCGAGAAACCGGAACAATTAGCTGAAAAGCCGGAGCGGAAAGATATGAGAAAAGGAATTTTTGCGGGGGCGAGTTGTTTGGTCCTTCTTGTGATTGTAATTTCGGTATTAGTGACGATGCAGATGCAAAAGAATAATAGCGGGCAGACGAGTGGCGATGATACGACGATAGTGGCTGACGAAGTTGGCGAAAATACGGAACTCTCGGCGGCTGGTGTGGAAGCGATAATTGATGGGAAGACGGTTGAATATGCGGGGGCTTATGTGGTAGATGGAATTGAGGCGACGATTAGTTCGGGGACTTATGAGTCTACTTCTGATGACGAGGCGGTATTTTTAGTGATTAATGGCGGGTCCTTGAAGATCGATGGCGACGTGACGATTAATAAATCGGGTTCGGAAAATTTCCAAGGGCGAGGAGATGATTATAGTTTTTACGGGACGAATTCGGCAATTGTAGTCGTTGGAGAAGGTTCGTCGGCATCGATTAACGGAGCTTCGATTACGACGACGGTTTCGGGTGCGAATGCGGTAGTGGCGACGAATGGCGGCGAAGTTTTGATTGAAAATTCGACGATTTCGACCTCGAAAGATAACTCGCGAGGACTTCACGCAACTTATCAGGGTTCGATTAATGCGGACGGTGTGACGATTTCTACTTTGGGTGGGTCGTGTGCGGCGCTCGCGACGGACCGAGGCGAAGGAACGGTGGTGGCTGATAATATGACGCTTTCTACGGCAGGAGCGGGTTCGCCACTCATTTATTCGACTGGCTCGATTACGGTAACTAATTCTAAGGGTACGGCGACTGGGGCGCAAATCGCGGTGGTTGAAGGAAAGAATTCAATTAGTTTGAATGGATGTGATTTTTCGGCGAATGGAAATGGGAATCGGGGTTCGGTTGATAATGCAGGAGTGATGATTTATCAGTCGATGTCTGGAGATGCGTCGGTTGGGATGGGTTCGTTTACAGCGACAGATTGTACTTTGACGGTTTTATCGGATTCTAGTGTTTATAGTTCGACGCCATTCTTCTTTGTAACGAATACTAATGCGACGATTGATTTGACTGGAACGGAGATTGCGTTTAGTTCATCGGCGAATTTTATTTCGGCGATAGGAACTAATGAATGGGGAAGAAGCGGATTGAATGGTGCGGATGTGACGATTACAATGTCGGATGTTGAGGCGACGAATACAGAAGTCGAGATTGATTCGATTTCGAGTGTTTCGGGTTTGTAATTATTAATGAATTTTTATTTTCTCAATCGGTAAAATCTCGTCATAATAAATCTGAAAATCTTAGTCGGACCTCTCGCATGGGACGAACATGCTCCGGTCCGTAAGATTTTCAGATTTATTTGGAGATTTTACATTATTCGAAAATCAAAATGTCATTAATAAAATTTACAAATTAAACATTAAATTTAAACTCGACGACGTCACCGTCTTGCATAATATATGTTTTTCCTTCGGTTCGGAGTTTGCCGGCGGCTTTGACGGCTTGTTCGGAGCCGAGAGATTTTAAATCGTCGTAATTACAAATTTGGGCAGCGATGAAGCCGCGTTCGAAATCGGTATGAATCGTGCCGGCGGCTTCGGGAGCGGTGGCACCTTTTTTAATAGTCCAGGCACGACATTCCTTTTTTCCGGCAGTAAGGAACGATTGAAGACCAAGAGTTTTATAAGCGGCTTTAATGAGTTCGCCGAGAGCATCTTCTTTAACGCCGTAACTCTCTAAGAATTCTTTTCTTTCTTCACGATTCATATTGGACATTTCTTCTTCTAGTTTTGCGTTGACGAAAATTGCTTCGGCGGGTTTAACAAGATTTTTAAGTTCTTCTTGAAAGCTTTTATCGGTAAGGCCGGATTCGTCGACATTAAACATGTAGATAACGGGTTTTTCGGTTAAGTAAGGAATATTTTCGTCGGCGGGATCTTTTTTTCGTTTCGCTTCGACTTTTTGTTTAGTTTCATCATCGGCAAGTTGGAGTTCTAAATTAATAATGTCGATATCATCTTTTGCTTGTTTTAAAATGTCGTCTTCGGGTTTATTATCGGCACGAACAATATCGTCGTTTTTAAAAGCGCGGACGACGTGACAGATGGCTTGACATTCGCGGATGTGGGCGAGGAATTTGTTGCCAAGACCTTCTCCTTTAGAAGCACCTTGGACTAAGCCGGCGATGTCGACAAATTCAACGGTAGCAGGGACGATTTTGTCGGTTTCGTACATTTTAGCTAATACTTTTAAACGCTCATCTGGGACTGGGACGATGCCGACGTTTGGCTCGATGGTAGCAAAAGGATAATTCGCGGCGAGAGCGCCAGCGTTTGTGAGGGCGTTAAATAATGTAGACTTACCAACATTAGGAAGTCCGACGATTCCAATCTTTAAATTCAAAACCAACCTTTCTATCTGTTACTCTAAGGATAATTATATCATATTTATGAAACGATAGTGATGTCGCAGATGTTTATGACTTGGATTTTCTGTTGATTTCTTCGCGAGCGGCGATAATGACAACGGCTCCTTAATTAACCAATACGGCCCCGCTGAAGTCCTTCGAATTAGTTTCCAAACATTTTAAAGTCCCGAAAACAACCTTGAAAATCACCCACGGTACAACATCCCGGATTAAGACAATTGAATTCTAAATTGTTTGGATGAAGAGGAAAGAAATTAATATACGAAAATCCTTCTTACAATTTAATTTTTATGCTATAATATTGTTAGTTCTTTAGCATGTAGGGTTTTCATA
>JAZMZP010000002.1:0-18186 GCA_045586015.1 Candidatus Nanosyncoccus sp.
ATCACAACGCTAGCTATTCTAGCCATATTTTTTAACCCTGCCTTTGCTTATTCTTAGGTTTTTTCTTATTGATGACTCTTAGTACACCCTTCCGGCGGACTATAATGTCATCAGGTGAGATTTTTTTAACACTTGCGCGTACTTTCATAGTGTCAAAATACCCTTTCCTTATTATTTTTAAGTTTTTTAAACTCAATGTTAAGTTACGTAATCTCAACATTAAATTTTTACGAATTTAACCCCTGTTGTAAAACAAGGTTTAAAATCATAACATCAAACTTAAAAAGTTTAATATTAATCTTTGAGTCGGAAACTGATTCTGCCCTTTGTAAGATCGTAAGGGGTTAACTCAACTTCGACTCTGTCGCCCGGAACCAAACGAATGTAATTTTTTCGCATTCGTCCGCTCATATGGGCAACAATAATATGACCATTCTCGAGTTCAACCCGAAACTGGGTATTTGGCAGTGCTTCAACAACACTACCTGTGAGCTTAATCACTTCCTTTTGACTAGCCATAAATTACCATTCAAGTTTAGCACAAAAATAACAGTTTGTAAAGACTAAAAACTTTAATTTTCAACTATTACTGCTCTTACGAACTGTCTTGAAAGGTAAGTCTGTTGCACTCCAGACCATTCTCCCGTACACGAAATTAAAGTTACGGATTCTTTTCCATATTCTGGCGAATGCGACGCTGTCGACATATAAGCATCAGATTCCGACAACAATACCGATTTACTTTCAACTACACGATATTTAAAAACCACGCCGTCCCCTCTCTCGACAGTAATAATATCCCCCTCAGTAAGACTGGGCAAATCCTTAAAAACTCCGTGCACGTGCGGACCACCATTATGTCCATCGATAATCATCGTTCCGCCCATTCCTGGCAATCCCGATGCTTCATACCAACCTACATCAAAAATATTATTCGGCGTTGCAAGCTCGCCCTTTGTATTCACACCCATCGGAATAATTCTCGCATTTTTTATGCCTAACTTTTCAACCGTTAAATATCTCGGCCGCTCAGGCGCGACAGTGTATTCAACTACTTCTGCTTCCGTCGGTTTAACCTCGATTAATTCCTCTTCTTCCTCAGTTTCAACCGCCGCACGCTCACTCCCCTCTTTTTCATTGTAATAATTATGTTCAAATACTGCTACTTTTATAATAAAAACTGCCAACAAAATTGCCAAAATCGCCCAAAACAGACCTTTTAGAACTTTTCTCCAACTGTTAATCTTTAAGCTCATTGCCGAAATCATCGTAAGTTATCATTAGAGCTCTAGAATCCACCGACCTGAGATTCTCTAACGCCACCGTCACTACGATTAAAAGTCCAGTACCCGAAATCGAAAGACCAATCGGAGCTCCCGTAATCACAATAAAGATATAATCAGTAATAAATGGCAACATCGCAACGAGACCTAACGCCAAAGCGCCAAACAAATCTAAGCGATTTACAACTTTTCCAAGATAATTCGCCGTCGAAATACCCGGTCTTACCCCCTCAATAAAACCGCCCTGCTTCTGTAGATTGTCTGCAATTTCTTTTGTGTTGAAAATGATCGAAGTATAGAAATAAGTAAACATAAATACTAAAACGAAATATAGCGCCGGGTAAACAAACCACTGGCCAGTTATTCCGTCTGGGTACATTGTCGAAAAGTTATTCGCCGAAGGTGCTGAGAAGATCGATACCAAATTCGCCCCAAACTCATTCCCGGGGTTAAAGCTTACAATCACCTGCCCGATTAATGCCGGCAACGACAAAAACGCCGTCGCAAAGATGACCGGAATTACGCCCGCTGCAATCATTTTAATCGGCAAAATCGATTTAATTCCGCCATAAGACGAATTGCCGTGCACTCGTTTCGCATAATTAATCGTAATAATCCTTTGCGCCTCGTTTAATTTGACCAAGAAATAAACTACGACTAACATCGCAATCGAAAATCCTAAAATAATCCAGAAAACTGTCGGGTTCACCGGAAGTTCTAACCAACCAAACAAACTCAAGCTTCCGCCGCTAGTATCGAACAACGCCGAACCAAGCGACGCCATCGCCGTCGGTAACTGTGAAATAATTGATGCGAAAATCAAAGTCGAAATACCATTCCCGATTCCCTGCTCCGTAATTAATTCACCGAACCACATTAAAATTACAGAACCAGCCGTCATCGCCGTTACGGACAAAGCCCAATCACCCATCGTCGGAGTAAAATCAGAAGCAATATTTGCCGACAAAGTCGACTGATAAAGAATAAAGATATACGCAATCGATTGTACAATCGCTAGAGGTATTGTCAATAACCTTGTCCATTGGTTGATCTTACGACGACCAGTTTCCCCGTCATTTGAAAGCTCCTCAAGTGAAGGTATTGCTTTAGTTAGAAGTTGAATTACGATTGAGCTCGTAATATACGGCGAAAGACCGACTAAAATCACGCTAAACGACGCCAAACCGCCACCGGAAATCAAATTCAAGAAATTCGAAAAATCAGATTTTTCTAACAAATTCGCTACTGCCTCTCTGAAAGTCGAAGCATCGCCCATCGGCACCGGAATCTGCGCCAAAAAGCGATAAACCACCACAATACCGAGTATTACTGATACTCGTTTTAACATATCTTTATTTTTTAGGGATTTGAAAATCGTCTTGAAATGCATAAAACCTCTTGAATAACTATATATATAATATCACATCAACATCTAAAAAACAACTAAATAATATCAAGTTAAGAAGGTTTAAACTTTATAGTTTTCGAAATATGCGAAATTTCCCATATAAAAATTACAACTTTACGGATTCTCGAAGAAACTGAAATTTCTAAGAGAATCCGCCTAATGTTGTAATTTTTATCTTGGCGAACATTTCGCCGTTGAGAAAACTAAAAGTTTAAAACTTTTACAAATTCTCGAGATCTTCTTCCGTCGGAATTTTCGATTCCGGCGTTTCAAAATCTTCAAGCGGTGCTACACCCGTTCCTACCGGAATCTTGCGACCGATAATCACATTTTCCTTCAACCCACGCAACCTATCAACCCGACCATTAATCGAAGCGTTGATAAGAACACGCGTTGTATCTTGGAACGAAGCTGCCGAGAGGAATGAATCGGAGAAAATTGAAACCTTCGTAATACCAAGTAGTAAGTTGGTATAAGTTGCCGGCTTCTTCCCGGCTTTCTCAAGCTCATCGTTTTCAAGGCAAACCGATGCTTTCGAAGTGATATCACCAGACACGAAATCCGAATCACCCGGATCGTTAATCTGAACTCGCGAGAACATCTGTCGTACTAAAATCTCGAGATGTTTCGGCGAAATCTCGTGGCCTTGTGCCGCATAAACATTAAGAACATCATTCATAATATAACGTTCAGTTGCCTCGATACCCTTGTATTTCAACAAATCTTGCAAGTTCAACGAACCGGTCGTTAATCTATCGCCAGCCTTTACTGAATCATTTGCTTTCACGACTATCTCAGCATCGCCTGGGATTTCGATGCGAACCGGCGAAGTCGCCGCCGCGACTAATATAATCGCGTCTTTAACGAGCTCGACAATTCCTTCAAACGGAGCTTTGATTGCTGCGTTCTTTCCGCTCTTCTTTACTAGAGTAGCTCCAGCCTTGACTTTCTCTCCGTCTTTAACTATCGGAGTCCTATCGCCAATCTCAAATCTTTCCATCGCACCAGATTGAGGCGTAATTTGGACTACATAACGATTGTTATCTTCCCAAATATCAACTACCCCATCAATCGGCGAAACATAAGCTTGACCTTTCGGCGTCCTCGCTTCGAGAAGTTCCTCAACACGCGGAAGACCTCGAGCGATTGCGCCAGAACCTGCCACACCAGAACCGTGTTTCGTATCAAGTGTTAGCTGAGTACCCGGCTCGCCAAGCGACTGCGCCGCGATTACCCCGACCGGCTCATTCGCTGCCACGAGTTCACGAGTTGACATATCAACGCCATAAGCCTTTCTCGGGATGCCATCAACCGCCGTTGTCGACAAGATTGATTGAATCTTGACCGAATCAATTTTCTCATCCGCTTCAAGTTGTTCCGCCATTTCCTTCGTGATTAATTCATCAGCTTCAAGATAACCCGGAACCGCTTCCGCCGTATAACGACCAGCTAATCTCATCGCAAATCCAATTCCCGAAAGTTCAGTTTCATTGCGATAAACCGTAAAGCCCGGATCATCCGCCACTTCATCCGTCGTAAAGACATCTTGCGAAACATCTACTAGACGACGAGTGAGATAACCAGAATCTGCAGTACGAAGCGCCGTCGAAACCTGACCTTGACGTGCACCTCGCGTCGCGATGAATGATTCAAGCGTATTAAGACCTTTCTTATATGAAGATTTTACCGGAAGTTCGATTTCATTGTTGTTAATATCGACCATAATACCAATTTCGGCCGACGCTAACTTAATGTTCGAAATATTACCACGAGCACCCGAGTTAACCATCACTGCAATATCAGTATCCATCTCAGCTAACTTCGAAGAGAGGAAATCTGAAATTCTTTTATCGATATCTCGCCAGTTCGCTACTGTTAATTTATGGCGCTCTTCTTCCGTTACTAAGCCATCATTAAATTGTTGCTGGATTAGAGCGGTCTTTGCATCGCCTTCCGCGATGAAATCATCAATCTCATCGTAAGTCGGATAGTCGTCTTTCGCCGTCGAAATCGAAGCAATCGTCTCATATTCAAACGCTAAGTCTTTCAAATCATCCGCGGTTTTGACCATTACTTCCGACCCATACAAATCGAAAATGTCCGCCATTACTTTAGAAAGATGTTTCTTAGTTTGAACTGAGTTATCATAAGGATAATCTTTTGGCAAAATCTCGTTAAAGATCACGCGGCCAAGAGTCGTATTTCGAATTTCCTTCTTCGCAAACACCCGAATTGGAGTCTGAAGAGCGATAATTCCCTTATCATACGCCATTTCTGCCTCGTAAACACTCGAAAATGCCTTCGCCTTACCAGTATCGGTACCAGGTTTATCGTAAGTCAAATAGTAAGCACCTAAGACTACATCCTGGTAAATTGCCAAGACCGGAGAGCCATCCGCTGGCTTCAACAAATTCTTCGATGCCGACATTAATTCTCTCGCTTCTAGCTGCGCCGCATCCGAGAGCGGTAGATGAACTGCCATCTGGTCGCCATCATAATCTGCGTTAAAGCCCGACGCTACGAGCGGATGCAATTTAATTGCCTTACCATCAATCAATCTCGGCTGGAAAGCCTGAACCGATAATCTGTGTAGCGATGGAGCGCGGTTAAGTAGTACATATTTACCCTTAATCACTTCGTCCAAAGCATCCCAAACTACCGTTTCCTTCGCTTCAATCAGCCTCGATGCCGCGCGAATATTATTCGCGTGTTCATTACTAATCAACCAAGAAATCACAAACGGCTTAAAGAGTTCGAGAGCCATTTGCTTCGGCAAACCACATTCATTCAATTTTAGCTCCGGACCAACGACAATTACCGAACGCCCAGAATAATCAACCCGTTTACCGAGAAGATTCTGGCGGAATCGCCCTTGCTTACCTTTCAATAAATCAGAAAGTGATTTAAGTTTTCGACGACCATTGGTCGAATTCGCACCCCTAGAACCGTGAGCCGCAGAGTTATCAATCAAAGCATCAACCGCTTCCTGGAGCATCCGCATCTCATTTCGGCAAATTACTTCTGGCGCATTAAGATCCATCAATTTCTTCAACCGGTTGTTACGGTTAATTACTCGACGATACAAATCGTTCAAATCTGAAGTCGCAAAGCGTCCACCAGGGAGCGCAATCATCGGACGAAGATCCGGAGGAATGACCGGAATTACTGTCAAGATTAAATCTTCTGGCTTAATGCCGGCCGCATTCATACCTTCAAGCGCCTTTAAGCGTTTCTGAAGTTTCTTTTCTTTTTGACCTCTCGCCTCTTCGACTTCTTTCCTCAAATCACTGATTAATTTGTCTAAATCAATCTCGTCGAGCATCTTCTTGATTGCTGTCGCGCCCATCTCTACCGTAATGAAATCTTCATATTCTTCCGGTAAATTGCGATAATCAACCTCAGTAATTACGCCGCCCTTCTTGAACGATTCTAGCGTAGCCTTTCTCGACAAATAATCAGCCTCGAGCTCTTCTAATTCTTTCGTTTGAGCTTCAGCAAGCGCTTTAATATCAGCGCCTTCCGCCTTTGCTTCTTTTTCATAACGAATCTTAATCGCATCACGCGCCGCGTTTGTTTGGCCTTCTAAGCTCTCTAGAGCCTTCTTAATCTCATCAGTTTTCGCATCAATGATAAGATAAGTCGCAAAATAAACTACTTTCTCGATATTTTTTACCGTAATATCAAGAAGTAGTGACAAAGCTGACGGAATCCCGCGCATAAACCAAATATGCGCAACCGGAGCCGCTAAACTAATGTGCCCCATCCGTTCGCGTCGCGTAATCGACTTCGTAACTAAATTACCTTCCTTATCAACCGCTGCCTCGCGACTCCTTACGCCTTTCAACTTCGAATCGTGCGGATTAATATCTTTCGTTGGCCCAAAAATCCTTTCACAGAACAAACCATCTCGTTCTGGTTTTTGAGTTCGATAGTTAATCGTTTCTGGCTTTGTTACTTCGCCATAACTCCAATTTAGAATATCGTCACGACTCGCAACTGATAATCTAATCGAGTCAAAGTCCGAAGCTGAAATGAAATTATCCATCCACGCCATCTTAGAACTCCTCTCCGAGATCAACTGTGCCATCTTCTTCGTCAATCTCCGTTATTTCTATTCCTTCGTCCGCCATCATCGCCTCGGCTTCCGCATCGTCGAGGTCTAAGATTTGCGGCTCAGTCTCTTTTTTATGCTGATCATAGATGGACTGATCATCTTTACTCTTTTCAATTTCTCTTGACGTCTTTTCGATTACGTCGCCAGCGTCCGCCGATTCGCCGTGATCAAGAAGATCGACTTTAAGCCCAAGACCTTGTAATTCTTTCACGAGAACATTAAAGCCCTCTGGAAGTTTCGGCCCCTCAATCGGTTCGTGTTTAATAATCGCTTCGTACGCTTTCGCACGTCCATAAACATCATCCGACTTAATCGTGAGCATCTCTTGAAGAGTAGTCGCTGCACCATAAGCCTCAAGCGCCCAGACCTCCATTTCCCCGAAGCGCTGACCACCATTTTGAGCTTTACCACCGAGCGGCTGCTGCGTAACCATTGTATAAGGACCAGTCGAGCGAGCGTGAATCTTATCTTCAACCATATGATGAAGTTTCAAAATGTGCATCACACCAACTGAAGTTCTCTCGTTAAACGGCTCGCCGGTTAAACCATCATAAAGTTGAACTCTACCATCCTCAGCAAAACCAGCTTTCTTTAATTCTTCTGAGATCTTCTCGTCTGGAACGCCGTTAAATGACGGAGTAGCGACTTTGTATCCTAAGGCTCTCGCTGCCATACCTAAGTGAGTTTCAAACAACTGACCAAGATTCATACGGCTCGGGACACCCATTGGCGACAAAACTACATCAATCGGCGTACCATCGGCCATAAACGGCATATCCTCAACCGGTAATACTCTCGAAACTACACCTTTGTTACCGTGACGACCAGCTAACTTATCGCCAACGCCAATCTTTCGCATTTCCGCTACGAAAATCTTAATTTGCATTAAGACACCAGCTTTTAGTTCGTGACCTTGTTCGCGAGTATAAACTCGGACATCTACTACTTTACCCGTAGAAGAACCATTCATTCTCACCGAAGTATCGCGCACATCTTTTGCCTTTTCGCCAAAGATAGCTCGGAGTAATCTCTCCTCAGAACTTAATTCCTGCTCGCCTTTT
Organism: Candidatus Nanosyncoccus sp.; assembly: GCA_045586015.1. Lineage (GTDB taxonomy): Bacteria > Patescibacteriota > Saccharimonadia > Saccharimonadales > Saccharimonadaceae > Nanosyncoccus. Next base: position 7,867 of record JAZMZP010000002.1, read on the forward strand.
GGCGTAATTTTACCAACTAAGATATCGCCATTTTTAACTTCCGCTCCAACCGTCACAATACCATCTTCGCCAAGATGCCGTAGAGAATGTTCCGAAACATTCGGAATATCTCTAGTGACTTGTTCCGGACCAAGCTTAGTTTCGCGCACTTCAACATCAAAATCCTTAATGTTAATCGAGGTCAAAGTATCATCTTCTACTAACCGATTCGAAATTACAATCGCGTCATCCATATTGTAACCACGCCACGGCATAAAGGCAACCAACAAATCTCGCCCGAGCGCTAACTCACCATCATTAATCGATGCCCCCTCAATCAAAGTATCGCCCTTCTTAACCTTTTGGCCTCGGAAAACTGCTACGCGCTGATTATAACAACGATCATCATTCGTTTTCTCGAAGTGTTGCAATTTATATTCTACATCTCCACCTTTGTCATAAGTCACAATTACCGACTCGCCATCAGCTTTTTTCACCACACCCGTTCCTGAAGCCATCACAAGTTGTGAAGTGTTCTTGGCGACTTCACGCTCAATACCGGTCCCAACAATCGGATTATCATTTTTAAGTAGCGGTACAGCCTGTTTCTGCATTGCGCAGGCCATCAAAGAACGGTCAACCCGGTTCTTCTCGACAAACGGAATCAAGCTCGCCGAAACCCCGAGAATTTCCTTATGTGCTGCATCAATATGTGTCACATTTTTCGATTCTACCTGAGAAGGCGTTCCGTGAACTCTTGCCGAAACCCACTCTTCAACAAATTTACCATTTTTGTCAACTTTTACCGATGCGTCCGCGATAATCATATCGTTTTCGGTGTCCGCATCCATATAAACTACTTCGTCGGTGACTTTTCCATTCTTTACGACTCGATAAGGCGCTTCAATAAACCCATATTCATTAATACGGGCATAAGTCGCAAAGTTAAGCACAAGTCCGACGTTTCCACCTTCCGGCGTCTCAACCGTACAAATACGACCATAATGCGTCGGGTGTGCATCACGCACATCGAATCCTGCACGCTCCCGAGTCAAACCACCAGGACCCATCGAGCTCAAACGGCGCTTATGTGCAAGCTCTGAGAACGGGTTAACTTCGTCCATCAGCTGTGAAAGCTGTGAGGTAGCAAAGAATTCTTTCACGGCTGCAACAACCGGACGCGAGTTCAGAAGTTGTGACGGAGTCACATCTTCCGGGTTTGCCATTGACATTCTATCTAAAATGTTACGCTGTAAGCGAAGCATACCTAATCTAAATTGCCTCTGAACCAGCTCGCCAACCAATTTTACTCGACGATTCGACAAAGAATCGATATCGTCTGCCGGTTCTTGCGTATTGTTAAGACGGATAATTTCCGAAACAATCGCGACCACATCATCCATCTGTAAAGTTCGAAATTCTGGCTTATTCGGGGTATCAAACCCAAGTCGACGATTTATCTTAAATCGACCAACATTCGAATAATCATAGCGCTTCGGATCAAAGAAAGTCCGTTCAATCATTGACTTTGCGTTTTCAACTGTCGCTAAATCTCCCGGACGCAATTTTCGATAAACTTCAAGCAAAGCTTCGCCCTGACTCGAAGTCGTATCTTTTTCAAGCGTCGCATCGATATAACTTTTCTCGCCGTTATCAATCTTCTCAAATTTCGATTTCATATCAGATTTCGAAAGACCTAAAGCTCTTAAGAATGTCGTAACAGGAATTTTACGACGACGGTCAATTTTTACATAAATCGCGCCGTTAACTGCCGTTTCGAATTCGAGCCAAGCTCCACGCCCCGGAATTACCTTCGCGCCATAATACTTTTTCAAACCTATTACTTCGGAATTAAAGAAAACCCCCGCCGAGCGAATTAACTGCGAAACGATTACGCGTTCCGTACCGTTGATAATAAATGTCGCTCGCTCAGTCATCCAAGGATAATCCCCGAAATAAATATCCTGTTCTTTCTTCTCGCCAGTCGTCTTGTTTTCGAGCTCAACTAAGACGTGCAAAGGAGCTTCATAAGTCGCGAGATTATATTTCGCTTCCTGTTCTGTCTCCTTCGGCTCTTTAAAATAATAATCTTTAAAACGGAGCGAGAGCTTTTGACCAGTATAATCGTCAATCGGATTAAGCTCGGCAAAAACCTCTCGAAGTCCATTCTCGACAAAGTCTGCCCACGAATCTTTTTGGTGTGCCGTCAGATCCGGAATTGGCAAAGCTTGGTCACCTTCAGTGAAAAATACCCTTTCACCTGCCTTCGGTTTTGTAACCATTCTACCTCTTTTTTTATTAGTGTTATTATAATCTTTAGCGCCGAAGATTACTGCCCTATTCTCCCCTCGGATTCGCCACATCCTCTAAGATTACAAAAATAAGGCACACTACTTCTTAATAACATTATAGCTAAAAATAAGCATTTGTCAACACCAAAAAATCCCCAAAATGGGGAATTTTCTAGACATAGATAAGCTCTCAACTTCTTATTGTGTTTTCAAGCCGACTCGCAGTTAGCTTACATTTAATTATACGCGCTCAAGCTAAATTGTCAAGTACATTTTCACCATAAATTCCTAGGAAAAATCCGCCAGATTGGTGTTTTATCCGAGCGAAACGCGTCTATTGGACGAGTAAGCGAGGAAAAACGCCGAGATGGCGGATTTTAACAGGAATTTAAATATCTAAATCGTCTAAATCAGCTAATTCCGCTCGAGTCTTTTCCGCTAATTCCGAAGAAGTTTCCTCTTTCGGCTCATCTTCCTCTTCTTCCACCTCTTCATCAACCTCTTCTACTTCCTCGACTGGTTCTTCTTTTTCTGTCAGTTTCTCTTCTCGTTTTTCTTCGCCACCTTCGTCAGTGTTGACAATCTTAAGGTTAAATCGCGCATCTTGTTTAGTACCGAGCGCTCTTAACAAAACTCGAATCGCCTGCGCCGTTACTCCGCGCTTTCCGATTACCCGCCCTACGTCTTCCGGATCAACAGTTAAACTAAGAAGAACGCCTTTTTCATCAATTTTTCGATCAACTGCTACCTTATCAGGATTGTTGACTAAAGTTTTTACGATGTATTCTACGAATTGTTGGTCACTAGTAGCCATTTTTTCTCCTTTAAAGTTATTTATGCTTCCATTATAGCACAAAAATAGTCCCGAATGTGGGACTATTTTTCTTATGCTTCAGCTGGAGTTTCCGCCGCCGGCTCTTCAGCCGGAGCTTCTTCCGTCGCCGGAGCCTCCTCTACCGGAGCTTCTTCTTTCGGCTGATTTTTGCGCAACTTATCTGCGTGTTTCGCCTTCGAGCTCTTCTTTGGCGTTTCCTTATACCATTTCGGAAGTTTGACGCCATTTTTCTTCAAAATAAACGCCACTCTCGAAGATGGTTGAGCGCCATTTTTCAAATATTTTTCCACCGCTTCTTTATCTAAAGTCAAAGCTTTAGTTGCGGGATTATAGTTGCCGACCTCTGCCACAACGCGTCCCGAAAGCGGATGACGCTGTGATTCTTGGACGACTATCCGGTACGTTGGATAATGTGACCGGCCATTACGTTGCATGCGAATCGCTAGCATTTTTTCTCCTTAAAATTAATTACTTTTTGACATTATATCATAAACTTTCATAAAAGAAAAGGGGGACCGCATCGCGATCCCTACACATCAACCCCTCCATTCCTTCCCCGAAGAACACTATTCTTAAAAAACTTCTCTATTCTCTTGTCACGCATATTCTTGTACACGTCCACCATAGAAAGCATCTTATTATCTTTTACTAAAGTTCGAATTTCTTTAGTGAAGTCTCTCAGATTATTTCTATTGGCGAAATATACAACAGGGAAATTATATGGCTTCTCCATAATAACATTTCCCTCTTCGTCTTTCCTTTCCCTCAAATCATAAGTTAGGAAATCAAGAAACTTGTCGATGTCGTGAACTTCGTCTAATCCAACCCTGGAAAAAGCAACATTTAACTCCCTAACTAGCCTCGTGCACCTTTTCCGGCAAGCTTCTTCGGCATAGCGCATACGCATACATCCGTCCCCGAAGTCATCGTAGCTCACCCTATAGACACTTTTTCCATAGAGAAAAGTTTTTGAAAAATACGCAAGCGCACTTTGATTAAGCTTATCAAATTCTAAACCATAGTCAAAATGCAAATCGATTTCGTAATGAACCCATCTCAATTTTGCGTATTTTTTTAAAGCAGATTCTTCTCTAGAAGAAGTCCCATCTTTTTTTCTCTTAATCTGATCTTCAAATAATTCATCAATTATTTGTCTCACAGTTCGTGCAATGTACTCTGCCATTTTAACACCCCCCATATACCTGTCGACAGAATCAAAATATTATACCCCATTATAGCATAAAATCCTCAAAAAGTCAACCTAAACCCCTACCAATCCCCCTCAGAAACCCTATTATTTCGCACTCTCAGCGCGATATTTTTTTACCCCTTCACGCGCCGCCGCTGTCTGAGCTTCTTGCTTCGAATGCCCCGTTCCGGTCCCTTTTAAATCATTCCCGACATAAATTCCAACCGTAAATTTCTTATCGTGGTCCGGCCCTTCTTCTTTAAGAGTCTTATAAACTGGCGTTATCCCATCGATTTTCTGCGCTAGCTCCTGAACATACGACTTCGGGTCTCGCCAGCTCCCCTCCTCTAAAATCTCATCAATTTTGACTAAAATATGCTTCGAAATAAACTCTTTCGCCGCATCATATCCCTGATCTAAATAAATCGCCCCGATTACCGCCTCAAAACAATCCGCTAAAATTACCTCGTGCGCCCGTTCCGACCCCTGTTTCTCGCCTCTTGATAACCTGACCAAAGGCTCATATCCGAGCTCTTTCCCAGCCGCGCCAATCGACTCAGTCCGAACTAAAGCCGCCCTAAGTGCCGTCATAATTCCCTCAGGTTCGTTGTAATTTCGATACAAAAAATCTGAAGAAACTAATTCTAAAACTGCATCGCCTAAAAACTCTAGTCTCTCATTATGCTCGTGCGCCGTTTTATGCTCATTCACGTAACTTCGATGCGTTAAAGCCGTTACTAATAAGTCGATATTATTAAACGAAAAACCAAGTTTTTCTTTTGCAAAATCCTGATACAAATTTGTATCCATTAAACCTCCAATCTAATAATCACCTACGCGAATTTTTTTCTTCGCAATTAACATTAATTTTTCGATATCTTCATATTCGATTACCTCTAATGCATCCGTAAATGAAAACCATTTTATTCCCTTCATCCATTTTTCCGGGGTTGGTTTTTCCCTCTCATCTAAAGCCTGCACAAGATAGATTTGTGTTGTCATCAAAACCAATTTATCTAATCTACGATATTTAAAATGAATCTTCCCAAGCCAAGTCAAAATCGAAACGTTTTTTAAACCCGTTTCTTCTTCAATCTCTCTCCTTGCCGTCACTTTCGCTGTTTCGCCCGGCTCAATATGTCCCTTCGGAATCGTCCATCTCTCTTTCGAATCCTGAATCAACAAAATTTCGATATCTTTCTTATCGGGCGTAAATCTAAAAACAATTCCACCGGAAGTCGGTTCACGGACAATTTCTTGAATCGCCGCTTTCTTCCGAAAAACAGCAGACTTAATTTTCTCGAGGGCCGACTCTTTAACTCTTTCCGTCGGCAACGCTTCCGGTATCTTTAGCGCTCTCCTCGCCGTCGGTTCCATCGACGGTTTTGGATTCTGGTTCATCTTTATTCTCTTCAACAATTCCGAGCTTTTTATACGCCGTTCCGAGAACTCCGTTCACAAACTTCGAAGAATTCTCGCTCCCGAACGCTTTCGCGAGCTCAACCGCTTCATTAATGGCGACTTTCGGCGGGATCGAATCTCCGCATTCCGAAAGCTCGTAAAGCCCCATCCGTAGAACATTTCTATCAATCGCCGCAATCGACTCAATCGGCCACTCCGGTGCCATCGGCGCCAGCGCCTTATCTAAAGTCTCAAAATTCTCCGCTACTTTCCGCGCCAAATTATAGACAAATTCCGTATCCCCTAACGCCTTTTCGTATGGCTCAATATTCTTCGCAACGATAATGTCCAAATCGACTTCCGGGTCTTTCGCTAGAGTCCTGAGTTCATACTCATATAGACTCTGTAAAACAATAACTCTACCTAAATGTCGATTACTTGCCATATTTTTAAATCTTCTCTTTTATTTATTAGTTTTAACTTTTAAATTCGGGGTTTTCTTCTTAGTCTCGAAAGCTTTAACAGGGGAAACCTTGTTTACCCTCTTCGCAAGTTCAAGCCTAAGATGACTCCGCCGAAGCCCTGTCTTTCTCGGGCTACTTTGTTTCTTAGGTTCAGGCATTTTGCTCCTTAATTTAATAGATAATTTTATCTATTCTACCACTATTTTTCCAATTTCGCAAGAGCTCTTTTAATCGCCGGACGATCAAACCCAACAATTCTTTCGCCATTTATCTCAGTTACCGGAACGACTTTTATGCCTTCTTCGTTTGTTGCGTCAACTTCTTCGTATTCCACGCCCTTCGAATCTAACCAATCCATCAAAGCGTGACAATACACACAAGTCGGCGTTGTATAAATTTTAATCATAAATTCATTATACCATAGATTGCGATTCCAGCCGCGACCGAAACATTAAACGACTCTTTTTTGCCCCTCATCGGTATTTCTATAAACAGGTCAATTATATCATACAGCGAATAATTTATGCCATTCACTTCTTCCCCTAAAATCAAGACTACTTTATCTGTTAATTTCGACCTTAACCCCTTATCGTTCAACTTCACTAAGTTCGCTTTTTCGATATTATTTTCCAGTCCAACCACCTGCCACCCCTCTTTTTTTAGGCTTTTTAAATCAGAAATTATATCATCAGACGCATAAATATCTAGCATTTTTTCCGCCCCCAACGCCGTCTTATGAATCTCGCGATTTAACTTTTCTCTTAAGTGTGGCAACAAATTAGCATCATCTACCCTCGGAGTGTAACCCGACAAAATCACTTTAGAAACGCCTAGTCCTTCCGCCGTCCTTAGAATCGCCCCGACATTATACGTCGACCGAATATTATCTAAAACCAGTATCAACTCCATAAAAACCTAAACAACGATGTTGAGAATCTTCGCTCGTTTCACGAAAATCGTCTTTTTCACACCTTTTTCGATATATTTCTTGACTTTTTCGTCTTCAAGCGCCATCTTCTTAATCTTCTCTTCATCTTCCAAATCATCTGCATTTACTTCTAGCTTCGCTCTTAATTTTCCATTAACCTGAACTACTACTTCAACCGTTTCATCTACCAAATATTTCTCGTCCCACTTCGGCCATTCATCATCCGCATCTAATTTCTCCAACATTTCGCTCGCAAGATGCGGTGCAAATGGCTTCAAAAGCTTCGCTAGCGTCACTAAATCATCCTCGCTCGCCCCAATCTTATAAAGTTCATTCACATATTCCATCAACGCCGCCACCGCAGTATTAAAGTTATATCGATAAATATCGTCAGTCACTTTCTTAATCGTCTTATTTCTGATTACTAACGAATTTGGCGAAACCTCTTCCGAGGACCGTAAGCTTGGCCGAGCGGCCTTGAGCGTGTCCGAGGAAGACGGTTTCGCAAATTCGTTGATTAAGTTGTAACACCGATTCAGGAATCGATAGACACCGCCAACTGACCTTGGATCCCACGCCGCGTCTTGATCATATGGTCCAATAAACATTTCATAAGTCCGAAGTGTATCTGCTCCATAGCCATCATTAATCACATCCAAAGGATCAATCACATTCCCCTTCGACTTCGACATCTTCTTTCCGTCCGGCGCATTAATATAGCCATTATAAAGTAACTTCTTTATTGGCTCTCTAAACGGCAAATAGCCTTCGTCTGCGAAAAACTTACACCAAAAACGAATATATAAGAGATGCGCTACCGCGTGGTCTGCCCCAACATAATAATCTGCCGGCTCCCAATAAGAAATCGCTTCTGGATCCCAAGCCGCCTTTTTATCGTGCGGCGAAGCATATCGCCAAAGATACCACGAAGAACACGCATACCCATCTAAAGTATCCGTCTCGCGCGTCATTTTCTCCATATGTGTCTTACCAGTCTTCGGGTCTTTAACCGGAATCTCTACCTCTAACCAATCTTTCGCCTTCGCAAGCGCGCTCTTACCCGTATGGTCTGGTTTATAGTCTTCCACTTCCGGAATCAAAACCGGCAACTGGTCTTCTGGAATCGGATGCGGATTACCTTCTTTATCATAAGCAATCGGAATCGGACAACCCCAATATCTCTGACGAGAAATCAGCCAATCCCGCATTCGATAAGTCGTCTTCGGCGTTCCGAATTGACCAAATTCACAAAGTTCCGCCTCAATAACCGGCAAATCGTATTTCTCCGCAAACTCTCTATCTCTATCATCATAAGCCGGCACCGCCATAATCGCCCCAGTCCCATAACCAGACAAAACATAATCCGCTACATAAATCGGAATTTTCTCCTTCGTCGCCGGGTTAATCGCATACGCCCCCGTAAATACTCCGGTTTTTTCCTTATTTTCCTGTCGCTCAACTTCCGACTTCTTCATCGCATCCGCTTTATATTTCAGAACCGCCTCTTTCGCATCATCCGAAACGATATACTCTAACTCCGGATATTCCGGCGCCAAAACTAAGAACGTCGCCCCATAAATCGTATCCGGACGGGTAGTAAATACTGTTATTGCTCTTGCGGTTGCCTCTTCCGAGGACCGTAAGCTTGGGCGAGCGCCCTTGAGCGTGTCCGAGGAAGACGGCAACGCAAGAGCAAACCGGATTTCCGCCCCGACCGACCGCCCAATCCAATTTTTCTGCATCGTTTTAATTTTTTCCGGCCATTCGAGAGCATCAATTTCATCCAACAACTCATCTGCATATTCCGTAATCTTAAAGAACCACTGCTTCATCTTCTTCTTTTCAACTTCACATCCACAACGCCAACATTTCCCGCCTTCAACCTGTTCATTAGCTAAAACCGTCTGATCCTCCGGACACCACCACTGATACGATTCCTTCTGATAAGCTAACCCCTTTTTATAAAGTTGTAAGAAACACCACTGGGTCCATCTATAATATTCCGGGTCCGATGTATTAATTTCTCTATCCCAATCAATCGCAAACCCGAGTCGCTTCGCCTGCTTTCGGAAATTCTTAATATTCGTCTTCGTAACTTCTTGCGGCGCCGTCCCGGTTTTTATCGCATAATTTTCCGCCGGCAGCCCAAAAGTATCATACCCAAACGGTCTTAGAACATTTAATCTCTGTTGTTCAAAAAACCGCGTCAAAACATCAACAATCGTAAAATTCCTTACATGCCCAACGTGAAGCCCCGCTCCCGACGGATACGGGAACATTTCCGCGAGAAACATTTTCGGCACACCCTCTTTTTCGAAAGCCTTAAAGGGTTTCTCCTTTTCCCATATTTTTTGCCATTTTTCTTCGATTTTTAGCGGTTCATATCTATCCATAAACCATATTATACCATATTTTTATAACCCCTGCACCCATCACTATACAAACGACAATATTCCTCCCTTAAACGGAACAAATCAAGCATAGAAATGCAACTCGTAATAAGTTTTTACCGACAATGAAAAGGAGATTAAAATAAAAAACTAAAAGACGGGTAAAGAAATCGAGCCGGCGACTGGACGAGCAATACAACGAACGGAGTACCCAGTGTTGCGAGTGCTGTTGTTTGACGGGTTGGCGTTGCCAGCAACGCCGAAGTCCGCGCCCCTGGCGAGGTAAGTACCATCTGCGACTGGCGACCAGAAGTAACCGTAGTACCCGACGACGCCCAGCACGCCACCGAAGTAGCCGCTAGCGGTAAAGTATGATGGACTACCAGTAAGGCTAGAAATGTTACTAAATGAATAGTTATTTTCATCATAGCCATATTCTTCCCATAAAGCCTGGAAGGAATCTTCGCCATCACCGGTTCGTGGCAGAGTCCAACCGGCTGGGCAGATGGATTGTTCTACTAAAGTACTATTGTTGTATATGGAACTATCATTAGTAGCTAGAGCAGCCGCCCAGTTGTAGAAGTTACCAATATGATACTGTGCAGTTCCAGTACTAGATATATAAGTAGAGAGAGGGTTTAGAGATTCATCACAGGAAGGAGTACTAGTAGAATAGTTACAAGAATCGTAATAGGCATTCCAGTCATTCTGGTTGCTGGTTGTCGTATTCCAATAAAGATTACCTGGGTCGTAGGACTCAGGGGTATAATTATAATCACATTGACCACCATATTCAATTCTAGTCCCACCTTGGCACCATTCGTGAGTTTGAGTACTTGTAGC
>JAZMZP010000003.1:0-6234 GCA_045586015.1 Candidatus Nanosyncoccus sp.
CCCCTTTTATATTGTTCGAAATAGTATTTTTGCTATTGCCTCTTGGGCTTTTTAGTTCCCAAATTTGATTTTTAATTTTAAAATCTGGAGATTTTAATGGTATTGGTCTCAGAAAGATAACGTCGGTTTTAAAATAATTGGCAACCAGAAGAGCCGCTGACATTTCATAATCATAGGGAGCACCTTTGGGCATTGTTTTGACAATTACTCTATATTTAGGTTTCATTTTCGCCACCGTAGCATAAAGAGACAAAACATTCAACCTCTGTAAAAAGCTGGTGGTTGTTATGAATAAAACAACCCTGGAGGACTACTTGAAGACCTGTGTAAGCTTTATAAAGTTTGACAAGGTCTATAAAGTTTTGGAAGTCAAGAAAAACAAAAAGTTTGTGATTTTGTGCTAAAATAAGCGTAAACATTAAAAAAATAACAAAAAGGAGGTGTTTATGTGCACAGGCGCTAGGTTTAGCGATGATAAGGGTAATATGTATTTTGGACGAAATTTGGACTGGTCTACCCCTTATGGGCAGAAGGTTGTAATTACCCCGCGAGGGTATAAATATAAGACCGCATTTTTGGGTGAAAATGCTAATTCCCCGGCGATAATCGGGATGGGGATTATTGCCGAAAATACACCGCTTTATTTCGACTGTGCAAATGAAAACGGACTCGCGATTGCGGGTTTGAACTTCCCTGGTTATGCCGCTTATGCGCCGGATGCGATAGAGGGTAAGACGAATGTCGCGGCTTATGAATTTCCGCTTTGGGTGGCGTTGAATTTTAACACCGTAGACGAGGCGGAAAAAGCTTTGAAGGATGTCGCAATTGTCGCAAAGCCGATTAATGACCAATATCCGGTTTCGCAGTTACACTGGATTATTGGGGATGCGAAGCGTTCGATTGTGGTTGAATATACAGAGCGCGGGATGGAAATTTTTGAGAACGATGTTGACATTTTAACCAATCAGCCGGGGTACGGATGGCATAAGGAGAATTTAAGAAATTATATGAATCTGTTTCCACAGATGCTGAAAGAGGTAAAGTGGCAGAAAGCGAAGATGGTGCCGTTTGGGAGTGGTTCCCTGATGCGAGGGCTGCCGGGCGGATTTTATTCGACCGACCGGTTTATTCGCGTAGCATATCTTAATACCCATTATCCGGTACAATCTGACGAAGCGACCAATGTTTCGCGCTTGTTCCACACTCTAACAGGGGTAGCGATGATTGACGGTGGCGCACAGATGGGTGATGGAGCTTACGAGAAGACGATTTATACCGGTGGCTATTCGACAAGAACGAAGACTTACTATTATAGCACCTATGAAGATCCGGCGATTCAATCTGTCGCAATGGGCGACCACGACCTTGATTCAGCAGAGCTGATTATGGTATAATTAAGGGGTATGAAAATAATTACAGTGCCGGATGCGCGTTTACGGGAGAAATCGAAAAAGGTCTCTAAAATTGATGATGAAGTTTTAGAGATAATTTCTGATATGCGAAAATTATCGCTAGATTGGGAAAAAGATCATCCATACGAACTTTCGGCAGCGATGGCGGCGCCTCAGATGGGCGTCAATAAACGCATCATTATCATTCGGGACGATATGGAGAACAAAAAGAATGCCTCGTTTACGGCGTTAATCAACCCAGAGGTAATCCGAGCGGAAGGTAAGCTAAAAACAGATTACGAGGGTTGTTTGTCGGTGCCGGAAATTTATGGTATGGTTCCCCGTGCGACGAAGGTGAAAGTAAAAGCAAAACTCGAAGATGGAACAGAGGTACGGATAAAAGCGACAGATGAACTCGCGCGAACGCTTTTACACGAAATTGACCACTTAGACGGAATTTTGTTTATTGACCATATTCGGGACAAGGCGGATGCGTTTTATCGGATGAATGAAAAAGGCGACTTAGAGCCGATAAAGGACTTTGAAAAAGAAATTCGAAATAATAAGAAACTTTGGGGCGAAGAATAGTTTAATTGAATAAAATTTTTAGACAGGACGGAGGTTTTATGGAAAAAAACAGAGAGAAAATCATCTTTTTCGGAAATGGTCCGCTTGCGGACTTTGCGCTTAAAATTTTAGAACAACGGTTCGAAATCGTGTTTCACGCACGCGAAAAGGCGGACTTAGAAGAGGCTTGTCGGCTAAAAAAGGAGGACCCGAAAATATATGGGGTCCTAGCTTCGTTTGGGGTCTTAATTCCTGGGTCGGTTTTAGAGGTGTTCGAGCCGGAAGGAATTTTAAACATTCATCCTTCCCTGTTACCTTTGTATAGGGGTGCTTCACCGATTGAAAGTGCGATTCTCGCCGGAGATACGGAATTCTCTGTTTCGGTAATGAAATTAGTGAAAGCGATGGACGCGGGACCGATTTATTATCAGACAACTCTATCTAGTTTACCACTCAAGAAAGAGGAGATTTATCGGGCTTTAGCGGAGGCGGGCGCGGAGTGGATCTCTGAAAATCTTACTGATTTGCCGAAACCGTTAGCACAAAATGATTCAAAAGCGACTTTTTGCGGAAAATTAGATAAAAGTATGGGGTTATTAACCCCAGAAACAGATACAGCGGAAAAGACATTCAGAAAAATCGTAGCTTTCCAGGGCTACCCGAAGCCAAAATATGCGTTCTACGGCATTTCTTGCATTGTTTTAGATGCGCATATGCTTAAATCGGGTGAAAAGGCGGTTTTAGAAATAAAATGCGCTGACGACCGTTCTGTGGCCGTAGACAGGCTACAGCCCGAAGGCCGAAAAGCGATGGATGCAAAAAGTTTTTTGAACGGATACGCTAAAGAAGTTTGCTACGATTAGCGCGAATCTCTTCTTTCATCTCTTCGATGGTGCGGTTAACGATTTCGCGGTAATCTGGGCGATTTCTCTCGAGCCAGGCTGCCGCTTCGGCCTGGTCAGTAATTGCGTCAAATTCATTAAGCTGGGTCTCAGTAAGGCCTTTAGAGATGCGTTCGCCAATGCGAACCTCAAGTTCTTCTTGAACATAGTCTAGAAAAGCTTGTTTTTGGTCTTCCGGCATTGCCGAGAGTCCCATTTCTTGTAAAAATTGTTCGTCAAATTGCATTTTTTCTCCTTATGGTAATAATAACACACAAATGTGAAATAATAAACCTTTTCTAAAATTCACAATTTCCCGGCTAAAAAACTGAAAAAATACATTAATAATAAACTTTTTCACGCTTGCTAGAGGTGAAAATTTGAAAAAATAATTTGATGGAAGCCTTCCGGTATTTCAGTACCGGCTTTCCATCACTATTTTTTCAAATTTTCAGCCTTAAAAAAGCAAGCTTAGAAAAAGTTTATTATTACAAAGTGCGTTTTTTGGCTTCGCGGGTGAAGAATTTTAGACGGTCGTTAATCTGTAAATCGATTTTTGACTTAGTTTTCATCGCGAGGCCGCCGGTTTCGCCGGCAATCAATTCTTTCACATCAATTTTCTCCTTTTGGACAGAGGTCACTTCGGCTTCGCCAAGATATTTCTTATCACGAACAATGCGAACTAAATATCCCGGCTTTACATCGCCTTTTAGGACTTCCCCGCCGGCGATGATGCTCGTTTTTTCGGTACGGAAGACGCCAAGAACTTTAATTTCGCCTTTATCTTCTTCAATAATTTCGGCGTCCAAGAGATTTTCCATCTCAGATTTGGCATCGTCTAAGAGTTCGTAAATAACCTTATAGGTTCGGATTTTAACGCCGTCGCGAGCGGCCATTTTCGAAATGTTAATCGGGACGGAAACGTTAAAGCCGTAAATAATCGTGTTTTCATCGGCTGCCATATAAACATCATTTTCGTTTATATCGCCGACACCGGTTGAAACGATGTTAAGGGTAATTTCGCCGTGGGTATCAATCATTTTTAGAGAGTCGACGACGCTCGTGACCGAGCCGAGGACATCGCCTTTGATGATAACATTGAAGACTTTTGAATTGTCTGCGACATTCATCATACGGAGAAGATCGGAGCCGGTAACATTCGCTGAAGCCGATTCATTTAAGGCGGCCTGAGCGTTTAATAAGGCCATTTTGCGGGCAGTTTTTTCATCTTTTACCTCTGTAAATCTATCACCAAAATTCGGAAGTTCCTTAAAGCCGGTAACCGTAACAGGGGTGGACGGAGTGGCTTTGCCCTTCGGTTTGCCCTGCCAATCTAACATTGTGCGGACTTTACCATAGGCCGAGCCGGCAACGATAAATTCGCCGGTTTTTAATTCCCCGCCGGTAACTAAGAGGTTCACGACGGAACCTTTTCCGACTTCCATATGAGATTCAATCACAAGACCTTCGGCCGGAATATCCACATCAGCTTTCAATTCCTCGAGGTCGGCGGTTAGAAGCACCATATCGAGAAGTTTATCGAGATTCTGGTTCATTTTCGCAGAAATTGGGACCATTACGGTATCGCCGCCCCATTCTTCAGGTTGCAAACCGTTCTGAGAAAGGTCGGCCATTGTACGCGGAATATCGGCACCTTCGCGGTCAATTTTATTAATCGCGACGATGATTTTCGCGTTGGCGGATTTGGCAAAGTTAATCGCCTCGATAGTCTGGGGTTTAACTCCATCATCGGCGGCTACGACAATAATAACAATATCGGTTAACATCGCGCCGTGTTGACGAATAGCGGCAAAAGCTTCGTGACCAGGGGTGTCTAGGAAAGTAATAAGACGGTCGTCGTGTTTTAACTGATAGGCGGAAATATGCTGAGTAATGCCGCCGGCTTCGTCATCGACGGTTTTCTTGTTTAAGAGAGTATCGAGGAGAGTAGTTTTACCGTGATCGACGTGTCCCATAACCGCGACGACCGGGGGTCGCGTAACGGCTTTATCAGAGAGTTCGCGATGAAAATCAGAGGTTTTAGTCGAGGTATTTTTCCGTTCGAGTTTGACGCCTTTAATACCGAGTTCCTCGATAATAATAGAGGCGGTCTCAAAATCAAGACGTTGATTAATCGTCGCGACGATGCCGTTTTTAAAGAGAGTACCAATTAAATCAGTCACAGAAAGGCCGAGCGCGGTCGCGAGCTCGTCAACGGTAATAGAACCAGCAATTTGGATTGTTTTTTCTTCCATTTAAATAATTTTATCACATTTTAAGAAAATATGCTATACACCCCTGAATTGAAGGGGTGTGATGTAAAATTTCCAATGGTTTTATTATAAACCATTAGAACTTGTATTTTCCAATGGTTTTTGCTATAATCAAAGGTAGATGGGTAACAAAATAAGGAGTAATATGTATACGACTACGATTAATCAGAATGGGATGATTCTTTTAAATAAGGCTGCGCGCGAGGCGCTGGGAGTGAAATTGGGCGACCGCGTAATGATTCGCACCGACAAAAAACGCGCCACAGTTGAGCGCGAAATGACCGGAGAGGAAGCTCGTGCCTATATGGATTCGCTTTTCAGCGCAGAGACAAAAAAACGCATCAAAGAAAACGCTGGAAAAACCGTGCGCGAAATGATGGATGAATGGCGTGAAAGTGACGAATTCAGAAAAGAAATGGAGAAAGAATATGGCGCAGACTGATTCACTCGATACGAACTTGATTGTTCGCTATTTGATTGGTGATGTTCCGAAACAGTACAAGATTGCCGATGAGCTATTAAGTTCTCCTAGGGTGCAACACTTTATTAGTGATATAGCGCTTTCCGAATGTGTCTATGTGCTTGAAAAAAATTATCGAATGTCTCGTGAAACTATAGCCGACCTGTTATCTTTTTTTCTAACGAGACATAGTGGAGCAGTGATATACAATCACGAACTCACTAGTATTACTATACCACTCTATCTTGCTCACCCAAAACTATCTTGGAACGACTGCGCCCTAGCTGCTGAGGCGGAGATTCGGCATCACGAACCGCTTTTTACTTTTGATAAGAAGCTCGCGCAACAATTATCCCAGGCGAAACTGCTCAACTAATTTTTAACACACTTAATAAAAGTGTGTTATAATAGGGATACGTTCCCGGGTAGCTCAATGGTGGAGCAAGAAGCTGTTAACTTCGAGGTTGCTGGTTCGAGTCCAGTCCCGGGAGCCATTTTTGTTTCACAAAAACTTCAAAAAGCATGAATTCGGACTTCGGGCTAAAGCTCTCAGTGCGAGCCCAGTCCCGAGAGCTAGGTGGTCCTAGCAGGTCTTTTTTCAATTCAAAATTGCAACCATGATGTTTAGGTAAGCAGCGAAGGTGCACCAGAGGAGATATGGG
>JAZMZP010000004.1:0-17579 GCA_045586015.1 Candidatus Nanosyncoccus sp.
TTCGCTTTGCTTAGTTTTTCCAGTATTTTGGCGGAGGGTGGGAGATTCGAACTCCCGCTCCAGGTTGCCCCGGACTAACACGTTACCAATGAGTCCCCTTCAACCACTTGGGTAACCCTCCGTGTAGTTTATATTGTACCATATATTCCATTTTTTGGGGAAATGTGATATAATGAAATTATGATGAAAAATGTTTTTAAACTTGTTTTAGCAGTTTTAATTAGCGGGTGCGTGGCGATGTCAGGTTTGTCGTCAGTTTCGGCTTTGACTTTGCAAGAGGGTGCGGAGGCGGCAAGATGTGATGGTTGCCCGACGGATTTGTTTGGGAATACCGGTGTTTTTAAACAAGTTACGAACACAATTCTTTATATTGTGGGGATTATTGCGGTAATTATGTTGATTATTGGTGGGATTAGATATGTGATTTCGGGTGGAGATTCGAAGAAAGTGACAGACGCGAAGAATACTGTGCTTTATGCGATTATTGGGCTTGTGATTGCATTTCTCGCGTTTGCGATTGTGAATTTCGTGATTTCGGCGTTGCCGTCTTCGGCGGATAAGAAAGAAGAGACTTCGCTTTTAGTCCAGTCGATTTACGGCTAGAATAGCAATGATGATTTTAAGAGCTCCGGCTTTTCGGAGCTTTTTTAATGCGGCTTTCATTGAAGCGCCGGTAGTCCAAACGTCATCTAGAAGCAAATAAGTAGTTTCAGGATTCAATTTCGCATTATTAATAATTTCGTAGGCGGAGGAAGCTTGGGTGAGACGGGTTTTTGCGTCAGTCCCAACTTGAACAGTGTTTTTTGAGCGAGTGAGTAGTTTTTCGACTCGGTAGTTTTTCCCGCGAAGATGAGCAAGTTTTTTCGCGAGAAGAAGAGTATGATCAAAAGCGCGAGAGCGGATATGCTTTGGGATAGTCGGAAGGGGAACGATGGAAACATCGCCAGGAATTTCAGGCAGAATTTCATCAAGCATTTCCGCAAGAGGTAAAGCAAGGGCACGAGCTGAGTTGTATTTGAAATCGTGAATTAATTTTCCGGTTAAATTGGTACGTTCGTCGACAATGAAGACAGGCGGAAGAATTTTACAATTTTTGCATTTTCCAGTAGGATTTTTGGTTTTGCAATTTGGGCAATAATTAACGTGGTTTGCGATTATGTATTTTTTACAACGGTCGCAAAGTGGTTTTCCGATACGCCCGCAACCCCTACAGGAGTGGGGTGCGAGAAGGTCCAGAGGATTAATGATTGTTGTAATTTTTACATTATTTGGCATATTTCTCTTGATTTTACTATAGTGATGGTTTATAATAAAGCATAACAATATAAGTGGAGGAAATATGGCTCGTACAAACAGTGACGATTTGCTGATGGAGGACGATCTCGCTGCTGCGTTTCTTGGAGGAGATGAGGAGTTAACCGCTCCGGCTGCGACACAAGAACCGGCGGAGGAACCGGTTCAAGATTTAAGCGAATCAGTCGAAGATGGTGGGTGGGATGACACAACCGACGACTTTCCGGGACAACTCGCTGTAGATGTCTTTGAGACCGCCGATAAATTAGTAGTAAAAGCTCGCACCGCTGGAATTTCGAAATCCGATTTGGATGTCAGTATTTCCGATAATATTTTGACGATTTCGGGAGTTTTGTCGGGAGGCGAAGATGAACAGACGACTAGATGGCATATTCAGGAATGTTATTGGGGCGAGTTTTCGAGGACGATTGCGCTTCCGGTTCAGGTAAAAGAAGATGAAAATAGTGTCAAGGCAGAGTTAAAAGACGGAGTTCTTACGATTACTTTTGAGAAAGAAAAGACTGAAGCGCCGAAGAGAATTGCGATTCAATAAATATGAGGTATTGAATAAAAAAAAATACTCCCGAGAGGGAGTGTTTTTTAGAAGTTTTTTTATCCAGCATTAAGGATGTTGGTAATGACGAAGTTGACTAGGGCGAATGCGAGAACGCAGACTACGAGCCCGATTAAACCATAAAGAATAGTGTCTTTAGCTTTTTTGACTTTACCAGCATCGCCGGCGGAAGTCATATAGTTCACGCCACCGATAATCATAACGACTACACAAACGATGCCTAGAACAGCGATAATAGCGGTAATGATATTTTTTATAGTTTCCATTAAATTCGTGTCGTCATCACTTGTGTATTTGGTTGGGTCGCCAGTACCAACCGCTAATTTTATAAGTAGATCTTTCATTTTTTTCCTTTATGATTAAGTTAGTTTCATTTTACAATTATTTTTTAAAAAAAGCAATAGGTTTTATTTTTAGCTTTCGATTAATCAGAATTATTTTTTGAGCAGATTATCAGTTTCTTTTTTCTGCTCATTGTCTTGGTTGGTTGTGCTTTCGCTATTATCCTCTGAGGTATCTGAGCCCGAGTTGATAATGCTATTAACTGTAAAGTTTACTATGGCAAAAGAGAGAACGCAGATAACGAGCCCGATAAGGGCGTAGAGGATAGTGTCTTTAGCTTTTTTAAGTTTTCCAGTATCACCGGCGGAGGTCATATACATTACGCCACCGATAATGACGAAGATTACGGCAACTATACCAGCAACGCTGATAATGGCAGTCAGAATATTTTTAACTGTTTCAGGAAAGTCGTCTTTGCTTGAACTTTCGCATCCATTTGCTTCTCGAATTGTTGGTGGTAGGTCGGCGGCACAAGGATCTGAGGCCTCTCTTGGTGCAGCGAGAGCTGAAGGGGCAAAAGATAGCCCAACGAGGCTCGATATTCCAATAAGGGCTAGAACGGCTATTTTGAGTAGGTTATTTTTCATATAACTCCTTTATTATTTTGGTTGTATTGATGGAACCCGTAGGTTCTGCATTGCGAATCATATTGGAAACAAAGGCGGTAATTGTAACTGAGAGAGCTACGATGGCTAGGCCGATGAGCGAATAAGTAATGACTTGTTTGGCTTTTTGGAGTTTTCCGGAGTCGCCGCTAGAGGTGATATAGGCAATTCCGCCGTAAACTAAGAAAATCGCGGAGGCAATACCAGCTAAAGCTGTAAACCAGGAGATGATTTGTTCGACCATGGTGCCAGGGTCTACACAGCTAGTTTTGGTGCAATCTTTGAATTCTCCACCGACTAAGACTACGCGAAAGGCACTCATAATTAAGTTTGCTGTCATGACGATGGCAAGACCGATGAATGCTTGAGCGAGGGTTTTTCTTCCAGTCGCGACTTTTCCGGATTCACCGGCAGCAAAAATATAGAGATAACCACCGTAAATGACGTAACCGAGAACAAGATAGGCGGCGACGACTGTGACGTCGGTGGCGATGTTGGCTATGATAATCCAGATGCCATTTTTTAAATCATCCTCGTCTTCGATTCCGCCGTTGAATCCGCAGTCCCAAGAGGTTAAACCTAAGAAATATTCACATTTTCTGTTGTCGAGCCCTCTTTTAGGGGTATCATCGGCGTAAGTGTTAGGTGCAGCAGCTAAAGCGATTACTGAGGATAAAGAGCCGATAATAGTAAGAACGATGAGAAGCTTTTTGAAGAATTTTTTCATTTAAATATCCGTTTATTTTCTTAATAGTAACACAAAATAAAAAAAAGTCCAAGTGCTCCAAAATAAGCATAAAAATTATTGCTTTAACATATTTTTGACTAAAGATAAAAAATGGGTATTTACTCTTGACAATAAAGCTTATGCGTGCTATAATTAAGTTACGCCTTGAAAAGGGAGGCGTCTCTTATTGTGATTATGAAAAAGCAACTAAAACTTTGGATAAAAAAGGCATTATTTGGGGTCTTTTTTGCACTCACAAGCATATTCGGTTTATTATCTGTTACAGGGCTTGAAGCACCAACAGCTTACGCAATTCCGATTGAAGATGATATTACGGTGGAGAGAGTCGATGCGGGCGAGGAACAGATAGAAGTGGATGGAGCGGAAGAAGAAGCTTCGGAAACGAAAGATGCAGAAACTGGAGATAAAAGTTGTAAGAAGAGTTTGGGGCCGATTGGTTGGCTAGTTTGTCCGACGACTGGGAAAATCGCAGAGGCAGTAGACTGGCTTTATGATAAGATTGAGAATATTTTAGTGATAAATCCGATACCGGCAGAAGACGGCTCGCCGATTTATGAGATTTGGAAGTATTTGAAGGGGGTTACAAATATTGTGTTTATCATATTCTTGTTGATTGTGATTTATTCGCAGATTACAGGATTTGGGATTAATAACTACGGAATAAAGAAGGCGTTACCGAAGTTGATTGTAACAGCAATTTTAGTTAACCTTTCATTTTTGATTTGCCAGGTGTTAGTGGATGTTTCGAATATCTTCGGGGATGGGCTTAGGGGGATATTTACCACAATTTCAGAGGCAGCGATTCCGACTAATGAGATAAGTGGGATTTCACATACTTCGTATGCGGAAATGTATAGTGCGATTGGGAGTGGAACTGCGATTGCGGCTGGGGCTGGGGTGATAGCATTTGAATTTGGAATGATTTGGATGTTGATTCCGTTGGTGCTTGGGGCTTTGGTGGCGGTGGTTACGGGGTTAATTACGATTGCATTGAGGCAGGCAGTAGTAGCGCTTTTGATTATGGTTGCTCCGCTTGCGATGGTAGCAAATCTGTTGCCGAACACGGAAAGCTGGTTTAAGAAATGGAAAGACTTGTTGTCCAAGATGTTGGTGTTTTATCCGATGTTTTCGTTGTTGTTTGGGGCGTCACAACTTGCGGGGTTTGCGATTATTGCGAGCGCAAGCGATGGATTTGAAATATTGCTTGGTGCGGCGGTGGAGATTTTCCCGTTGTTCTTTGCTTGGTCTCTGATGAAGATGTCTGGAACTTTCTTAAACACAATCAATACAAAACTCAATTCGATTGCGGCGAAACCGTTGGCAACGAACCGAGCTTGGGCAGATTCGCATCGACAGTTAAAGAGTTTAAGGCATCTTGAGCGGAACAAAATGATGCCGTCGGCGAAATTAATGAATTTTTTGAATTATCGTAAGAGTGATCGTGAGGCAGAGATTGATGAACTTAGACAATTTAAGAAGGCAGAATATGGCGCCAGAAGTGCGATGAACAATTACAATAAAAATGGAAGTCTTTCAAAGAAAGGGCAGAGAGCTTTTGACAGACAAGCTCTTACGGCACAATATGAAAGAACTATGCAGATGCATAAAAACAATATGAACGAAGGTTTTGGCGAACAGAGCCCTGAGTTTAAGAGGGAGATAGCCAAGATGAAGGATGGTCTTAGATATGGGCAAGGGGTCTATGCTTCTGCAATAAATGAGGATGATACTTCAGAAGAACGTATTAATCGTCTTGATAATGCTAACTTGAGAGCTTTTGAGGATTTGAGGATTGAAAAAGAACGAGAAGCAAAAATCGAGGCAGAAAATGCGAAGAGTTTCTATAACAGAGTGATGAATGCTAAATTTGCGCATGATGATTTAATGAACGTAGGTAGAGATGAACATCAAAATCATAGGATGTTTGGTGATGAAAATAAATACGTGCTTGATGATCCAGAAAATCTAAAGCGATATGATCGGATACGAAAGATTATGGGCGGTAAAATTGGTAATGAAGATTTTGGTGTTGATTTTGCGGCGGCTGGAGTGGTTAGTTCTTTTGCGGCGCAGGCGCAGATGGTAAAAAATAAGTTTCAAACTTACGGTGAACTTACTCCGCCAACGCAAGATTTAGTAAATCATATTGAAGAATTGACAGCCGGCGATTTAAACCAAAATATTGATGCGGTTATTGGTATGTTGCGAGTATTAAAAACTCGTGGCGATACGGATGAGGTTTTTAAGGCACATACGTGTAAAATCATCGGTGATGCAATGGATTCGGGTAGAGTAAGGCCAGGGTCTTATATTGCTCAGTCGTTTGCTAACTTCAATATGTTTGACGTTGGCTCAAGTGACCCGACGCTTCGGAGACTTGGAAAGTTTATTAATCTCGAGACGGCGGCAATGTATAACGAGAGGTCTTCGAAAGAACGTCGAACGCGGCCATTTATAACGTGGGATGAATTTGTAAAGGGCAAGGCGGTTGACTATGACGAGAATGGTAATATTAAATATAATGATGATGGGACAATCAAAATGTACGAGCCTAAAAAGGCATTACCGCAGTTGATAAAGGGAACTTCTTGGGGGGATATAGAAAGAACAGCATTTAGGACTCCGACTATGCTAATTAGGAGAGTGGCGCATGAACTTGGTCCAGATGGGGAAAGGTTACCAGAATTCAGTATGAGTGAATTCATAAAGGACGAAGAAAGTTTTTGGGGGGCTATTATGGCAAATTTGATTGGTGACCAGATAACGTATAAGAGCCAAAGTGAGCAGATGGAGGCTTTCGTGAAGGAATTTTTCCGCATTGATCCGAAAACTCATAAGTTTGACTTTAAGGGAGCTTTTGGTGAGACAATATTGAATGGTTTGGGATTAGAGAAAAAAGCGGAGTATATAAAGTCTGTAGAAAAGCATGTCGGATTGCTTTATAAAGGTCAAGTTTCGCGACATATTCAACAAACTAAAAGTGATGTATTAGTTGCTTTTAAGAACTTTAATACTTTGATGACTTTTTTGGAGGATGAAGACGGAAATATAGATTTGGAAAAGTTGGACTTCTTGGAGAAGCATAAGTTTGGCGATGGCGAACTAGAGCCATATGAGGATTTTGAGAAGAAGTACGAAAAGGGAAGGCAAAAACGATTCCAGAATGCCTTTACGGAGGATGCAAGAAGTAGCTTTGCGATGGCATGGGACAAAGGTTTTCAGGGTGAAGCAAAAGAGGCGCTTATTAAGGAATTTGGGGAAGAGAACTTGCGTAGATGGGCTGCTGAAAAACGGACCGGAAAGAAACAACGACAACGAATTAATCGTGCTGAAGAAGACGAGGATGATGGAGTGTCGCCAGCCGATGAAGAATCTGGTGGTGGAGGTGGTGGATTATACAATGATGCCAGAATGAGAATAGAGTCTATTTGCGATGAGTATCGTGGGGCTCGAAGGATCGATAAAGATGAATGTTGGGAACGAATAGAAGAAGTCTTAACGAGGTCGCCAGAAATGGGAGATTTGATAGTACAAGTAGATGAATTCAAGGAAAGGCTGCCTCAAATTGGTGATGTTGGACAATTGCGTATAGAAGTTTTGCGACGATTCTTTGGTAGTGATTAGAAGCTTATGTTATAATATATAGTATATGGCGCAATATAAGGTGCCTCAGGATGTTGAGGCGGACGATAAGCTTCTCGGGCCGTTTAGTTTTCGGCAATTTGTTTATCTTTTGATTGCGGGTGGATTGCTTTCACTTGCGATATTCCTTTTTCAGCTTTTTCCACTTCTTGCGATTATTCCTTTACCATTTATTTTGTTTTTTGTAGTTTTGGCTTTGCCATTAAAGAAAGACCAACCGACAGAAACTTATTTAGCAGCTTTGGTTTCATATTATTTAAAACCGCGCAATCGTTTATGGACTCCAGGACAGAGAGAGTCAACGATTAAGATTACTGCACCAAAGATTGTTGAAGAATCGCGAGTTCGAGATATCACAGAAGAAGAGGCGACACATAGGTTATCGTTCTTGGCCGACATTGTTGATACGGAAGGCTATGCGATAAAGGGAGCGGGCACGAGCTCGATGCGAGAGGATTTGGTGGCGGAGGCGAATGCGGCGAACGATATGTTTGAAAATAATCGATTTGATAATTTAGAAACAGCGATTGAAAAAGGGGAAAATGAACGGCACGAAGAAGTTGTAAGAGGGATGAGGGATGCGATAGATCGAAATGATAATTTAAAAGTTAAAGAGGGAGAAGCATTGATTCAGAAGCGGTTTGAGGAGATGACGGTGAAACCGACGGCGGAAGATTTAACAAAACCGAATTTTAATTCGCCGGTGGTGGTAGCTCCGGGGGCGCCTGTGATAGAAAAAGTTGCACAAGACGGGCCAAATCATAGTATAATAGAACTAGCAAATAATCCTGATTATTCTGTTGCGACGATTGAGAAAGAAGCTAAACGAATAAAAGAAAGGGGTGAGAGCGAAGTCTTTGTATCGCTACATTAATTAAATATGGATCCACAACAAGTTCAGTCTAATCAGACTATGCCGGCAGCACAGCCAGCGACGCAACCAGCGGCACAGCCGGGACAGACAGCTCCGCAAGTGGTTTTGCCGGGGCAACAGCCTATGGATGCAAATTCGGCGTCATTTTTAGGATCGGCGGCGATGAATGCAACGCAAGCAGTGCCGATTTCGCCTAATAAAGAAGCCCCTACTTCAACACAAGCAACACTTTTAATTTCCGAGCTTCGTGACAACGTGGTAATTATGAAAGACGGTTCGTTTAGGGCGGTAGTGGCGTGTAGGTCAATTAACTTTGATTTGATGAGTGACGTTGAAAGAGAAGGTGTAGAGTATTCATATCAGAATTTTTTGAATTCATTAAAGTTTACAACTCAGATTTTGATACGTTCACAAAGAGTTGATATTGGGCCGTATATTGAGAGGCTTTCCGAAATTCGGCGAGATAATGACAATATGTTGCTTGGGGTTTTGATGGATGATTATATAAACTTTATTGATATTTTGTCGCAAGAAGCGAATATTATGGATAAATCATTCTTCGTTGTGATTCCTTATTATAGTTCGGCTGATGCGGAGAAGGTTTTGCAGCAAACGAAGAGTTTCTTTAAATCATTTTCTAGAAACAAAGTACCGGAAGTGACGAGAATTGATCGTGTAACTTATGATAAGGCTTTGTCGGAATTGAATAATAGAGTTGATGCAGTAATGTCGGGGTTATTCCAGATTGGAATCCAGTCGGTAAGATTAAATACGAAGGAGTTGGCAGAGCTTTATTATAACTTTAATAATCCGGATACGGCGGTAAGAGAACCGTTAGTAGATTTTTCTAGGCTTGCAACAATGTACGTAAAAAAGGGTGAAAATCCGAGCGCAGGAGGACAAAATGGCTAAAAAGTTAACACCGGCACAAATCGCAGCACAAAACGAAGCAATGGAAGCGGCGGAAATTCAGCATGCTTTTGAGCAGGGTACGAACACTTTAAGAGATTTGATTTCGCCTTCAGCGATTGAGATTCATTCGGATTATTTTAGGTTGGGGAATAAATATGGTCGTACATTATATATATATGGTTATCCGAGATCTTTATATACAGGCTGGATTTCGCCAATTATTAATATAGATGAAGTGATTGATGTGTCAATGTATATTTACCCGGTAGAGTCGGCGGTGGTGATGAAGAATTTGAGAACGAAGGTGACTCAGCTTGAAGCATCGATGAATTTAAATGCAGAAAAAGGAAAGATACGTGATCCAGAGCTTGAGGCGGCAATTAATGATGCAGAGGAATTACGAGATCAGTTGCAGGTTGGGGCGGAGCGATTTTTCCGATTCGGGCTTTATGTAACGATTTGGGCAGATTCTTTGGACGAGATGAAATTTGTACAGCAGAAAATTGAAACGATTTTTGGGCAACAGATGATTTTTTCGAAAGTAGCGAATTCACAACAAGAGCAAGGTATGAATTCGACGATGCCACAATGTACAGACCAGCTACAAATTCGACGGAATATGAATACGGGCGCAATTTCAACTTCGTTCCCGTTTACGTCGGCAGATTTAACTCAGGATAAAGGCATATTATATGGTATTAATATGCATAATAATGGGTTGGTGATTTTTGATAGGTTTAGCCTTGAAAATGCAAATATGGTGGTGTTTGCGAAGTCGGGTGCAGGTAAGTCATTTACGGTGAAGCTTGAGGCATTGCGTTCGATGATGCTTGGGTCGGAAATACTAATTATCGATCCGGAAAACGAATACCAAAAATTATGCGATGCGGTGGGCGGAGCTTATGTGAGGTTGTCGCTAAACTCGGACGTGCGAATTAACCCATTTGATTTACCAAAGGTAGTAGATTCGGAAGACGCAAACGATGCTCTGAGAGCAAATCTGGTAGTTTTGCATGGTTTATTCAGAACGATGCTTGGCGGAAATCAAATTACTGCTTCTGGTCAAATGATGCCAGCGTTGTCTGCGAACGAAGAGGCAGATTTAGACCAAGCATTAATTGATACTTATGCACGGGCCGGAATTACGTCGGATCCTTTGACGCACCAATCAACGCCGCCGACGATTATGAATTTATACGATACACTTCTACATATGGAGGGATCGGGACCGCAACTTGCGCAGAGACTTCGAAAGTATACGACGGGAACTTTTGCAGGAATTTTCTCACAACAGTCTAATATTGATATTAATAACCAGATGGTAGTATTTAATATTCGAGATCTTGAGGAAGAGCTTCGGCCGGTAGCGATGTATATTGTACTTTCGCATATTTGGAATATTGTTAGGGCGGAACAGAAGAAGCGTCTACTTATCGTAGATGAGGCGTGGCAGTTGATGCAGTTTGAGGATTCGGCGAATTTCTTATTCTCTTTAGCGAAACGAGCGAGAAAGTATTATTTAGGATTAACAACGGTTACGCAAGACGTTGAAGACTTTATGAGTTCGAAAATGGGGAGAGCAATTGTGAATAACTCTTCGATGCAGCTTTTGTTGAAACAATCAGCGTCCGCGGTAGACGTGTTATCGGATGTATTTAAATTGACTGAAGAGGAAAAGAGGCGTTTGGCGAATTTTCCGGTTGGACAGGGTTTGTTCTTTGCGGGCCAGAATCACGTACATATTCAGATTATTGCATCAGAAACAGAGGAAAGTTTGATTACAACGAACCCTGGTGGGAAGTAAATGTGGTATAATATAAGGTATGAAGAGTTTTTTTCGGAAAGCTTTTAGTTTTGTACTTGTTTTTATTTTGGCGGGATTTTTGTCGGGCTCGACGTTCGCCTTAGATAGTTCGCAACTTTATTTCTTTTCGCAAAATGACATTCTTTTTTATGAGCCAAGTAATGCGACATGTGTGATTGGTCAATCTGGCTCAAGTGTAAGCGGGATGGGAGTTGAGCGAGTTAAATCCGCGGTGAAGGTTTATGGGCAAATGGCGATGCAAGCACAGAAAACGTATGGTACGCCTTGGGAAGTTTTAATTGCACAGATGCAAGTTGAGTCGATGGTGGGGCAAAGTGCGTTGGCGCTTGAGACGAATAACTGGTTAGGTATTCGTGGAACGGGAGATGCGGGAACTTATCAGACGGAAGGTAATGGAAACTTTGCGAAATTCAGTAGTGTTGAAGTAAGTATTGGTGCGTGGGCGGGGCCATATGTGATGCGAAATGGTTATTATGATGCAGCTTTTAAATATCTTGATGTGAATCATTGGGATTTACATAGTTATTTAGTGGAAGTGATAAGTCATTATGCGCCATCTTCGGACAATAATGACGAGGCACTTTATGTGGCGAATGTGGAAGCAATAATTGAAAAAATGATTAAGCCGGCGCGTGAAGAATTAGGATGGCCAAGTTCGGAAGAATATGCAAAACAGAATAATATAGCGGTGGGTGGAATGTATCCGATTGGTTCGGAAGTTGGGGACGATTTGGCGGACGTATCGATTTGTGGTGGTCAAAATGGCGATATTAATGCGACAGCGATTTTGCTTTCTTGGCCGGATCGAGGGCATGACCCGTGGGATGATGTGAAACCGGAATATAAAATTGCTTTAGCGGAGACTGGCGTAAACAAGCTTGGCGATGCGTGTTCGATGAATGGAAATAGTTGTGATGCATTCGTGACTACGGTAATGAGATATTCTGGTGCGGATGAGGAATTCCATTGTTGTGGGGTGCCTTCTCAAAATGCATATTTAGACGCTCATCCGGAAAAATATCAGGAAATTCCAAATATTGGTTCTTCGGAAAATATGCTGCCGGGAGATATTAGGATTTCTGATGGACATATTGAAATGTATATTGAAGTTGATGGGGTCGGGAAAATCGCTTCGGCTTCGCATTGTGACAGGACGAGTGATCATGGCATAAGTTATTATCCAGATTCGAGCTATAGAATATTTAGGAAGATATAAAATGTTTGACGAGAAGAAAAAAAGAAAAATAATAATTACGATAATTAGCGTGGTAATGGCGATTATACTTATTAGTATCGTGGCGATGGTTGACAGGGCGCGCCATTCGGCAACACTCGAAATTGCGGTGGCGCCAGAAAGTGCGACACTGCTTTTGAATGGGAAAAAGTATGAAAACGGAACATATCATTTATTGCCGGGCGTTTATGAGGTGAGTTTAACTCTGGATGGAATGGAACCTTATTCGGATACGATTGAGCTAGTAAAAGACGAGACTTTTTATCTTTATAAATATTTGACTGGGCCTGATGGAGATTTAAGTTGGTATTATGAACATCCAGATGATGCGATGATTTTTACGACGATTAGTGATTTTGAAGCGAATAAAAAAGCGGCTGAATATGCGGCTCAAGATCCGATTTTTAAAGTGACGCCGTATTATGATGTGAATAATAATCATTTTAAGATTGCGGCTAATTATAATGAGAATGAAGAGATTGTGGTAACGGTGAATTTAAATACTTGTACGGACCTTTTGAAAGAGCAGTATATAAAGGAAGCGAATCAGTACTTAACTGATAATGAATTGGAATTAGGGAATTATAAAATTAATTATGAAGGGTTGTGTGATTAGCACTCTTGTAATTTGAGTGCTAGTAGAGTATAATATTTTTTATGGCAAAACGTGATTATTATGAAATTTTAGGCGTTTCTAAAGACGCATCTGATGACGAAATTAAGAAAGCTTATCGAAAATTAGCGGTTAAATATCATCCGGATAAAAATCCAGGCGATAAAGAAGCGGAAGCGAAGTTTAAGGAAGTGAACGAGGCGCACGATGTTTTGTCGGATAAACAGAAACGCGCGCGATATGACCAGTTCGGGCACGCAGGGGTTGGGGGAGCTTCGGGGAACCCGTTTGCAGGCGGGAATCCGTTTGGGCAAGGCGGAAACTTTAACTTTAATGGTCAGACTTTTAATTTCGATTTTGGCGGAGCAGGTGGGTTTGAAGATATTTTAGGAAGTTTATTCGGATTTGGTGGAGCGAGAAGGTCGCGGCGCGGAGCGGATTATCAGACTTCAGTAACTTTGACATTTGAAGAAGCGATTTTTGGAACGACGAAAGAGGTTTCGGCGAATGGTGAAAGTATGAAAGTAAAAATTCCGGCGGGAATTGATGACGGAATGTCGATTAGATTGCGCGGAAAAGGCGGCGAAGCGCCGGAGGGCGGAACCGAAAAAGGCGATCTTTATGTGAAGATTCGAGTAAAACCACATAAGAATTTGACGCGGGAAGGTGCGATTATCCTTTCGGAAGAAACGATTAGTATGGTAGATGCGGCGCTTGGATGCGAAATTGAAGTGGAAACAGTTGATGGACCAATCACGATGAAAGTTCCGGCGGGGACGCAGTCGGGAACGCCGTTTAAATTGTCTGGACACGGAGTTCCGTTTAGGTCGGATGGAGATAGAGGGCCACATATTGTAACTGTGATTGTTGAGACGCCGAAGAATTTGTCGCGAAAACAAAAAGAATTGTTGGAAGATTTTAAAAATAGCAAAAAACGCGGATTCTGGGGCTAGAGTTTTTAAAAGATTTTTCTTATGCTTGATTTTTGGTTTGATTTGACCTACACTGAAATTGAGAGAAATATAAGTTTTTAGTGGAGGTAAAATTCCAATGGGATATTTGGAAGAAATGTTGGTAAGAAATGGAGTGATTTACCGAGCGCCGGACGGCTCTAGTTCTTATATTGAGGGGAGTTTGGTGTCAAATTCTTTGGTGGTAAGAAATTCGTCGGGATGGGTAACGCATCGGATAGAACGAGCGGCAAACGGAGTAGACTTAGTAGTGAGGAACACTTCCACTGGTTTGGTGGAAATGAGAGTTTCGGCTTCACTATTTTAGGTTTTTGTGGTATAATAGGAGTGGAAATTTATTAATTTGATTTTATTTGTTAAATCGTCGGTATCAGGAAAATATCGACAAAACAATTAGAAAGGGCAATATGGAAATAGCAATCCCGATTGTTGCCGCCGTGGTGGGTATATGCGCTGGGGCTGGTGGGATTTTTGCATATAACAAAAAGAACGAGAACGGCGGTAAGGATAAGGCAGAAGATTTAGTGCGGAAGGCAAAACGTGAGGCTTCGGATATTGTTTTATCTGCGAAAAAGGAGGCGGCACAAATTGCTGAAAAGAACCGAGTGGAGGAAAATGAAAGAAGGAAGGAGTGGAAGAAGACGGAGAATCGTTTGGCGGAGCGAGAAACGACGCTTGATTCGAAGTTGGATCAACTCGAGAAAAAATCGGAAAAATTAAACCGAGAAGAAAAAGAACTCGAAGAGTTAAAAAATGAAATTCGAGAAATTCGAACGCGCCAACACGAGAAGCTCGAAAAAATTGCGGGGCTTTCAAAAGCAGATGCACGTGAAAAACTAATGAAGATGACCGAGAATGATATTAAACAAGATTTGGTCGGATTAATTACAAAAGAGCAAAAGGAAATTAAACACGAAATTGACGAAACTGCACAAGCGATGCTTTTAACGGCGATGGAAAGAATGTCGTCGGAAGTTACGGCGGATAGAACGATTACAGCTTTGAAGTTGCCGGATGATGATATGAAGGGGCGAATTATCGGTAAGGAAGGTCGAAATATTCAGGCTTTGCAACGGGCGACGGGTGTTGATATTATGGTGGACGATACGCCGGGGATGGTGGTTTTGTCGTCGTTTGATCCGATTCGCCGACAAGTTGCGAGATATGCTTTAGAGCGACTCATGAAAGACGGGCGGATTAATCCGGCATCGATTGAAGAATCGGTCGCGAAGGCGGAAAAAGAAATTGAAAAGGAAGTTGTTAGAGCGGGCGAAGACGCGGCGCGAGAAGTCGGTGTGGTTGGAATTCCGCGCGAGATTTTGCATTTACTTGGCGAATTAAAATTTAGGACTTCGTATGGCCAGAATGTGCTTTTGCATTCGATTGAAATGGCACATGTCGCAGGAATGATTGCGGAAGAAATTGGTGCGGATAAAAGAGTTGCGAAGACGGCGGCGTTACTACACGATATGGGCAAAGCAGTGACGCACAAAATTGAAGGAAAACATGCGGATATTGGTGCGGAGCTAGCGAAGAAATATGGTATGCCGGATAATGTAGTGCACGCGATTGCGGCACACCATGACGATATTGAACCGACGACGCCGGAAGCAATTATCGTGAAGATTTGTGATGCGATGAGCGCGGCAAGGCCGGGGGCAAGAAATATTTCGGCAGAGAACTTTGCGGAAAGAATGAAAGATCTTGAAAATATTGCAACCTCGTTCCCGGGCATTGATAAGGCTTATGCGATTTCGGCGGGGCGTGAAATTCGAGTGATTGTTGAACCGAAACAAATTGACGATTTGTCGGCACTAAAGTTAGCGCGAGATATTGCGAATAAAATTGAAGCAACTATGAGCTATCCGGGCGTGATTAAAGTGAATGTGATTCGTGAAACGCGTGCGATTGAGTATGCGAAATAAAATGCTATAATGAGGTTATGGTAAAAAAGTTATCATTCCCTCAGCTATTTCGAAAATATTTAGAAAAAGGAATCAAACTAGAAAAATACCAGAAGATAGGGGTTTTCTTATTGGTTGTTGTGATTGCTGGGTTTATTGGATGGCTGTATGAGTTTTTGTTGGCCTGGGCGGATAAGGGGGAGATTTATATGCAGGGCGGCAATATTTTGCCTTGGATAAACATTTATGCGGTTGGAGCGGTTTTAGTGGTGCCTTTGACTTATAAAATTCGGAAATATCCGTGGGCGGTGTTTTTAGTTTCGGTTTTGGTAACTGGCGTGGTGGAATTAGTCGGCGGGTGGTTAGCGTATGTGTTGTTTGATGGAGCGAGATATTGGAATTATGATAGTGGGTGGTGGGGGTTTGGAAGTGTAAATGGATTTGTTTGTCCGCTAAGTGTAACGATTTTTGGAATTGGGTCTTTGATGTTGGTTTATTTTGTGGTGCCGGCTTGTATTTATATAGCACAAAGAATGACAAAACGAGCGTTTCTTACGCTCGCGATTTTATCATTTGTTTTGGTGATAGCGGACGAGGCGGGAAATTTATTATTGAAAGTTTTGAATCAACCGACGGCAGTAGAATTATATGAATCATGGGGATTTAAGTATTTGTGATGAAAAACTATAAAGGAACGGTTTATGAACCGGAAAAATGTTGGGTGGGTGAAACGCAGAAGATTTGTTATTCGACGCGCGAAGAAGCGGAAATAGCGGCGAAAGTGGCGCAGCACGATTATGGTGCGCCGGAACTTTCAGTTTATAAATGTGAATATGGCGATCATTGGCATTTGTCGTCCAGCTAATAATTTTTATTCTAGGGTTTTCAAAGATGATTTTTTGTGGTATAATTATGGGAGTTCTTTTTGAACGGTGAGTGGGCCGGTAGCTCAGATGGTTAGAGCACGAGCCTCTTAAGCTTGGTGTCGTGGGTTCGATCCCCACCCGGCTCACCAACAGGGGAACCTGTGGAAAACTCAGGTTCGAAGATGAAATTAACTGGTGATTTATATCTGTAAATCACCCTTTTTTGCGCATCAATTTCGAGGTTCGAAACCATATTTCTGACCAAAATGTCCTTTTCGACGAGATCTCCTTTTTCTAATCTGTTAATTAGCGAATTTAGCGAGTTCGAAAACTTTTCTAAGCCTAAGCGTAATTTTTCAGGATTCTTGTTCCTCGTTTGTGATAATAAGTCGTGTCTCTATGATGGCTTCGGCAGATGGAATTTCTTTACATACTTAAAATAGCGTGCGATGGCAAAGTAACTAGGCAAGAGAACGATTGTTGTAATGGTGATATAACAGGCAATGGCAGTCGAAGTTTTTATTTCGGTGCAATAATCGAAGCACATTTGTATCGGATTTCCTGCGAGTGTTACTTCGATTATAAAGCAGGCCATAATACATATAATATTGACAATTATTAGCCAAAAATATGCCCAAAATATGTAGCGTTTTTTTGCTATTCCGTACGATAGCTTCGCTATTGTCAGGCCAGAATAATAGGCGAAAAAGAAGCTTGCGATACCGATTGGCAATAAGATGATCGTAAAGATAGTCTGTATGCCGTGTGCGTTTACGAAAAATGGTAGTGTATGTGGTACCCAAATAACGATAGTAATAATTGAAAATATTACCGTTAGGGCAGAAGGTCTTTTCAAGATGTTTTTTGGAATATTGTTATTCATGTAATCATTATATCATTAATAGATTTTTTGGGTTTCGTATTTGCCTTTATCAATATCTTTTAACATCTGCGAGAAAAGCGGACGGTTGCCCTAAAGCTTCGGCATCTTCGGAAGATTTACGCACGTAAAGTACGTAGCGTAATGGCTTCTGGACTATGCCGCTACTCGCATTGATTAGCGCTCTATTCATAGTTTTAGAACACGACAACTATTCCGTCGTCGCACACTCCTTTCTCTTTGTTGGATTCGCGCTCTGGCGAATCGTCTATATCGTCTAATGCGCAAAGTAATTG
>JAZMZP010000005.1:0-3564 GCA_045586015.1 Candidatus Nanosyncoccus sp.
GTCATTCTGGTTGCTGGTTGTCGTATTCCAATAAAGATTACCTGGGTCGTAGGACTCAGGGGTATAATTATAATCACATTGACCACCATATTCAATTCTAGTCCCACCTTGGCACCATTCGTGAGTTTGAGTACTTGTAGCGGAATAAGTAGAACGAATTGGGCTCCAAGCCGCAGTATCGTATTGTCCGGTGGTCGTATTATAGCCAATATCAGTATCTTCATTAGTATAAGTTACTCCAGCTTGTAAGTCTAAGTCTAAGTTCTGGGTCATCCAAACATTACCATCAGCCAGTTTAGCGATTTTGTATTCTTTGCCATCACGTTTATCTTTCATAGTATATTGAGTTCCTTCAACCATAGAGCTTAATATAGCGGTTCTATTAGTATCATTTACATTACCAAAGTCTTGCATACATCTCACTTCCGATATAGTCGTCGCATTAGAATTACAAGCTACCGGCGCGGCACTATTAGCAGGATGTACCATCGTATAAATTACTTTACCATTATAAGTATCAGCTAGCTGAGTAGAAGAAACATTTACGGCATAAGTAGTAGTTAGTTCCGAACCAACAGCATTCGTCCCTACATCAGTATTACTATTTCTATGAGCAACTTTTACGTATTCATTTGGTACGACGTGATAATCAGCAAAGCTTGCATCAGCTCCGCCAGAAGTATTCGGTGCAGAATCAATGATAATAGGGTAAGTTGCATTAGAGTTAGTAGCTAGTTTCATTGCCCATTGAGAAGTCCCAGAAGTTCCAATGCCGGTAGAAATAGTTTCTGTACTGTGAACTATGCCCACTAATTTATTACTATTAGTCTCTCCTACGATATTACCAGTATATCCCGCTGCGAAAATAGCAAAACCATTATTATCATTACAGAATGCTTTTAGCGTCGTAGAACCGATATTAGCCGTGTAAGTTCCCGGATTTAAAGTCGCTGTATGAGAAGTCATACCAGTCCCAGAAAGCGTACAAGCTGCCGGAACTAGAATACTTACATTATCTATTACAGTGTCATCATCATCGGCCGAAACGGAAGAGGAAGACAGAATAGAGCCGGAAAGAAGGGTCAAACTAATTAAAAAAGTTAATATATAAAAGCTAGAGTTTCTCATACTTTTTACCATAATAAGTTTATTATAACACAGAAAAATATAAAAACTCTTCTTTTTTCCGATTCTGTGCTATAATAATAACATACAGATTTGACCGACTCTTGAGATAGAGGCGGTTTTTTAGTTGAAAGGAGTAAAATGGAAAATCTAGATTTAAAACAAATGTCAACTATGGTTGACTTAATTGCCGAAGAAAAAGGTTTACCGAAAGACACTGTCTTAGATGTTATTGAACAAGCTATCGCCGCCGCTTGGCGAAAAGACAACGGCGACCGCGATATGAATGTTCGTGCCGTTTTAAATACGAAAACCGGCGAAGCTGATGTTTTTGTCGCTCGCGAAGTTATCGAAGATGGGCTCGCTTATAACCCTTCGACCGAAATTCCTCTCGCCGAAGCGAAAAAAGGTTCAAAACTCGGCGACATCGTTGAAGAAAAATTTAAAGTTAAAAGCTTCGGTCGCGTTGCCGCAATGACCGCAAAACAAGTCGTCGTCCAACGTCTCCGCGAAGCTGAAAACGACGCCGTTCTTACCGCCTTTGAAGACAAAGTCGGGACCGTCGTTACCGGAACTGTTTCTCGCGTTGAACCGAAACTCGTTCGTGTTGATCTCGGAAAAGCGACCGGAATAATGCCTCGCTCCGAACAAATCGACGGCGAATATTACACTGTTGGTAACCGTATTAAAGTTTATATTAAAAACATCGAACGAAATGATCGCGGCGCTCAACTTATCTTATCTCGCGGCTCAGCCGAATTCGTCGAATATCTCTTCCGCCAGGAAGTCCCTGAAATCGAAAACGGCACCGTCGAAATCCGTGGCATCGCTCGCGAAGCTGGGAGAAGAACGAAAATCGCCGTTTCCTCTTCTGTTCCTAGCATCGATCCAGTCGGTACTTTCGTCGGCGGTCGCGGCATTCGCGTCCAAGCCGTTATGAATGAAATCGGCGAAAAAGAGAAAATCGATGTCATTACCTGGAGCGACAACGCTTCCGAATATATCCGCGAGGCCTTAAGTCCTGCCGAAGTAATGAAAGTCGAAATCGATGGTAAAAAAGCCAAAGTTTACGTTTCTGAAGACCAACAATCTATCGCTATCGGTAAACAAGGCCAAAACGTCCGCCTCGCCTCTAAATTAACTGGCTATGAAATCGACATCATTCTTTCAAAAGCCGCTCCGAAAAAGAAGAAACAGAACGTCGAGGATTCTCTCCTCTCCGCTCTAGAAGAAGCTTCCGAAGAAGAATAAAAAACCGTAAAAAATCCCCATATCATAATGGGGATTTTTTGAATGAACTAGAATAAACCGCCACCAGAACGACTCTTATCTATTAGGATTACTCCGTATCTGTCCATATAGTATGCGACAAGTAATCTTGCTGCTATACTCTCGCCTATACACATAACCACCAAATAGATAATGCTCATCGATATAATGGTTATAATAGTAATTGCTACTACAGCCATTACTCCTAACGGACCCTCCGAGAACCATCGTGCAAAATCAACGAAGTCCTCAATCGCAAAAGCCGTCGTTGCAGACGCAAGGATTATTAAATCAGCGAGAAAATAGACAACATCGGCCATTCGGTTTCTATAAAAAACCGAATTGCCTTCACCTTGTCCACCTTCTCCCATACTTAACTTCCGTGCTTTTTCTTTCTGGGTTTTCGTCACATATGGGTTTAAAAAACCTAAGACTAAAGATAATATAAACCCAAAAAACATTATGTCCATCCAAATTGATAAGGTTCCTCCCGCCATTCTAACCACCCCTTTCTAAAACTCTGGCGTAATTACTATTTTATCATATTTTCCCCTATTTTGAAACCATAACCACAAAAAATCGCCCCTTTTCGGGGCGATTTCTTATAATTTGGCACCTTCCTAGTTTCCCGCTATTGCAGTATAATCGGCGCTACTGGGCTTGACTTCTGTGTTCGGAATGGGAACAGGTATTTCCCCAGCGCTATGGGCACCAATTTGTAATAATACGTCATATTATTACTATTGATGTCCATAAGGTATAAACCAAAGATTTTAAATGACGTCACGATGTTTTATATCAAACACCGATTGCTAGCTAAGTCCAAAACATAAAAAGGCGATGGACCTATTAGTACTTCTCAGCTCCATATGTTGCCATACTTCCACTTAAAGCCTATTAACCAGATCTTCTTTCTGGAGTCTCCTAGGGAATCCTTATCTTGGAGTGGGCTTCGCGCTTAATATGCTTTCAGCCCTTATCTCTTCCGAACATAGCTACCCGGCGATGCAGTAGGTGAGCACAACCGGTACACTAGAGATTCGTCCATCTCGGTCCTCTCATACTAGAGACAGATCTCCTCAAGATTCCTAACGATCATGCCGGATATAAACCGAACTGTCTCACGACGTTCTGAACCCAGCTCGCGTACCACTTTAACCGGCGAACAGC
>JAZMZP010000006.1:0-4583 GCA_045586015.1 Candidatus Nanosyncoccus sp.
ATCATGAGTAGAACCTAGAGCTGAATTAGTCATTACATTCTTACCATCAGTATTATCAGTATAGCCTATAGCATAGATAGCAAAACCTTCATTATCATTACAGAAAGCTTTAATAGTTGTAGTACCAATATCAGAAGCATAGGTACCATTATTAATCGTAGCATTATGAGATTGCATACCAGTACCAGTAAGGTTACAAGAAACTGGAACTGTAATGTTTATTTCATCTACAACAGTGTCATCGGCAGAAGCGGGGGAAGATGATAGAATAAGACTAGAAAGGAGAGTGAGGCTAAATAATACTATTGATATATATATATATATATATGAAGAAGTGTTTAGATTAGTGCATTTAACCATAATAAGTTTATTATAACATAAAAAATTCTTTGTCAAACAATAATAATCTAATCTCGTGCTATAATTATCCTATGAAAATCATCTTTCCAGAATTAGAAAACCCAATAGTAAAAGAAGCTATCGAGAGCTTTCCAAATCTCGATTTTATTCCGGCCGAAAATCTCGACGCCGCCGCCGAAATGTTAAAAAACGGCGCCGCCGACTCTATCATCTCCGGCATCGACTATTCCTCGCGCAACGTCCTCTTAGTCTATAAAAACTACCTCCCCCTAAAATCCGACTATTTCTCAAGTTGTTTTATTTGCAAAAAAGGCGACAAAATCCTCGCCCTCGCCGACGGCGGCGTTAACAAACTCCCGACGAGGGAACATCTTTACACCATCGTCGAAGACACCGCCGAAACCTTTAAAGCCTATACCGGAGAAACTCCGAAAATCGCTATGCTCTCCTACTCGACCAAAGGCTCTGGCGGGAAAAACCCCGACCTCGAAAAAATCTATTTTTGTATAGAAAAAATTAAACAAACTCATCCTGACTATCTCATCGACGGGGAAATGCAACTCGACGCCGCGACGAATCCAAGAGTTGCCGCGAAAAAAACTCCCGATTCCCCGCTAAAAGGCGACGCGAACGTCTTAATTACGCCCGACTTAAATTCCGGAAATATCCTTTATAAATCCCTCGAGCAATTCGGAGGTTTCGTTTGTGCCGGTCCAATTATTCAAGGTTTTAGAATCCCTCTCGCCGACCTCTCCCGCGGCAGCACCGCCGAAGATATAAAACTAACCATCGATGTCATTCTAAAACAACTGGAAAGGAACTAAATATGAAATATTTTGGAACTGACGGTATTCGTGCAAAAGCCGAAAATTTTACCCCCGATTTCTTAACAAAAATTATTGCCGGTCTTGTCGACTACGCTGGCGACGATATAAAAATTCTTCTCGGTGGCGATACTCGCGAATCAACCGAATGGATTCTGGCCGACCTTGAAGCCGCTTGCGAAACCTTCGGCCTCGAATACGGAAACGTTAGCGTCCTCCCAACCCCGGCGATTAACTATTGTTTTTACGAAATGGGTTTCGATTTCGCTATCGACGTCACCGCCTCCCATAACCCCCACGTAGACAACGGCATTAAAATCTTCGAACGCGGAAAAACTAGTGGCGAAAAACTAAGCGAAAGAGGCTGCGAAGCTATCGAATCCGTTATCGAATCGGAAAAAACTTACGCGCTTATTTCGCCAACCTTAAGAGAAGATTTGCATACCGAAGCTCTTAATCTTTACAAAGAACATCTAAGAAAATACCTCGGCGAAGTCGACTTTTCCGGCTTAAAAATCGCTCTTGATTGCGCAAACGGTGCGACTAGCGTCATCGGTAAATCAATCTTTGAAGAACTCGGCGCCGAAGTCGAAATCATTCACGCAAATAAAAACTACGGCACGACGATTAATTTAAACTGCGGCAGCACTCATCTCGAATCTCTAGAGTCTCTTGTTAAAGACGCTCATCTCGACCTCGGCATCGCCTTCGACGGCGACGGCGACCGCTGTCTACTTGTTGACGAGACCGGCGCAATCGTGGACGGCGACGAAATCATCGCAATTTTAACCAACTTCTTAAAACTCAAAAAAATCGCCATTACCGTCATGGCAAACCAAGGCATTTTAAACTGGGCGAAAGAAAATAATATTGAAACCGAAATCACTGCCGTCGGCGATTCTAATGTCGCCGCCGCTATGCGTGAAAAAAAGATTAAAATCGGCGGGGAACAATCTGGTCACATTATTCTCCCGAACGAATCGACCGGCGACGGCATCCTTACTTCCCTTATGATTCTAAAAGCCATCTCGAAGTCTCAAAAATCCTTAAAAAACCTCGCTAGCATCATCACAAAATTCCCCCAAGTCATCATTAATATGGACGCCACTTCGGAGCAAAAAGCCGCTCTAAAAACTTCCGATTTCGCGAAAAAACTACTTTTACAATACGATAAAAAACTCGAATCTGTTTCCGGCCGTCTTCTCGTCCGCCCATCCGGTACCGAAAACTTAATTCGTATTACTATGTGGGGAAACGACAAAAAAACGATTACCGACCTTGCTAATGAATTAAAAGAAAAGTTAGGAGAAATCTTATGAAGATAGAAACATTAACCAGCTACGACGAAAAAACCGCGAATCGCGTCCGCGAATTATTAATCCAGCTTTCCCGCTCCGGCAAAGATCGCGGGGAAATACCAGAACAATGGTTTAACGACCTTATTTCTTCCCCATCTCACGATATGCTCGTCGCCTACGACGACGATGGAAACATCATTGGCATCGCGACCCTTTCTATCATTATGGGGCCAATTGTCAGAAAAGTCGCCTATCTCGAAGATTTCGTCACCGATTCCTCTCTTCGTGGAAAGGGCATCGGCTCCGCTCTTTGGGACGAAATGTTAGTTTGGGCAAAAGAAAAAGGCTGCACTGAACTTTGCTTCACCTCCGGTCACGGCCGCGAAGCCGCCCAAGAATTCTACAAAAACCGCGGCGCCGAAATTTACGACACCAACTACTTCCGTAAACCCCTCTAAAACTTCCAGGTTTCAACCGCGAAATAGCTAAAAATGAAACTTAAAAGTTTTCGCCTCTTTAAAAATCAGCATTCTGGTTAGGGTTAGAGTAAGCGGAAGCGAAAACGAGAGCAAGAATAGCGCTGTATGACAGTGTAATACAAAAATGAGAGTATAGATAATATATGGTAGTAGTGAAGGCTAGAAGAACCTAACTACCGGCTATACACCTAATAGAGTAGCCTCGAAACTTACCTTGGGTGTTACTCGTTCCTGGGTAGACGTAAGAGTTATTGAGCGATAAGGAATACGAATAGCTTCCACCATGAGCGCTGGAAGACCAATAATATCCATAGCCGCCCTTATCAATAATTGACGATGGGCCAGCGTATCCCGAATATAGGAAGTTATTAGGGTAAGTCCTTAAAATATTAGACATTTCTGCACCGGTCGGAGTAGTAGAAGAAGACATACTCCGTGCTACGTTGTTTGCGTTTTTATATCCACCTAGACTATTACTGAGTAAACCGAGTTCGCCAGAGCCAGTCCCAGTAGGTAAATGCCAGTTGGATGGGCAGATAGAAGTGCCGGCGGATTCGGAAGTGGAGAGAGTAGTATAGTAGTTAGTATTAGCCATAGCTGCAGACCAAGTGTAGTAATTACCATATGAATAAATATTCTGGACTATTTGGTTCATATTATTGACATTTACATTAGTGTTTATGGCGCTATTCGTATTTGTATTATCGTTGCGATATCTAGGCATACGATAACCAGGGTAATCATCTGTTCCAATATCAGTTTTAGTAATCGGGTTAGTACTTGAATCGTATATGCTACCAGTTCCATCAGAAATATAGCGACTATTTGCCGTAGTGCTGTCCGAAAAATCCGCAGTTTCCGGTTCAGCTAAACCAGAAAAGCTCCCATAAGTAGTAGACTTTCCAAAGCCCTGTGATAACGATTCATTAAAGTTCGCATCATAATCAAGTCTAAGATTTTCAATCATCCAACATTTCCCATCCGCAAGTTTAGCGATAGCATAAGTATCATTATCTCTTAGATCAGTTAAGGCAGTGACTTTACCAATCGGCATAGTAGTATTATCTGGACAAGTGTAGCCTTGTAATGTGCCAGTAGACGGAGCCCAAACTGCATATAAAGATAAGCCTTTCTCGCTGACGTCACCTACATTAATGTTTTGCATTGGACCGTAGATATGATAACCAGTATTATTTCCGGTACCGTTACCGCTAGCATCGTTAGCATTAAGTTCCCAATCAAACTTATCGGACCAGCCTACGAAACCGTAATTATCTCTCTGATAATTAGATGGCCAAAGATTAACGTCCATATTAGATCTTATAGTTTTAGTATTATCACTATAGTTAGTAGTCTGGTCTCCCATCGTATCATCCACCTCATTCCCAGCATTCGGGAAGTAGCAAATCTTATTGGCGGTACAGTCTTTTGGTTCGTTTGGGATATTAGTAGCTGGATGAACGACTGTATACTTTACTTTTCCTGTATAAGTTCCAGCGATTTGGTCGCCAGCAACATAAACTGCATAAGTAGCTTGGACTGAGGCTTCGGCGTTGCCGGTTGTGACGGAAGTTACAGTAGCTACTTTAGTATAGCTACTGGGAACAACTGCGAAGTTATTA
>JAZMZP010000007.1:0-12146 GCA_045586015.1 Candidatus Nanosyncoccus sp.
TCAGTGTGAGATAACCATTAAACGGCTTGTCTAGGAAAGTTAGGTTGTCAGGAAGGAGATGAAAATGACCATAACGATAAACTTGTTATGCATCATAATTCCAAAACGGAAATCCGAACCAAAGAAAAAATCTAACTAGCATAAGCTAGTTAGATAACCCACAAAGGAAGTCGCCTAGAAGGCTTCCTCTTATGTTCCTATTATATCAAAACCCCCAAACCCCCGCAACCCTAAACTAACCCTAACCAGAATAAACTGCTTATAATGGTTTTTATTATGTGCTAGCCTAAACGGTGAAAAAATAATCAATAACCAAAAACTATAAAAATACAAGAAAACAAAAGAAATCTGTTAGATAATAGTCTAGTCTATTTCTCTTCTTTTTTCGCCTCGCGTGAATCGCGCTTACGATTTAACCTATTCATCGCCTTAACAATCATAAAGATTACCCAAGCAATAATTAAGAATTGAATTACGTTTTGGATAAAGTTTCCGTAAGCGATTACTGCCTCATCTCCAGTTCCAAAGAAATTTGGCACCCGAATCGCAAGTCCCGTAAAATCAACACCACCTGCAATTAGCCCGACAATCGGCATTACGATATCATTCACGAGGGAATTAACAATCGCCGTAAACGCTCCGCCTACCGCGACACCTACCGCAAGGTCTACTACCGAGCCGCGGTTTATAAACTCGATGAATTCTTTACGGAATCCGCCGCTCTTCTCCCGCGCACCTCTTAAAGCCTCTTTTGCCTTTTCGCTCCTTGAGCTCTTTTTTTCCACCTCTTCGGATTTTGCCATATTTCTCCTTTCTTTTATTTGGTTTCCGAAAAATCATTAAACTTTTCATACAAAACATTTAAACTGTCATACGAGGTCTTTAAAAGATTATCTAAAGTCTCATTTTTTGTCATATCCATTAGTTTAGTTTCTTCTGACATCAAAACAGAAATCTCATAAGCCATCTTATGCGCATAAATTCGATCTAGAATCCCATTTATTTTCGCTTCGAACAATTCCGATTCAAGCCCATCTTTCTCCAAATTCGCTTGCTCAACAATTTTCTTGTCTATATTACTTTCTTTAAACGCATATTTTTCCGTTAAATAAGTCGTCAGCTGTTGGCTTGTGCCCGTTAAAATACTATTTAAAGATGAACTGCTCGAACGCAGATCAGATGATTTGATATTAGTCTGGTATTCTTGAATTACCTCCGCTGTATTATCTAGATGTAATTTCAAACGATAATCTAAATTTTTCTCATTATCTTTATTACCGCCTAAAACCGCCCCAATAATCGCCATAAGAATAAACAGCACTAAAGCCACTACCCCGAAAATAAACAACTTTGACGATAGAATCTTTTTTGTTTTTGACTCCTTAGCCGGTCTCGCCGCAGCGGAGATTTGATTGAGATATTCCTGCCCTTCCATATGCTATAATTATATCATATGCAAGACGCGAAGGAGGAAATAAAATCCCGACTCGCGGTGGAGGATGTCGTCGGGCAGTATATCGAATTAAAGCGTGCCGGCCGGAATCTTAAAGGCCGTTCGCCCTGGGGTGTCGATAAAACGCCGAGTTTTATGGTTTCGCCCGAAAAAGGCATTTGGCACGATTTTTCTGCTAATAAAGGCGGCGATATTTTTACCTTTGTGATGGAAGTTGAAGGAATTAGCTTCAAGGAAGCCCTAGAAAAGCTCGCCAGCCAAGCCGGTGTTGACCTCTCTAAGTATCGCGGCGGCGACCCAGCAGTCGCGAAGAAAAAAGCTCGGGCTCGCGAAGCTCTCGCTCTCGCAACGAAATACTATCAAGCCTGTCTCGTCCGTAGCAAACCCGTCTGTGAATACGTTTTTTACAAACGCAATCTAAATCGAAAAACCGTCGCCGAATTTAAAGTTGGTTATGCTCCAGCTAGCGGAAAAGCTTTAACTGATGCTCTTAAAAAACGCGGCTACTCCGAAGCCGAGCTTGACGCTGCCGGTCTTTTGAATC
The DNA here is from genome assembly GCA_045586015.1 of Candidatus Nanosyncoccus sp. Taxonomy (GTDB): domain Bacteria; phylum Patescibacteriota; class Saccharimonadia; order Saccharimonadales; family Saccharimonadaceae; genus Nanosyncoccus. Next base: position 1,998 of record JAZMZP010000007.1, read on the forward strand.
GTTTTAAAACCGACCTTTTTCGCGACCGTATGACCGTCCCATTTATCGATACGACCGGAAATGTGATTGGTTTTACCGCCCGCGTGCTCGGAAAAAGTGAACCGAAATATTTAAACACTCCCGAAACCCTCCTCTTTAATAAATCGAAATTCATTTTCGGTTTATATCAAGCCAAAGAGTCCATCCGCCGTAGCGGCTTTGTCGTGATTGTAGAAGGGAATATGGATGTGATTTCGTCTCATCAAGCCGGCGTCAAAGAAGCCGTCGCGACTTCTGGGACCGCAATGACCGAACAACATTTAAAAGCCCTCTCTAACTTAACTTCCGACATTCGCCTCGCTTACGATGGCGATGAAGCCGGAGTTAAAGCGACCGAACGAGCGATTATGCTAGCCGGCGATCTCGGTATCGATCTCTCCGTCATCTCCGATTATCACGGCGCAAAAGACCCCGACGAATTAATCCAAAAAGACCCGAAGCTCTGGCAAAAAGCCGTCGAAAGTAGTATTCCAGCAGTCGAATGGCTCCTAAAAAAATATGAAGAAAACCTAAATCTAAGCTCCGCCCCAGACAAACGCAAATATTCCGACATCGCTTTGAAATTATTAAGTTATGTTAAAGACGAAGTCGAACGCGCCAGCTATGAAGAAAAAGTTGCGAAAAAACTCAATCTCGAAGTCGAAATTCTTCGCGAAAAGGGCGACCGGCTCAATAAAAAGTTAGCGCAATCTCCGAAAAAATATCTCAAAAAACCGAAGACCGAAGTAAAGAGCGATAAACTAAGAAAATATGAGAACAGTCTACTTGCTTTAAAGGTTTTCGGCGGTATCACCAAAACCAAAATTCCTTTCGATATCCCTGAAGATGAAACTAAATTAGACGAACTTGAGCTCATTTTTAACCGTGAACACGAAAAACTTGGTAGTAGCGATTTAGAAACAGAAGCCGCCGAACTTCTCGCTCGTTATAATAGAGAACTAAACCAACAGAATATTAAAGCTTTAAACGCTAAACTAGAAACCTTAGACGAAGATTCCGAAGAATACGAAAAGATTCTTAAGGAAATTTACGAGTTGCAAAATAATAAAGAATAGATTATAATTTCTTCTAATGAGCGTTAAAAAAGACGATATTTTGAATGCAAAAGATTTAAATTTTGATATTGAAGAACCAGAGTCCGACGATTTAGCAAACGAAGAAGAGCTTTCGAATGAAGAGCTTGCGATTACCGCTGAAAATGTTGATGCTTTCGCAGATGATTCAGTTCGACTATATCTTCGTGAAATTGGCAAAATTCCGCTTCTTAGCCCTGAAGAAGAGGCTGAGCTCGCAAAAAGAATTGTCAAAGGTGATAAAAAAGCGAAGGATAAAATGGTTGAATCAAACATGCGCCTTGTCGTTTCGATTGCGAAACGTTACGGCGGACGTGGCCTTGATTTTCTCGATCTAATTCAAGAAGGGAACACCGGCCTTCTTCGTGCTGTTGAAAAGTTCGATCCCGATAAAGGCTTTAAATTTTCAACTTACGCGACTTGGTGGGTTAGACAGGCCATCACTCGCGCCATCGCTGACCAAGCCCGTACTATCCGTATCCCGGTTCATATGGTTGAAACCATTAATAAAGTCCTTAGAACTTCGAGAAAGCTTACTTCTGAATTGAACCGTGAACCGACTAACGAAGAAATCGCAAAAGAACTCGATATGGAGCCGGAAAAAATCGATTATGTAATGAGAATTAAACAAGACATCGCTTCTCTTGATGCTTCCGTCGGTCGCGAAGGCGACGACGAAGATTCCGTACTCGGCGATTTCGTTGAAGACGAAGAGCGTGATTCGCCGGAAGATTCCGCCGCGAACCAAATTTTAAAAGAACAACTTTCCGAAATTATTGCGACTTTGACCGATCGCGAACAAAAAATTATTCGTCTCCGTTTCGGCATTGGTGGCGGTCGCCCGCATACTCTAGAAGAAGTTGGCGCCGAGTTCGATGTTACTCGTGAACGCATCCGCCAAATCGAGGCGAAAGCCCTTTCAAAACTTCGTAAGAACAAAGAAACTAAAAAATTACATGAATATTTAAGATAGGAGGCACATGAAAAAAATTTTAATCGTTATAGCTACTTTCATCTTAAGTTTGACAAGTGTAAATCTTCCAGTAATGGCAACCAACGGTTTTACTAGTTTTGGCGCGACTGAAGCGAACATCTTGAAAAAATGTGCAGAAGAAAATGACAAGGGAAAAGGTGCTGGAATTATTTGTGTTTTAAATTTTGTTATCGATATTCTCACTGTCGGCGTTGGTGCACTAGGTGTTATCGGTATTTCCGTCGTTGGTATTCAATATCTGACTGCTGGCGGTAGTGAAGAAAAAACCAGAAAAGCGAAGCGTCGTATGTTCGAAATCATGATTGGTCTTGCGGGCTATGCAGTTATCTACGGTATACTTCATTTCCTTCTACCAAATTATGCTTAATAGGACAATTAAATGAAACAGCTTTTTATTCTTTATAATCCAAATTCCTCTCGTTCTGCCGATGTGAAAAGGGGAGTATTAGACCATCAAAAAGATTTCAAAGGCTATCTCATTGGCAAATACGAGGTCGAAAAAACCGACGTCGACAAAAATGCCACAAAATTCGCAAAACTCTTAAAAGATGGCGACCTTGTTATCGCTGCTGGTGGCGACGCAACCGGCGTTATCGCCGCAAACGCAATTTTAAAATCCGAAAAAGACGTTACCCTTGCAGTCCTTCCATACGGCAACTTCAACGACCTCTCCCGCACCCTCGGCACAAAAACTTTAGATGATATATTTGAAAAAAGTATGACATGGACGGGTGACGCGCATAGGGGGACCCCCAAAATGTTTGCCGAAGGCAAAATTTTGGGGGATAATGCGCGGCAGGACCCGTCCAGTGTATACTATCCTCTCGAAATTTATATCGACGGTAAATTTTTCCGATATGCGACCTGTTACGTCACTGTTGGTATGATGGCCGAAGCCGTGAGGTTGTACGACGAACCAAAAATGCGAAAAACCCTCAAAACCGCCAAAGGCCGCAAAATTGGCTCTTATACAAACCTCGCTAGCTGGTATTTCAAAAATCGTCATAAGAAAATTTTCCTACCCGACTTTAAACTAAACGGAAAACTCCAGCCGAAAAAAACTTCCGACTACGCTGCGGTTAATGGCCGATATATGGCTCGCGTGATGAAAGGCGGGGAAGATTATAAAAACCCGAAAATTTTCCGCTCCGAAACCGACCGTCTAACAAATTTCTGGCGACTTTTTAAATTAATGTTTAAAAGTATTTTCTTCCGTATTCCTGGCTCCGAAACTAAAGGCGATGTTTTAGAATTTTCCGTTCCTTCTACTGTCGAACTCCAAGCCGAAGGCGAATATAAAACCCTTGAAAATATTAAAAAAATTGAAATTAGAAAGAGCAAAAAATGCTTGAAAGTAATCACGAATTAGAAAAAATTATCACTTATATGAAGTCACATTGGCCGTCAAATGTGAAGCCTGAGTGGCAGGTCGGCCTAAACGAATACCCGAAAATTTTACAAAAAGTGATTGAAGATTTTACGCTCGCCGCGACCAAAAATCGTCATCTAATTCGCATCGCCGGTATTTCTGGTTCCGGAAAAACAACTCAAATTCTTCCTGCCGTGGAAGCCTATTGTAATAAAAATAGTTTCGAACCGATTTTAATTGCCGCCCGTCGTTTCGTCGAATACCATCCCCACTATCAAGAAATCAAAGATTTTTACGGCGACGAAAACCTTCGGAAAAATACCGACGAATTCTCTACGATTATGATGTTTTTGACTCTAACCGAATTGATTAAAAATGGCTATGATATCGTACTTGATGTAACGCTTCTTGATCCAGAGATGGAAGGCATTTTATTAAACTTATTAACCGCCGGGGAATATAAGACTCTCTTTCTTATGATAGCCGTCTCATCCGCAGTTACTGAAAAATTCTTAAGTGGTCGCGCTTGGCGTCACACAAAAGAAACCGAAGAAGAATTTATCCGCGCAACTAAAAAGGCAATTGAATTCTACGCCGAAAATGCCCCCGATTTACATATTATTATTTGGAGCGTTTATGATAAACCGCCAGTTTATGACGGTCCGATGAAAAATTGTTTAAAGACTTTTGAAGACTACTCGAGTAGGGAAGAGCTACCAAAAAACGACGACGACGCCCGCCGCGACGCGAAAATCGCCTATTTAAAAAATATGTCTGCCACGAGTTAATTTTCGTGCTATAATAAACTTATTATGGTAAAAAGCACTAAACTTAACACTTCTTCATATATATATATATATATATATCAGTAATATTAACTAGCTTAACTCTTCTTTCTTGTCTTATACTGTCATCTTCTTTTGCTTCTGCCGATGAATCAGTTATAGATAATGTCAGTATCACCATCCCTTCTGCCTGTACTCTTTCTGGTACTGGTATGAATACTCATACAGCTACAATTAATCCAGGTACCTATATGCCAGATATTGGAACTACAACACTTAAAGCATTCTGTAATGATAATGAAGGCTTTGCTATCTTCGCCGCAGGATATACTGGTAATATAGTAGGAGAAACTAATAGTAATAAACTAGTAGGGACAGTTCATAATACAGAAACTATTCCTACTGGTATCGGAACTTCTGGCACTTCCCAATGGGCTATGAAACTAACTACTAACTCTAATGCCACTTATCCTATCATTATTGACTCTGCTCCTAATACTTCTGGTGGAGCTGATGCAAGCTTTGCTGATTATCACGTCGTACCAAATGAATACGTAAAAGTTGCTCATAGAAATAGTAATACTGATGTAGGTACTAGTGCGATTGGTTCTGAACTTACTACTACTTATGCTGTAAATGTCTCTTCTACTCAACTTGCTGATACCTATGCTGGGAAAGTTATTTATACGATGGTACACCCAGCCAATAGTGCCGCGCCAGTAGCTTGTAACCCTAATGCTACTACCATATCAGAAGTAAGATGTATGCAAGACTTTGGTAATGTAAATGATACTAATAGAACCGCTATATTAAGCTCTATGGTTGAAGGAACTCAACCTCCTATAAAAGATAAACGTGATGGTAAAACCTATACTATTGCTAAACTCGCTGATGGTAATGTTTGGATGACCCAGAACTTAGACTTAGACTTACAAGCTGGAGTAACTTATACTAATGAAGATACTGATATTGGCTATAATACTTCTACCGGAACTTATGACACGGCGGCTTGGACGCCGACGCGTTCTACATATGCGGCTACGAGTACTCAAACTCACGAATGGTGTCAGGGTGGGACTTGGAACTCCGAATACAACTATTGCGAAAATAATAATTCTCCCGAATCCTACGACCCAGGTAATCTATATTGGAATACGACAACCAGTAATTGGGATGACTGGAATGCCTATTACGATTCTTGTAACTATTCTACTAGTACTCCTTCCTGTGACGAATCTCTAAACCCTCTCTCTACTTATGTATCTAGTACTGGAACTGCCCAGTATCATATAGGTAACTACTATAACTGGGCGGCTGCTCTAGCTACGAATGATAGTTCAGTATTTGGTGATGATAATGAAAACTGGAGCGAACTAGTAGAACAATCTATCTGCCCAGCTGGTTGGACTCTGCCACGAATCGGTGATGGCGAAGACTCCTTCCAGGCTTTATGGGAAGAATATGGCTATGATGAAAATAACTATTCATTTAGTAACATTTCTAGCCTTACTGGTAGTCCATCATACTTTCCCGCTAGCGGCTACTTCGATGGCGTGCTGTACGACGTCGGGGGCAACGGTACCTTCTGGTCGCCAGTCGCAGATGGTACTTACGGCGCCAGGAGCGCGAACTTCTACGTTGATGGCCACGCCTACCCGTCGGACGGCAACAATCGCGGCGATGGTAACTCCGTTCGTTGTATTGCTCGTCCGGTCGCCGGCTCAGTATCTGAGTCCGGTGGTGGCGGTGGGGGGAATTATTAAGTAAGGTCGCTAGTATTTCGTCCACACTATGGTTTCTAGCCTGTTCCAAGTTTTCCCCTCCGCCTTTCCTGAAACTCAAAGAAAAAGCGTGAGTAGGATAGAATTTCTAAAATGCTAAAAAGAATCGAATAAAAAATGAAAAAAGAAGAAGTTGAAGAAAACTCGATTGCGGAGATAGAGAAGCGAATCGAAGAGCTAGAAAAATCTGCCAACAACAAGAAAAAACCAAAAGCACTCATCGAGGAACTCAAACGTTTAAAGTCGACCCTGCATAAAATATATATAGACTACAAACGAAAAATCATCAGCTACGAAGAGAATAACTATACCACTTTAGTGTTCTTAAGATCTACAAATGGGTTTCATAAAATTTTTGGGCACTCGCTCTATTTTTACACTTTCGATGTTGCGCCTAAATTAGATATAATAGCAAACGTCTATTCGGACGGGGACCGCGAAGCTAGATCAGAATCAGGAGTAGTTTCAATCGCAAAACTGGAAGAATTGGAGAAAAAATTAAAAGAATTAAAGATTACGAAGATTAAAACTGATGACAAAACCGGCAATTTAGTCGTTTTCAAATTACCATGGAAATATACAGAAAAAGATATCACGAGATTTATCGAACAAAACACTTATAAAAAACAAAGATATAACCATGTCGTAATAGCTGAAAATGTAATTCCGACGTTATACGTTAATCTAAATGATTTATTGAAGGCTTGCTACGAAAACGTCAGAAGGCTTGAACCGGTCGCGAGGGAAACTATGGGGAATTTAATAGTTGAAGTTTGTGCCGAAATGATACGTTGTTATATAGAAATGGGGAATGGGCAAATTAAAGAAGAAGTAGGACTAAAACATATCCGAAAATTAATAAACAAAGTTAAATCTCAAACTAAAATCTTATCAGATCTTGGGCTTTGGAACGTAAAAACCTATTCGCGAATCGGCGATATAATAATTAAAACGCAAGACGTAGTAGATAAAGTTTTAAAAAATAAAGAATAAAATGAGTAAAAAATTTGATTTTAGCGAATGGTTACTTCAAGAACTAGTTCTAGCGTATCACGAAGCGCGCAGTCACGGTAAGAGAAAAACAAAAAACGAACACGAGTTCGAAATCAACGAAATGGAAAATCTAGTAGCGCTTAGAGATACGATCATCGCGCGCGAGTATAAACCGAGTAAAGGCGTAACATTTATTATCCACGACCCAGTCATCCGGGAGATCGTCGCGGCGCCGTTTGTCGATAGAGCTGTACACCATCTATTATATAAATACACGGGAGAATGGTGGAACCGACGATTTTGGCGAGGTTCTTATTCGTGCCGGAAAGGGATGGGAACGAAATGCGGAGTTTTCGATTTGCAAAAGAATATGAGAAGAGTATCCGGAGATGGACGCATCCCGACCGTAATAGTTAAACGGGACATCCAAGGCTATTTTATGAGCTTAAACCATTTTAAATTATACGAAAGAGTTTGCTGGGGATTAGAAAGACAATTCCCAGACGAAGGGGAATTATATAGAACTCTAAAGTATTTATGGAAAGAAATCATTTTTGACAATCCGATGGAGGGAATAATAATAAGAGGAAGCGAAAAAGAATGGAAGAAATTACCAGTAAATAAAAGTCTATTTTATCAACCAAGTTATCTCGGAATTGTCATCGGGAATTTAACCTCACAACTTCTTTCTAACATTTTCTTAGACATGTTAGACCGATTTATCGTATACGATTTAGGATATAAAACATATGGTCGGTATGTAGATGATTTTTATCTTGTAGTGCCGACTAGCCGGCTACCGAAACTTTTAAATAATGATATGCCGAGAATTGAAGAGTTTCTGAAGCAAATAGGATTAACTATGCATCCGAAAAAGCGATTCGAAATACCAATGCGCGACGGGGTGGATTTTTTAGGAGCGAAAGTTTACGTTGACCATGTATTGCCGGGCAAAAGAGCCTTAAACAATTTAGCCCAAAAAGTTTATAAAATCGAAACCACCGGCGAAGGCTTAATCGAAGGTATAGGCTCTTACGATGGACTGTTCGCGTACTATCAGAGCGAAAAGGCTATACGGAAAATTTTTGATAAAGTAGGATGGGACTATAGAAATATACCGAGTAGACAATAAAAAGCGGAAACCTGCTCTAGCCTGAATTATTAAGCTAAGGAAAGTCGGAGGGGAAAACTTGGAACAGGCTAGAAACTATACTGTGGACGAAATACTAGCGACCTTACTTAATTATTCCCCCCACCGCCACCACCGGACTCAGATTCTGAGCCGGCGACCGGACGAGCAATACAACGAACGGAGTTACCATTGTTGCGATTGTTGTTGTTTGACGGGTTGGCGTTGCCATCAACGTTGAAGTTCGCGTTCCTGGCGTTGTTAGTACCATTTGCGACTGGCGACCAGAAGTTACCGTTGTTCCCGACGTCGTTCAGCACGCCATTGAAGTTTCCGCTAGCGGTAAAGTATAGTCTCTAACCTTCAAAAGGATTCTTAAAACCTCCATTTACTCCTTAGAGCAAATGACGGAACAGCAGAAAACCTTTTTCAGGTGAATCCTTTGCCTTTCCTATAATAGTCAAGACATCAGAGTGAACATCACTTCGGATCCGACATCAAGACATAGCGGTTCCCGCTAACTTATTTTAACACGGAGAGATTTTCCTGAAATATCACGCAATTTTACTAGTTATATATTAGCGGCTTTTGTTTATAGCTGATTCAAATTAATTTCCGGGAAATTTGTTCGGATATGTTCAGCATACCCATTGTCAATATCCTGCCATGCTTTTTTCATCCGTGATATTTCCTCGGGATTATCGAACTGACTTAAGAACGCCTTCTCGAATTCCTTCGGCGCCGGTCGCGAAACTATCCGCGCGACATCCATATTTGGATTTCCAGTCCCCGCAAAACAAAAGTCAATCACTCCAATTACCTTATCATTTTCGTCAAGCAAAATATTCCCAAGATTTAAGTCTCCATGCACTAGATTTTTTGTCTCCGTCTCTTTAATGTATTTATGGTCCTCATCAATATGTTTATCATAATGCTCATAATCTAACTCTTTTAAGAATTTCGATAAAGGATATTTAACCTTAGCTGGCGCTTCGCGAAGATCAATCCCCGAAAGTTCCTTGATAAACTTCGCAACATCATACGCCGCTCCCGTTAAAGCCGTATGCGATAAATGATAAATTCTATCGCCTAAAGTATAGCCTTCGATTTTTTTATGTACCGAAAATGGTCGCTTGAGGGAATCATAATGTAGTTTCATTTGTGGCGTATAAAAGCTCGTTTTCCCGTCAACAAAATTACAAACCGCCGCATCTTTTACAATCATCCTTGACCAAAACGGATTTCTCGGAAATCTAAAAAAATACGAACCCTCGTTTGTCGTTACTTCAATTACAATATTTGTCCACCCAGTAATAATATGTTCAGTTTTCTCGATTTTCTTCTCGGGAAAAGTTTCGGAGATAATTCTATCTAAATCGTCCTTCGGTGTGAAAAAATTCGCCATACCTTATTATACCACATCTCCGCTCTCTTGACTTGACAACATGTAGCAAGGGGTTGAAATACGCCAATCGTCGTGTTACTCTAGTTGGCATGAAAAAATATATTATACATATCGAGGATAATAAAAATTCAGAACCTCGTCCTCATGAAAAGAAAGCAGCTTGCATAGTAGCAGAATTATTCGAAAGTGATATTGTATTTTTACGCAGATACCAGAGTAAGACGCCAGATTTATTTATCCTAAAAACTAATGCTCGTTGGGAATTGAAATCTCCCATTGGCGGAAGTAAACATACGATTCAAAACAACTTGAGAAATACTGATAGCCAATCGGAAAATGTTATTCTTGATTTAACACGCGCAAAATTGACCGATAGACAAGGAATTTCTAGGGCACAAGAATTCGTCAAAAATGAAAAAACTAGAATCAAACATCTGAAAGTCCTCACTAAAACCAAAAAACTGGTTGACATCAAGTAACGATTTAACTATAATTACAGATAAGAGGTTAAGTAAAAGATACTGAACTGAATCAACTGCTTAACCTACCGAGGGAAGCTAAAAAGTCGGAGGCCAAGCGGT
>JAZMZP010000008.1:0-23628 GCA_045586015.1 Candidatus Nanosyncoccus sp.
TAAAAGTAGCCAGAAAACAATCAATGAATATCATTATAGATTTAAGAAGATGCAAGTTAAATGAGCATAACGCTTTTGCGAACATAATGAATTTATACAAAAAACGCAAAAGAAAGGTCGGTACATATTTAATCATTAAAAAAAACGGAATAATTATTGACGTTACAGAAATTTTATAATAAAATTACACCATAAAGGTTCTAAAGATACTTCAGTGTATACAATAGGCCTTAAAAGTAGCCCTTCGGGGCTACTTTTGTTTATAACAACCCCGGCGGGTCTAAGGTAACCTTAAAATACTTATCTAACTCCGAACACGCTTCTATTAGCGCCTTTCTAGACCGACTCCGGACAATAATCTGCCAAGTATACCCCCGGTTATTTCGCTCGTGGAAAGCTGGCTTTGGCGGGGAAACATATAACTTCTTATTCTTCTTTAGTTCCGCCGCCGCTTCGCGAATCTTTCTTACGACTAACCCCTCTGTTTTTAAAGAAAGCTCTATCTTCGCAATGAAACAAAACGGCGGAAAAACCGCTTTCGCCCGTTTTTTTATTAGATACTCCTCAAACCCTAAATAGTCTTCATTGCAGGCATACTTTAAAACCGGATGCTGCGGCTGGAAAGTCTGAATAAACACATTGTCTCCCTTTAAATGTCCCCGTCCGACGCGCCCCATTACCTGAGTTAGAAGCTGAAAGGTCCGTTCTTCGGCCATATAATCCGGGAGCGACAGCCCCGCGTCTGCCTGTACTATCCCTATTGTTGCCAATTTCGGCAAATCTAGCCCCTTTGCGATGGTCTGCGTCCCAATTAAAATATCTACCTCGCCATCTCTGACAGCCTCATACACCGCATCCATTCCTTCGCCCTTTTTATTATCGGCGTCGAACCGCCGAATCCGCGTTTTCGGAAACAGCTTCTTTAATTCACTCTCTAATAGTTTCGTCCCGAACCCCTTATGAATAATTCCTAACGCCCCACATTTCGGGCACTTCGTCGGTACTTTCTCCGAAAAACCGCATGTATGACATTGTAATACATACTCATCTGCGTGTAACGTCAGGGGTAAATAACAATTCGGGCATAAAATCTCCTCCCCGCAACTTTCACAAATTGTCAAAGGTGAAGACCCCCGTCGGTTATGGAAAATTAGCGTTTGTCGCCCACTCTCTAAATTTTCCGCCATTACCTTAAGCAAGGAATCAGAAAAATAGCGGTTTTTCGTGAAATTCTCTCTGTTTTTAAAATCGATAATCTGAATCTCGGGCCGCTCCGCCTCTTTTTTCGCCTTCTCAACTAACTCAATCAGCGCCTCTTGTTTAGACGCAATATAAAAATCTTCTACTGTCGGCGTCGCCGAACCTAAAACAAGGGAACACCCGACCGTTTTCGCCATAAAGCTCGCCACTCTAATCGCCGAATATCTCGGCGGGTTATCTTGATGGTAAGCCCCATCGTGTTCCTCATCTATAATAATCAACCCTAAATTGTCTAAAGGCGCGAATAGCGCCGATCGCGGACCGATCACAATCTTCGGCGTCTCTGTATTAAAAAGGGAATTAAAGATAGCGTGCCGCTCTGCTTCGGTCTGTTTTGAATGGATTAATACGATATTATCCCCGAAAACATCCTGAAAAACCCGAACAAGTTGGCTCGTTAAAGCGATTTCCGGCACTAAAACAATCGTTGATTTTTCCCGTTTAAACGCATTTAAAGCCATTTTCAGGTAGATGTTCGTTTTACCACTACCGGTAACGCCATAAAGCAGTTTCGTCGTTCCTACGGCCTTCTGGAGGCCTTCTAGGGCCTTTTTTTGTGCGGGGTTGAGCGGAATTTCCGAAAAAACAGCCGCCTGTTCGGTTTTCTCATTCTTCCCGAACATTTGTTCGGTTTTTCTCCGTTTCTTCTCGACCCCTCTCGGCAAAACTAGCGACACCGCCTGACCATACGGCGCTAAATAATATTCATGCACAAACTTCACCGTTTCGACTAAATGCTTTGGCAGCGGCTTTGAATACAAAACTTGCAAAATTTTTTTAGTCTTAAAATCCGGTTGCGCAACTTTTTTAATAACCACACCCGGCACCACTCGCTTCGCGACCGGAACGAGAACAATCTGCCCCGGAGAAAGGGAATCGTCAAAATCATAAACAAACGCCCCCACTTTCCCCTCCGGCGCAACCTCGTAAAACATACATTTATTATATCATTGTTGTAATTTTTACAGAATCTATGCTATAATAAGGCGAACTAAGTGAGGTAATATGTTAGATATATTTGTGACTTCAAGAGTGCGTCGTAAAATTATCGTAGTTTTTGCGAAATATCCTGATTTTAAAACTCACGTCCGCGGTTTAGCGAAGTTAATTAAAGAAGATCCGGGGAATATTCAGAGGGAATTAAACCGTATGGCAGAGGGAAAATTTCTCCTTGTTACGAAAAAAGGCAAAACTAAAATCTACCAGACAAATAAACAGTTTCCGATTTTAAAAGAGCTTCAGAGTATCGTGATTAAAAGTCAAAGAGGTTCTAAACCCTCTAAAACTATCGGTTAATAGGGGTAAAATTGAATAAGTTATTTAATCGTCTAATTAAAGCTCGCGGTCTTAACGAAGATTTTTTGAACCCGAAATACGAAAACCTCGAAGACCCCGACACTCTTCCAGATATGGAAAAAGCTGTCGAGCGACTTAAAAAAGCTCTTAAGATCGAAGAAAAGATTTTAATTTATGGAGATTATGATGTCGACGGTGTCACTGCAAGCACGGTAATGGCAGAAGCATTAAAACTCGCCGGCGTAAAACCAGATAATCTCGAAATTATGCTTCCGGATCGCTTTTTAGACGGCTATGGTATGAGCCCAAAGCTCATCACGCGTGCTAAAAAACAGGGAATTACCCTCGTTATTACCGTTGACTGTGGTTCTCGTAACCACGAAATCATTGACGAATTAAACGCATTAAAAATTGACACTATCGTTACCGACCACCACGAAGTCGGCGAAACCCTCCCCGAAGCCGTCGCGGTAATTAACCCGAAACGAAAAGATTACGAGAATGAAAATCTTCGAAATCTCGCTGGTGTTGGTGTCGCTTTTAAATTCGCTGAAGCCCTAGAAAAAGCGGGAATTATAGAGGAAAGCCAAGAAAAATGGCTACTTGACCTCGTTCTGATTGGCACGATTTGTGATAGTATGCCACTCATCGGCGAAAATCATATTCTCGGCTATTTTGGGCTCAAGGTTTTAGCGAAAACTCGCCGTCCTGGACTTCTAGAATTAATGCAGTCTGCCGGAGTAAAAAATTTGAACTCTGAGTCGATTGGCTTTCAAATTGGCCCGCGTTTAAATGCCGCTGGTCGCCTCGATACCGCCGAGCTCTCTTTAAATCTCCTCCGAACCGACTCCGCGCCCGAAGCTGCGACTCTCGCGAATAAGCTCGAAACTTTGAACAAAAAAAGAAAATCTGAACAAATTTCTGCTACAAATGAAATCAAAAAACGCGGAATTATCGACGGACCGGTTATTATCGAAACCGGGAAGTGGCACGAGGGCATTTTAGGAATCGTCGCTGGAAAATTAGTAGAGAATTACGCGAAACCTGCCTTCGTTCTAACAGAGGTAGAAAACGGCTTTTTAAAAGGCTCGGGCCGCAGTTTTGGCGATTTTAACCTCGCCGAGGCTTTAAATCAGGTCAAAGATGTCATTATCGGAGGTGGCGGTCACGCCGCTGCCGCTGGAGTTAGGTTGGAACAGAAAAATCTCTATACCTTTAGAGAGAGAATTAACGCCTATTACGACAGTCTTAATCTAAAAGACCAGGCAAAATATCTAAAACCGACCCCTGATTTAGAAATCGAAGACCTTTCCGAATTGAATCTCGACTTTCTCGAGGAATTAAAGAAACTTGAACCTTTCGGGCTAGGGAACGAAGAGCCGATTTTTCGCCTTAAAAACGTTAAAATTGACCTCATTCGAAAAATGGGCACCGAAAACCAGCATCTCCGTATAGACGTAAAAGATAAAAACGGCAACACCCTAAAGCTTGTTGCTTTCTTTGCCCCCGAAACCTGGTTAAACCTCGACTATGAAGATAAAATCGAACCCATTATCAAATTAACCGAAAACGAATTTAACGGTATCCGCTCTGCAGAAGCGAGGATAATAGATTTATACATGGGCGGGTGACGGGCTTAGGAGGCGAGGTCCCCCAAAATTGCCGCCAATTTTGGGGGAGGAGAAGGTCCGGCAGGACCCGCCCAGAAAAATGTGTTATAATAAACTTATGAAAAAAGTAATCATAAAGGTTAAACTTTCTTCTCGTGAGAGATTTGAGGAAAAGCTCTCTGATATTGACCTCGATTTTTCTCCAATTTTTTGGCAACACGACCGGGTTTATATCCCACGCGACTACAAAAAGAATTCGAACTACCCGCGCCTGATTATGCGAACCGAAATGATATCTGTCGATAAACCGGCGAGATACAGCCTTATTCTAAAACGTCATATCGAAGATTCCGGTGTCGATATTGTTGAAGAAACCTCAGTTAAAGATTACGAAAGTGTCGTAAACATAATTCTTCAGCTCGGCTTTAAACTAGCCGGCGAGGTTTCTCGTCGCCGCCAAGGCCTCCTTATGGGCGAGGGAACCGTCATTTATCTTGATAAAATCGAAAATCTTTCTGGATATTATGCGAAAATTGAATCCGAAATCAGCCCCGACGACTCTGTTGTTGAAGCTAAACTCGACCTCGAAAGAACTTTTAGAACCCTCGGCGAATCGAACTTTGTCGATAAAGCTTATTTTGAAATCTAACCTCTCGGCGGTTCGCCATCTGGCTCGCCGAGTAATTTTTTACTTTTTATCTCATATCGGCGCCCATTCACCGGCGAAATGTAATAATCTTCATTCAAAAGATTTACAAACATCGTTAAATCTTTGTCGTCCATAATGATAATCGAACCATCATCATCTGTCATCAACTCTAACTGCATCTCATCCGCATAATCAAGTAACTTTTCCTGCGGCATTTCCTCCGCTATATCCATCGCTTGAACTTTCTTTAAGATTGGCTTTTTGTCGGCGAGTAACCCGTCAAGCGTAAGTCCTTCTGAAAATGATAGTTTGTACTTCTCGGTCAACTCTTTCGCCTTTGCTTCGGCTAAGACTTGTGATTTATAGTCGTATTGGAATAAGTTTTCAAACTTCGCCTGATTAAAAACGATGATTGTATCATCAACAATCGCTACTTGATTATCATCTGGCATCTTTAGCGCAATTTCCGCCGAAAACGGCTCAAAACTCTCCCCGTTAATCTCCCAAGAAGTCGCACCTTTTAGAGCCGCCGAAGCTGGAAGGATTTTTGCGATGTAGAAGGTTTTCATCCCGTCTTCGCCAGGATAAGTAAACTTCGCAATAATGCCTTTAACCTTTTTAAAATCATATTCATTTTCCGAGAAATAATCTATGTCTTTATACTCGTGCTCAATCAAATGGATTAAAGTCTCGGCTCGCCCAACCTTAGAAAGGGAAGTACGATAAACAACTTTTTCTTCTCCATCCGCCCGCTCGTAGTCACGCACCTCTAGGCCTTTATCAGCTTCCTCGATAATATAATGTACCGCTTCTTGCATAAACATCGATTTTACGGCCCCAGTTAATTTATCAGAATACTTTATCTTATAAGGGGTATAGTTTTTATTAAACAGAAAAAGTTCTGCTGAAACATTATTTTTAACCTCGTCGATTTCATTCGCCCACAGAAAGACATCAAACGGCTCAGAATTAGTATTTTCCATATTTACCTCACTTAGTTTCTTTTATTATATCACAGGATTTATCCTAAAAAGAATAAAACAGGGAATCACAACAAGAAAAAGTCGCCGACTTTAGATGTCGACGACCTGATTAAATTAGTGCGCGGTTCTCGGTGAGCCGTCCGGATTGAGTAGGGGCTCACAAGAATCCTTTACTATGTACTAATGGAGGAGGGAATCGACAAGTCGTCGCATATCGTTGATATCGCAAACGATGTCAAACTCCTCCTCGAAGTCTAAGGAATAATACCTAACATCCTCCTCGAGAGCATCGAGGTCATTTAGGAAATCGACAAAGATGTCGATATCCCCAGCCTGACGAAACTCCTCTAAAAGAGAGTCAAGCCTTTCTTTTAATTCCTCAAGCCTTTCAACTGGCTCATAAAAATCTGCGCTCATATCACCACCCCTTTCATAACTAAAAGCGCAATAACTCAATTATACCACACTTTTACGAAAAAATCAACTCTAACAGGGAAACGACCGCTTAAAAACAGGGGATTGTTCGGTTTTTAAAACATCAAATTAAAAAAAATCAACCATAAATGTTCGGAAAAATAACAGAGAAGTTTTCCACATTTTGTGAAAAACTCCTAAATAAAAAAAACTAAAAAAAGCTCTTGCATTTTCTAAAAAAATATACTAAACTCAAATCAGCGAATAAAATAACAAAAACGCTAAACAAAAAGTCGTACATTAAAATCAGTTTGAGATCGGCCAACTAGGAGCTCTGGCACGCATTAAATATTAGCGAGATGCGTCAAAAAAATCGTGCGCTCCTTCCTTAAAACACACCTCCCAATAAAACTCTATATGGTCTAAAAAACACAATAAGTCTCTCAACGGCTGCGATATAAGATTAGCTTCGCGCTGGGAAAATCGCGGTGGATAAATTGTGTCTTCAAACAAAAATTAAACAGAAACAAAAATGCTGAAGTTTCTAGTTGATCGGTCTCAAACGTTATATAATATAGATATGAAGGAACTACATAATCCAGTATTACTATCAGAAGTGCTAGCGAACCTAGAACCGCATCCCGGAGATAAATATTTAGATTTAACAGCCGGCTACGGTGGTCACGCTAGAGAAATTTTGGGTGTAACACAGAATTATAAGGATTCTTGTCTTATCGACCGTGATGAATTTGCGGTGGAATACTTAAAGAGCAAATTCCCGCCTGAGGTGAGACTATTAAACACGGATTTTTATAGCGCAGTGCTACAGCTTTTAGAGTGTGGAAAGACTTTTGATATAATACTCGCCGATTTTGGGGTTTCTTCTCCGCAGCTAGATCGAGAGGATCGCGGTTTTTCGTTCAAATACGAAAGTCCGTTAGATATGCGGATGGATAGAAGGCAAACTAAGACAGCAGCACAAATCGTGAATCATTCGAGCGAAAGGGAACTAACAGAAATATTTGTTAAGTATGGCGAAGAAAAGCCCGGGCATGCTAAGTTGATAGCTAGAGAGATTGTCCACTCTCGCCCGATTAAAACAACGAAACAGTTAGCCGAAATTATCTCTAAGAACTCAAGATATTCAAAAATCCACCCTGCAACTAAAATCTTCCAAGCGCTCCGTATCGTGGTTAACGATGAATTAGAAGAAATTGAAAAAACTCTTCCACTTCTTCCAAAACTACTAAATAAAAACGGCCGCCTCGGGATCATTTCCTTTCATAGTCTAGAAGATCGATTAGTAAAAGACTTTTTTAAAGCAGCGAGCAACCACGGGGAAGAATCAGAACTTAGAATTATAACGAAAAAGCCTATCACTGCGGAAACCGATGAATTAGTTATCAACCCGCGCGCTAGGAGCGCTAAACTGCGAGTAGCAAAGCGGAATTGATAAAATAAAAATTAAAATAAAAAGGAGGCAAAATGCCAAAGCAAATCATTGTTGCGAACAAATCGCGCAAACAAACTGTTAAGGTTAATTTTCGCTAGTCTCCACTTAATCTCGAGCGGTTATTAAACCGCTCGAGAACCAAGACTAGCTGACATGGACCAACAAAGGTCCGCCAATTTAGAGTTCACACGGAGAGTGTGGAGTGTATGACCTTCCCGGGTTCAGCTCTTGCGGTTTACTTATAGCTCTGGCCGTAAGAGCCCCCGGACTAAGGACGAAACAAAAATAAAAATAAACATCAAGCGAGGAAAAACAGAAAAATGATCAACCAAACTACCTATATTACGAGAAGGGAAGCCTTCGGCGGCAGCGCTTTCGCTCGTAATCGTAACACCATCCGACATACTAAAAGAAGTCTTGGCTCAATTTCTCAGATTGTCATTGTGGGGATGCTTACCATGATTTTTGGTTTGATTTATGTTGCCGAGGGAACGAAAGCTACGAGTTTCGACTACGAACTATCGAATGTTGAATCTGAAATTACCGAAATGAACGCGAAGAAAGATGACCTCGCCGTCGAAAAAGCGCGTCTAAATTCTATTGCTACAGCTAAAAATAGTACCGTCGCTGCGGCTATGGAAGACGCTACGGTAACCGGCTATGCTACGGAATAATTCTAAAACTGAAATCTCGCGCTTTAATGTTTTGAAATACGTCGTACTAATATCGTTAGCGATTATTTTGGTACGACTTTTTTTCATTCAAATTATTGAACATAACTCTTGGGTTGCTAAAGCTGATGAGCAACACACTTTGCTCGAAACTATTACTGCCCGCCGCGGCGAAATCTATATGATGGACAAAGGCGAGCCGACCGCTGTAGTTTTAAATCAAACTACTTATCAAATTGTGATTGACCCGACTGTCACCAAAAAGGAAGATGCCGAAGAGGTTCTTAAAACCTATGCCGAAAAATACCAAATAGTTGATCTTGACGAAATATATAATACCGAAGGATTAAGATATTCCATTATTGCTAAAAACATTCCTCGCGAAACCGCCGAAAAAATCGCCGAATCTGGCATTCCGGCAATTTGGTTAAAGAAAACTAACCAACGCGTCTACCCAGAAGGAGAATTAGCTTCGGGGCTACTTGGTTTCGTAAACGCCGAAGGGAAGGGACAATACGGTGTCGAAGGTTCGCTGAATACTTTGCTCGCCGGGAAAGACGGACTTTTAAAAACTACCGCCGATGTCAATAAAGTTGCGCTTTCAATCGGCAATGACAATGTCAAAATTCCTGCCGAGGATGGCAAAAACGTCGTCCTCTCTGTCGACCGTGGTCTAGAAAAGGGAATTGAAGAACTTGCTGCAGCTGCGATTGATAGGACCGTTGCCAATAATGCTTCCGTCCTCGTCATGGACCCGAATAATAGTAAAGTTCTTGCCATGGCAAATTTTCCAAATTACGATCCGAATAACTATACTTCTGTCGAAGATGCCAGCCTTTTTGTTAACTATACTCTCGAAGTTCCATATGAGCCAGCAAGTATCTGTAAAACCTTCACTTATTCCGCTGCCATCAACGAAGGTGTTATGACTCCAGATATGACCTACTTTAATAATCATGTCGAATATGTCGACGGCTGGCCCATCGAAAACGCTTCAAAGCACGATTTTCTATATGGCTCAATCGATATGCGAACCGCGCTCTATTGGTCGCTTAACACCGGCTCAATTCACGCTTTGAAACTGCTCGGTGGTGACCCTTCTTCCATCAATCAACAAGGTCGTGAGAAACTTTTCGACTATTATTATAATAAATTCCACCTCGGCCAAATCACCGGCATTGAACTTTACGAAGCTGAAGGTTTTATCCCCGATCCGAACGAAGGTTGGGGGCGTGATTCGACTTACGCCAACATGACTTTCGGCCAGAACCTTAGTATCACGATGCTTCAAACCGCCACCGCTTTCTCTTCCGTTATCAACGGCGGAACTTACCGCACCCCGACGATTGTTGAGGGCACCATCGAAAATGGGGAATTAAAGGAAGGAACTGATGTCGAAATTGTTGAAGAAAAAGTTTTGTCCGATGAAACCTCAGCCACTATGAGAGATTTATTAATCCACAACCGTGATTATCTCGTTCGCGCTGGCGTTGATCGCCCTGGCTATGCTGTAGG
Organism: Candidatus Nanosyncoccus sp.; assembly: GCA_045586015.1. Classification (GTDB taxonomy): domain Bacteria; phylum Patescibacteriota; class Saccharimonadia; order Saccharimonadales; family Saccharimonadaceae; genus Nanosyncoccus. Next base: position 9,852 of record JAZMZP010000008.1, read on the forward strand.
CGGAAAATCTGGTACCGCTCAAGTCGTCAAAGACGGCGCCTATGATGACACTTTTGCTGAACTAGTTGGCTCTTATATTGGCTTTGTTGGGCCAGAAGGAGAGTTGCCAAAATATGTAATTATGGTTAAAATGTGGGGAGAGGGTCAGAGCGTTGGTAGTGACGAGGCTTTGACTTTATTTGGCGATATTTCGAATTATATAATTGATTATTTTAAAATTAAACCGAGGGAATAACATGAATATTGACGACGAAATGTTTTACGGATTGCTCTTAGCGCTTGCTAGCTTTCTTTTCTCAATGGTCCTAACGCCATTTTATACTCACTTTGCCTATAAATATAAATTCTGGAAGAAGCAAAAGAAAACTACGGTAGATGGCAAATCTCTACCAGTTATGACAAAACTTCACGCCCATAAATTCGAGCATGTTTTCCCGACTATGGCTGGCCTTATTGGCGTCGTTGCGGTCACTATCGTAACTTGGGCTTTTAATCTCGATCGCGGGCAAACTTGGCTACCATTAGTTGGTTTTCTTGGCGGTGCTTTGGTTGGCGTAATTGACGACGTCATTAACATTTTCGGTTCTGGACGCGGCGCGGCGGGGCTTCGCGGACCAGTTAAATTCTTCTTGATTTCGGCTGTAGGGATTGTTTTGGGCTGGTTTTTCGCGGTTAAACTTGGTTGGACTTCAATTCTAATCCCATTCGTCGGTGATTTCGAAGTCGGCGTAGTGGCAATGATTTTAATTTTTGCTTTTGCCCTCGTCGCGACCTCTAACGCCGTAAATATTACAGACGGCCTCGACGGTTTATCTGGTGGTCTTGCGATGATTGCTTATGGTGCCTTCGGTATTATCGCCATGTACCAGGGAAATACTCTTCTTTTCGGCTTTTGTATGACTGTTATCGGTTGGCTTTTATCATATATTTGGTTCAACGTGCCGCCAGCTCGGTTTATGATGGGAGACACCGGCTCATTCGCCCTCGGCGCGGGGCTTGGCGTTGTTGCGATGATGACAAATTCTTTCTTACTCCTTCCGGTCATCTGCCTTCCTGCGGTTGTCGAAACTCTTTCTAGTCTCATCCAACTTATCTCGAAAAAATTCTTCGGCAAAAAAATCTTCATCTCCGCCCCGCTTCATCATCATCTTGAGGCAAAAGGCTGGGGCGAGGCAAAAATCGTAATGCGATTTTGGATTTTGGCTGGAGTTTGTGCAATTATTGGCGTCTTTATCGCCGCAACAGGGGGCGCGATTTGAAAAATCGTAAACACAAATCTGACTTAGTAATCTTATTTACGACATTAGGTTTGATGGCTCTTGGTTTAATCGTTATTTATGCGATTGGCCCGATGCGCGCAAATGTCCTAAACTCTACTTACGGAACTGATTATGACTCGAATTACTTTTTCATCGGCCAACTTCGTTCCGTCGCCCTGTCGTTAATTGCTTTTTTTGCGGCCTTTAAATGGATACCTTATAAATACATCAAAAAATTTGCCAAACCTCTTATTATCGCGGCGTTAATTATGTCAGTTTTACTCTGGTTTCTCGCCACTATCGGCTCTAATCTGGCGAAATGCGAACTTGGGCAATGCCGTTGGTTTAATTTGGGTTTCGTTAGCTTTCAGCCCGCCGAATTCTTAAAACTTGCCTTAGTTATTTATCTCGCCGATTTTCTCGCTCGTAAAAAAGAAGAGGGAACCGTCGGTAATTGGAGAGAATTTTGGCTGCCACTTTTAGTTATTTGTGGCGCTTCGCTCGGTTTAGTAGTTGTCGCCCAAGGCGATCTCGGCACCGGTGTAGCCCTTATTGCTATTATCTTCGGGATGTTATTGATGTCCGGCATCTCGATGCAACAATATCTTCTGATGCTTTTTATCACTATTGCTGTCGCTGTGGGGGCTGTAGTGGCTTCTCCGCATCGTATGGAACGTATCGATGCCTGGGTGGCGACTCTTTCCGGCGGCGAAAGCTCCGATTCGACCTATCACGTCGATAACGCAATGCTTGCTATCGGCGTCGGCGGCTTTTTCGGTGTCGGCGTTGGTAATTCCGTCCAAGCGACCGGCTATCTTCCTGAATCTATCAACGACTCAGTTTTTGCCATTATGGGCGAAACTTTTGGTTTTGTCGGACTATTTCTTATCATCGCAGTTTTTGCCGCTCTGCTTCTTCGTATGCTAAAAGTCGCTAAAGGAACACCAGATTTTGAAAGTCAACTATTGATTGTTGGCGTATTTTCCTGGACCTTGGCCCAAGTCGTAGTTAATATTATGGCAATGACCGGACTAGTCCCAGTTACCGGGATTACACTCCCGCTCCTTTCTTATGGTGGAACCAGTATGGTCTTTATCGCTTTTGCTATTGGCCTCGTTTTGCAACTTTCGTGTTATACTAGTAGGGAGGTAATAAAAGAAAATGAAAATACTAGTAGTCGGCGGGGGGTCGGGCGGACATATCACTCCAGCCGTCGCCGTCGTTCGTGAAATTTTAAAAGAGAAGCCTCGTGCTGGCATTGAATTTTGGACTGACCCGAAATATTATAAAAACGTCACTAAACTAACTACCGAGATTGGCGTCGTCAGGCTTATCCGAGTTCGTCGCCTTCCGGCCGGGAAGCTTCATCGCTATGCTAACTGGTCTTTTAAAGACTATTTCATTCACATAGATTTGACTCTGAAAGATTTAATTATTGGTAACATTATTGGCTTTTTTGGCTTTATCGCCGGCCTTATTACTAGCTTCTTCCGTCTTTTACCGAAAAAGTCTCGCCCGAATGTGATTTTCTTAAAAGGTGGCTATGTCTGTCTTCCGGTTGGGCTCGTCGCACGCCTCTTTAAAATCCCTTATATTATTCACGAATCTGATGTCGTTGCGGGGCTTGCGAACCGAATTTTAATGAAGAAAGCTAAGAAAGTTGCCTTCGGCGCGCCTTTATCCGACGAAGTCTTAGAAAAACACCCTAATTATGTCTGGACCGGCATTCCGGTCGGTGTCGAGTTTAAGGCTGTCAGCCCGACCAAACAGCTTGCTCTTAAAAAAGCCTTCTCATTTAATCCCGAAAAACCCCTAGTAGTTATTACCGGCGGTTCCCAGGGTTCCGAAAACCTGAACGACATTACGCGCATCATTCTTCCGGAACTGCTTAAATTCACTTCTGTCGGACTGATTGCCGGCCGAAAACATTATGAAAATATGATTGACCTGAAAAAATACGAAAACTGGGAAAAGGCCAGCCTCGATTCGAACTTCCGGATGTGGGAATTTAATACGACTATGGATGAACTTATGGGTGCGGCCGATGTTGTAGTTTCGCGTGCTGGTGCAACGACTATCGCCGAAATGGCAGCCCTAAAGAAAGCGACGATTTTAGTGCCTTTTGAGGTCCTTCCTGGAAGCCATCAGCTAAAAAACGCCGAGCGTCTTCAAGAACTGAAAGCCGCCGTAATGGTAAAAGACTCCGATATGTTAAAAGACCCGAATAATTTGCTCGAAGCTATTCGTCATCTCGTAAAATCGCCTCGCCTTCGTGCCGATATGGCTGACCGTCTTCACGAAGAAGCGCGTTCGGACGCCGCTTCTCGTCTTGCTAAAATAATCCTGGAGGAGGCTTAAGGGTGGGGAAAAAGGAAGCAGTTGAAACTCCCGCAGTACCGACGCCGCCAAAATTAGTTAAGCGTCGTGAAAATCGTAAATCGACCTTTAAACTCGGCCGCACTATTGGCGAGAAAAGGGAAAAGCTTGAAACCGCGAACGAAAGAGCCCTAGCTCGGAAAAAAGACAAAAAGAAGAAAGCCCTCCGCGTCTTTCTTACGATTATCGGTTTTTGCGCCTTAGCTGCTATTCTTGTTCTTTTATTCAAAAGCTTAATCATTCACGAAGAGCCAAGCGTTCTAGAAGAAGAATTAGATACTGATTACACTCCGACCATTGAGGTTATCGATGCTGCCACTAGTTCGTCAAACGGAAAAATCACTGCCCGAATGACTTCCTATATCGGCCGCGCCGAAAAAGATTTTCGCGATTTAGGCTACCGCCCCGTTAAAGTCGTTATTCCTTCCCAATCTATCCGTGAAGTCGATTTCTATCTTGAAGACGTTTCCGGCTATATTAAACTGACAATCGACCGCGATTCTGCCGTTTCCGTCGAAGATGCCGACAGAATGCTCCGCTATCTTTCAGAGAGGGAAATTGAGAATTTCGAATACATCGACGTCCGCATCGACGGTAAAGCTTATTGGAAATAGGGAGGGAAGCAAACAGCTAATTTAACAGGGGTCTACCCCTGTTAAAAACAATTCTGATTATGCCCTCCCCTATGTTCGGTTTTTGTTCGGAACGAAATAGTTGAATTAAAATCAGCGCCTAGGATTTTGCCGAAAAACAGGGAAAAACACAAAAAAGGGAAATATAAATGGGGAAATGTCAAATGTGGAAAACTTTGGCCAAAAATCCAGTCAGAGTTCGAAATTTATAGGGGTGACAGCTAATCGCTAATAAGTTTTAGAAAGTCTAAATGTGGTTTTTAAAGGATATAAACAGATTTGTTATGTTGTAGTTATTACAAAATCCCAGTTATGCGAGCGTTCATCCTGAGTGCTCTATAAACGATTTGTATTTTATTGGGCACCAGGTTGATTATTTAATAGAATAGTTGCAATTAACGAGTAAAACGTGAGCATCTGCCGGATTTTGTAATAACGACTAACAAAACAAGTCCCCATCCTTTAAAAACCATATTCAGACAGTTCTCTCCTCATTTTAGACGATAACTTAACCGTCTTTTTACCATAAGCGTAATGTCTTAAAATCTATATTGTGCGACATTAAAGCTATGCGGAAAAGACGATTGGTAAATCCGCCCATCTGCCCACAAAAAATTTTCTGACCCTCCCCATTTTTTTAATTTCTTAATTCTCTTCTGGTCTGTTTAATGTTTTATCGATAAAATTCCGTCTACCGAATTATCAACCTCTACATAGTTATCCGTCCGTCTAACAGGGGTCGACAGAGAGACCGGATTATGTGAAGGCTCTATCGTAACAGGGGTTTTCTCCTGGTATTCTACCTCTGGTTTAACAGAGGGAACTACAGGAGTAGATTTTTGGGTTTTATTCTTCTTTTCAAAGCGTTTCTTTCCCTTTTTGATCTTATTTTCCGTATTTTCTGCCTTATTTTTCCCCTTTTCCTCGGGTTTCTTTCCCTCTTCTTTTGGCTGATTTTGTTCAACTAATTTCGCCAAATCTTTTAATCCGAGTCTTTCTTTGCCTTCAGCGGCATTCGGGCTTAACTTTTGTCGCCTAAAGTCTGCCTGAGGCGTCGAGGTTTTTAAGTTCGGTCTTTGTTCGGTACGACGAGAAGAGCCATTCACTGGGCGGAAAACAGGCTTCTCGTTAGTCTTAATTACTAATTTAGGCTCTTCCTGGCGTCCAGAGTCCGACAATTCTTTCTTATATTTTTCCGATTGCTCAATCGTCGCTCGAATCTCCGCCTCGACTTCTAGTCGCGGACGCGCGAATTTATCTCTTGAATGCGCTATAATTGCGTCAATATTATCATTCGGCGATTCAGGAATCGAGAGAGTCGTCGCCGAGAACGCCGGCACTTTCTCGCCGTTGATAATCATCGAGATAACGAAATGCCGATTATTGAGCTGAATAATATCAGACTCTTCAAATGTCGGTTCGAATTGTTTTACTAAAATCGGGGCATCATCAGCCGAAACCCTAAACGAAATCGTTGTTCCAACGTTCCCAAACACCGCATCGCGAACCTGGTCGGTCATTTGGGCGACATATTGGTTTGCAACAGTTAAATTTAAGCCATATTTACGCGCCTCAGAAAGTATCACCGCGAAGGACTCAGTCGCAAAGTTTTGGAACTCATCAACATACAAATAAAACGGCCGTCTATCTTTTACATCTGGAATATCTGAGCGCGACATCGCCGCAAGTTGCACCTTCGTTACGAGGAACGCCCCTAAAATCCCCGCATTATCTTCGCCAATCAAACCTTTCGAAAGATTTACTACTAAAATCTTCCCTTCATCCATAATCTTCCGAATATCAAACGACGATTTAGCCTGACCGATAATATTTCGAATAATCGGGTTCGCCGTGAACGCCCCAACCTTATTTAAAACTGGCGCAATAGATTCGTTTACCTGTTTTTCATTCCACTGCCCGAATTCGTGCTTCCAGAACTGCAAAACCGTTACATCGTTACAATAATCTAAAGTTTCCTTTCGGAACTCCTTGTCCGTCAAAAGTCGTGAAATATCGAGCAAAGTCGTTTCTGGGCGGTCTAGTAAAGCTAGAAGGGTATAGCGTAAGATATGTTCAAGCCTCGGACCCCAAGAATCGCCGAACATTCTCTTTAAAACCCCAATCACTTCCGAACAAATATTTGGTTTTTTCGCCGGGTCGCTCACTTCGAGCGGGTTAAAGGCGACCGGGAATGCCGTATCTGCCGGATTAAAATAAACTACATCTTTTACTCGCGATTCCGGAATAAAACGTAAATTATCAATCGCAAAATCGCCGTGCGGGTCGATAATACAATAACCTTGATTATAGAAAATATCAGATAGAGCTAAGAGTTCGAGCAAACCACTTTTCCCTGCCCCAGTTTGACCGATAACATAAACGTGACGCGAGCGATCGCGACGGAGTAATCCGAATTGATGATTAATCCCCCGGAAATTCGTCAAACCGAAAGCCGATATATTCTCATCATTCGAGGTGTTTCCAGTTAAAACCGGCAATTTCGCCGGCGGCTCAGCGGTCTTAGAGGATGCCCAGACGATATTCGGCGTCTCGACCGAAGTATGCGGCAGATGGTAGACTGAAGCCAATTCCGAAATATTTAAGATAAAACCGCGATCAGAGAATTGACGCATCTTATAAGCGTCCAAATCTTTCTCATTAAAACTTCCACCAATTTGCTTAAAACCATTCAAATTCGTCGAGTTATACTGTTTAAAAGTCCCAACGAGTGCCTGCATATTAAGTTTTGCATCGGTCTGGTTCTGCCCTAGATAAGCCAGACGTACTTTTACTTCATAACCAAGCTTCGTTGCCTTTTCTTCGGCCTTCGCAATCTGGGTTTTTGCTCTTTCAGACAACTCAACCGTCACTTCCGAATTAGTCCCTCCCGCCGGCGGTCTAAAGAGTGCCCCTAAAACCTCAACCAACCAAACCCAGTCAATTCCAGTACCACTAAAAAGCGTTCTTCGTCCAGATTTGACTCTCTGAATCCATTTGTCGGTCGTATTTTTATGCCAATCATCCGGAATCGGACGCGCGAGAATCTGAATCCAAAGCTCCTCTGACTTATCGGGACTCAATTTCGCCAAAGTCCCCGTAATCCCAGCGAGCGGATCGACCTCGAAATTATCAAAAGTTTTAATCGGTAAAGCTTCATTATCAACTAAGCCGAGTTCTGCCGAATAACAAACCGGATACTTCGTCCGATCGTCAACATAATCCTCATTCATTTTATAGATTTGAACGGTCGGGTATTGGGAATAAATCTGCCCTTCAACGAAACTCTGTAACACTTTCGGCGTCCAAACATAGAACCGAATTTGCCCCGCTGTCGAAACAATCTCAAACGATAGATGTTCCTGTACCCCGCCAGAGTTTTTAAGTTCGTGTTTATCTCTTAAAATTCCGTGTAAACTCGCGAACAGCTGTTCCGCCGCAAGCTCTTTTTTGTCATTTTCGCGCGGAATCTCTAACATTAAAAGAACTGAATCAACATTTAAAACTTTCAATTTATTCAGTTTTTTGTAGTTTCTATAAGTTAAAAACGCCAAAATCGCTACTGCCGGAATCCAGAATATTGGCATTAAAATAAAATGTATGACATTCTCCATAGTTATATTTTATCATATATTAAGCTAATGTATAGGAATTCTTATCAACTTTTTTAAATAATTTCTTATTCTGAAGATTAAGTAAAATCGTTGTTTCTTTAACTTTGCGCACCTTTAGAACTTGTTTCACGACTTCTTCGCGCGTTAAAGGCTCTTTCGATTTCTCTAAAATAGAAGTAATAATTTCCGAAATAGTACCCTTTTTATAACCCCAAGAAGAAAGCGCGTAAATTCCCCGCCCGATTAAGATAAAGCGCGAATCTTTAATTAATTCGTTATGAATTGCCTGAATAGTGACATTTTTTCGCTTGAAATTCGACGCCTTAATCTCTTTTGCGATTTCCGAGAAATGCATCGGTTCCTTCTTTGATTCTAAAATCACAAAAATCTTATCACGAATGTTTTTCGGATTTACTGCCGGCCATTTCGCAAGCCCCCAAACTCCGTTCAAGGTTGCAAGTAACTTCGAGATTGACGCTACTGCTTTTATATGGTCAGGGTGCTCATAATTTAATTTACTGTCAAGTTCATCAAGCGTCATCGGCGCTTTATTCTCTTTTATGACCTTAACAATCTCGTCAACTCTTTCCCGTATCGCCTTACTATCCCCATATTCAGCAATCCCGACCGCCGCATTATACTTATCATTTTCTTCTACGACCGCAAGGCTCTTAGAAAAAGTTGCAATAAAATAAATACCAGTTTTCTCAGACGCGGTTGCTGTTCTTCCGTAAACCTTATCAGCGAGATCGGAGATTTTTGCTACTCGTCCCATCTCAGTTAAATTTCTAATCAAAATCTTTTCAGCGGCTGCGAGTTCTTTAATTTGACCATCTTCCGCGGAAATTTGAAGACGAATCAAAATAGCTTTTTCTAGCTGTCTAACTCGTTCCCTTGTAATCGAGAGCATTTCACCAATTTGTTCTAGGGTTTCTTTCGTACCGGTAAGCCCGAATCTTCTGGAAATGATTTCTTTTTCGCGATCTTGTTCAATGATTTTTAAGCTTCCGTCTATTGCATTTTTTAGGATTTCCGCATTTTGGTCCATTAAATTTTTTCCTCGCCCCACCTCAGTTATAATGATAAATTTGTACTATAATATCATAAGTTTAGCATAATGTCAACTATGAAATTATCTTCAATTCAATTTTATTGTAGCACATTTTTTACATTTGTAAAAGAAAATTATAGAAGAACTATTTTTTAGCTTTTCGACCGCCACGCTTACCTCTTCTCGTGGTCTTTTTGGCGGTTTTTGGCTTATTCTCGAGCAACTCTTTAGCCTCAGCTAGAGTAATTTTTTTCGGGTTTAAATCTTTTGGCACTTTGACATTATTCCTTCGTCCCGGACCTTTAATATATGGCCCATATGCCCCATTTATAATCATAATTTCGTCCCAATCTGCGATGATTGAATCGATTTTAGCCTGATAAAGCGGCAAAGCCTCTTCAAGAGAAACCGTATAGGGGTCCAAGTCTTTCATCGGAATATTATATTTCCCGCCTTTTAGATACGGCCCAAACGGACCATTCGCTGCAACTAGCTCCGCCCCATCTGGCGCCTTCCCCAAAATTCGCGGCAGAGTCGGAAGATCTAGCTGTTTCAAAGCCTGTTCTAAGGTCACAGTTTTGACCGATTTTCGCTTCGGTAAAGGTGCAAAGCGTGGTTTTTCCTTTGTTTCTTTCTCGTTATCTCCGAGTTGAATAAAACCACCATTTTTCCCTACTTTCGCATAAATTGGCTTTCCGGTTTTCGGATCGTGCCCCAATAGTCTCGCGTTATTATATCTTTCAACTCCGTTCGCGACTAAAACTGTATCTCTGAATGGTTTATAGAAATCTCGGAGCATCTTTACGCGCTCCAATTTTGCTTCCGCGACCAAATCTAGGTCTTTTTCGATATTCGCCGTGAATTTATAATCAACAATATTCTTGAAATTATCTGTTAAAAATCCCGAAACTAGCTCCCCAATCGGGGTTGGAATCAATTTCCCCTTGTTTGACCCATATTTCTCCTCAATCGTTTTTTTCTCTATTTTTCCCTCTTTCGCCACTAACTCAACAATCTCTCGCATCTCCCCGTCAGATTCTCCTTTAACGACATACCCACGAGCCTGAATTGCGGTCATAATCGAAGCATAAGTCGACGGGCGCCCAATTCCGAGCTCTTCGAGCTTTTTAACCAGCGAACCTTCAGTATATCTTACCGGTGGCTTCGAATAGGTCTGTTTTGCCACGAGTTCTAGACAAGAAACCGCTTCTCCCTTCTTGAGTTTAGGTAGCTCTAAATCCTTCGATTTTCCATAGACCTTCAAAAACCCGTCGAAAATCACTACTTCGCCCTTTGCAATGAAATCGTGCGAAAGTTTTATCGCGGTTTTCGCAATCTTCGCATTCGCCATCTGCGTCGCAACTGTTCGAGCCCAAATTAATTTGTAAAGCCGCTTCTCATAATCATTTTTCCCCGCCGCAGTTTTATTAATGTCGGTCGGACGAATCGCCTCGTGAGCTTCTTGTGCGGAAGCGTCTTTAGTCTTAAAATTCCGCGTTTTTAGATATTTATCCCCAAAATTAGCCTTTACATAGCCCGAAATCGCTCCGAGAGCCTGTTTTGAGAGATTTAGCGAGTCGGTTCTATGGTAAGTAATCAAACCCGCTTGATAAAGCCCCTGTGCCGCACTCATTGTCGTCCTGGCTGTAAATCCGAGCTTCGCATTCGCCTCAATCTGTAAAGAAGCGGTCGTAAACGGCACTGGCGCCGCCTTCGCCCCCTCAGTTTCCTCGACATCCTCTACTTTATAATCGGCTTTAGAAAGTCGCTCTAGTAGTTCTCTTGCGCTCTTTTCTTCCTCTGGTGCTTCCCCGTCGTAATTAGCATTAAATTCGGCACCGTTTTTAAAATTACCTGTAATCTTATAGATAAACTTCGATTCAAACTTTTCAATCTGTTTTTCGCGTTCGACCACTAATCTAAGTGCTGGCGATTGTACTCGCCCCGCCGAAATCGCTCCTGGGACCTTTTTTCGCACCATATCTGATAAATCATATCCGACTAGCATATCTAAAGTTTGTCTCGCCTGCTGACTCGAAACCATATCCATATCGACTGTCCGTGGATTTTTAATCGCCTCGTCTAATGCTGGTTTTGTAATTTCGTGAAAAGTAATTCTCGCGGTGTTTTTCGGCAAATCTAAAACCTCTAAAAGATGCCAAGAAATCGATTCACCTTCGCGGTCTTCATCCGTCGCAAGCCAGATTTTTTCAGCATTCTTTGCTTCTTTCTTTAATTCCGTGATGATTTTTTTATGCTCCGGGTCAATTTCATAAGTTACGTCGAAAGTTTCTTTATCAACCTTCGTATCTTTCCGAATATGCCCAACCGACGCCAAAACCTTAAAATCGCCCCCGAGATATTTCTCAATCGTATGCGCTTTCGCCGGGCTCTCTACTATTACTAAATTTTTAGCCATATTAATAATATAACACACCATCGCAAGCATAACCATGATAAATACATGTTATAATATAATCATGGAATACAACGCCCTAGATCTAACAGTGGCCCCAATAGTGTTATTCTTCTCGTTAGCCATTCTTCTATTTAGTGTAATCTATGCGTTTTATGTGAAGGATCCATCAATTCGCCGCGATTTTTTAAAGGCAATTGTGATAAGTATTATTGTGGTTCTATCGACAATTATCGTTTTGCCGCTTTTTCACCAAAACGATAACTGTGAAGTATTCTATCACTGTGATGCAGAAAAGATATGCCCGGCAATATTTTCCGAAAGAAAGCCGTGTTTTCTTCCTGTAGACGTTATTCCGTCGATTTTACTAATAATACCTCTAATGTTCGTTATTCGTGGACTGATGAAATGTAAAAGGGTACACCATAAGTTTTGGCTATTCTTCATTGTTCTTTTGGTCTCACTTGGCCTAGCCGTCTTACTATATTATGGCTTAACTCTATTAATTGTCTAGGAATTACTAGCCATCAAAAAACCCTCAGGTAAGGGTGGGCATACCTTATGGTATTGATAATTATTGGTTATCTTTATTTATTAGTTCATTTAGATGTCGCCTCATGGTTTTAGCATCTTTTATAGGGGGAGTAGCATGGAACAAAAGTCCTTCATCACCCCCTATAAGAACAGTGCCATCTGGGAGCTGAGAGATAGCATTGATTCTTCCGGGTTCATTTCTCACGTTGTAGAGCGTACTGATAGGCTCAAAGCTCAATCCACCACCCTGTTTTTCCATAGCATTATACAAGATTCCATTAGATCCTCCAATAAGGATATTACCATCTGGTAAAACTGAGATAGCTCTAATCTTATCAATCCTAGTTTGTGAATTGTCGATTGTTTCAATACTAAAATCCCCATCCTGTTTTCTTTGAACGCTAAACAAACCGCCTCGAACACCAGCAATAATAGCTCTGCCGTCCGGAAGAGAAAAAGTGCATGCAGGATAAACAGGAGTACGGCCATTTTTATCGTCAAGCTTCCAACTTCCACCCTGGCTCTTCGTAGCGCATTTTAAAGAGCGATGCCTACCAATAATAAGAATATCTCCATCCGGTAATGCTAAAATAGATTCAATTCTTTCAACTTCCCCATTTTCATTCCTTAGTTCGCCTATAATCCCAATATTCCAACTATTACCTTCTTTAGTGACGCAACCTAGTGTCCCACTATCACCGCCCACAATAATACTTCCGTCTGGTAGTGGCAAAAGAGAATTAGCGAGTTCAATCCCATCACCAAATTTACCAATAAGCTCCACATCAAAACCTCCATCTTTTTTTGTAGCGTGATATAAGTACTTCCCACCCATCAAAAGGTCATCATCGGAAAGTGTCGAGATAGATCTTATACTCCTTTCTTTGTCAAACCCACCAATTCTTTTTTTGATATCCCATCCGCCATCTTGGTTTCGCGTGGCATAATGAACGTTGGGACCATAGCCAGTCATAAAAACGCCACCATCAGGAAGTACAAAGATACGGTAAACATTATCCCTACCAAAATCTTCAATCCTCTCACTAATCTGCCAACTAAATAGTTCTGGGTTATGTTCTTTAAAATCAGGCAAATAACGTTCTAATATTTCATCAACATTTTCATTAGCTTCATTTGATATATTAGTTAATTCAATTTTACCTAAACCTGATTCACTAGATAATTCATACTTATTTTTAAACTGACTATATAAGCTTTCTAGTTTTTCTATATCTTGTTTTAATTCTTGGCAGTTCATGGCTAATGATTTCCTTTTTCTATTATTTCGCCTAAGCGCTGTTTGAGAATCTTAACGTTTTTCATTGGGGGAATAATATGAGATAAGGATCCGCTCGCATCAATATAATTAGCGCTAACGAGAGCGCTACCATCCTGGAGTGGGGTAATGGAACCAAAGTCTCCAAGAAAATCTCTCTTATCGCAATCGTGAAGCTTATCAATAAGTTCAAAACTCCAACCGCCATCATTTTTCGTAGCGTAGTATAGAGGCTTCAGACAGCCAGCAATTAGAGCGCTACCATCTGGTAACGTAGAAATAGAAAAAATCCTGTCGTCTCTAAACTCCTTTATAAGCTCAATATCCCAACTGCCATCCATTTTTTTGACATTATATAGAGCCGCCCCGTTAAATCCAACAATTAAAGCGCTACCGTCCGGGAGCGCAGAAATAGAAGTAATTCTTCCATCTTTAAACTCGGTAATAAGCTCAATATCCCAACTGCCATCCATTTTTTTGACATTATATAGAACCCCACTAAGTCCAGCAATTAAAGCGCTACCGTCCGAGAGCGTAGAAATAGAAGTAATTTCCCCATCTATAAGATTGCTAATAAGCTCAATATCCCAACTGCCATCCTAAGTCGGAGGCCAAGCGGTCT
>JAZMZP010000009.1:0-10841 GCA_045586015.1 Candidatus Nanosyncoccus sp.
ACCTAATTCCAGTTAAAATAGTTTTCATAGAATTCTGGTGGAGCGTATGAGATTCAAACTCATGACCTCTACTATGCCATAGTAGCGCTCTAATCAACTGAGCTAACGCCCCATACCACCATTATATCACACCGGATTTAAAATCCCACTCTTTTTTACCGTATTCTTCTTCAAAATAATCATACCTCTTATTCAACCAATCCAAAAGATACTTCACTTCCCTATAAAAGATTTTTTTATCTTTCCCCCATCTTTCAGAATCTTTTTCTGCTGCCTCTCTAACTTTTGCTGCCTCGCTTAAGACTGTCATTAACAACTCAGTTTTTCGCCCCGAAATTTTATCTTGATAAATTCGCTCAACTTCCGCCCTAAACTCCGGTATATCCATCAAATAATAAAACAACTTTGTCATTTCATTATTATCTCTATCTCCCGTAGTTACTTCCTTCTTTCGCACCATCGTCTCAGTCGGAGAAAAATAGTCTTCGTTTGAAGCCCAAATCCAATTCCGATTCCCGAATGCATAATCATAATCCCACAACGGTCCCGCATGGATTTTATCATCTTTCCCATCTTTATAGAGATTAAAACTTGAAACAAAAGCATCCGGATTTACCGCATATTCCGAAATTAGAAAATACTCCGCAAATGAATGCACGTCTGCCACTTCACTTAGCTTCTTAAAATTCCCGCGTTTTGCCGCTACTTCTAATTTGTTAAAGCTAGCCAAAAAATCATCTGTCGCCTCCTTAAGAACTTCTTCATCACCTTCAAAAACTGCATCTTTCACAATCAAACATTCACCAAACCCAGTAATCTTGCAATCATCTGGCCCTTGATGCAGGCTATCAAGTTCCATCAGTACCCCAAGCCGATCTCTTAAATCAACCGCATTCTTCCCAATTTCCGCTTTAGTCGTTAGATAATACAAACCCTGATAATCATTATCGATATAAAGCTGAATAGGCTCGCCAAGAATACGATATTGCTCACCAATCATTCCCGACATTTTTACCATCATCGCATTTCTCACGAAAGAATTATCCACCGCATTTGCCAAAAGTACATATTTTTTTCGCGCCCCTAAACCCAACAAATCAACCTTTTTATCAAATTTAATCTGAAACGGCCTTTTATTTCCACCCCAAGTCGAATTCCCCCGCCCTTTGATCTGGACATCAGAAAAATACTCCGTTCTTTCGTCGACCGTAAACTCTATACTATTCCCTTCGTACTTTATTTCTTTACTATTCGAGCGTATTTCATCCAATGTCGTCTCGTTCAAAGTAATTTTCATTACCGGAAGCCCGTCAATTCCCTCAACTTCATTTTTTTTCGTTAAATCAAGCCGGAGCAAAAACCCTTCCGCCACCAAAAAAACCAATAATAGGGGCACGACTAGAAAAAGCCATTTTCGCTTCATTATACCCTTATTTTACCACGTCTTAAACCGCATTTGCAAACAAAACTAAACGATGCGATGCATCCCCATTCCCATACATCGTTCCGTAGCAAGTCATCATCGAAATATCATAACCATTCGCCTCATATTCGACCGCTTTGGTAACCGCCCTACTTCCATTCAAATACCCATTTGCCGCTTTTTCGTAAATAACCTTATCCATTACCCGGTAACTTCGTGTTACTCCCGCCTCTGTAATTGTAAAAATATCTCCATAATTTAAACTACCCAGAGAACCGAACAGATTCGACGAATTATGCGCATAAATAAACTTACCAGTTCGATAAATATCAAAATAGCTCAAACCGTCCCCCATAATATCCCCAGTTACCACTGTGACGGTAAAATTCCTCGGAGCAGGTGCCACGTATTCCTGATCAGTAGCAATAACAATCGGCTCATTTGACACCTCAGTAGCATTATTTTCTACTATTTCCGGCTCTAAAACCGTTTCGACAGCATCAAAACCCGGCGACTTTGTCGTAATTGTATCTGTCGCTGACAGAAAATTAGCTCCCAAAGCCACCTCAATCAAACTTGAAATTAGTAACAAAAATAGGCGTTTCGCCATATTAACTCCATTTATGACCAATTTATACTATCATTATAGCATACTTTGACGAAATTGTCAACTAATGCTATATTTAACAGATAGGGAGGCGTACTTTTAAAGGAGGGATATGAATTGTCAGCCGAACAAGAATATATCAAAATAATTCAAAACGAAAAAAAATTGACCGGTAAACCTTGGAAACTTCCAAACGCAAACGAGATTGGAGACATTTCCTATCAAATCGCTGAAGTTGCGGAATCATCATTAGTTCTCCGCTCTTTCAACAACAATTATAAACTAACCAAAGATAAACGTGCCTTTGAATCAGTAGGAGCGCATACGAATCTGATGATAACGATCGTCGATCGTGCTTTAAGTTTTCTCTATAAAACAGAGTCCGAGTTATTAAAAGAAGGCTATTCTTACCGCGAAATTATGGAGGCCGCTCGTCTTCACGATCTCCCTGAAAATCTTATCGGAGATAAACCAGACAACGGTTTCACAGATGATTGTGATAAAAAAGTCAGTGAACGTTTCTATTACAACATATTTTTCCGGAAATACCATTGGCAAGATCCTGAATCATTAAACAGAATTCGTCGCTTACTCGAGGAAATGGATGAAAAATCCTCTCGTATTGGAAAGTTATTATATTGCGCAGATAAAGTATCCGCAATTATCATCACTCTCCAATGTGATCGGTATAACAATCCGCCACTACTTGGCCCAAAAAACAAAATCGCCTCAAAGCGCGACCTCGAAGAAATGTCTATTTGCGACGGAAAAGTCCGCGGCTTATATCGCGCAAGCGAAATGTGGACTATCGACTGGTTTAAAGCTAGGAAATTAATCGACTATGATGAAACCGGATTTTTTACTAGCCTTATCATTATGCGAACGCTCCAAGTCCGCGGAAAATGGTACAATTGGCGCGAAAAAGATTATTAACCCTCCCTAAAAACCCCGAAAATTGTTTTCGGGGTTTTTTGTGATATAATGATATGAAAATGGAGGTCAAATGAGCAAATTCGACGATCAATATATCAATCTTTGTCGCCGTATCTTGAAACAGGGCGAAAAAATTACCAATTACCAAAAAACCGACAAACGCAGCGCTTCTGTCGCTTCCGCCATTCCAGATCATACCGCCCAAGCCGCCTCTGAAGCAAAAACTATCCGCCTTCCACACCAAGTCTTACAATTCAATCTCGAAGAAGAATTTCCAATTTTAGTCTCAAAACAAGTCGGTTTCAAAACAGCCGTCCTCGAAATTCTCTGGATTTATCAAGTCGCTTCTAACGACGTTAGATGGCTAAAAGACCGTAAAGTAAAAATCTGGAATGAATGGGAAATCTCGGAATCTGGCGAATACCAAGGCCGTAACATTAATCAAATTTTCGCCAAAAACCATCCTAACGCTCCAGCCGAAGATTTCGCCCACACCATCGGTACCGCCTATGGCTGGATTGTTAATAAATACCATCTTATCGATAATTTAATTGAAACTCTAAAATCCAACCCCGGCAATCGCCGTATGGTGCTTTCTCTATGGCAAAACGAGTGGCTAGAAACCGCCGCTTTGCCTTCCTGTGTCTGGAATTCACAATGGAACCTCATTAACGGACGTCTTAATGTTCTCGTTACTTCCCGCTCTTCCGATGTCCCGCTCGGTCTTCCCTTTAATATCGTCCAATATTCCGTGCTCTGTCATCTTATTGCTCAATCCGTCGGAGTTAAACCCGGTCAACTCACATTTATCACTAATGATGCCCACATCTACGAAAATCAAATTGATGGCATCAAAGAACAAATTTCTCGCTATGACGCTGCGATTAAAGCCGGAACTCTACCTAAACCCCCGAAACTATGGCTCAACCCCGAAATCAAGAACTTTTATGATTTTGATAATTCTCGTGAGCTTAAAGATATAAAACTAGAAGGTTACGAGAACCTCGGCACTATTAAAATGCCAGTTACGGAGTAATTATGTTTACTATTATTGCCGCCGTCGGAAAAAATAACGAACTCGGGAAAGATAACGACCTCATTTTTCATATCAAAGAAGATATGAAATTTTTCCGTGAAAAAACCACCGGCCATAAGGTCGTTATGGGCTTTAATACTTGGAAATCTTTACCCGGAAAACTCAAAAATCGCGAAAACATCGTTATCTCATACGACGACGTTAATGGTCCAGATTTAGTGATAAAAGATATAGCTAAATTTATTAAAGATAATAAAGACACCGACGAAGAAATCTTCATTATCGGAGGAGGAATGATTTATCGCGAATTTCTCCCTTATGCTAGAACGCTTTATTTAACCGAAGTCAATAAAACCGACGCCTCTGCGACCATCTTTTTCCCTGAATTTGATAAATCTGAATATCAACGAAAAGTAATCAAGAAAGGCTCCGAAAATGGTCTAGAATTTCAAATGGTCCAATATCATTACATCGGCGGGTGACGGTTTCGGGAGGCGAGGTCCCCCAAAATTGCCGCCAATTTTGGGGGAGGAGAACAACCGGCAGGACCCGCCGAGAGAAAAAATTAAAGGAGAAATTATGAAAGATTTAGTATTTAATTTGATTAATCAAGAAAAAATTCGCCAAAGCGAAGGGCTAGAACTTATCCCAAGCGAAAACTACGTCTCAAAAGACGTTTTAGCCGCAATGGGCTCCGTTCTAACCAATAAATATTCCGAAGGCTATCCCAATTTTGAGGGTCTTAACGACTGGACAGAACAAAAAATCGCAAAAGAAGTTTTGCCTAACTATCGTTATTACGGTGGCCAAACTAACGTCGATCGCATCGAAAGGCTAGCAATTGAGCGTGCTTGCCGCCTTTTCCACGCCGACCACGCTAATGTCCAACCCCATTCTGGCGCCAATGCTAACGAGGCTGTTTATTTCGCCTGGCTTAAACCCGGCGACAAAGTACTCGCCATGAATCTCGGACATGGCGGACATCTAACCCATGGTTCCCCAGTCACTCGTAGTGCAAAAATCTACGAATTCATCCCCTATGGAACTGATAAAAGCGGTGACATCGATTACGACGAAATGGAAAAACTCGCTCTTGAAAATGACATTAAATTACTTCTTGTTGGCTATTCCGCTTTTATGAAAATACCAAATTTCAAACGTGTCGCCGAAATTCGTAAAAAAGCTGAAAAAAAATGGAAACACGAAATTTTACTTATGGCCGATATGGCTCACGTAGCCGGGCTAATCGCCGCCGGCGTTCACGACAATCCGCTTGAATTTGGTTTCAATGTAATGACCACCACAACTCATAAAACTCTCCGTGGACCACGCGGCGGCTTAATTCTCACTATGGGAAACGTCGGTTCCCCACTCAAGAAAATTGAAGATAAATCCTTAAAAAATATCCCAACTCTAGTCGATAAAGCTGTTTTCCCAGGCACCCAAGGCGGGCCTTTAGAGCATATTATCGCTGCAAAAGCCGTCGCATTTGGCGAAGCGCTAAAACCAGAGTTTAAAGAATATGCTAAAAATATTGTCAAAAACGCTAAAACGCTTGCAGAAGAACTTATAAAAAGAGGTTTCGTTTTACAAGGTGGCGGGACCGAAAACCACCTAATTCTAGTCGACATGAAAAAATCGTTTAATACAAATGGCAAAATCTACGAAAAAGCTCTTGATCTCGTAGGTTTGACCTTGAATGCCAATGCCTTGCCAGGCGATACCGGCGGCGCCTTTAAACCAAACGGTGTTCGTCTAGGTACGCCCGCGATTACTACTAGAGGCTTAGCCGAAAAAGAAATGATAAAAATCGCTGAATGGATGGAGAAAATCGCTAAATTGTGTCAAAAAACGGAAAATGTTAAAGAGTTGGAAGAAAACAATGCCAAAGAACTAAATTCTATCAAAGAAGAAGTCAGAACTCTTTCTCTTAAATTCCCTGTTCCGGGCATTTAAAAAGCATAACTGCTTGCAAAAACACTATATATTATGATATAATTAGATATGTGGGGTGTTAGCTCAGCTGATAGAGCGCCGCATTCGCATTGCGGAGGTCAGGAGTTTGAATCTCCTACACTCCACCATCTAAGAAATGAACGAGACTAAAAGTCTTGTTTAATTTTTTTAAAAAGGGGGAGTACATTTGAAGTACAGTTTTACTGGTGAGACAAAGGTTTTAGGCGGAATAATCGTCCGGAGGATCAAAGCAGAACGAGACATTAGTTTAGCAGGCGTCAAAAAAGGAGATCTTGGCGGCTGGATTGAATCGGAATCCAACTTATCTCAAAACGGAGAATGCTGGGTTGGCGATTCTGCCAAAGTCTACGGCAAGGCTCGTGTTACAGAAAACGCGAGGGTTAAAGATAAGGCTACAGTTCAAGACAATGCCCATATCTCCGGTAATGCCGTAATTGAAAAATGCGCCTGCATTCTTGAATCTACCAAAGTATACGGCAAAGCAGTGGTAAGCGGAGATTGCCGCGTATATGGCAAAGCTAAAATTTGCGGCTACGCCATAGTTTCTGGTAATGTCAGGGTATACGGCAGAGTAATTATCTGCGAAAATGCCCAGGTCTCTGGAGACGCAAAACTATATGATGATGCAAAAATCTATGGTTCAGCGTCTATCGATGATGATGCTTGGCTCTGTGGTAAAGCTCGTGTCTGCGGCAGAGCTCGTGTTTGCGCCAATACATTCGTATTTGGTGAATGTAGAATCTACGGAGAATCTGTAGTTTCAGGTAAGGCAATGATATCTGGCAAAGCACAAGTCTGCGGAAAAGCCAATGTGTCCGGCAGCTCACAAATCAGTGGCAATGCAAAAATTTATGGCAATGCCATAGTTGCCAATACCAGAATCAACGGCGACAAAAAAGTATCTGGTGATTCTTGGTTCTATGAAGGATCGCCAATCGATGCAAATGCAAAGGAATACGACAACATCATCGTTTCCGGAAAAAGCATCATTGGGAAAATCCAGATGCAATAAGAAACTGAAACTGTCCAACCAAAAACCACCCTTACGGGTGGTTTTTTCAAGACCTTTATTTTTAACGCTTCGAGAACTGCTCTTTCTTTCTCGCTGAACGAAGACCGTATTTTTTACGTTCTTTCTCACGCGGATCGCGCTTCATCATTCCAGCCTTTTTTAACATCGGACGAAGATCGGCCGCTTCAGTGACTAAAGCTTTTGAAATCGCAAGTTTAATCGCATCGACTTGTCCAGCTAATCCGCCACCTTTAACTAAAATAGAAACATCATAATCTTTCTGTTTCTCAGCAATAGCTAACGGGTCGGTAATCTCCGCCAAATAAGTCTTATTACCAGAAAGATAATCTAACGCTGGCTTATTATTAATCGTAATCTCACCCTTACCTTTATAAAGGCGCGCGGTTGCAGTTGCCGCCTTGCGACGTCCTAAACCATAAGTATATTTCTTTGTCGCTACCATTATTTAATCTCCTTTGGGTTTTGCGCTGCATGTGCATGTTCTGCTTCTGGAAAAACACGCAACCTTTTTAGTCTTTCAGCAGCCAACTTATTTTTTGGAAGCATTCCTTTTACAGCTTCGACAATCGCTCTAGACGGGTCTTTTTCAATAACTTCCTCTAATTTAAGCTCTTTAATCCCACCTGGATATCCACTATGACGATAATATTTCTTTTGGACTTTCTTATCACCTGTCACAACTAAATACTTGGCGTTAGTCACAACAACATAATCACCATTATCAATATGAGGGGTATAAGTAACTTTTGATTTCCCCATCAACTTATCCGCAATCACAACTGCAAGTTTTCCAAGTGGCATACTCGACGCATCAATCGTCCACCACTCACGTTTTATTTCAGCGCCTTTTTGACTATAAGTTTTCATTACTTAGCCTCCTTTTTTGCGGCTGGCTTTTTTGCCGGCTTTTCTTTAGGCTCTTCTTTGGCTTTCTCGAACGAAATCTCATCCACAAAACTAATTATTCCCATCTCCGCATTATCTCCTCGCCTAAAACCAGCGTGTTCAATTCGAAGATACCCAGAATCTCGTTTAATCTGTGGAGCAATTTCGTCAATCAGTAAAGTTGCAGTTTCGAGATCATTCAATCTCGAAATAATCAATCTACGGTTCGAAAGTCCACCTTTTTTCGCCCGCGTGATTAATTTTTCAGTTTCACGACGAATTTCTTTCGCCCGAGCGAGCGTCGTCGTGATAGACTGTTCCTTAATGAGAGAACACATCAGCCCACGAGTTAGTGCTCTTCTCTGATCTGTTTCTCGGCCGAATTTTCGACCTCTATATCCGTGGCGATGCATATTAAATATTTAACTCCATTAACTTTTCTTTAACTTCGTCTAACGCCTTCGTCCCGAAACCTTTCAAATCTTTCAAATCACTCTCTGAAAGCATTACAAGGTCTCGAATCGTCTTAATATCATTATTAAGTAAAGCATTAGCCGTCCGCGCCGATAAGTCAAGTTCTTCAATCGGAAGCATCAAACCAGAGTCATCCTCTTCTTTATGTGCACCCGGCGCCGGCGTAGATTCTACGACTGTCGATCCAGCAAGCGCAGTATATTGATTAACTAGTATCGCAGCTGCTTCTTCGAAAGCTTCCTTCGGGGTAATCGTCCCGTCCGTATCAATCGTCAAAGTCAACTGTTGCAAATTAGTATCTTGACCAACACGCGTGTTCTCAACTTTATAGCGTACTCGAAGTACTGGTGAGAAAACTGCGTCAATCGCAATCATATCCGAATGTACTCTCGATTCACTAGACTCATCAATCGTTAAATATCCTCGTCCAGCTTCAACGATGAAATTCATCTTAAGCACTTTTTTCGGATCATCAATGTGACAAATCACTTGATTCGGGTTAGCGATTTCGACTTCCGCCGGCAATTTGATATCGCCAGCTACCACTCTCTTATCGCCATCTTTTTCTGATTGCTTGTCGCCCTTCATCTCTAAAGTGAGTTCAATTGGCGCGTCAGAATGAACCTTAAAACGAATATTCTTAAGATTCAACATTATATCAACTACATCTTCGCGAATTCCCGGAATCGCAGTGTATTCGTGAGTCGAGCCTTCAATCGAAAACGATGTGATTGCCGCTCCCTTTACACTCGAAAGCAAAACTCTCCTGAGAGAATTACCGAGAGTATTACCATACCCATAGTAAAGCGGTTTAATAACGAATTCAGCGCTATTCTCACCGATTTCCTTTACGCTAGCAAGTGCTGCTTCGTGAATATTTTTTGTCGTCATATTCTTTTTCTCCTTAGCGTGAGTAATACTCAACGATTAATTGTTCATTAATACCAGCTTCCGCTTCTTCGCGTTTCGGAAGTCCGGTTACTTCAATCTTCATCTTCTTACCGTCGACCTTTAACCAGGAAAGCGGAGTAGCACTCGACGCTCCAATGATATTCGGAAGATTCTTGAAATATTCGGTTTTACCAGATTTCGACTTCACTTCTAGAACATCACCCGGGTTTAATCTAATCGACGGAATGTCGATTTTTCGACCGTTCAATAGAAAATGTCCGTGAGAAACTAATTGCCTCGCTTGACGACGAGTTAATGCAAACCCAGAACGAAAGACTACATTATCCGCTCTTCGCTCTAAGTATTCAAGCAATTTTTCGCCAGTCAAACCATCAGCTCTCTGAGCTTCTCGCATTAATTTAGCAAATTGCTTCTCTAAGAGTCCATACATTCGGCGTACTTTCTGTTTCTCACGAAGCTGAGTGAGGTAAAGACTACCGCCTCTGACTCTTTTATCGCCGTGTTGACCCGGAATTCCGGATTTCTTTGCCATTATCTTATGCGCTTTTGGCGCTAAAGCGGCACCTTCACGACGACTTTGTTTTACAATAGGTGTATAATCTCGTGCCATTATGGTTTCCTTTCTCCCTTAGGTCGCACACCACCGTGCTGAATAGGGGTTACGTCAGTAATACTGTCAATTCTAATTCCGACCGTCGAGATCGCTCGAATCGCCGCATCACGTCCAAGTCCAATTCCTGACACATATACATCAACCGAATTAAGCGCGTTATTTTTCTTCGCCGCCTCAAGCACTTTTTCCGCTGCTACCCCAGCCGCAAAAGCCGTACCCTTCTTCGAACCGCGAAAACCATTCGCGCCCGCCGACGAAGCAGATATAACTCCGCCATTTTTATCGGTTACACTGATGATTGTATTGTTAAATGTCGATTGGATATGCACCGCACCGGCATTAACAATGCGTTTCATCTTTTTTGATTTTTTGCTAGCTTTAGTTTCAACCTCAGGAGTTGAAACGACAGCCGTATCTTTAATTTCTTCTTCTGCCATATTTACTCCTTAAGTTTTACTCGCTGCTTTAGGTTGTGCTCCGCCAACCGCGATCGCTTTACCTTTACGAGTACGCGCATTCGTACGGGTACGTTGACCGTTAACCGGCAATTTAGCCTTGTGGCGAATACCTTTGTAGGAATTAATATCCTTTAATCGTTTAATATTATTGCTCACGAGGCGTTTCAAATCACCTTCAACATGATATTTCGACGAAATAATGTCGTTGATTTTTTGTTCGTCAGCCTCGGTGAGATCTTTCACCCGAGTGGTAGGCTCTATTTTAGCCTCCGCAAGGATTTCTTTTGATGTTGTTCTGCCAATCCCATAAACATAAGTAAGTGCAATCCATACTTGCTTATCGGAAGGAATCACAACGCTAGCTATTCTAGCCATATTTTTTAACCCTGCCTTTGCTTATTCTTAGGTTTTTTCTTATTGATGACTCTTAGTACACCCTTCCGGCGGACTATAATGTCATCAGGTGAGATTTTTTTAACACTTGCGCGTA
>JAZMZP010000010.1:0-36808 GCA_045586015.1 Candidatus Nanosyncoccus sp.
GCGAGTATTTCTGGCATTTCTGATTGGGATACCTCTAACGTAACAAATATGAGCCATATGTTCTATGATGCCGGCTACTCCGCCACTACCTTCTCCCTTAACCTCTCTTCCTGGGATACGTCTAACGTAACAAATATGAGCTATATGTTCTTTTATGCCGGCTACTCCGCCACTACCTGGTCCATCGGCAACCTCTCCTCCTGGGATACTTCTAACGTAACAAATATGAGCTATATGTTCCCTGGTGTCGGCCTATCCGCCACTACCTTCTCCATCGGCGGCCTCTCCTCCTGGGACACCTCTAACGTAACAGACATGAGCTGGATGTTCTCTGAAGCTGGCTACTTCGCCACTACCTTCTCCCTTAACCTCTCTTCCTGGGATACGTCTAACGTAACAAATATGGGCAGTATGTTCTATGAAGCCGGCCAATCCGCCACTACCTTCTCCCTCGGCGACCTCTCCTCCTGGGATACTTCTAACGCAACAGACATGAGCTATATGTTCTATAATGCCGGCCGCTCCGCCACTACCTGGTCCATCGGCAACCTCTCTTCCTGGGACACTTCTAACGTAACGGATATGAGCTGGATGTTCTCTAGTGCCGGCGGCCAATCCGCCACTACCTTCTCCATCGGCAACCTCTCCTCCTGGGACACTTCTAATGTAACAAATATGAGCTATATGTTCAATTCCGCCGGCTCCTTCGCCACCACCTGGTCCATCGGCGACCTCTCTTCCTGGGATACTTCTAACGTAACAAATATGAGCAGTATGTTCTCTCATGCCGGCGGCTCCGCCACCACCTGGTCCATCGGCGACCTCTCTTCCTGGGATACTTCTAACGTAGCAAATATGAGCTATATGTTCAATTATGCCGGCCGCTCCGCCACTACCTTCAATCTTAACCTCTCCTCTTGGGACACTTCTAACGTAACAAATATGGGCAATATGTTCTCTTATGCCGGCTACTCCGCCACTACCTTCTCCCTTAACCTCTCTTCCTGGAATACTTCTAACGTAACAAATATGAGCAGTATGTTTAATAATGCCGGCTCCTCCGCTACGACCTGGTCCGTCACTATCCCTCGAACCAACGGAAACAATATAAACAACACAACTAATCGTCTCTACGGTAAAACTACTTCAACCTACGGCACTCCGCCAAGCGGCAAACCCTTTACCCTAGCACAGTAGCCACCCATCATCAAAAAACTTACAAACGGTGCAACGAGCTGCTATTTCTATCGTCCACACCAAGCTTTAAATTATCTCACTCCAGCCGAATATTGTGCTACAATAGGGATAACTATTTTACAAACAAAAAGTGTAAGCGATGTGGTGAGTTAGTGCAAAATAGTTGAATTTAAGAAGTAGTTTTGATATAATTAAGTTATTAAGATAGGACTTGCCTCGGAATAGGCGAGTCCTATCTTTTTTCTGTCGATATATTTTTCCAATTTGGTTTTGGTAGATGGATTTTAGTTATAAATGGAATATAAAAAATAGGTTGGTTTAAAAATTCAAGATTTCGAGCTTTAAATTCATAACCAACCTGTATAATTACTAAATTGTTATAACATATTTGCACTATGTAGAATTACTTAAACAGATGTGTGACTTTGCAAATAATTTCATCCCACAGAGTGGTGCGAGAACATCCCACCAAATTACACATTTCGTTATGAGAGTATTGGCATTCGCAAGATACCCCGCAATCCTGTATAACTATGTTTTGAGAAACTAAGTAAAAAGCCAAAGACAATAGTACGATTACACCTAAAATAATAAGAGCTGTTTTGAATTTTTTATTCATATTTGTATTGTATCATCTTTTGAATGGCAAAGTAGAAAACAGGTTGGTTTAGAAATTCAAGGTTCCGAGCTTTAAATTCATAACCAACCTGTGATATCTGTTATTATGGGTATAATTATAGCATATTTTGGTATATAATATACTGTATGGATGGTATTCAGAAAAATGTTAATGATTTTAATACTAAATATAATCTTGGGGGATCGATTGAAACAAGGTTTATTGATTTGTCGTCTGAGGTTGGAGAACTTGGTAAAGAAATTCTTGAGGGCACCGATTATGGTGAAAAAGAGTTTAGCAAGACGGGCAATTTGGAATCTGAATTTGGCGATGTTTTGTTCTCGCTGGTTTCGGCCGCTAATTGCGCTGGGGTTGATTTAGGTGTTGCTTTGGAAAAAGTTTTGAAGAAGTACGAGGATAGATTTAATAAAAAAGGACATATTGGGTCTGAAGATTAAATAGGCGCGGTTACTAAATCAGTTAGGGGGGTTGAAAATCTGAGGTAGATTAGATATAATGCGCGGAATGAAGTATCGAGTTATTGTCGAGACCGATTTTCGTAATCGTCCGAAGGAGCATGAACTTTCGGCTGCAATTCTGATTGCGAATTATTTTAAAACCGACATCGTCTTTCTTCGTCCATCTTGTCAGCATACACCAGACTTAAATGTAAAAGGTGTGAAATGGGAGCTCAAAAGCCCGCTCGGTGACGGGAAGAATACGATTAAAAATAATCTTCATACCGCTAGGAAACAATCGACTAACGTAATTATTGATTTGAGACGAATAAAAATGCATCAAACTAAAGCTCTTTCGAATATCAATCATTATTTTATGAGTCATCGCAGTAAAATTCGCCACCTGATTGTCATAACAAAATCCGAAGAAATCCTTGAAATGTTTTAGGAAGTTTAGTATAATATTAGCTATAAAAGATGCCCAAGATATTGAACTATATCAAGCGCATCTTTTTTTGTTTTGATATTAATGGTCTTCCGTTTTTGTTTTGACGGAGAATAGGATAAAAGAAATAGGTTGGTTTAGAAATACAAGATTCCGATCTTTAAATTCATAACCAATCTGTGATATCTGTTATTGTCAGTATAATTATAGCATATTTTGATTTATAATATATAACATGAGTAGGGAAAACGATCAAACGATTGAAGTTTATGAAAGATTTGGTGACAGATATTTAAAAAGAAATCAGAACGACATTAAAAATGATCCGAAAGCAAGAGATAATGATGACAAACACGTTCTTCAGTTGAAAGAATATCTCAAGGGGTTGCCTAAGGATGCTAAAATTTTTGAGGTAGGATCGGCGGGTGGTAGAGATGCAAAATTATTTCAATCTTTAGGATATAAGAATATCGTGGTTAGTGATGCCGCGAATCGCTTTCTAAAATTATTAAAAGAAGAAGGTTTTTCGCCTATATATTTTAACCTTATTACAGATAATTTTTTAGAAAAATATGACTTTATTTATTGTTGGGCGGTTTTGGTGCATTTTACTAAAAATGAGGCTAAAGTAGCAATTAAAAAGATGTTTGAAGCTTTAGAAAATTATGGCAGATTGGCCTTATGTGTGCAATGTAGAGATGGGGTTAAAGAAGATTGGGTAGACAGAGATGGGAAAATTGGAGCTAAAAGATATTTTTCATATTGGACGAAAGATGAATTATACGAATGTATGGTTGGGGCTGGTTTTAGGAAAGTTATAATTGAGGCCCATGAGGGTACTAAGTCTTGTTGGCTTAGATGCTATGCTGAAAAATAATATAAAAAAAGAAAGCCCCGAACCTACGCAATCCAGCGTTGCCTGACGGACTTTCGATAGTTTTATTATATTATACTTATCGTGAAATTTCAACTATATTTTTCTGTTTATCTATCAAAAGCAGGCGTTTTATATTTCTAGAGCGTTTAAATTGATAATTTAGCTCATTCTTTATCTTATTTATATGGATTTTTGAAAATCTAGCATCAATTATAATGTTTTCCGATTGTTTGGCTGCGTTACGCAGTGCGTGTTGAAGATTATATTTACCGTTACCGGTTGGAGATTTTAGTTCCCAATATCTTCCTTTTATTAAGAAGTCTGGAGTTTTATTGTCGTTTCTGATTACAAATTTTATGTCAGAATTGAAGAAGTCAATTAAAATGTAGGCAGCAGTCATTTCTCGGTTTGATGGTTTAGGATAAAGTTCTTTAGGAACTATAACTGAATAAATTGGATTTGACATATAACAATTATAATTTATTAGATTTTAGGATTTAAGACAAGTCTATGACATTTATCGTTATGAACATAATTATAAAATGTTTTGTTATATAATAGAATCATGGATAACGAGAAGATTGAAAAAGAAATAAATAGTATTAAGATACGTAATGCTAGAGTTGAGTTAGATAAAAAGTGGGAAACTTCGTGGACTCGAAGGATTTGTATTTGTATATTGACTTATGTCGTAGTGATAATTTATAGTTTTACGATTCAGCAGATTTCTAATGTTTTTCTTTCTTCGTTGGTGCCTGTGATTGGTTTTACGCTTTCGACACTTTCTCTTGGTTTTATAAGAAGAATTTGGGAGAAGAGAATTAAAAAATGAAAGAAGCTAATGGACTATCTTTAAATGGTGATTATGATTGGTCGCAAGTTGGTTTAGAAGAAGATGAAAGTGGTCCTAGTGAAAAATGTGAAAAATACAGAGAAGTTTTCATAGATTTAGATTCTAACTTTGAAATACAAGATGATAGCAAATATGACTTGCTTGGTGTAATTGAGGGCGTTAAGCAGGCTACTAATTTTTTGATATACGCAAAAAAAGGTGAAGAGACGCAGGTATGTGACGATATAGAGGAAATATTGACTAATTTAGAGCTAAGTTATATTAGAGAGGTTGAACAGTGTGAGAATGATTCTGATTATGTTGAAATACAATACTTTGTTGCAAAAACAAAAGATGCAGTCGAGCGATTGAAGGATTTGTTTGAAATTAATAGAAAGGAAGGACATGTTGGTGAGGCTGCACGTGAGCTTGGACGATTATTGGGATATCCGATGACTGCAACTGAATATTTTATAAAAAGAAATAAGGGCGAAGTTCAGGAAGGATGATGAATTGATGAAAAAATATAGCCACTATATTCACAGCCCAGAAAATGCGGAAACAGAATTTGCGCAATACGAGGGAAAATTAGATGATCTTTTTAGTTATTATTGTCCAGTAAGTGCAAAGGAATTTTTGGGTCAAAAGAGACTGCTACTTAAAAAGGATGATGGCAAATAATAGATAACAAAATAGCTAATTTGCTTTGTTTAGAGAAGTTTCTTTTTCTAAGATATCTAAAAACTCTTGATTCATTGCTGCGGCATGAAAACCTTGAACGCTTTTAGTTTTGGCCCCAGCCATTTTACATAAGAATAATCCCGGTTCATAATCCCAAGGATTATCTACTCGGAAATTTACACCGTGAATTTTACCGCTTGCCATAAAGGCGAATACTGCGCATGATGCTCCGAATTGTCTATGGTTTCTTGAATAGGCTTGCATTTTTTCGGTATCGTGGACGCTGTTGTGCCCGATTATGGAGTAGAGGGCATTTTTTACTGAGACTTCTTTGATTGAGATTTTTTGATCATTTAAATATGCGCCGGTTTTATCGGCGTAATAGAATTCGTTTATTTTTGGAAGATTAATGACGCTAGCGATTGTTTTTCCGTTTTTGCGACAGGCAATTTGTATACCCCATATTGGCAAGCCGTTTGCGAAGTTAATTGTTCCATCAATAGGATCAATAATAAAACAGTTGTCGGTCTCTGCGTTGTTTGAATTAAATTCTTCGCTAACAATGGTGTAATCTGGGTAGTTTTCTTTAATTTTGGCAATTAAATATTCTTCGATTTTGATGTCTAGATTTGTAACGAGATCGCCTTTATCGCCTTTTGGGTGAACTTCAAATTGTTCTTGAGAGATTTTTTCTGTTTCTTTTGCAATTTTCTTTATAAACTCTGATTCCATGAATATAGTTTATCACGTTTGGAGATTAACATTTAATAAAACATATTATTGATTAGGTCAGGGACAATATTGTGTCTTACGATATTTGTAGATATTGTTATTATATGTTATAATATATAAGTATTTGGGAAGGGGGGTGAAAATATGCTCATTAGGAAAAAAACGAAATATGAAATGATGCGCGATGAATTAGCGGCTTACTATCATGATATATTGGGAAAACAAAATTTAGACGATACTGATAATATGTCGTCTGAAATATCTCGTATGACTAACAAAAGAATAGCTAGCATGAATGAAGCCGAGATAGAGCATCTTTATCATAAGATTTTTAACCGATGGCATCCGGTTGAATTGTAGGTTTTTGGCTCGGTTATGACCGAGCCTTTTTGTATGTTTTTTGCTATGGAATAATTATATTGAAGTTATTTATAAGGCATATTGACTCGTGGGGAAATTCGAGTATCGTGGTTATGAATGGTGGTAAAATATAAATAGGCGGAGGAGAGAATGAATAAACAGGAATACCTTGATGGGCTAAGAAAAATGAATTTACCTAAGGAAGAGTTTATTATTCTTTCTGGGGGCTCTTTACTTTTGAGAGGGATTCGTAAAAAGGCTTCAGATTATGATTTTTGTTTTTCTGATAAATTAGCAAAAAAACTTGACCTTGCTAATGCACCAAAAGATGGCGATGGTTTTTATGTACCGTTTGAAAAATGCCAGGTAATGGATGAGTTTAATAAGGTTAAATATGATACTGTTGAAGGTTATAAATGTGAAAGCTTAGATAGTATACTTGAACTTAAACGAAAGTTGAAAAGAACTAAAGACCTAGTTGATATTAAAGCGATCGAGGATTATTTGTCTAAGGGAATTAAATGATGGATAACCGAATACGATTTAATTTTTTTCTATTTGTCTCGACGTTTGCGAGAGCATTAATTGAAGTTTTTATTTCTATATATTTATATAAGAATGGTTTTTCGATTGGCTCAGTATTATTGTTTTATTTATTAGAAAATTTATTTGCACTACTTATTTCATATTGTTATGTAAAAGTTGGTGAAAAGTTTGGATATTCAATTGTAATGTGTATCGGTGTGTTGTTTTTCGTGTTATTACAGATTTTCTTAAACAATATAGTGCATAGTGATTTATACATTGTTTTAATATCATTATTATATTCGCTTTATAGAAGAGGGTATTGGGTAGCGAGAAGATATTATGTGACGGAAGTGATGCCGCAAAACGATTCGTCGAAACCTTTTAGTGTTATGGTTGTTGTTGGTGAGGTTGCTTCGGTTTTAGCAGGATTCTTAGGCGGATTATTATTGGATAGTTTTAACGCTTTTTCTTTGACGATCATCTCTTCTTTGTTATTGTTTTTAAGTGTGACGCCACTATTGTTCATTCGCAATAAAGTAACCAATCGGAAGATTGAATTAATAAAAAATCTAAAAAAATATGACAAAAGAAATTATTTAGCTTTCTCATTATATGAGATTAATAATCTTTTGGCATTTATTTTTCCAATTTTTATTATGCTTTATGTTAAAGATACATATATGATGGCTGGCTCGGTAAATGCGGTTAGTAGTTTAGCGATAATCGTATTTGTTTTGTTATACGGAAGAATTATTCAGAAAAAGAATTATTTTATACTAAGTTCAGTTTTATTCATTATGATATGTTTTTTGAAGTTATTCTTCTTTGACTATTTTATTCTTATTATATATTTTATAGGCGGTATAATTGAGAAGATGCAGAGACAATCAGTTAGTAAAATCTATTTTGAAAACCGAAATGGGATGGATTTGACACACTATAATTTGATTTATCAGATAGTTGAGGCGTTAGCTAGAGTGATAGTCGTTGTTCCTTTGTTATTTATGAGTGATGTAAGAGTAATGATAATATTTGTTCTTTTAGTGATTTGTGGCGAGTTGGTGATCTATAGTTTCTTAAGGAAGAATCAGAAACTATGCTAATAGACAAGCAATATTGCTATGGGTTGATTTTTCTTTTCCGATAAATATAATTATATCCATAAAGGTTATGTTTATGGGAGCTTTATAATAAAATGAAAATTCAAAAAAAAGGAAAAGTGAGATTTTGTTTAGCTTTTGGAATGGTATGTGTTGGTTTAGCTGGCTTTGTCGGTAGTATGATGAATAATACATTTGCAGCGAATTCTTATACAAGGTATGAGTTTCAAGATTGGATTTATTATGATCCAGTAAACGGAAACCAAAATTGTAATGTTCGTAACTATTGGACACTCTGGAATAAGAATACGACTTGTTATCGTTTTTTCATGGTTGACCATGACGATACTACTTCTAAATCTACACTACGATTAGTTTTAGATCACGATGTTTCGCGTACTACTTTTGATAAAGTCGAGAATGTTTTAGCGAATACAAGAGCGGTATGGAAAGATTATACTGGTACGCTGGGTTTAATGAGCGAAGATGATGTCGTAAATGCGATGGAGCTTACAATGAAACCGACTTTAAGTAATATCAGTATCGATGCAGATGGTTTTGTAGTATATCGATATGTTGCTAATACGATGTATTATAATAATGGCACTAAAGTAAACTATGCTGGATGGTGGACTTCGGATTTGTATCCTGATGATAATGGTTATGCTTATGCAATAACCGAAAATGGTAATAATCGATTAGTAGAAGTAACGAGGACGCGGGGAGTTCGTCCGATGATTATACTAGATAAAACAAAAATAGCTAGTTCGAGTCAGGACGTTACGGATATTACGGAGCTAGCAAAAAATGCTGATCTATACAAATATGCTTTTGATCCGCAAACTTATGGCGGTGTGGTTTATAAGCAACTACAGGGTTTTACGATGACTAATGATAGCTTAGTTTTTTATTCCAGTAATAAAGGTAATCCTAATTATGGTTTAGTATTTGGTTATACTGGTGAGGATTATAGTACTAAGATACCTGGTACGCCATCCTATGGACCAACTGGTCATGGTAACGATATGTCTTTTGATTCGAAGAGAAATAAAGTTCTTTTAGTTGGAGCGAATAGTTATGATGATATTTGGGTATATGATGGGACAACCCTTGAACATACTGATACCATAGAAGGGTGTAGGGGCTCGGTAATTGGTTATGACAATATACATGATTACTATCTATTAAATGATTATAGAAGGGTTATGATTAGGGATGCGAGTTGTAATAATCTTTATTCTTTCGACATTCCACAGGATGAAGCCGCGCAGGGGATTGAATATCATAATGGTTATTTGTATCAAGCAACATCGGCTTTTGAAGAGTGCCCGAATAGTTGGCAAAAATATTGTAACGGGTTTAATGCGGAGAATGAAGAGGTTGGATATGACAGCTATTATAATACTTCAATAATTAATGTATATAATATGATGTTTAATACAGATGGTACGCCAAGTAAGAATTTTGGACGACGAGTAGAACGATTTGTTATAAATGGAGCTGCGAATCTTGCGGAACTAGAAACGGTTTCTTTCCACGATGATGAAATGTATCTTGCTTTTGCGGCGCAGAGCGTAGATAGTACCTATACTTATAAATTTTATCATTTTGATTATAATGAAGTCGCAAATGCTTTGGGTGCGAACGTAAGATATGAAGATACGGGGACTAGCACAACAATTACCATTTCTGCGGGCGAGCAGCTAAAAGAAATCGAAGGGTATGTTTTATCGGACGACGGATATCGTTTAACGAAAACGGTTAATGCGGCGAGCATTTCGGAAGTTGTTGAAGTTTGCGACAATTATAGGAATTGTGAAACAGTAAATATTACGCATGAAAATGATTTATATAGTATTCCGGTAGATAACAGGACTAATGGAATTGCTATGACGAATGTTGATGGGGGGACGTTGACGTTGTCTGCTGAGGATGCATGTTTGGTTGTCGGTGTGAAGGGTGACAATTATTCTTTAGTTGATGTTAAGACGGCGGAAATAGATGACAATGGAAGGACTAATACGTATGATTTAAATGGGTTTGACGAGGCGATAGTAATAATAAAAGGAAACCTAAGCGATAGCGATGATATGGTTGATTTGTTAGATGCGAACGTAATCTATAGGACACTACTCAATCCTAATTCGCCAGCACATCGGCCTTTGACTCAGTTTGAGAATAAGACGGCGGATTTAAATGGGGACGGAGTAATTGATTTATTAGATGCGAATGTAATATATAGGACTTTATTAAATCCTAATTCGCCAGCTTATCAAAAAATGCCTTGGTAACTATAAATTGTTAGCCCAGGATTTGATTTTTGCGGCTGGGGCGTCTTGGTAGAAGCGGACGCCGTCTTGCCAATCGCCAGCGTTTGCGTCGTCTTTTAATAATAAATCGCTGTCGCCGAGTTCAGAAGAATGGGAAGTACAAAAAGGAAAGATGGTTTTATCTGTCCAATCTTGTGATTTTACAAAAACATTAACCGGCCAAGCGGCGATTCCATACCAAATTGGGTAGCCAAGAATAACACGGTCGTAATCGGCCCAATTTGGGACTTCAATATTTTTCAATTTCATATTTTCACGAAGAGATGAATCGTCATGCTCTTTACTAACGCGGGAATCAGGATTAGTCCAGTCTAAATCAGCTTTTTCGTAAATTGGATTGGGAATTATTTCAAAAAGATCGGCATCTAAATTCTTAGCGATTTCTTCAGCGGCTTTTTTGGTATGGCCTTCGGCTGAATAATAAATAACTAAAGTTTTCATTTACCTCCTCTAGTGGTCTGGGATAGGAGATTTGAACTCCTGACCTCACGCACCCCATGCGTGCGCGCTACCAGGCTGCGCCAATCCCAGAAGATATAAATAATGCTTATGTGGTCAGGGTGATCGGACTTGAACCGACGACCTCTACGTCCCGAACGTAGCGCGCTACCAACTGCGCCACACCCTGAAAAAACTTGGTCTGGGTGACTGGACTTGAACCAGCGGCCTCGACTTCCCAAAAGTCGCGCGCTACCAACTGCGCCACACCCAGACGCTAGATTAATTATATCATAAATTTTAATAATTATGTTAGAATAAAAAGATAAGGAGATGAAAAAGTGGCAGAAAAAATGACGAACAATACAAAAGGGCGACCTGGTGTTAATAACAAGTCAAATGCGATGAGGAGTATTTTGTTTACTTTTCTTTTGATTTGTTTCGGGGCGTTTTTGATTGCGAATATGAACCAAAGTGCGATTGAGAAAACTGAAGTGCCGATTTCGGAAGTAATTCAACGCGCGAATGATCCGGAAGGAAACATTAAGAAAATCACGGTAATTGGAAATGATTTAGAAATTACTTTAAAAGATAAAGACCAGCCAACGGAAATTTCGCGAAAGGATGGAGCGGGAACTTTATATGACCAGGGTTTGGTTGATTATTGTGATGAGTTAGAAGGTGATGAGCTTTCGAAATGTCAAGAAACTTATCCGGTGATTGAGTATAAAGAAGCGGTTGATGTAACGGGAATTATATTTGATGTTCTGCTGACGGTTTTGCCGATTGTGGCGATTGTAGTTTTCTTCTCTTGGATGATGAAGCAAGCGAATGCGGCGAACAATCAGTCGCTCGGGTTTGGAAAATCGCGAGCGAGACTTTATGGACCGGATAAGAAAAAAGTGACGTTTAAGGATGTAGCGGGGAATGAGTCGGCGAAACAAGATTTAACGGAGATTGTTGATTTCTTAAAGAGTCCGAAAAAATATGAGAAGTTAGGGGCGAAGATTCCGCGAGGGGTTTTACTTGCAGGCGATCCGGGTACGGGTAAAACCTTGATGGCGCGTGCGGTAGCGGGCGAAGCGAACGTGCCGTTCTTCTCGATTTCGGGTTCGGAATTTGCGGAAATGTTCGTTGGTGTCGGGGCATCGAGAGTTCGCGATTTGTTCTCGAAAGCGAAGAAAAATGCACCGTCGATTATCTTTATTGATGAGATTGATGCGGTGGCGCACAAACGTGATGCGAGAGGTGGCGCGGGGCGTGAAGATGAACAGACTTTGAATCAGATTTTAGTCGAGATGGACGGGTTTGATAACGATTCGGGCGTGATTGTGATGGCAGCGACGAACCGAGTAGATATGCTTGATAAGGCTTTACTTCGTCCGGGTCGGTTTGATCGACACGTTAATGTGACTTTGCCAGAGAGAAAAGATCGGTTAGAGATTTTGAAAGTACATTTTAAAGGTAAACCAATTGAGGAAAATGTTGATTTAGAGGCTTTAGCTAAGAAGACGGCGGGGTCTTCGGGTGCGGATCTTGCGAATATCGCGAATGAAGCGGCGATTACGGCGGCACGTGAGGGGCATAAGGCGATTTCGAATAAAGATGTGACGGAAGCGTTTGAGCGAGTAGCGATTGGTCCGGAAAGAAAGTCGAAAGTGATGAACGATAAGGAGCGAAAGATTACGGCTTATCACGAGGCGGGACACGCGGTGGTTGGACACGTGTTGCCAGATTCGGACCCGGTGCATAAGGTAACGATTATTCCGCGAGGCCAGACTGGGGGTGTGACGTGGTTCTTGCCGCCGGAAGACCGCAGTTATAAGAGTATTTATGAACTTAAAGATATCTTAGCGCGGGCGATGGGTGGACGTGTGGCGGAGAAGTTGATTTTCGGAAAGGATGCGGTCACGACGGGGGCATCGTCGGATTTGAAAAATGTAGCGGAACTTGCGAAATCGATGGTGGTTGAAGAAGGTATGGGCGACTCGACGAGGAACTTAGTTTTCCCGAATGAGGCGACGGGTTATTATACGATTACGACGGGTAAGCCATATTCAGAGAAGACGGCGGAATTGATTGATGCGGAGATTAAGAAATTATCGGATGAGGCGGCGAAGCGAGCGGAGGAAGTTTTGAAGGCGAATAAGGCGGTGTTGGATAAATTGGCGGAAGAGTTGTTGGCACACGAAACTCTAGAAGAGGCGGAGCTAGAGCCGATTTTGAAACCTGCGAAATTGCCAGAAATCGTAAAATTATATAAGTAATTTAAGAAGTGGAGGTAAAAGTGGAGAGATTATTAGATTATTTTGTGCCGGAAAAGTATGTCTTAGATTTGTCGATTGATAAAGACAAGAAGACGATAGGGGGAGAAGTGAGGGTTTTCGGAGAGAGTAAGGGCGAAAAAATTAAATTTCACGCAGTAGGCTTATCTGTTAGGCAAGTGGCGGTAAATGGTGAAAATGTGAAATTTGAAGTCGAAGATGGCGTTCTGACGCTTTTTAAGGTGCCTCTGGGCGATTTGGAGGTCGTAATAGGGTATGACGGCTCTTTGAATGATAATATGGAAGGGGCGTATTTATCGACATATGAGTATAGGGGTAAAACAGAGGTAATTGTTGCGACACAATTTGAGAGTCATTACGCCAGAGAAGCGTTCCCTTGTATTGATGAACCGGAGGCGAAAGCGGTGTTTGAGTTATCGATTTCGATTCCAGAGAAATCGAAAGATTTGGTTTTGTCAAATATGCCAGAAACAAACTTTGTTTTGGGGACGGGTCGCACAGTTTTTCAGCCGACGCCGAGAATGTCGACATATTTGTTAGCGTTTGTGATTGGGAGATTTCACGGAAAAACGGTGAAAAATAAGAATGGAATAGAGATTACAACTTATTGCGCGCTGAACCAAGAGGTAGATTCGGTGGATTTTGCGAACGAAATTGCGGCAAAGTCGCTCGAGTTTTATGATGATAATTTTAAGATTCCGTATCCGTTAAAGAAGTTAGATCAGGTGGCTTTACCGGATTTTGAGGCGGGGGCAATGGAAAACTGGGGGTTAGTGACTTATCGGGAATCGATGTTGCTCGTCGGGAAGTCGGCGACATTAGGGGCGAAAAAAGGGGTAGCGTTGACAGTAGCGCACGAGCTTTCGCATCAGTGGTTCGGAGATTTAGTGACGATGAAATGGTGGGACGATTTATGGCTAAATGAGTCGTTTGCGAGTGTGATGGAATATTATGCGGTTGATGCGATACATCCAGAATATAAGATTTTTGAGAGTTTTTTCACTTCGGATTGTTATGCGGCTTTACTTCGGGATGCGCATCTAGGGGTACAATCGGTACATCAAGATGTAAAAACACCAGAGGAAATTGCAACTTTGTTTGACGGGGCGATTGTTTACGCGAAGGGGGCGAGGTTGATGTTAATGACGATTCGATTAATGGGTTGGGAGAATTTTTGTAAGGGAATAGCGGATTATTTTGAGAAGTTTAAGTATCAAAATACGGTTGGGGATGATTTGTGGGATAGCTTGAAGCCATATGCGGATTTTGACCCGAAAAAGTTGATGCATGCGTTTATTGATAAACCGGGTTATCCGGTAATTACAAATGAGGGGGAGAATTTCAAGAAATTTAGCCAGAAGAGGTTTATTTTAGACGGAGGACCGATGAAAGAGGAGAGTTGGCCGATTCCGGAAGTAATGGAAGATATGTCGGGGCATTATGTGTTGAATTTGAATGAAGCGGAATTTAAGGAGAGATTAGAGAGGTTTAGTGAGTTAGGCTTAGAAGAAAAGTTAAGACTATTAATTGACCGAGATTTAATTACGCAGTCGGGATTGCAGAGTGCGGCGTCGTTGGTGCCGCTGGCTTTGGAGTTTAAAGAGGAAGATGCGCCGGCGGTTTGGAATAAAGTGGCGGCGTTGATTGGGAATTTAAAGGTGTATTTCGATAGCGAATCGCCGGAAGAGAAGATGCTAAAGAAATATACATTGAAGTTAGTTGATAAGAAGTTGGCGGACGTGGGGATAAAGACGAGGAAGGAGGATGATGAGGATACGATTCGGCTAAGGGCAAATTTGATGGGGTTAGACTATTTTGCGGAAGATGTTTCGCGGTTTAAAGAGTTAGCTAAGATGTATGATGCGGATGCGGAGAAGATGGATCCGGAAATTCGGGATGATATTTTAAGCGCGAAGATTTATTTAGAGCCGGAAATGGTTGATGAATATTTAGAGAAGTATAAGGAAATTGCGGACCCGGATATTAAGTTTGATTATCTGGCGACAGCAGCGTTGGTGAGAGACGAAAAGCAATTAGAGAAGGTTTTGGCTTTGCTTGGAAATTATGAGGTAGTGAAGCCGCAGGATCAATTGCATTTGTTTTTGTATCTTTATCGGAACCCGAAGTCGAAAGAAAAGGCGTTTTTATGGATGACGGAAAATTGGGAGTCAATTAAGGAGACGGGCGGAGAGAAAACGCTGAGTGATTATCCGATGCTAACGGCGAGACTAGCACGAACAGAGGAAGAGTTAGAGAAATACGTAGAATTCTTTGGGCCGATGCGGGATGAGCCGGCGGTTTCGAGAGCGATTATGATTGGGGAAAATGAGATTAAGGCAAGAGTGGAAATGATAAAAAAATACCGCGAGGAAGTTGCTGGCGAATTAGAAAAGTATATATAGACAGGGGTTTGTTCGCGCTGACGCGCGAACAATTCGTAGGGCGTCGCCTCGAAAAATCTCAAATTAATTTGAGATTTTCACTCGGCTCCTACTACGAGTGAACCTACGGTTCACCCCCTATCTAGAAGTCATTAAAATAAGTAGGCTAAAACCTACTTATTTTAATGGTCCCCGAGACAGGGATTGAACCTGCACGATATTGCTATCACTAGCACCTGAAGCTAGCGCGTCTGCCAATTCCGCCACTCGGGGATAAGAGTATTATAACATAAAATGCCCCCGATGGTTTCCCATCAGGGGCGAAGAAATGACGAGACCGGAAGTTAAAAATGAGGATGGTGGTGTGTGGTTTGGGCGGGCGGGCGGCGGGCCCCTAGAATTACTGCGTCTAGGGTCGCGGAAAGTCGAGCCTGGCTCGACGTGTATCACAGCCTCGTCATTCTTATCAGCGTAATGATGCGACCCCCCATTTTTTAGAGGGGGCTTACTTATACTAATTGTACCATACTTTTGCGAAAAATGCAAGTGTTTTTAGGCATTTTTTTTGATATAATGAAAATATAAGAGGAGATAAGATGATAAGCGTAAATTGTAGTCCAGAGGTAGATGAGGCGATATTAGGGAAGATTTTGAAGGAAATTAAACACGATAAGATGGGCGGGTGGATGGAATTGCCGCGAAAAATCGATATGGGGGAGTTTGTTAGAATTAAAGAGGCGGCGAAGAAAATTAAAGAGGAGAGTGAATATTTAGTTTGTATCGGGATTGGGGGCTCATATCTTGGGCATAGGGCAATTATTGAGGCTTTAAGGCCGAAATCTGAGACAAAGATTATTTATGCTGGGAATTCTCTGTCGCGCCGTGAATTAGAAGTGGCTTTAGAGAAGGTCGGAGATCACGATTTTTCGGTAAATGTGATATCAAAATCAGGGACGACTTTAGAGCCGGCGATTGCGTTTTCTGAGTTTAAGAAGAAATTGATTGAAAAATATGGGGAAGAAGAGGCTTTTTCAAGGATTTATGCGACGACGGACGCTAAGGAAGGGGCGTTACACGATGAAGCGGTGGCGAATAAATATACGAGGTTTGTGGTGCCGGATAATATTGGGGGTCGGTATTCGGTTTTGACAGCGGTCGGGCTTTTACCTTTGGCGGTAGCAGGGGTAGATGTTGATAAGTTGTTAGAAGGGGCGGCGGAAGCGGTTGAGACGGCTACTATCCCAGCCTCGAAGTATGCGTTTATGCGGTATGAACTCGGGAAAAAGGGGTATGATACAGAGGTGTTTGCGAGTTTTGAGCCAGCGACGATGTATTTTAATGAGTGGTTGAAACAGTTGTTTGGGGAGTCGGAAGGCAAGGGTAAACAGGGTATTTTCCCGGCTTCGGTGATTTATTCGACCGATTTGCATTCTCTCGGGCAGTTTATGCAAGATGGCAGACGGAATTTGTTTGAGACGGTGATTGATTATCCGACGGACGAATTGAATGCGAAGGTGGTTCAAGCGGTAAGGTTAGCGCATACACAGGGCGGAATTCCGGTTTTAGATGTTAAAATTTCAGATTATAATGAGGAAGGATTTGGGGAATTGATTTATTTCTTTGAGCTTTCGTGCGCGATTTCGGCGAAATTGTTCGGGGTAAACCCGTTCGATCAGCCGGGAGTGGAAGCGTATAAAAATGAATTAAAAAGGTTAATGACGGAGGGATAATGAAAAAACGGGTGGTTTTAGCACTTGGGGGAAATGCCTTACAGAAAAATGGCGAAAAAACAGCAGAGGCACAGAAGGCGGTCGCGGCGGAAGTCGGGGAGTTAGTCGCAGAGCTAGCGAATAAATATGAGATTATTGTGGCACACGGAAATGGTCCGCAGGTCGGAAATATTTTGATTCACGAAGAGACGGCGGCGAGCGAGGGGGCGCCGGCAATGCCGCTTGAGACGGCGGTGGCGATGAGCCAGGGGCAGATTGGATATTGGTTGACGCAGGCAATCAATAATGCATTTTTAAAGAGAGGGCGGAATGCGAAAGTCGTGACGGTGGTTTCGCAGGTTGTAGTAGATAAAAATGACGCAGCTTTTAAGAATCCGACGAAGCCGATTGGGCAGTTTTATAGCGAGAAAGAAGCTTTAAAGTTGGCGAAGGAAAAGGGGTGGACGGTAAAAGAAGACGCGGGGCGAGGTTGGCGACGGGTAGTGGCTTCGCCGAAGCCGGTTGATATTGTAGAGAAAAAAGCGATTTTAGATTTAGTTTCGGATGGTGTGATTGTGATTGCGGCGGGGGGCGGAGGAATTCCGGTTTATCGAACGAAAGTTTTAAAGAGGTTAAAGGGGATTGACGCGGTAATTGATAAGGATTTTGCGGCGGAGAAGCTGGCGGAGCTTGTAAAAGCAGATATTTTTGTATCAGTAACGGCGGTGCCGAATGTATATATTAACTTCGGTTTGCCGGATCAGAAGGCTTTAGGCGAAATTTCGGTACGAGAGATTTCGGGATTAAAGCGATATGGGTATTTTAAGGCGGGATCGATGTTGCCGAAAGTTGAGGCGGCGGCGAGATTTGCAGAAAAAGGTGGCACAGGAATTATTACGGATATTGAAAATGTCGGAGAAGCTTTGAAAGGCAAAGCGGGGACGATTATTTATAAATAACGCTTGTGCTTAAAATAAACATAGCGTATAATAAAAACATAAAAGGAAGGGCATTATGGATTTTTATGGGAGAGATTTCTTAAGGATTTTAGATTTTAGCGAAGACGAGCTGCATTATATGTTGGCGATGGCGGCGAAGTTTAAGGAAATAAAAAAAGAAGGAAGAAATCATAAATATTTTCCGAATAAAAATATTGCGATTTTATTTGAGAAAACGTCGACTAGGACGAGGTGTTCGTTCGAAGTGGCTGGTTATAACCTCGGAATGGGAGTAACTTATTTAGATCCGTCTGGCTCACAGATGGGGCATAAAGAGTCGATTGCGGATACGGCGCGGGTGCTCGCGCGGATTTATGATGGGATTGAATATCGTGGTTTTAGTCAGGAGATTGTAGATGATTTGGCGAAATATTCGAGCGTGCCGGTCTGGAATGGGCTGACTGATGAGTGCCACCCGACGCAAGCTTTGGGTGATTTTATGACGATTGAGGAACATTTTGGACATTTAGAAGGTTTGACTTTGGCGTTTGTAGGGGATGCGAGAAACAATGTGGCTAATTCTTTGATGGCGATGAGTGCGAAAATGGGAATGAATTTTATTGCTTGTGGGCCGAAAGAATTGCGTCCTGAAAAAGAGTTAGTTTCTAAATGTGAAGAAGTTGCGAAGAAAAATGGTTGTACGATTACAATAACTGATGATTTAAGTGCTTTAGAGGGGAAGGCCGATGTGATTTATGCAGATGTTTGGCTATCGATGGGCGAAGATAAGGAAAAGTGGGGCGAGAGAATAAAACAGTTGAAACCATATCAAGTGAATATGAAAATGATGAATAAAGCGAAAGATACTACGATTTTTTTGCATTGTTTGCCGTCGTTCCACGATTTGAATACTTCGATTGCTAAAGATGTGAATGAGAAATTTGGGATTCCGGAGATGGAAGTAACGAATGAGGTGTTTGAGTCGGAA
Organism: Candidatus Nanosyncoccus sp.; assembly: GCA_045586015.1. Taxonomy (GTDB): domain Bacteria; phylum Patescibacteriota; class Saccharimonadia; order Saccharimonadales; family Saccharimonadaceae; genus Nanosyncoccus. The sequence continues at coordinate 18,899 of JAZMZP010000010.1, forward strand.
AGGTCATTAGTATTTGATCAGGCAGAAAATCGAATGCATACAATTAAAGCGGTAATGTTTTTAACATTATATAAAAAGGAGGAAAAATAATGCGAAATTCAATATGTAATTTCAGCGAAATTAAACCTTTGAAGAAGGTTCTGATGCATCGACCGGGGGACGAATTTTTAAATTTGACTCCGAATACTTTAGAGAGATTGCTATTTGACGATATTCCTTATTTAAAGATTGCACAAGAAGAGCACGATGCGTATGCGAACGCTTTGAGAGCTGAAGGAATCGAGGTAATTTATTTAGTAGATTTAACGGCGGAGGCATTAGATGCGGGCGGCAGAACCGTAAGGAAGAAGTTTTTGGAACAATTTATTGCGGAAGCAGGAGTGACTTCGCCGAAGGTTGTGAAACATTGTTATGACTTCTTGAATGGTATAAAAGATACAAAGGAAATGATAAAAAAATGTATCGCCGGGATTGATATTTCGGAATTAAAGAAGTTGGGTTCGGTGTCAGGGTTTTATGCGACGCGTGATACGGGTCGGATGATTATTGACCCGATTCCGAATGTTTTGTTCCAACGGGATCCGATGGCGACGGTTGGGAATGGAGTGACTTTGCATCGGATGTGGTCGGTAACGAGAACCCGAGAATCGATTTTTGCGGAGTACATTTTTAAATACCATCCGTTTTATGATGATGTGAAATTATATTATGACCGCTCGGAACCGTATTGTATTGAAGGTGGCGATATCCAAGTTTTGTCGAATGAAGTGGTGGCGATTGGGGTTTCTCAAAGGACGGAGCCGGATGCGATTTCTGATTTTGCAAAACGGTTGTTTAAAGATAAGAACAATCAGTTTAAATATGTACTAGCGATTGACATTCCGGATGAAAGAAGCTTTATGCATCTCGATACGGTAATGACTCAGGTTGATGTAGATAAATTTGCGGTGCAAGATGCGATTATGGACATCTCGACAGTTTATGAAATTACACCTGGACGAGGTGGGGAGATTGAAATTGTTGAGATTCATCAAGATTTGGCTAAGATTTTGGCGAAATATTTACATTTAAATCGTGTTGAATTGATTAAATGTGGAAATGGCCGAAGAATTGATGCAGAACGAGAGCAATGGAGCGACGGAGTGAATCTTCTCTGTATTCGTCCGGGCGTAGTAGTGGCCTATGACAGAAATTTTGTGACGAACCAGGCGCTTAAGAAGCACGGGATTAAAGTGATTGAGATTCCAAGTTCAGAATTATCGCGCGGGCGGGGAGGCTCGCATTGTATGACGATGGCTATTGCCAGAGAGGAGGCGTAGCGGGAGGTAGATTCATTAGTTGAGAGACAAAAATAAAATATAAAAAGGAAAATAATGAAAATTAATGTAAAACAAAGAAAAACAATTAGCGTAAGAGAGGTCAAAACAATCAATTTTCGGGAAATTAGAACATTTGCTTGGAAGGATGTAGGAGGTTTGGTTTTAATGGGGGAAAATATTAAAGTTAAAAGGATATAAAATGTTTAGGAAGAAAAATCGTAGTAAAAAGCGTAGCCGTGCAGTACTTTCGGCATACTCGATCATTATGATTTTGATTATCTTGCTGGGTATTTTATCGCACGTACTACCGAAGGCTAAGTATGCGGCGGCTCCTGCTAGCGATGAAGCGAGCGTAGAAGTCGGTGCTGGCGAGTGGGAAGGCGAGTTGTCGGAAGGTGTTTCTGATGAGGAAATATTGCCGGATGATGAATCGTTCACTCCAGCGGTAGGCGATGAAGTGACTGGTGAGAATTTGCCAGAAAGCCGAATGGCTACTGATGAAGAAGTTTCAGATGATGAAATGTCGAATCGCAGTAGCGAAGAGACACTATTAATTTCGGAGTCGGAAGATGCTACTTTAGTATCTGAGGCAGAAACTTTCGACACACTTGAGGCCTGTGAAGAAGTCTATGGCGAAGATGGTTGTGCGATAGTTGATGGTTCTGGCGTAGTCGGAGCGAAGCTTTACCAAGTTTTGATGGCACCGATTTTAGGGTTTGAAGATGCGATTGATGTCGGTATCTTCATCATGGTTCTAGGCGGATTCCTTGCGATAATGGCAAAGACTAGGGCGCTTGAAATTGGAATCAAGATTTTAGTTAAGAAGTTGCACGGCAAAGAGTATTTGCTAATACTACTACTCATGTTTATTTTCTCGATACTCGGTACTACTTATGGGTTCCTCGAGGAAAGCGTTGGGTTCTATGTATTAATTGCGGCGACGATGTTCGCGGCCGGTATGGATCCGTTAGTAGGTGTTGCAACTATCCTACTTGGTGCGGGTTCGGGCGTGCTCGGCTCAACAATTAACCCGTTTGCAACAGGCGTAGCGCTTTCGGCAATGAAAGACGCTGGGGTTGAGTTTAGTCAAGGTACGGTAATTTTAATTGCAACAGTACTTTGGTTAACTACATTGGCGATTTCGGCCTTCTTTGTGGTTAAATATGCAAAGAAAGTGCAACGTGATAAAGGTTCAACATTCCTCAGTCTTCGCGAACAAGCTGCGGCGGAGAAAAAGTATTCGAAGTTCTTGGACGTGAAAGACCACGAGATGAAGTTGTCTGGCACACAGATTGCTTCGTTAATCATATTCACTATAACTTTCCTAGTAATGATTGTTGGATTTATTCCGTGGGGTGATTTCGGAATTACATTCTTCGATTCTTGGACAGGATGGTTAACTGGTGCGCCACTTGGGACTTGGTGGTTCTATGAAGCGGCACTTTGGTTCTTACTAATGTCGATTCTGCTTGCGATTGTTAATCGTCAAGGAGAACACGGCTTCGTAGATACCTTTGTTGACGGGGCAGACGATATGATCGGCGTTATATTAGTCATTGCGGTGGCACGTGGTGCTTCGGTTTTGATGGCTCAAACCGGTCTTGATAATTATATTATCTACAATGCGTCGAATTTCCTTGCAACTTTGCCGGAAATGGCGTTCGTACCTTTGAATTATTTGCTCCATGTTGTATTGTCGGTATTAGTGCCGTCATCATCGGGGCTCGCAACGCTTTCGGCGCCGATTATTACGCCGGTGGCAGCAAACCTTGGTTACAGCACCAACGTAGCGGCGATGACAATCGTAGCAGCGAATGGTTTAGTCAACTTAATCACACCGACTTGTGGTGCGATTATGGCTGGGCTTGCACTTGCTAAAGTTGATTACTCGACTTGGTTTAAGTGGGGGCTTAGAGTGGTAGCTTGTATTGCGGTAGTTAATATCGTGGTACTTTGTCTATTCTCGATTTAGCAACAAAAAAATAGCCCTTCGGGGCTATTTTTTGTTGCTATTGTGATATAATGAGGTTATGGATAAATTATCGTATGATGGGCCGATAGTTTTGGCTATATTAGATGGGGTGGGATTAGCGCCGGATTCGGTGGGGAATGCGGTTTCGAGAGCGCGGACGCCGTTTTTGGGCGAGGCAGCACGAGAGCATCTCCGCGTGGCGCTTGAGGCGTCGGGAGAATATGTTGGTCTTTTGCCGGGACAGATGGGAAATTCAGAAGTTGGACACAATACGATGGGCTCAGGTCAGATTGCAAAACAAGGGATTGCGCAAATTGAAGAGGCGTTTCATTCTGGAGAAGTGTTTAATTCGGAGGCTTGGAAGGGGGCGATTACGCGGATTTTGGGCGAAAACAGGGCTAAACTTGACAATTCTGGCGATGTGTGGTATAATGAAGAGATAGGGCCTGCGACACTACATTTCGCGGGTATTTTTTCTGACGGTGGGGTACATAGTCATATTTCACACCTAGAACAGATGATTGAGAAGGCTTATGAGGAAGGTGTAAGGCGGATTAGGGTGCACGCGATGTTTGATGGGCGAGATGTGCCGCCGCAGTCGGAGCCGAAGTTTATCAGGCGGTTTGAAGAGTTTGCGGCGAGATTTCCGGATGCAGATATAAAAATAGCGTCGGGTGGGGGGAGAATGACGACGGTGTCGGATCGGTATGAAAACGATTGGTCGATGGTGGCGAGAGGCTGGGATATGATGGTAAACGGCGAGGCGGACTATTATTTTAAGTCGGCGGAAGAGGGGATTAATATGCTTCGGCGGATTGATCCGGAAGTTCAAGACCAGAATTTGCCGGCATTTGTGATAGTTGATGAGAATGAACAGCCGGTCGGGAAAGTCGAGAAAGGCGATAGTTTGATTTATTTTGATTTTCGAAAGGACCGAGCGATTGAGATTGCGCAGGCGTTTACTTATTGGGATTTTCCGTATTTTAATCGGGGTTCTTATACGCCGGACGATGTGTATTTTGTCGGGATGACAGAGTATAATTCGGATACGCACGTGCCGGAGCATCGGTTAGTGGAGCCGATTTATATCACAGAGACTTTGAATCGGTTTTTGGGGGAGCGGGGTATTTCTCAGTTGGCGGTTTCGGAGACAGTTAAGTTTGGGCATATTACATATTATTTTAATGGGAATAGTTATGAGAAGGCATCGGGAGAGGAGTTTTTGCAAATTGATTCTTATACGGAGCCGTTTGAGACGAGGCCGTGGATGCGGGCGGCGGAGATTACGGATGCAGTGATTGAAAAAATGCCGGAATATAAGTTTGTTAGGGTGAATTATCCAGGTGGAGATATGGTTGGCCATACGGCAGATATGGAAGCGACAATTGTGGCGATGGAAGCGATTGATATTAGCTTAAAAAGGATTGCGGAAAAAGTTGATGAGCTAGGCGGATGTTTGATTATTGTAGCGGACCACGGGAATGCGGAAGAGCTATTAGATACTAAGGGGGAAAAGAAGACATCGCATACGACAAACAAGGTGCCGTGCATCTTTTATGATAATACTGCGAATAGGGATAAATACAAGTTAGTTGATTTGGATAAGCCTGGGTTAGCAAATCTGGCGGCAACGATTGCGGTGATGTTTGGGAAAGATGATTATCCAGAGAATTGGGAAGCGCCGTTGATTTCTGTGTTATAATCGAGGTATTATGATAACTAAAGCTATTATTCCGGTCGCTGGATGGGGGACGAGGCGGCTGCCAATTACGAAAATTATAGAAAAATCAATGCTTCCGGTCGGGAATCGTCCGCTCGTGGACTATTCGGTGCAGGATTTGATTAAGGCGGGCGTCAAAGATATTTATATGGTCATCGGGAATGCGGAGCCGTGTCAGGTAAGGGAGTTTTATCGGGAGAATTTGGCGCTTAATCAGTATCTAATAGAGCGCGGGAAAGAAGATAAGCTTAAACTAGCAAAGACTTTGCCGGACGATGTGACAATTCATTATACGGTACAAGATCCGTCGGGGAAATATGGGACGGCGGTGCCGATTGCGATGGTGGTTGAGGAATATAAGATTGATGAGCCGGTGTTGGTGTTTATGGGTGATGATTTTATTTGGAATCCGGGTGGCGAGTCGGCGGTGGAAGCTTTAATCAAAGCTTCTGGCGGTAAAGAAGCGGCGATTTTAGGGGTAGAGATTGATAAAAGTGAGGTTGAGAGATACGGGGTTTTGTCGGAAAAAGATGGGAATTTGGTTGGAGTGGTTGAGAAACCGAAGCCAGAAGAGGCGCCGACTAATTTAATTAATGTTTCGAAATATATTATGACTCCGGATTTATTACAGAGAGTCGTGAAATATGTGACGGAAAATGATTTTGGGCCGAAGGACCAGGAATATATGGTCACGGATCCGATTGAGGAGTTTATTCGGGATGGTGGGATAATGAAAGTAGCGCCGACGAGCGGAGAATATCTTGATGGGGGTTCGGTTGAGGGGTGGTTGCACGCGAATAATGTAGTTTGTGGAGGAAAAAGCTAACTAGCTTTTTCCTCGGCTAGGTCTTTGGCCATTTTTTCGAGTTTTCGAAAGTCAGTTTTGTTCGCACGGGTTAGGGGGAGTTCGTCTAAGAAGACGACTTTTCTCGGGATTTCGTATTCTTTTAAGACGATGCGGCGTTTGCCGATGTTGAAGGGTTCGGTCGATTCTTTGGCAATTTTACGGCGAGTTTCGTTATTTTTTCCGATGCCTTCATTTAAGACGACGAAGGCACAAGAAGCCCAGCCGAGTTTTTTGTCGGGCATTTTGACGACGTAGCAAGATTTAACGATTTCGTTTCTCGCGATAGAGGCACGGACGACTTCGTAGTAAACTTTCGCTGGTACGGTGTTGATGAAGAAAGTGGCACGACCAACTAAGGTAACAAAGCCGGTTTCGGAAACGTTTGCGAGATCGCCGGTGTTGATAAAGTTATGCCCTTTAACTTTTAAGATTTTTTCTTTGGTAAGTTCCGGGCGATTAAAGTAGCGTTTTAAGATGTGTTTACCGGAGATATAGAGAATTCCAGTTTTACCGAAATCGAGTTCTTCGTTTGTCTCGGGGTCTAAAACCATAACGTGGGCACCGGGAACAACGCGTCCGACGGTGTCGGGATGATAGGTCGAGCCGACGGCAACGGTAATAGAGCCTAAGCATTCGCCGATGCCGTAGCCGTTACACATTTTAACGGTGGCGCCGTGTTTAGCGAAGTATTCGGTGATATCGAAAGAAGCTTGTTTTTCGAGGCGTTCGCCACCAGAAATACACATTTTGACGGATGATAAATCTAAATCTTCAGGAAGAACTTTTGGTAAGGTGTCGAAAAGGAGCGGGACGGCTTGGACAACGTTAATGTCTTTTCCGAAGTAATAGGGGAAGTTTGTTTCGTCTAGGTCTGGGGTTAAAATAACCGAGCTGCCGCCGATAATTGGGGTTAAAACTGAGGTCCAGAAGCCATAAGGGCAGTCGAATTTAACGAACGAGAACCAAGTCTTAATTTCTTTGTCCCACATTTTAATACCAGAAGCGGCTTTAGAGAAGAGGGCGGCGGCGACGAGGGCTTTGTTTGTAAAGACCATCGGTTTTGGGCCGGAAGTGGAGCCAGAAGTGAAAGTAATAATCGCTTCGTTGTTGCCGCCAAACATATTTTTCGGCATCCAACCTTTATGGTCTTTGGCGATTTCGCGAATAGTTTGACGACCAACCCACATATGATCGAGAACAGACATATTAATGTCTTCTGTTTGGGTTTCATCGATATCGCCTTCGTCAATTAGTTTTCCGTCTAAATTGATGACAGTTTTTATGGTTTTAGCGTCGCGTTTAAGCTCTCTAATACGCTTTTCGTTATATTTATAGGTGACGACGAGTTTTGAATTGAACTCTTCGATATAATGCAGTAAAGTTTCGCGCGGAGTTTTTTCGTCTAAAAAACTCACGATGGCACCGATTTTGTTCGCGGCAAGAAAGATGAGGATGTTATCATATATGCTGCGGCCGGTTGCGACAGTGATGATGTCGCCTTTTTTGATACCAAGAACTAACAGGGCTTTTAAAACACATTTACGATCGTTTTTTAACTCGCGGCGAGTAAAATCGAACTCTTTCTGGTTTACGACGACATCGTTCCAATGTCGGAAACTTGATAAATTATAGAGAGCCGAGATGCTCAGGGGTGGAACAAAAGGATCTTTCTTCTGATTCTTAATTTTTAACATATTACCTCGCTTTAATTAAGTTGATTATAGCATAACTGTGTTATAATAAAAGCATAAGCATAATTTTTTGAAAGGAAAAAAATGGAACCAGGAAATAATGTACAAAACAATGTTCCGGAAGAGCCGAAAATGGAAGTGGCGGCGGAAGAAGTAGTTGTAGCGGAGGAAAAGCCGGTGGTAAATGCGGCGCCGAAGAGCGATGTGGTGTTTAATGGGCCGAAGAAAAATACAGGAATGATTCTCGGGATGGTTATATTTGCGATTTTGGCGGCAGGTGGGATTGGATTTGGCGTTTGGCAGATGATGGATGCGAACACACAAATCGAAAGCTTAAATAAGCAAATTGATTCTTTGAAATCGCAGAATAGTAGTTTGTCTGAACAGATTGAGAAGCTTGAGAGCGAATTAAAAGAAGAAGATGACGAGGTTGAGGGCGACGAAGAAGAAGCTACTGAGGAAGTAACAGAAGACGAAGAAGAAGTCGTTGAAACTGATGACGAAGAGTCTACAACCGCGGAATAGCTTAAAATAGATTAAAAATAGTGAATTAGCACTCTTGACGTAGGAGTGCTAATTTGCTATGATAGGGGTATGCAGGCTGAATTTAGTGAAATTATGAATAAATTGTCCGAGAATGCAAGGTTTGCCTTACAGAAAGCGGATTTTTATAGTAAAAGATACAATAACGGCTATATGGGGACGGAGCATCTCCTACTTGGAATTATGTCGATTGATACTTCGACGGGGGCGAAGATTATTCGCGAAGAAGGAGCGACGCTAGAAGAAGTCGAAAAGGCTTTGAATAAGGTTGCGGTCGAGGTTCCGGGCTCAGATATGGCGATGATGTCGCTATCGGAAGCGGTAATTTTGACGCTTCGGATGGCACAGAATTATACGAAGGAACAAGGATTAACATTTATCGGAACGGAGCATATATTATATGCACTTTTGTCGCAGCCGAATTCGCGGGCATCTTTGATTTTGACGGGATTGAAGGTCGATAATGAGAAGATTTTAGATGAAATTGAGAAGTTGGTTGAGGAACAAACAAAAGACGAGAAATTAAAAGCTGAGAAGGCGAAGTATTTAAAGAAATCGCCTCTGAAGTTTTTGAATCGTTACGGAAAAGATTTGACCGAGGAGGCGAGAGCGGGGAAACTCGATACGGTAATCGGGCGCGAGAATGAAATTGAACGCGTCGTAACGGTCTTATCGCGAAGAACGAAGTCGAACCCAGTTTTGATTGGCGAGGCGGGGGTAGGTAAGACGGCGATTGTTGAGGGGCTAGCGACGAGAATTTCGAAAAATGAAGTGCCAGGTAATTTAATTGGAAAGCATATTTATCAAGTCGATTTATCGTCGGTTGTCGCGGGAACGAAATTTAGAGGCGAGTTTGAGGAAAGAATTAAAGGGATAGTCGATGAGGCGACGGGAGATGATTCGATTCTACTCTTTATCGATGAGATTCATTTACTTTGCGGCGCGGGCTCGAGCGAAGGTTCGATGGATGCGGCGAATATTTTAAAGCCGGCGTTGGCGCGAAATTCAATTAATCTAATCGGTGCGACGACTTTAGACGAATATCGGAAAACAATCGAGAAAGATAAAGCGCTCAGCCGAAGATTTCAGACAGTGATGGTCGAGGAGCCGAGCGCGGCGGTGACGCTTCGAATTTTAAAAGGGATTAAAAGTCATTATGAGAAACATCACGGCGTAGTAATCCCGGATGCGATTTTGGAAACGGCGATTACGATGGCACAGAGATATATCAATGATCGTTTTATGCCGGATAAAGTGATTGATATTATTGATGAGGCTTCGGCAATTTGTAAGGTTGCGGCGGACAAGAAGGGCGGCAGTAAATATAAAAAGTTGAAGATTGAGAAGTCGGTACTCGAAGACAAAATTACGGAGGCGGCAGAAAAGGAAGATTATGAGAAGGCGGCGAATTATAAGACGGAGCTTGCGAAGTTAGAGCAAGAGATAAAGAAATTAGAAAAAGCCGGAGCGAAACAGACTGAGAACCCGAAGTTAACGGAAGAAAACCTTGCCACGGCAGTGAGTTTAAAAACCGGAATTCCGGTTTCGAAGGTGCACGGAAGCGAAATGAAGATGCTACTCGGGCTTGAGGATGAGCTTAGGAAATCGATTATTGGTCAGGATGAAGCGATTAAGGCGGTTTCTAAAGCGATTCGAAGAGGACGCAGCGGGATTGCGGATTCTCGAAGGCCGATTGGCTCGTTTATCTTTATGGGTCCGACGGGTGTCGGGAAAACGGAATTAGCGCGAGTGATTGCACGAGAAGTTTTTGGGGGCGAAAATGCGCTCGTAAAAATCGATATGAGCGAGTTTGGCGAAAAACACAATGTTTCTAGACTGGTCGGGGCGCCGGCGGGGTATATTGGGTATGATGACGGTGGAAAATTAACCGAAGCTGTGAGACGAAAGCCTTATTCGGTGATTTTATTCGATGAAATTGAAAAAGCACATCCGGATGTATTTAATTTACTATTACAGATTTTAGAAGATGGAGTCTTGACGGATGGGCAGGGGAATAAAATTAAATTTAATAACACGATTGTGATTTTAACTTCAAACCTTGGGTCAGCGGATATGTATAGAGAAAGCGAACTTGGGTTTACGGCTAGAACAGCGAAAGATAAAAAAGCTTTGGCGGAAGAATATGAAGAAAACAAATCTTATGCAATGAAGGCGCTAAAGAAGACGATGCGGCCGGAATTGATTAACCGTTTAGATAATGTGATTGTATTCCACGCTTTGACGAAGAAAGATGTAGAAAAGATTTTCGATAATTTGATTGATGATTTAAGAAAGCGACTTGCGACGAAGGGAGTTGGAATTAAGATAGATGAGAAAGCGAAGGAGTGGTTAATAAAGGAAGGCTATGATCCGAAAAATGGGGCAAGGCCACTTCGACGGAAGATTGAGGATGAAGTTGAATCGTTATTGTCCGAGGAGATTATTGCCGGAAAACTTAAAAAAGGTGATATACCGGAATTAAAGTATATTAATAAAAAATTAAAGTTAGTTTTAACTTAATTATGTTTTGGGGACGGGTTGCGCCGGCCCGTCGTTACGGGCGGCACACTCTCATATGCTCGGTCGTAACCTCCGCAATGCCCCAAAACATAATATAAGTTAAAACAAGAAAGGATTTTTATGAAAGATTATTTAGTACCGACGGTGGTCGAAGAAACTAACAAAGGCGAGAGGGCGTATGATATTTATTCGAGATTATTGAATGATAGGATTGTATTTTTAGGCGAAGAGGTAAATCCGCATACGGCGAATCTCGTAATTGCACAGCTTTTATATTTGGCGCACGAAGATGGTAAAAAACCGATTAAACTATATATTAATTCGCCTGGCGGTTCGGTTTATGATGGTCTTGCGATTATCGATACAATGAATTATATTGAGCCGGATGTAGAAACTATCGGAATCGGTTTGCAGGCGTCGATGGGGGCGATGCTATTAAGCTCGGGTGCGAAAGGCAAGAGATACTGTTTACCAAATTCAAGGATTATGATTCATCAGCCATCTTCGGGGACGGAAGGCAAGATTACGGACCAAGAGATTATGCTACGCGAAGGAGTATTCTTGAAAAAGCGCCTGGCGGAGATTTTTGCGAAAAACACTGGAAAGAGTTTGTCGCAAGTTGAGAAAGATATGGATCGGGATAATTGGATGAGTGCGGAAGAGGCTTTGAAATACGGAATTATTGATAAGATTATCAAATAAATGTGATAAACTTAAAAGGTGAGGCGAAAAAGAATTTTGAAAATATGGGGGACGATATTTGGTCTGATTTTGGTTGTTGTATTTTTTACAATAATTATTAATCGACAGGTAGTTTCTGATTTTATAAGAGGAAAGTTTTATACGCCGTCGGCGGAGATGGAGCAAATTAGGTATGATTTAAATCTAACCTCGAAGGGCGAGTTGATTTTTAACGCTTCGAAGCCGGAACTTGATACTGAGGAAGATTTTAATGTAAATTGTCAGACCGATGATGAAACTTCGGCGGTTTTAGGGTGTTATACGGAACAAACCATATATGTTTATAGTATTAAAGATAAAGAGTTGGACGGGATTTTAGAGTTAACGACGGCACACGAACTTTTGCACGCAGTTTACGAGAGAATGAGTTTGGCAGAGAGAGACAGTTTAAAGAGTTTATTAGAGGAAGTTTATAAAGTAAATCAGGAAACATTAGAAAGAGAGATAAAGTCGTATGATACGGATGAGCAGCTAGAAGAAATGTATGTCAGGATTGGCACGGAAATAAAGGAATTACCGGAGGAGTTAGAAAAACATTATGCGAGAATTTTTAAGGACCAAGATAGAGTAGTAAGTTTTTATGATAAATATATTAAAGTTTTCCGAGAAATCGAGAATGAATTTAAAGTTTTAGAAGCAGAAATGAAAGAGTTAAATAGTCAGATAGATGCGAAAATAACGGATTATGAAAATAGAGTCAAGGCGTTAAATAGTGAAATTGAGGTGTTCAATAATTGTGCGAATACGCCGGGGTGTTTTAGTAGCGATTATGAGTTTTATGTAAGAAGAGAGGAGTTGGTTTATCAACAAACTGAGCTTCAAGCGCTCTACGATGGGTTGGACGGGTTAATTAACCAATATAATTCAGACGTGGAGAAATATAATAATAATGTGATAAGGAACGAAAAGCTACAAAATATTATTAATTCACACGTGAGAGTCGAAGAATTATAATTAATAAAAAGAAATGGAGGTAAAAATGTATGACGATCCTTTAAATGGCGAGAATAAGTTTGAGAAGTTTCCAGGAGGAAATCCGGGAGAAGTTTCGGCGGAGCAAATGGCGAAAGCGGAGCGGTGGGAAAGTGCAATGGAGAATGGCGTGCCGAATTATACTGGAGAACAACAATTTGGGGTTGCGAATGAGAATAACGAATTTTATGGGGAAGCGGCAGCGGATGAAGCGGAAGCGGGAGAAGCATATGATAAAGGGATTTCGGATGCGGCAGCTTTGATTAATTATGGTTTGAATGCGGCGGCAAGAGAAAAAGGGGTAGAATATGTAGTTCAGACCATAAGGAATTTTAATGCGTTTGGGAGTGAAGACCCGATTAAAAAATTGTTTTCTGAGCTTGGGGTTGATACGCCGGAAGAAAAAAGAAATATTCAGGAAGAAGATTTAGCGACAAAAGAAAATATGGAAGAATTTCGTGGAGGCGTTAATGCGCCTTCACAAACGAAATCGATAGAGGGAGCATTAAAAGCGATTGAGGATATGAAAGAATTGATTGCAGAGGTTGAGGTAGCAGACCCGAGATATGAAGAATTGAGAGCTGGAGCTAAGGCAGCAGGTAAGGGATATTTTGAATATGCGGTAAGTGCTTTCGGTACTCAAGATTTGACGACATTGTTTAAAGTTTTGGCGATGCAGAGAGAAAAAGTTGCCGATAAAAATGAAGAGCTGAAAAAACCTGAGGAAGAAGGCGCTAAGGTTCAAGAGGGGGCTGATAATTTAGAGAAGACTGAAAATAAACCGGAGGATGTTTTAAACCGTGAAACACTAAATCCGGAGATTATACAAAAGGATGAGATTTAAGAGGCGGAGAGTCTTGGTTGTTGTCGTGGCGTTGGTAGCGATAGCGGTGTGGCTTTTTGTGAGCCCGAATAGTTATGAGGAAATATTTACGAGGGTTGAGAATACTGGAGCGGAGTCAGCGGAATCATCGGGATTATTGGCGACGGAAGTTTTAGAGAAATTAGAAGTAAAAGGGCGTGCGCCGAAAAAGGGATACAGCCGGGAGGAGTTTTATCCAGGTTGGCCGATAGTGGATGGGTGTAGTTTAAGACAGAGAATTTTAAAACGAGAATTAGGAGAAACGGCGGTTTTAGAAGGGTGTGATGTTGTTCGTGGGGAGTTTGACGAGCCTTATACGGGGGAGCATATGGTTTTAAATAATAGGTCGGAGGTAGCAAAAATTCAGATTGATCACGTGGTAGCTCTTTCTGATGCTTGGCAAAAGGGGGCACAGTATAAAGATTATGAAACGAGGTACGCGATTGCGACGGACCCGTTAAATTTACTTGCGGTGGACGGACCGGCGAATGAACAAAAATCGGACGGAGATGCAGCGACTTGGTTGCCAAAGAATAAAAAGTTTAGATGCCAGTATGTAGCACGGCAGGTTTCGGTAAAATATAAATATGGGCTTTGGGTAACAGAGGCGGAAAAAGAGGCGATTTTGAGAGTTTTGTCAAATTGTCCGAACGAGCCGGCGATTGGTGTATAATATATATAAATAAAGTGGAGAAGAATATGAAAAAATATGTTTGGTGGACCAGTATCGCAGCGATAGTCTTAGTTATTGCGGCGTTTTTGCTAGGTAGATTTGCGTTTCCGAACAATAGTTTAGTAAGTTTACCGGAGCCGGAGCTTTCGGAGGGCGAGAGGGGCGAACTTGGAATTGATAAAAATGTGAACGAAGCGACGATTGATGATTATTTAAGGCGAAGTGATGCGGTTTATCGTGATTTAAGGATGTTAAAAGACCCGGGGAATTACGAAGCAATTGGCGGGGATTCGTATTTATCAGGGTTTGTGGACGGATTTGAATTGGTGCCGTTTCCGTATATCGTGAATGTAAAGGGGTTGCCGGAGGTGGTTGGTGAAACGTATACGGGGCCGACTTTATTCCATCAACATTCAGATGGAAGCTATACGGCTAACTACGAAGAATCGACGGAGATTTTAGAGGCTTTGTTCCCGAAAGACAAGGTAGTTTTCTTGATGTGCGGGGGTGGGGGATACTCTGGGATGATGAAAAATTTATTAGTAGAGTTAGGCTGGGACGAGTCGAAAATATATGATGTCGGCGGGTATTGGTTCTATGAAGGCGAAAATAATGTTGAAGTAAAGCGGGTAAAAGAAGACGGGACGGTAGTTTACGATTTCTATAAGGTACCGGTACACGAGATTGAATTCGAGAATTTGACGGAGAAATAGGGTGGGTAGAAAAGAAAAGAAGAAACAGAGGCAAATTTTAAGCTTTATTATATTCTTAGTTGTGATTTTGATTGGCGTGACTGTGGCTGTTGGGGTAATGGGGGGTTGGTTTACGGAAGAGAAGGTAGTTTTAGGAGAAGAGTATCTGGGCGGTTTTACGGAACTTAAAGATATTTCGGCGGAGGAATATGAGGAATTGATAGATAGAAAAGATTCGTTTGTGCTTTTAGTGGATCAATCTGGTTGTACTACGGCGGATACAGTAAGGGGGTTCGTGAAAGATTGGGCGACGGAGAAGGGGGTAAAGGTGCAAAAAATAATGTTTTCGGAAATGAAGGGGACATCTTTACACGATTATGTAAAGTATTATCCTTCGATCGTAGTTATTTCGAGGGGTAAGCCGGTTGGGTATTTAAGGGCAGACAGTGATGAAGATGCGGAAATATATAATAATTATGAAGCTTTTATAGATTGGATTAATAAGTGGTTTTAGGTTGTGGAAAAGTCGGGCGAAAAAGCTTAAAAAATTATTAAAAATAACTTGACAATATAAAAGTGCTTATGTAAAATTAGAAATGTTAAAGGTTATACATTTAACATAAAATATAAAATAATTCTGCTTATTTGCAGAGGAGAAAAATATATGAAAAAATCATTAATTGCAGGTGCAGGCGTAGCCGCATTAGCTATGGCTGCGATGCCGATTCTTGGCGCTTCTGCAGATGTTATCGATACCGTGCAAATCACGATTTCGAGCTCTTGCGGCGTGAATTCGGATACCGAAGCCACTCCAGGTACTGGACAAACCTTCACTGCTAATATGACCAACAGCGACACTAAAGAATGGGATGCTGATGGTACAGGTGGTGAGCTTTATGTCACCTGTAACGATGCTTCAGGTTGGAACGTAACTGCTCAAGGTTATAGCAACGATACCGCTGGTACGACCACGATGGTTCCAACTGGTTCTGGTACCGCTATCCCAACTGGTACGACTCTTGACGGTACTGTATCCGCTTGGGCTTTCAAGGTAGCTGATGGTGATACTGGCGCTACTATCGTAAGTAATTATTCCTCTTATGCTCAGGTTCCATCTGCTGTTACGAGAGTTGCTTACAAGTCTGGTACTGCAGTAAGTGAAGGCCTTATCTATACTGGTTACAAAGTAAGTACCAGCGCTACTCAGCAAGCTGATACTTACACTGGTAAAGTTAAGTACGTCGTTTCTGCTGGCGTAGGTAGCTAATAAAAGTTAGCCTTTAACTTAAAATACAGCCTTTCGGGGCTGTATTTTTTTAAGAAAAAAGTGTGTTATAATAAGGGAAATAAGTAGAGGTAAAAAATGGAGAAAAAAGACAGAACTAGAAGGGTTGGAGGGATTTTATTGGCACTTCTAGTTATTTTTATAATAATTATATTTTTAATACTAAATAGTGGGCACGTTACTAATACGGGGGGTGAGAGTGAAAATGATGTCGTAACGGCGCTTGATTGTAAGGCTAATGGTATAGAGGGGCAGTTTTTCTCTTCTTCGACGGCAAACACAATAGAAAATCAGGTTAAGGTAACTTTTAAAAATGATAAGCCGGAAAAATTATTTTATGTGTTCGAAGGGGTTTATCGGGATTATGATGTAGCCGATCACGATAATGCGGTGCTTCACGCAAAGTATAATGAACGGATGAGTGGGAATGGTTTAGAACAGGGGAGCTTAACGCCAACTTTTTCGACAGTAAAAACGAAAATGCGGATTAATTTGTATGCAAAAGAGCCCGGAATAATAAATCGAGCAACTGCGGTTTTATTCTTTATAAAAGAGGACGATGTTGAAAAATATTTAGATTATTCGAGAGATGAAGTGGCGGATTATTACAAAAAACAGGGTTTTTCGTGCGAAAAACAAAACTAGTGGTATAATAATTAATATTAAATAGAGGAGGTAAATGATTAAAAGAATAAAATTCTTAGCTGTGGTGGTGCTTTTAGGGGGACTGTTTTTCGGGGGTCTAAAGGTTTTAGCTATAGATACTGACAATATGAATTATATGATGACGATATCGCCGCCGCAAC
Source organism: Candidatus Nanosyncoccus sp. (assembly GCA_045586015.1). GTDB lineage: Bacteria > Patescibacteriota > Saccharimonadia > Saccharimonadales > Saccharimonadaceae > Nanosyncoccus. The sequence goes on from JAZMZP010000010.1 coordinate 35,542, forward strand.
AGAGAATTGTTTTGATGCCGGGCGAAGTTTATGAAGGTTCGATAAATGTCTCGAATATGGCATCGGCGACGAAGACTCTGAAATACTCCGTTCGGGTTGGTTCTTTTAATTTAGGGAAAGACGGGAATGGTGATGTTGATTACAATAGTACGGATGTTGAAACGGTAACTAGTTATAACCAAATGATGGATTGGATTGATTTGGGTAAAGAGAGCGGGACTGTAGCGCCGGACGAGATAGATACGGTGCCGTTTACGATTACGGTGCCGGAAGATGCTCCGGCAGGCGGACAATATGCTACGATTATTTTCCAAGATAATACGAATGACGAAAAAGGCGATGGGAATGTCGCGATTGAGAATGTGGTTGAATTTGCGGCGGAGATTTTAGCTGAGGTGGCGGGCGAAACTAGAGATGATGGAGTGATTATTGAGAACAACATTCCGGGTTTTATCTTAAATAATAAGCTTTCGGCGATGTCGACAGTGAAAAATGACGGAAATGTGCATACCGATGCGTCTTACGTATTACAAGTATGGCCGATGTTCTCGGAAGAAGAGATTTGTACGAATGAGGAGAAGCCGACGACGAGTATTATTATGCCAGGGACGGAGAGAAAACACGCAGAAGAATGTAATTTGCCAGCGATCGGAATTTATAAAGTTAAACAGACGGTAAAGATATTCGGCGAGGTTTCGGAAGCAGAAAGAATGGTAATTTTCTGCCCGCTTTGGTTACTATTCTTGATTCTCTTTGCGATTATCGCATTGATATTGTGGTTTGTGATGAGGATGAAATCGCGCAAAGACTAGGGAAAATAAGCGAAAAATAGAAAACCGCTCGGAAGGAGCGGTTTTTTAATGAATTTTGTTAAAAAATGTTAGAAAAAAGGGTTGATTTTTTAGAAAAAGTTTGATATAATGGGGGAAGTTTAAGCAAGTCGGCTTTTCCGACCTCTACAAAAAGAAATGAAAAGCGAGGGAATCTTTTGAGGTCGCTTTAGTCGCTTCAAAATCTTCTTTTAAGACTTTTCAGTTAACAATTTGGATAAACGATAAAGATTTTAAAGACGACATTAGCGATCAAACTTCGATTGCTAGTTAAGTCAATGCATAAAAAGGTAATCAAGGGCACTGATAGTGGATGCCTTGACAATCAATACCGATGAAGGCCGTAGAAGTCTGCGATAAGCCTCGGGGATCTGACAGCGAGAAATGATCCGGGGATTGCCGAATGGGGAAACCTAATACGAGTCATGTCGTATTGT
>JAZMZP010000011.1:0-27708 GCA_045586015.1 Candidatus Nanosyncoccus sp.
GATTTGGTCGCCAGCAACATAAACTGCATAAGTAGCTTGGACTGAGGCTTCGGCGTTGCCGGTTGTGACGGAAGTTACAGTAGCTACTTTAGTATAGCTACTGGGAACAACTGCGAAGTTATTATATGGACTAACGATAGAGGGAGTATAAGCATTATCTCCGGAAGCAGTTACAGCAGATAATTTCATCGCCCAGGAGGAAGGAGAACCTGAAGTATTAGTGCCGGTATTAATGAAAAGATTTGGGTCATTAGTAATCATTTTTGTATTGCCGTATTCTTCATTAGAAAAGCCTATGGCATAAATAGAAAAGCCTTCGTTATTATTACAAAAGACGGAGAAAGTAGAAGGACCAATGTCGTTTTTATATTGTCTAGGCGTCATATTTAAAGTATAGGTATTACCACCATTTACCGTAGAAGTAAGATTACAAGAAGACGGAACGGTAACGGTAACGACATCTACGACTTCGGTTTCGGCGAAGGTTTTGTGACCTAAAAGAAAAGCTCCAATGCTAAGAGTAACAAAAACTAAAATTCCGACTAATTTTTTTATGAGAGAACTTAGCTCGGAATCGTTTTTACATTTAAAGGTCAAACTCCGGCCGGTTATTCTCGTTACGACATTGTATTTTGCGGATAATTTATCTTCGTCTTTTCGATAGGCGTCGCGCTTTAATGCGGTTGCGCTCGATTTTTTTGTCGTTTCGGCGAAATAGCGTTCAACTCGCCGAGCGGTCCAGCCCTCTTCGATAATTTTCGGGAGCACCTTTCGGATAGTTTTTTCGTCACGAGAAACGAGCGGACGCATCACGCCTTCAGTTAATTTCTCCTTAACCATCGTCTTTTTTACATCGTCCGGTAGAGTGAGAAGGCGAAGGGTGTTTTGGATAGTTTGTTCGCTCTTCCCTACTTTTGCGGCGATGTCTTTAGGCGATAAGTTAAACTGAGTTTTTAGTTTCGCGTAGGCGGTCGCAAGTTCAATCGCATTTAAATCTTCACGCTGGGCGTTTTCGATAATGGAGAGTTCTAGGCGGTTTTGGGAATCTAAGGAGCGAATAATCGCAGGAATTTTTTCAAGCCCGGCGATTTTTGCGGCACGCCATCTTCGTTCGCCGGCGACGATTTTATATTTTCCGTCTTCTTTTGTGACGACGATAGGCTGAAGGACGCCGTGTTCTTTGATTGAAGCGGCGAGAGCGTCTAGGGCTTCCTCGTTAAAGTCGCGGCGCGGCTGGTCCTCGTCGCGAATAATTTCGTCGAGTTTTAATTCTTTTAGTTTGCTTTCTTTCTTATCTTCTACCGCTGTCGGGTCGAACTCGTCGTCGATTAATTCCGTCGGGATAAGACTTTCAAATCCTCTACCTAGTCCTTTCATTTTGTCGTCCTTTCTATAACCTCTTTTGCTAACTCTTTATAAGCTTTCGCGCCTTTAGAGAATTTGTCGTAAGCTCCGACGGGGATGCCGTGGCTCGGAGCTTCGGCGACGCGGACATTGCGCGGAATGGTAGTTCTAAAGGTTAGCTGTTTGAAATATTTTTTGATTTCGGCGTAAACCTGGGCGCTGAGGCTAGTTCTTTTGTCGTACATTGTCGCGAGAACGCCGATGAGTTTTAAGTTCGGGTTGGCCTGTTTCATTACGAGTTTCATAGATTCGAGGAGTTGGGCGACGCCTTCTAGGGCGTAGAATTCGGTTTGGACCGGGAGGAGGAGATAGTTCGAGGCAATCATCCCGTTTACCGTCAGGAGGCTAAGCGACGGAGGCGAATCGATAATAATATAATCATAATTCTCTTCGACTTCGCGAACGGCATCACGAAGACGCACGAATTTGCGTTGCATACTGGTAATTTCAACTTCGGCGTTAGCGAGTTCCGGAGTTGTCGGAGCGAGATCAAAATTTTTATACTTTGTCGGGCGAATAGTATCTTTTAGGCCGGCACTCCCGAGAATTACTTCAGTCATAGTTAAACCGAGCAGGTTTTTGTCGTTTTTATCAACGCCAAGACCGGAAGTCGCGTTGCCTTGAGGGTCGAAATCTATAAGGAGGGTTTTCTTCTTACTTTTTGCGAGATAATAGGCGAGGTTAACAGCGGTCGTAGTTTTCCCTACTCCGCCTTTTTGGTTTGTAATACAAATCACCTGCGCCATACTGCTTATAATTATAACACAAAAAATAAACCCCGAAGGGTTTATTTTTTAGCCAATTTTCACGATTTCGATTTCGGTGTATTTTTGGCGGTGACCGGTTTCTTTATGAACGCGCTTTTTCGCTTTGTAGCGAATGACGCGGAGCTTATCGCCCTTTACTTCCGGCGTTTTGACTTTAGCTGAAACCTTAACGCCTTTTACCGTAGGAGTACCGACGGTAGTTTTGTCGCCGTCAATCACGAGTAAAGCATCAGTTTCGAGCTCTTTAGTTCCTTCCGGGAGGAGGTCCACCCGTAGGGTCTCTTTTTCCTCGACGAGATATTGCTTCCCGCCAACGAGGATAACTGCTTTCTTCATATTAATCCTTTTGTTATACTGAGGACTATTTTACCATATTATCTTTGTTTTGGGAAGAGGCTTCGGGTTTCACTTCGGATTCGGAATTATTAGCTTTTTCGGCTTTCTCGGTTTTAGGTTCGCCTTTGGCTGCGTTTTCGACTTTGTTCAAAGTTTTGCGCGAGCGATAGAAGTAATACCCGCCACCGCAGATACCTAAGATAATAATGATTGCCATAACTATTTCAAGCGGACCGGTCGATGGAAGCTCTTGACAACCTTCCATCTCGGGATTGGTTTTGCAATTCTTTTCTTGGCATTCTGGGAGAGATGGGTTTGTTTCGCAATCGTCTAGCGGTATTTCTGGTTCTTCGCAATCTGTCCTTTTTACGGTAATAGTTGTGGAAGCTTCTTTAGTTTCACCAGAAGACTGGTCGCTATCGTAAGTTAAAGTGGCATTGTTGGTAAGTTCGGTGCCTTCGCAATCGAAGCCTTCGTTAGCAGTAACTTTATATTGAATATAAATTGTATTGCCGGTGCCGATAGTACCAAGATTGTAGCCAGTTCCGAAAATGTTGTCTGAAAGTTCATCCCAAGTCGTAGAACTGTTGGCGCGTAATTTTACACTCCCGGAAACTAAGGTTAGACCTTCTGGAAGTGTATCTTTAATTGTAGCGTTAGTTAAAGCGACGTCGCCAGTGTTTCTGATAATAAGCTGATAGGTAGCTTCTTCGCCTGGTGCAAGGTTGATGCTTTCATTGAAGGTTGTCCCGTCTTTTGAAACGGATTTCTCGATTGAGCCGCCAAGTTCTTCAGCTTGAAGGACATAAGTTACGACACCGTGATATTCTTCACATCCTGGGATAATGCCGTTAAGGGCATTAAGCCCAACCAAAGTCCCCTCTTCGGTAAATAAGCTTGATGGCATAACTGAGCCGTTGGTTTGCCAATCGTTGTAGATTTTAGCTGAGCCCTTAACGTAGTGTAATAAAACTTTTTCTGTTTTAGTAGTCATATAGGCTTCATCCCAAACCGAGGCTGGGTTTGAGTTTTCGGCGGTTATAGTCGCAGTAATAGTTCCTTTGTTCTCAGGAGTGAGGACAGTCGAGAAAGAACTAGCCATACGGGTTCTAAAAGCTACGCCGGAGTTGTTGTGCGCAGAGTCGTTAAAAGTGGCGGAAGCGTTGTTGTGGAAATAGACATATACTAGATATTGTCTGCCGGGGATTACTTCTACCTCATTTTTTAAATCAGTTACATCTGCATCGATTTCGCCAACTCTAACAAAATCACGCTCATCACCGATAGTCGGGTTGTTTGTGATTGAGTTAAAAGTCGGGTAGGTTGCCGGGTTTTCCATAGTAAATGTAGTTCGTTCCGGGCCCCAAGCGGAAGCTGAGGCAAAATAAGACAAACTAACACCTAAGGTAGCAATTCCGACTCCGAGAAACTTAGTGATTTTTTTGTGATTTTTCATATTGTTCCTTTCTGCCTTCCCTTTATTAATTTATCCCTAATTCGCCTAAATTGCCGCCATTGTCTCCTCCTGCTCCGGGAGCTTCGTCGATTGGGATTTCGTTATCATCGGCTTCTTGTTGAGCATCTGTGTCTTCTGGTACTGGGTTATACTCTCCGTCGTTCACACCACCAAGATTTTGGCTATAATCATTGCCTGGGCTAGGTTGAACTGGTTCGGCGGTCGTCGAAGTGTCATTTTGGAGAATAGTAGGGTCAGTACCCTCATAAGAATCGGAGTCTGGCTGCGAAGTCGCGGGCCAGCTTTCGACTGTTTCGGTTGGAGTCGGAGTAATAGTGACTTCTCCTGTGCCAATATCATCGGCAATATCTTCATTAATTTTGTTATCGATTCGAGTGAGATTATCGTAGTCTTTCGGGATAATTTGTTCTGTTGGGGTTTCAGGAGTGTTAGGGGTAGGTTCGTCGGGGGTAGGATTATCAGGGGTAGGATTGATCGGAGGGTTGTCGGGAATTTCTGTCATACCTACGTAGACGGGTGAGTCAGTTTCATTGATAACCTGTAAACATAATCCGAAACCTATGTTGTTCCCTTCATTGTCGTAAATAGGTTGCACTTTCACCGTCATCGAACCAATCTCGTTACCTTTTCCATCGAGCCAATAGAACTGAGTGACTTCGAGATGGTCTTCGTTTGTAGTGCATTTAACTAATTCCATGTTGTCATGAGTTGCTGGTTTAGATGGATCTTTGAGCCGCATAAATGCATTATTCTGTTCACCGTTGACTGTAACTCGCCTAGTGTAGGCGTCATCGATAATGGTGTCAAATTGTTTTTGTATAGTATCATACTCTTCGGGGCTAAGGCTTTCTAGTTTCGCTTCGGTATCAAGTATGCTTAGACCCTTGAACCCTTCTGGCTGTAATTCCTCAGGTATGTTGGCTAGATAATCAGCAAAGCTTTCAACCTGATTATGGGCAGTGTATTTTAACATCTCACATTCATCGTTATCACAAACTTCGGCAACTTCTTTTGCGTCGGCGAAGGCGTATTCTCCGGTTTTGTTTTTCGAGAGCCACATCCCTTTTTCGCCGTAACCATCGTGAATCCCTTTTTCTTTCTCTTCGGCTGTTTCGTTAATCTCAGTTTCTTCATCAGTTTCGGCTACTGTTTCTTGGTTATTCATTTCTGCAAGCTTTTGGAGAACTTCTTCTTGAGAGTATGTTTCTGCAGTCTCTTCTGGAGTATATTCTCCTGCGACTTCAGTGGGCGCTTTGGCGTTATAATGAGGACCAAAATTGTCCTTCATAGTATTTGGATTGAGGATTGAAATTGCTGTAATAACTGCTGTAACAACTACAGTTACAACTAGAACAAATTTTTTATTAAAAAATTGTTTTGCGCTAGGGAGGCCACCGATTCTATTCATAGTTTCGCGGGCTTCTTCTTCAGAAACAATTTCATTCCCACTAGATTCCCCAGCGGTTGAACCCGGAGTTTCATTTCCACCTTTTATTCTTTGTAATAATTCTTCCAGTTCTTCTTCGCTAAGACCCTCTAGTTCTTCGTCTGTATAGATGTGCTGGGTAGTTTCCTCAGAGCTATTGTCAATATTGCCATTTCTTAGTATCTCAGACATTTTGTACTCCTAACAATTCTTTACCAAAATTTTCCATAGTTTCTTTAAGGATTCCGTCAACATCGATTTTGTGGCGTTTAAAGAAAGCTTCTAAAGTATCAGAATTAATTTCGCCCCGATCAATTAAATCATTAATTTCTTGGTTTTGACTTTTAGTAAGCCTACCGAAGATAGCTAAACCAATTCGATCGTTAAGGGCTTTGATTTGTCCTTCCCTATAATTCGTTAATTCTTCCGCCGTGTTTACAGGGAAAGGTTTCTTTTTGATAAGTTCGTCGATAAACCCGCCAAGAGTTTCTCGATCTATAAGATAATTATCCATAGTAGGCTTTTTAGTTTAATATTATATTGATTACACCTTTCTGGTTTTAGTTTAGCATAACTAGAATGGTGGGTCAACTTATTTAGAGTGAGTCTCAACTTAAAAAACCGAACATAATGTTCGGTTTTTTATTGGCTAGTCTTAAGAAGTATTAATCTTACATTGGTGTTCCTTTCTGTTATTTTATTATTTATTGATTAGAATTTGTCGTTTTTGTTGAATAAGGCAGCGTGGGCAAACTTTATTTTTACGTTTTTAGCTTTAGTCGAATCATATATAGATTCTCCTTTGTATACTTCAAATCCCATATTAGTTTTTCCTTTTTGTTTTAATGTTTATTTTTATTTGTTAGAATTTTTATTTTATTTTCTAACTTAATTCTAGTGTAGCACACTTTGTTGATTTTGTCAATACTGTTTATGCTAAAAAATGGCTGAAAAGTCAAATAAACAGAGATAAATATAAGATTAAACATCTTACACATATGGTAAAAAAATAATAAAATCTCACTAGTCCTCGTCGCGCCATCGTTATCTTAACAACGGATTAGGCGGACTCGTCCCGGTATTTCAGTACCGGCTACTCGTCCGTAACCGTTGTTAAAATGACTGTGGGCTCCTGCGGAAAACGTTCGATTTTATTGTTTTTATACCTTCTCTAAGCTAATCGTGATGTTTTCGCCGTTTAGTTTCGCGATTTCGTCGTAGGCGTAGTTTTCGGTTTTGTTAACTTCGGTGGCACCGACTTCGGATTTGATAAGTTCTTCGTAGCCTTTTGGTAGTTCAACCGAGATAGAGAGTTTAATCTGATCGTCTTGGCGGAGGTTAGCGTGTTTACGGGCAGATTGGACGGCGCGGATAATTTCGCGAGCAGTTCCCTCTTCTCTTAGCTCCTTAGTAAGGATTTTATCGAGAGTGAGTTTTTTGCCGTTTTCGACTTTTTTCACATTAACTTCTTCGGCGATAATCTGTTCATAGAAATCGTCTAGTTTTTCACCATCGTAGATAAGTTTAGAAAGCGGTTGGCGAATCTTAATTTGGTCTTCGGTTTCGGACTTTTGCATACGAAGAGCGAGAGCGTCAGTAATAATTTTACGGGTATGAGACATTTCTTCTAAGATTTCAGTATCAATAGTACCGGTTTCCGGCCAAGCTAAGAGATGGACTGATTCGTTTTTCCCGGTCATTTTTTGGTACAATTCCTCGGCGAGGAATGGTGTAAATGGCGCGAGAAGCTGGCTTAAGTATATTAATATATAATATAGAGTCGCAAAAGCCTGTTTTTTGTCTTCAGCATCGTCGTTCTTAGAGAAACGGCGGCGACTACGGCGGACAAACCAGTTAGACATATCGTCAATAAACGGCAAGACGCCTTCGAGAGCTTTTGGAATATTATATTCTTCCATACCGGTCGTGATTTCGTCGCGTAGCTGATAAATTCGTGAAACAATCCAAATGTCTAGTGGATTTTTTAAATCTAGTTTTAAATCTTCACTATCGATGTTTTCGACTTCGGCGTAGGTCGTGAAGAAATCGTAAACATTCCAAATCATCGCGAGTTTACGGTTTACGTCGGAAACATCTTTGTCGAGAAGGGCGAAATCCTCGCCGGAGAGAACCGGGCTAGAGAGAAGCAAGAAACGGAGGGAGTCGGCGGAATATTGATTCATTAAAACATTCGGGTCGGTAAAGTTCCCGAGCGATTTAGACATTTTCCGGCCATCATTCCCCGCTAGAGTACCGGTCGTAATGACATTTTTATAGGCGTTCTTCGGGCCATTTTTGGCTTTTTCGCCGAAGGCGCCGATGCTAGAAAGAGCGGTGTTGACGGCGTGGACATAGTAGAACCAAGCACGAACTTGGCCGACATATTCGACAATGAAGTCGGCGGGGTAATTGCGTTCAAATTTTTCCTTGTTCTCAAAGGGGTAATGAAGCTGGGCGAAAGGCATCGAGCCAGATTCAAACCAGCAGTCTAAGACTTTTTCAACCCGAGTAAAGTGTTCGCCATCGATATCGAATTCGATTTCATCAACCCAAGGACGATGATAGTCGTCTAATTCTTTTCCGGAAAGCTCTTTTAATTCAGCGTAGGAACCGATGACTTTGACTGAGCCTTTGTCGCCTTTCCAAACAGGCATAGCGGTAGCCCAGAAACGATCTCTTGAGAGATTCCAATCTGGAGCTTGTTCGATATTCTTTGCGAAGCGGCCGTGTTTTAAGTGTTCCGGGAACCAATTTATGTTCTCGTTTTCTTCGAGCATCATCTTTTTTTGGCCGTCGATATCGAAGAACCAAGACGGGAAGGCACGATAAATAATCCGCTCTTTTGACCGAGGGTTAAAGGGGTATTCGTGCTCAATATATTCAATTTTATAAACAATTCCCTTTTCCTCTAAGCATTTTGCGATGAATTTATTGCCGGCCCAAACTTGGATGCCGTTTTCATCGGTATCACGAACGCCGAGTTCGTGAAGTTTTTCGGCCATTTCAGGGAGATAATAACCATTTTCATCAAGACAGTCGACAAAATCAATTTCGTATTTTCCTGCTAAAGCGTAGTCGTCTTCGCCGTAAGCTGGGGCGATGTGGACTATGCCGGTACCATCTTCAGCGGAAACGAAATCGCCAGGGAGAACGGTGTAAGTATCTTTTCGCACTACGGTTCCATCTTCGCCACGAAGACCAAGGTCGAAAAGGCCGTCCGCGACTTCAATAATCGGCTCATATTTTTTACCGATTAAGTTAGAGCCTTTAAAGGCTTTTTCGGGTTTTATACCTTTAAAGAGAACTTTTCCGCGCTCTAAGGCGACGACCAACTTCTCGCCATCGATATTGTAAACACCATAATCTAAGTCTGGACTAACGGCAAGGCACATATTCGCTGGCAGAGTCCAAGGAGTCGTCGTCCAAGCTAATAAGTAAGTATTAGAAGTTGCGAACTCTTTTTTTTCGGACACGCTCAAGGGCGCTCGCCCAAGCTTACGGTCCGAAGAAAAAAGTTCGCCAGCTTCTATAAGCTTAAATTTGACGTAGGCAGATGGGTCGGTGACGACTCGGTAGGCGTCGTTGTCCATCGTAACTTCGGCTTTTGAGACTGGAGTGGCGAATTTCGTGTCGTACATGAGAACTTTGCGACCTTCATAGATTTTTCCGGCATCGTAAAGCTGTTTAAAAGCCCACCAGACAGATTCCATAAAGTCTTTATTCATGGTTCGATAGGCGTTGTCGAAATCGACCCAACGACCAATACGGTCGATAGTTCCCCGCCAAGTTTCGGAATTCGCGACCATCGATTCACGAGCTTTTATAATATAGTCTTCAAGCGACCATTTTGTGCCGATTTCGCGACGATCGGTGATGCCGAGCTGTTTTTCGACGAAATTTTCCGCTGGAAGACCGTGACAGTCCCAGCCCCAACGACGTTCAACTCGGTAACCATTCATGGTCCAGAAACGCGGAACGGCATCTTTGACGATAGAGCTGAGGAGAGTGCCGTGATGCGGGTTACCGGTGATGAATGGAGGGCCATCATAAAAAACATATGATTTATCAATCGGGCGATTTTCAACCGATTTTTCAAAAGTTTTGTTCTTCTTCCACCACTCGCTGATGGCTTTTTCATATTCAACAGCTTTTCGCCGTTCTCCTGCTCTATATTTCATAAACATAATTATATCATATTTTGGAGAAACAGGGGTTGTCTTGACATAATTTAATGTTTATTGTATAGTAGAGTTAGGTGGGAGTTCTTTTAGAAAGAGGTGAGAAAAGTGAAAGAAGCTTATGAACCTAATGAAATAATTATGTTTACGTATCTCAGAGGAAGGTTAGACGGACCTGGGTTTGAGCAATCTCAAAAAGCATTGGCGTTTGCTAGGAGAGCACATGAAGGGCAGTTAAGGAAGAGTGGTGTGCCATATATTGTGCACCCTTTGTCGATGGCGTGTGACGCGATTGCTTGCAAGGGGGCGACAGATGAAATCATTGCGACAATCTTACTGCACGATGTATGTGAGGATTGTAACATTCCGTTATCGGCTTTGCCGGTTAATGATGTCGTAAGGCAAGGGGTAAAGCTGATGACGATTCGCCCATTTGAGGGTGAGGAGAAAACGGAGATAAAGCGTAGATACTTCCACGAACTTCTGTATTCGAAGGAAGCGATTATCTGCAAGGCCTTTGACAGGTACGCAAACCTGAACGATGCCGAAGGTATTTTGTCAGAGGATGCAATCGTGAGGAACATCGTGGAAACACACGAACTTCTGATGCCAGTGCTGAAAGAGGCGAAATATGAATATCCGGAGTTGTCGGATATGTTGCATACAATTCGCACAATGCTGAAGCGCACCGTAAAAATGATGGCGTATTATCATAACGTAGAGCTAAATTAATCCCACCTTGGCCCCCTTATGGGGGCTATTTTTTATTGTGAAGATCGAGCTGAGTATGCGGGATTTTGATTTTGTTTTCTTCGAGAGTTTCGATTATGATATGTAAAGCATCACGGCGGATTTGAAGTTTGTTCGATGGGTCGCAAGTAATGACTAACTGATAATCAAGCGAGGAATTTTTGATTTGAGTAATTCCCTGGTAATCGGCGCTAGTGATGCCGGCGTGGTGGCGGAGTTTTTTAACAATTTCGCCCATAACTTCGTCGGCTTTAGCGATTTTGATTTCGTGTGGCAAAGGAATAGGAATGTAGACATAGCCGGGGTCGATTTCGACCTTATCGATATTGCGGTTAGCGATAGAGACGATGTTCATGGTATTAATGTCTTGAATTTTGGTGGTAAGAAGGCTAATAGAAGTAACTGGGCCGACGTTGTCGTTAAATTTAATTACATCGCCGATCTCATAATAATCGTCCGAAACGATAACAAAACCGCGAATGATGTCTTTCAGCGAATCTTGTAAAGCGAAACCGATAACGATACTCGCAATACCGACTCCGGCGAGCATCGAACTGACGTTGATACCATAAATCTGAAGCACCATAAGTACGGTAATGATACTAAGGGCGGTCGCGACTACGCTCTTTAACATACGAATAACAGTTTTGTTCTTTTTGTTATTCATAATTTTCGCGGCTCGTTTTTCCCTGCTATTTAAAACTCTAGAAATGACATGATAAATAAGTAAACTAAAGATGACGACTATGCATGACCAAAAAATTCTGCGTATTAAAGAATTATTTAAGATATCTTTAATAAAATCCATATGCTTATTATATCATATAATATAGTACTTCGTTGAAGAGCGGGAGGTCTTTTCCCCGCCAAATCTCCCGAACTTCGCCGTGCTCACCGAGGGCGAGAATAGTAGGATATTCAACAATGTCATAAGCTTCACAAAAACCGGTGTTTTTGTCTGGATCCATTATTTCGACTTCACGACCAGTTTGGCGATGAAAATTTTCGAGCCACTCATTAACGCTTCTACTATAATCTTGATTATCTCTATAAACACAAACCACCCGCATATTATTACCTCTTCTTTTTTTGTTCTCTTAGAATATCTTCGAAATCTTCGAGAGTTTTAAATTCGCGAAAGACGGAAGCGAAACGGACATAGGCAACTTCGTTAACTTCGGCGAGAACGTCGAGAACGGCTTCGCCGATTTGTTTTGAAGTGATTTGGTCGGTTCCGTAGCTGTAGAGAATACTAGAAGCACGGTTGACTACATCCTCAACCTCGAGTTCAGAATTAAAGAATTTACCAACACTGCGTCGCACGGCGAGCATTAGTTTGTCACGATCAAAGATTTCCTTATTTCCGCTACGCTTTAAAACAGTCAGAGGCGGCATTTCGATGCGTTCATAGGTCGTAAAACGATGGCCGTCGGGGGTTTCACGACGACGACGAATCATCGTGCCGTCGACAGTCTCGCGGCTTTCTAGAACTTTACTATCTCCAATTTTTAGTTTTCGTTCCATCCGCACCCTCCATTAGTTATTTTTTCTTTTTCTTAAGGCGTTCTCTCAAGGAAGGCGGAACATCCATCTCGTCATCATCAGGCGTCGGTTCGGGTTCCGGTTCAGGTTCGTTCTTAATCGAATCCCACATATTCGACTTGTTTTCTAAAGCAAAATCTTTAGCTTCGGCAGTCGGTTTCTCGTCTTTTGTTTCGACTTCAGGGGCTTTATAGTCTTCGTTGAAGTAATCAGAATCAAAACCAGTCGCAACTACAGTCACAATAATTTCGTCTTCGAGTTCTGGACGGATAGAGGCACCGAAGATGATGTTCGCATCCGGAGAAACGGAGCCGGTAATAACTTCGGCGGCTTCTTGGACTTCGCTCATAGACATATCATAGCCACCAGCGACACTAAAGAGCACGCCGCGTGCTCCTTCAATCTTAACTTCGATTAGCGGAGATTCGACAGCTTGTTGTGCGGCAATCACAGCACGGTTTTCGCCAGAAGCTTTACCGATACCCATAAGCGCGGAACCGGCATTTTTCATAATCGTCTTCACATCGGCAAAGTCTAGGTTAATCAAGGAATGTTCAGTAATCAATTCGGAGATACCTTGGACGCCTTGGCGAAGAACATCGTCAGCGATTTTGAAGGTTTCAAGAAGCGGAGTACGAGGGTCGATGGTTTGAAGTAATCTATCATTAGGGATAGTAATAAGGGCGTCGACCTGATGGGCTAATTTATCAATCGCGACATCGGCATTCGCACGACGACGGGCGCCTTCAAAGGTAAATGGTTTAGTTGCAACGCCGACAGTCAAAATGTCTTTTTTACGAGCCTCTTCGGCAACAATCGGACCAGCACCGGAACCGGTACCACCACCAGCACCGAGAGTTATAAATACCATATCAGCTCCATCGAGAGCTTTATCAATTGCTTCCCTGCTTTCTTCAGCAGCTTCACGGCCTTTTTCAGGATCTCCACCTGCGCCTAAGCCTTTTCCGATATGGACTTTGACATCAGCAGGAGAATGATGTAAAGCTTGGGCATCAGTGTTAATTGCGACAAACTCAACACCAGAAAGACCCACTTCTTTCATACGTTCAACTGCGGAACCACCGGCACCACCTACACCGACTACTTTAATACTAGCTTTACTTTCCACCTCTGTTGGTTTTACTTCTGGCATAATTCACCTCGCTTAAAAAATATACCATTATTATACATCTATTCTCTCCCTAAATCAAGGGCTAATTAAAACTTATTAAAGATTTTTTTAAGGAATCCGATTTTAGAACCAGATTTGGCTTTTTTCGACGATTTTTTAATAGGCTGGAGCTGACTAGAGCCTTCTTCCGCAGCGAGCATAGCGAGCCCAACCGCAGCGGCAAATTCGGGTTTTTCAATCGACTCGGCGACGCCGTCAAGACCAGTTGGGATGCCGATTTTTACGGAGGCTTCGAGAGCTTTTTTAGCAAATATGTCAATATCACGCATCTTAGCGCCGCCACCAACTAGAATAATTCCCTCCGGAAGACGCTGGTCGTATTTTGCGCTCTTAAGTTTTTTCCTAACTTCGCTAAAAATTTCTTCAAGGCGAGCTTTAACGACTTCTTCAACTTCCTTGCGATCAAAGGTGCGTTCGTTATTCTTCCCGACTTTTATTGCAGGACTTTTATCAGTGCTAAAATCGCCCGTGACGAAGCGAACTTTAATTTCTTCGGCGAGCTCCGGATCAATGGCGAGAACAATGGCTAAATCATTCGTAATGTTATTAGAGCCGGCCGGAACGACGCCGACATATTGCAAATCGCCTTCTTCGTAAACCGCAACAGAAGTCGTCGCGGCACCTAAATCGATGACGGCGACGCCATTTTCTTTTTGACGCTCGTTTAAAACAGCTTTCGCGGCAGCGACAGCGCTAGGAACTAACCGGTCTGCTCGAACATCGGCAGTCGCGGTCGCTTTTTTGAGATTCTCGCAGTTCGGGGTTAGGGCAGACACAACACAAGCACGGATTTCAAGCCGGGCACCGGACATACCAAGCGGGTCTTTAATTCCGCCTTGACCGTCTAGTGCGTATTCAAGAGGAACAACATCAAGTACATCACGGTTTGCTGGAATTCTACCGGTAACGGCGACATCTTCAACTCGATCTAAATCTTCGCCATCGATTTCGTGTTCGACGGTCCCAACTGCAATCATACCTTCGGTATTAGTAGAGATGACGGTCGAGCCATTAATCGAGACATAAGCATTTCTGACATCGTAACCACCCATTCTTTCGGCGTCGCCGAGCATTTTATCAATAGCGCCAGCGGGGCCGGCAAGGTTTGCTGGGATGCCTTTTCTCATACCAGCGGATTTTCCTTCATTATAACCAACGATGGCTAGTTTACCATCTTTATTAACGCTAGCGATGACGGCACGAACGTTTTCTGTTCCGACATCGAGGCCTGTTACGAAATGCTTATCGTTATCCATAAGCTTATTATAGCATAATTAATCCGCTAGGGTCAAAACTTCATAACCATCTTTTGTAACAAGGACGGTGTGTTCACAATGGCAGCCGATGGAGCCGTCTTTCATTTTTACAGTCCAGTTATCGTCTTTATCAACGTAGTTGGCTGGTTTACCGAGACAGGACATTGGTTCGATACAAATCGTATCGCCTTCTTTTAACTCATAACCGTGGCCTTTTTTGCCATAATTCGGGACTTCGGGGGCTTCGTGCATAGTTTTTCCGATGCCGTGACCAACATAATTTTCAATCACACCGAGATGCCCTTTTCGAAGAACTTTTTCAACAGCAGAGCCGATGTCGCCGATGTGGGCGCCAGGTTTAACTTGTTCAATTCCCTCCCACATTGAAGATTCAGTTACGCTAATCATTTTTTTAACCGCCGGAGAACCTTTATCTCCAACTAACATAGTGAAAGCAGAATCAGTAAAATAGCCTTTATAATATATGTCTAGGTCGAAAGACACTTTATCGCCTTCTTCTAAAGGTTCGTCTTTCGGGGCGCCGTGCACTAATTCGTCATTAATCGAGATACAAATCGCGCCCGGAAATTTGTCGTCTAACATGTCATAGGCGACTCCGGCACCACGTTTTACGATTTCATTTCGAACCCAAGCATCTATTTCTTTTCCGGTCATGCCAGGCTTAACGTAATTTTTTAAGTCTCTTAAGAGATTACCGAGAATTTTACCACCTTCGCGCATGGCGGTGATTTTTCCATTATTCGCCATAGCTTTTCTCAATTTCTTCGCCGTTGACATCGCTTAGTTGTTCGGTTGCGTTTGGGTTAAATCTTTTTACTACTTCGACTAATCTCTCGGTAACTTCTTCAACTGCGCCGACACCGTCTACATGTTCAACCGGAATATTTTTAGCTTCTAACAGGGGTATAATTGAATAAATATTTTGCTCAAAGATTTCAAAACGACGTTCGATGCTCTCGCGATCTTTGTCGTCGTCGCGGCCGCGAAGAATTAGGCGTTCAATTAATTCTTCTTTTGGGACTTCAAGGATAATAGCTCCATCGATTTTGTCTGCCATATGTTCAGATACATATTCGGCCTGTTCTTTATCGCGTGGATAACCGTCAAGAATGACATCAAAACCTTCGGCTTCGGCTTTCTCGATTTGTTTATTCATAATTTTAATAACTTCTTCATCAGGGATTAGATTGCCTTTGTTAATGGTTTCTTCGTAACCACCAGTGGCACGAATCGCTTCGCCGACTGAAAGCCAGCGCCAACCAAAAATTTCCGAGAGGGCTTTGCCCTGGGTCCCCTTTCCCGACCCTGCTAAACCAAATAGTATAATCATAAAAACTCCTTTTTTTAATTGTAGCATAAAAAATATCCCCCGGAGGGGATATTTTATTTAAGTCCTAACTTAATTCGTTCGGTCTTCTCAGCCTTACGAGCTTCACGAATGATAGCCTTTAAGCGACGCTCGCGCTTAGAGATAGGTTTACTAAAACGCATTTGCGACTTCTTTAGAGGCATCATGCCGCTCTGAAGGACTTTACGATTGAAACGACGAATAATGTTTTCGTTCGCTTCACCTTGGTCTTTTCTTGTAACTTTTATAGCCATATTGATAACATTATAGCATAGAGAGATAGAAAAGTAAAGATAAGTAGATGTAGGTTAATTAACGAGTCATAGCGCGCTGATGCGCGCTATTCATCCTCCTCGCTCAAAAAATAGAGAATAAATTCTCTATTTTTATTCGCTTCGTCGTCTGAGCGAACTTACGTTCGCGACTCGTTCGGCACCATTAGTAAAATAAAAAATTAGTCCCTTCGGGACTTATTTTTTATTTTACTGGCGGAACCGACGAGACTCGAACTCGCGACCTCTGCCGTGACAGGGCAGCGCTCTAACCAACTGAGCTACGATTCCAGCGTATATATATTATATATGATTTTTATCTAGAAATCAAGGGTTACATGCCAGGGATTTTGAAAGCACCTGGATCGGCGACTTGTGGAGCGTAAACTTGGTCTTGCATAGCCGGTTGAGCACCTAGAGGAGTAGGGTTCTCAACTTTAGGTATAGCTGGGATAATTGGCTCAACGGCGGCTGGAGTAACTACTGGAGTAGGTGCCGGGGTGGCAGGGCTCTCAGGAAGAGGAGATGACATATCAATTGGTGGGGCTGGAGGAGGAGCAAGGACCTGTTCATCTGGCAAAGGCATATAGTTAATAGACGGAACGCCGTTGATTTCAGGATTTGATGGAACGGCAGGGGCGTTCATCGCGGCGGGATTAGTCGCTGGTTGTGTCGTAATTGGAGCCGGAGCGGGAGAATCAACGCTAGATAAAGCGTTTTCTAACATTTGGCCATATTTATTTGAGCCAGCGTTCAAAGGTTCTTCGACGGGTTCAGTGGGCGGTTGAACGACCATTTCTGGTTGGTTGCTAATGAGCTCATTTTTAGGAATACCGTTATTTAGAGGAGTTTCTGTATCGGGTTCAGGAGTAGGTTCGGGGGTGGATTCAGGTGCGGAAATAGGTTCGGGCTCAGGAGCTGGCTCTGGTTCAGGAGTTGGGTCGGGTTCAGGCGTTGGCTCCGGCTCTGGCTTAGATTCAGGTTCAGGAGTTTTTTCATCCTCATTGTTAATAGGACCAGTAGTTTCTTCTTGTGTAGTTTCAGTATTAACATCAGATAAAGTCTCTTCGGCGGTCTTCAAGTCATCGAGCAAATCTGGCTCGCCTTTGGCTGAAACTTCTTGTTCTTCGCCGTGGCTAATATCTAAGTTAGTTTTTTCGGGCGTTTCTTCTTCTAAACTCGTATCCGTAGAAACACTATACATTTCGTTTTCTACGCTAGTTGTGATATTTTTAGAGACAAGCTGTTGGTCGGCGCCAGATTCCATCAACTTAGAGGAAATACGCATAGTTTCTGATGTGGTTTTGTTGTTAGAAAAACGGTTAGTAGCGGCGACGATGCCGGTCAAAAAGGCAGTCGCCTCTTCCCCTTCGATTTTTGCCTTGCTATTCATACTATAAATCAATCTTGCAAGCATTTCTGAGACTGAGCTAGCAGTTTTGTCGCTCCATTCAATTTCGCCAAGTTTGCCAGGATTGCCGTTAGTGATGTTGACAATTGTCGCGTCGTGCATAATACGGCCGTGTTCACGAAGAGCATCATCTAAATCAACACCGTTTGCAACATCAAGTGCGAGTACAAGGTCAATATTGAAGTCACCATAAGAGAAATCTAAATCGTCTTCGGCAATGCGAGTTCGATAAGGGGTAATATATATTTTTACAAAATCACCATCTAATTTGTAACGAAGATGATCGGCCTTATCTTTATTTAAGGCAATCACAAAATCTTGAAGTGCGTCTACGGTCGGTTCAAAAGTTTCTTCAGGCTTTAAAAATTCAAGAGCATTCGGCGTTGCACCGGAATAAATTGCGGTGGTGTGTTTGCCAAGTTTATCTAGGAAAAGCGTAACACCAATTGCGGCGGCCATTTCGTCAACAGAAGGATCACTAGAGAGCGCAACAAGAATATTATGCGCATCGTTAATTTTTTCAACGACATCCGAAATAATCCCTGAATCTTCCGGAAGGAGTTCTTCTGATTGCTCTTCAACTAATTCAGCCGCTGGTTCTGCTACTGGCTCCGCTACTGGCTCTTCGGTACTAGTATTCGTATCGGTAGTAGGAGCCGGGGTTGCGGGAGTGGTTGGCGTTTTTGTGTTGTCGTCAGGCATAGTGATTCCTTTCCATAGTATTATATTACCATAAGCTACTTGAATCCGCAAGGGATATTCTCTTTACATTTTAGATAAAATGCGGTATAATGAGCAAAAGTCATTAATTTTTAATTATATAGGAAGAAAATGCCGATTATCAAATCTGCCAAAAAGGCTGCTCGTCAGGCTGAAAAGCGAACTGAGCATAATGTAGAAATCAAAAAAGCTATCAAGGCTGCTTTGAAGGAGTTTAAGAAGAGTCCTTCGGCGAAGACCTTAGCGAAAGCACAATCTGAGCTTGATAAAGCTGTTAAAAAAGATTTACTCAAAAAGAATACTGCAGCACGCAAAAAAGCTAAACTTCATAAATTAGCTAAAGAGGCTGGGGTTAAGCTTGAGAAAAAGGCTGCAAAGACGACTGCTCCGAAGAAAACTACAGCGAAAAAGACCGAAGTAAAGAAAACTGCGGCTCCTAAAGCGACGAAAGCTGGAGCAAAAAAGACTCAATCAAAAGCCAAGAAGACAGCTTAGAAGATTTCAAATTTAGATCTAGTTTAGAAAGCTCTTTTAGGGCTTTCTTTTCTTTCGTTCCCTGGCGTCGCCCATAATCCTTAAGAGCTTGGGAAACTAAAAGTCCAAAAAACATCATCGGATCCTGATTTAGTTTAATTTTTTCTAGGTCTTTAACGGCTTTTTTGCCATCTTTTTTTGCAGTATCATAAATGCCAAAAACTAGATTTGAATTCGGGTCTAATTTAGCAGGAAACTCTTTAATTTCGACCTTATCTTTTAAGAGTTTATAAGTATTCGAGCGCTTATCGAGCTTAACTTCGAAAATGATGATGTCGTGTGGAGAATTTAGATAATCGGGGAGCTGTTCGAAAACTGTTTTGTTTAAAGATAAATCCCGAATGAGGATTTTACGATTAGCGCATAAAAGAGAGGTGCCTAAAAAAATGTTTGGCAAATCCGTTGGTTCGAGCTCGGAACCTTCGATTATTTCGTAGTTATGCCCAAGGAGTTTTTCGATTTCGTTTTTCGCGCGGACGCGGTCTTCGCCATAAAAAATCTTAAGCATGAGGCTCCTTTTGGCAATTCGGGCAGATGTGAGTGCCGCGACCGGCGACTTTTAGCTTCTTTATTTTTTCGCCACACCTCAAACAAGGCTTCCCTTCTCTTCGAAAAACTTGGGCAAATTTTTCAAGGTAGTCACCTTTGGTGCCGTCTGCTTTGACATAGGTTGCCATAGTTGAGCCACCGGAGTCAATAGATTTTTGCATAACTTCGCGAGCCGATTTTAGAAGTTTTTCGGTTTCTTTTTCCGAAAGAGTACCGGATTTTCGGGCGGGATGAATTTTAGACATAAAAAGCGACTCGTCGGCATAAATATTGCCGAGACCGCAAATAACGGTTTGATCCAAAATGACAGCTTTTATCGGCGAGTTTTTGTGTTTTTGGAGTTTTTCGTAGAATTCTTCAACGGTCATCGCCCAAGGTTCTTTGGCGAGTTTTTTGATAAAAGCGTCGCTTTCTACTGATTCGGTTTTAATAACTTTAATGAAACCGAATTTACGCTGATCGTTAAAATATAGAGTGCCATTTTCTAATTTTAGAACAACGCGAGTTTGTTTATTCGGGAGTTTTGAAGTGAAGTTATCGCTCGGATGGCCAGCGGCATAGCGTTCTTTCCCGTCGTAGATAAGTTGTCCGGTCATACGGAGATGAATCATAAGAGAGTAATTATTGCTAAGGTCTAAAATGAGAGCCTTACCGAAACGACGGATAGCCGTAATGGTCTGACCTTCGGCGATTTTTGACTCACCCTGAAAGGATTTTTCACAATGAATTGTAATTTTTGTGATTTTTTGATGAATGATAAATTTTTTGAGACCGCGTTTAATAGTTTCGACCTCAGGCAATTCAGGCATTCTTTTCTCCTAGATATTTTTCGGAAAAACTTTCGAGCATCTCCCCAAGCAAATCATCTAGTTGTTCTTTAGTGTAATAAAGATACTTTTCTTTTTTAATATGTTCGTTAAGGCTACCGTCGGTTAAAACTTTTTCAACATTTAAAATGTCTTTGGGCGTAATATTCACGGCGGCAATTTTGTTCGCGGACTCAGCGAGCGGCTTTGCTTCAGCTAAATTTTTTATTTCTAAACGATGGTTAAAATTTAAATCATAGATCCAAAAATCGTGATGTTTGATTTTTTGTTTTTCATCGTGGTCTAAACCTTCGCCGAGCGGGCAACGTTTAATATTGTGATAGAAATTATAGTTAAAAAAGCCGTCGGTATAGAGATGCAGAAGATAACCAAGATAGATAGGGTCTTTTTCGACTATTTGTTTTTTGTAATCGGCATAAAAATTTAAGGAACTTTTTTGGTCATAGGCGTAATGAGTGGAATCGTGGGGTTTTTCAATCTCGACTCGATTAATGTAGCCATTGTTAATATCAGGAAGAAGACAGCCTAACAAAAATTCCTTCCGTTTTTGTCCGGAGAGCTTCAATTTTTTAGCGACTCTTTGGCCCGCTTCGAGATGAACATTCCAACTTGGCATAACTATCTATATTCTACCATAAAATACGCAAATTGTGGAAAAACGCTATATTTAGCGTTAAAAAAGTGTTGACAAACGCTATATGTGGGGTTAGAATTGATTTCAGGTAATGCTTATAATAAAAAACTGACGCTAAAATGGCGGCGTGAATGAAAGGAAAAAATGAAAAAAATCGTTTACAGAAACCCGGAAGATGTTGAGAACTTTGACATAAAAAGGTTTGTGAAATCAATTGGAAAATATGCAAAAGTATCAGAAAAAGATGTCAAAGAAGTTCTTGCGGATTTTGACCAGTATGAAACGATGCACGTTTCGTGTTTGGTTGAGGCTGGAATGAAATTGATTGGGGATAAGGCTGGCGAAGCGGAAATGAAAGAGTACTTTGACGAGCACGCGGAATGGTTTGATGAAGGAAAATTCGAAAGATTGCGCCGAATTACAGGGTATCTCGTTGGGACTTTGGATCGTTGGAATGATGCAAAGAAGGCTGAAGAAAAAGCACGCGTTAAACATTGCGTAAATTCTTCAATTGATGATGCGGAAAGATTGGTGGCGCTAGAAACTCAAGCGATGGAACAAAATATCGCTTACGCGCACTAATTTTCTAAGAGTTTACAGATAAGGGCTACAAGTAGCCCTTTTTCTTTTGGATTCGATTCGGCGATAAGGAGGGCGAGAGCGGTTAAGGCGCGATCGGAAATTTTCGTTTCGCCATTTTTAGTTAAGTGATAGTCGTTGATAGTTAAGAAGACGACAAAAAGGAGGGCGCCGATGCGTTTGTTGCCGTCGTAAAAAGGGTGGTCTTTGATGATGAGATAGAGAAGGTTTGCGGCTTTTTCGGAGATTGAGGGATAGACATCTTTGTTTTCGAAAGTTTGGGTAATGGCGCCGAGAGTAGAATCAAAGGCGTCGCCACGCGGTTTTCCAAAAAGTTCATCGCCTTTGATTTGGCGTTTTAATTCGGCGATGATTTTTAGGCCTTCGTCTTTCGTGATGGGCTTGGTCGCCTTTTTCCCTTTTATAAACGAGATGTGACCTTCGTCATATTCTTTTAGGGCTTTGAAGCTCGGGCTATATTTAGTGATGACTTCGAGGATGCCGCCAGCTTCGTCGGCGGAGAGGTCAGAAGCGGCGACGAGGCGTTTAACGATGCCGAGTGCACCTTCGATTTCGTGAAGTTTTTTAGAATCAAGTTCTTTTAGTCTTCGTTCGTTTACAGCAACGCCGTCTACGACATAATGATGGAGAACTTTCGTCGCCCAGATACGGAAGTCGGTAGCTTTTTTCGAATTAACGCGATAGCCAACGGAAATGATAGCGTCGAGATTATACATATTCACTTCACGCGTAACACTCCTTTTTCCCTCTTTTTGAACTATTAAGTTTTTCTTAATAGTTCGTTTTTCGTCAAGTTCGCCTTCGGCATAAATGCGCCTTAAGTGCATATTTATGTTAGGGGTTGTAACATTAAAAAGTTGAGCAATCTGTGTCTGTGTTGCCCATAAAGTTTCTAGTTCTCTGTCGACATTAAAAATTACTTCGCCTTTTGTAATTTTGTAGATTTCTAGATTGTTTTTCATTCCTTTATCTTATCATAATATATCTATATGGGTAAAATCTAACTGCGAAAAAAAATTTCGACGTTCAGTATGTGCATTTTTTGCACAAGTTCAAATTAGAGTTCGCCCCAATTTTTCCCGGTTGTGACTTCGACGGCGAGCTTAATATCTAGCTCGGGAGCGACGGATTCCATTTCGGTTTTCAAGATTTTTGAAACTTCGGCGGCTTTAGTTTTATCGCATTCGACAATTAAAGAATCGTGGACTTGCATAATAAGTTCCGCGCCGTCTGGAAGAGCTTTGTCGACCTTAATCATCGCGCGTTTCATAAGGTCGGCTTCGGTGCCCTGAATCGGCATATTGGCGGCGGCACGCTCGGCGGCTTGGCGAATAATGAAGTTGGACGATTTTACATCGGGAGTTGGGCGACGACGACCATAAAAAGTTTCGACATAGCCTTCTTCTTTGGCTTGTTTTAAAATGTCGTCCAATTTCTTTTTAATTGGAGCGCGAAGTTTAAAATAATTATCGATGAATTGTTTCGCTTCATTAATCGGCATTTTTGCGGCGTCGGAGAGGCCTTTTACGCTCATACCATAAAGAACACCAAAATTAATCACTTTCGCAGCACGACGCTGATTTTTTGTGACTTTATCCATCGGAACCTTAAAGGCCTCGGAAGCAGTTTTGGTATGGATATCGATGCCGCGATTAAAGTCGTCAATTAAATTTTGATCATTCGAAAGAATCGCAGCGAGGCGAAGTTCGAACTGTGAATAATCTGCGGAAACTAAAACTTTTTTCTCCGGAGCGATAAAGCCGGTCCGAATGCGTTTCCCTTCCTCAGTACGAACCGGGATGTTCTGAAGATTCGGATTTTGGGACGAAAGGCGTCCGGTTGCAGTAACATTTTGGGTAAAAGTCGTATGAATACGGTTTTCTTTGTCCGCGAGGTCGGGCATCGGAATAATATAAGTCGAAAGAAGTTTCGCGGCTTCGCGATATTCGACAATTTTCGGGATAATCGGGTGAAATTCTTTTAGTTTGTCTAATTCTTTTGCGCCAGTAGAATAACCGCGGGTAGTCTTTTTAATTCCCTTTGTTGGGAGTTGTAAATCCGTAAATAGAATTTCTGAAAGTTGGATTGGGGAGTTTACGTTAAACTCTTTCCCGGCTAGCTGCCAAACTTCTTGTTCTAGTTTTTTAACTTCAGAAGCATATTCTTTTTCAAGTGTTAAAAAGTAGTTACGGTCAATAAGCATTCCTTTCTTTTCCATTTTATAAAGAATAGGAATAAGCGGGAGATCGAAATTCATTAAAACGTCAAGAAGCCTTGGATATTTTTTTAGTTCATTAATTTGTATTTGGTATTCTTCCTTAGGGATAACTAAAGTTGGCTGTTCGCGCGAAAGCGGATTTAAAAGAAAGGCAGCTTGACCTAAATCCCAAAAAGGTTTGCCGTCTAAAATTTCTTTTGCGGTGGCTTCGTTTCTGTGCATTAGAGATTTGATATTAAAATCAATGACCATGTTTTCAGAAGACGGAAGACTGACGCTTTCTCGGGGCGCGTCCTTGCTGGGCGAATTCAAAATAGCACTCTCTCGGGTTGGGTCTTCGTTAGAAGACGGAAAACTGTCGTTTTCTCGGGCCGCGTCGCCGTCGCCCGTCGCCACGGGGACGGCGCGCTTAACCTCGCGCTGCCGCGCTCCGGATGCCCTCGAAAACGCAGTTTCTCCGTCTTCTTTGCTGACCCTGCGGATAAGGGAGTTGAAGGAGAGTTTTTTGAGGCCGGAGATTGTGCGGTCGGGATCGAAATGGAAGTCGGAAAGCTTTTCGAGACTGACGGGCGCGTCAAACATAATTTTGGCTAGTTCTTTCGATAAATAGGCAGATTTTTTTCCGTTTTCGAGTTTTGTTTTAGTTGAGCCAGAAATCTCGTCTATATTATTATATATATTATCTAAATCGCCATAATTATTTAAAAGTTTCGCGGCGGTTTTTTCGCCAATGCCAGGAACGCCGGGAATATTGTCGGAAGAATCGCCTTTTAGGGCTTTTAAATCTAAGAATTGCGATTTTTTGATGCCGTATTTTTTCTCGATTTCGGCGATGTCGATTTGCTCGATATTAGAAAAACCTTTCAAAATGCGCCACATGTGAGTGTTCTCGTCGACAATTTGAAGCATATCTAGGTCAGAGGAAATAATATAGGTTTCATATTCACACAAACCGTCTTTTCCAATAGTTTCGTCGGCTTGGCGACTAAGCGTGCCGATAATGTCGTCGGCTTCGTAATTATCAATTTCAACGAAATTCCAGCCGAGATCTTTGATTAATTCTTCTAGAAGTGGGATTTGGGTGTAGAAATCGTCACCGGGTTTTACGCGCCCGGCTTTATATTCAGGATAAAGCTCGCGACGTTTTGAAACGGAAGTTTTAGAATCCCAAGCCACAACGACTTTTGTCGGGTCGAGCTTTCGGACAATTTCCATCGCAATCGCGGCGAATCCATAGACTCCGCCGGTTGGAGTTCCATCGGAGAGGCTTAGCGCACCCATTGCATAATATCCTCGATAGAAAACTGATTTTCCATCGATTAATACAAGTTTTTTCATAATTATCTTCCTGTGTATTCTCGCCCGAATTTATTCGAGATAAACTTCTTAATTGTATTTAGAACTTGGGGGTATTCATAACAAGAATCTTCATCGCAAGATTCAACAATATCGTTTTCATCATAGACAAGGCTAGAAGCACCAATTCCGTCATAGGCCATAATTGGAGACTCCTCGTTAGTATCTTTAGTGACTAAGACATAGTCATCGTAGACATAATAAGTCGACCAGAGATTTTCGTTTTTAGTATAGTGGTCTTCTATGGCATAGTTATAATTCGGCGGGATAGTAATAGTCGTCTTTTCGCAGAGCATTTTTATAAGAAAGAAAATGACAAACGTAACAAGGACGCCTGCGAGGAACCAAAAAGCGTACTGAACCCATTTTTCTTTTCTTTCTGATTTCATGTCTCGGCTCAAAATTCAATCTCCTTTAAGATTTCATCAAGACGAGCCCTCGCGTCGGCGATAGTTCCATTGTTTAATATGTAATAGTCGGCGGCGGCGATTGGTCCGCCTTTTTCGAGATTTACAATTTCGGAGCGATCGCGTTCGCGAATTGCAGCAGCATCGAAGGCCCGTTCAGGGCGTTTTGCGACTCTTTCGTAGCGAAGTTTTTTATCGACAACAACGGCGATGAAGGTAAGGCATTTCGGGAATTCGTGTTTTAAGGTTTTATATTCAGTCCAGGTATAAACGCCGTCTAAAATGATGCGTTTTTGACCAGCGCCGATAAGGTCTTTTGTTTCGGCGATAACTTGTCTAACGACCCAGTCCTTCCCTTCTTTTTCGCGAATTTCTTCGCGGAATTTCTTCTCGGATTCGCCGTCTTCGGTCCGAATAATACCGCGTTTTTCCATTTCTTTGTAAACCATACCGCCGAAATAAACTTTCGGGTAACCTTTTTCGGTTAGATAATCAACGACAACGGATTTACCGCTTCCACTCATACCGACGATAGCGAGGATTTTTACATTTTCCATAATAATAGTATAGCATAGATATTAGCACAGAGCTATTTGACGAGGCACCTCATCGTAAAACCGTGGCTGCGACCATCGGCATCTAGGAGCACGCTACTAGAACCCACGCTCAGGCGGTATATACTATAACCATTGCCGCCATAGGTAGAAGACCACCAGTTGCTCCAATTACCCTGAGTATTCGCCGAGCTATTGTAAAATTCACCCGACAGAGGGGTAGATAGGTTATATTGGAGGCTAGCTGAGTTGGTAGCATCCATAGTAGTGTTGTATTTATTGTAAAGAGCATTATATTCACCAATACTGCCACTAGTAGGCATTCGCCAATTCGCGGGACAGATGTCTTGTGGGGCGTCTATGATAGTGTCTGGTATATCTGCACCACTACCGCCTGCATAACAATATGTGCTAGCAGATGCAGCGCAGAAGTTGTAGTAGATGCCTACTTTAGCTTGGCCATTAACACTAGCTGGGCCATAGGATGTGACGAGAGTGCCTTTGCTGGCGTTATTAATCATAGGCGCAGTATAGGAAGTGAAGCCAGAATCTGCATCTACTACTGCGGTGGATGACCAGCCCGCAGTGCTGCTTCCGCCATTGAGGAGATTAGTGATGGCGGCTTGAGTGGCATTAGTATTACTTGCATTCATATTGGCTGCCGTGGTGGAGTCGGTTGGGTCTAGGGCAAGGTTTTCTAACATCCAACAGTTACCGTCTTTTAGTTTGCCTACGAGATAGGTGTTGCTATCGCGTACATCCTTTAAGGTCTGGTTCTGAGTGATAGCGATGGTGTTACACATAGATTTAGTCAGTTCTTGCTGTTTGTAGTAGCCATTGTCCTGGAATTTACTGGCCCTAGTGTAGGTTTCGGCAAAGGTCAGGCCACGGTATAGGTCTATATTGGTACCGCTAAGACTAGCCATATTATTTTCTAGGAAGTTAGTCAGTTCAACTTCGTTCATAAAGTCATAGTGAGTATTATTAATATCCGTATACCAGGAGCCATACCAGTTTGTGGTGACAGCGTAGGTGCCAGTGTATGCGGTTAATGCATTCACATCGGAAATTGTAGTACCTGCCCGCTCAGTATTATAGAGTGGATAGATTTGGGCATAGAAGCCATAATCATGTCCTGTTTCTGGCCTATCATATGCAAAGAATTCGAAACTTACGGTGTCTCCATTGAAGACAAGTGATTCTTGCCCCTCCTCATTTTCAACACTAATCCAATCGTAGCCATCGTAAGGGTTTTCATAATCAGAATAGTGTGGAGTAATATATAAATCTGCGTATGAGAAATTCGTTCTTAGAACAACTTTAACTTTATCGGCGCCAGATATCGTTACTGGTATTATCTCATCACTAGAATAAATGCCTTCTGCTATACCAGTATCGTTCACATTAGATGTTTTGGCGATTGTTGCCGTGGTCCCCTCATACATCGGATTCGTCGCATAAATTACTCTATTAGTCGTAGCTCCGCCACTAAAGGTGCTACCATTAGCATTATAAGTCACACCTATCTGTCCATTTTTTACTGGCGCAGGGGCATCATTCGGATGCACCATCACATACTTCACTTGCCCAACATAAGTCCCGGCAGATTGGGTATTAGAAATGTAGATTTGATAAGTAGAAGAAAGTGTAGAACCAATAGCGGCAGCTCCAATATCAGTACTAGCAGTTCTTTTGGCTACTAAGTCATAGTCATCTGGAACAGTATGATAGTTATTATAACTATTTTGGATAGTGATTGGGTAAGTTGGTTCTGGATTAGTTTCAGTAGATAGTTTCATAGCCCATTGGGAGTTACCACTTGTTCCGGTACCAGTAGCTATATCATGAGTAGAACCTAGAGCTGAATTAGTCATTACATTCTTACCATCAGTATTATCAGTATAGCCTATAGCATAGATAGCAAAACCT
>JAZMZP010000012.1:0-30965 GCA_045586015.1 Candidatus Nanosyncoccus sp.
CTTAGATCACGACATTATTACTGATACTAATTTCTATACTTATAATAATACTGATATTGGACACGGACCGACAACAAACACGAGTGCGACTTGGACGGCAACGAGAGCGACTTATGCGACGACAGCTACACAGACTTCTGAGTGGTGTGCTGACAATGGATGGAGCCAAGATGCTGAAACGCCATATTCTTATAATCCTGGTGACCTATATTGGAATGGGACTACTAGTGGCGGTTCGGATTGGAGCAATTATGAAAATTCTTGTCAATTGTCTGGTAAACTTCAGGTCTGCGATCAATCTCTTAACCCTATTTCAACTTATACTTCAACTACGAGTAGTACAACGCAGTATCATTTAGGTAATTATTATAACTGGGCGGCGGCACTCGCCACTAATGACAGTTCGGTTTATAGTGGGAACGATGTGGTTGAACAGTCTATTTGCCCAGCGGGGTGGACTCTAGCGCGAGGCGGAATTGGAGACGATTCTATAACGGCTCTATGGGCAGAATATGGCTATGTCTACAATAGTGGTGTTAGCGATATGTCTGTTTTCTGGAAAAGTCCTTTATATTTTTTCTTAAATGGAGAATACTTCGGATATTTGGGTAGCGTTGGGTATGGTAACTCCTTTTGGTCCGCGGTTTCTAATGCCGATTATCTTCATAGCGCGCTCGGAGCAGATTTTGGCTTAATGGGCTTTATATCCTCGTCGGACGATTTACCTCGTTGCCTTGGCTCTGCTATCCGTTGCATAGCTCGACCAGCCTCTACGACAGCCACAATTCCGTAAAACTAGAATATTAATGATATCATAAACGGTTTTTCATCCAAATTCAATACTGCTTGTGTTATAATAAGTGTATGGGGATAAAGACGAATAAACTGCGAGTTTTGTTTGTTGTGTTTTTCTTGGGATGTTTGGGATTGGTTATGACTGGAGTGGCTTCGGCTTTAACTTATCAACAAGAAATTGGGGTTAATTTTACTTTTAATCAAAGTCTAGGAATTACCCTTTCAACAGATGATTTGCATATTTATAATCTAGCTCCTGGTTCAGCTAGTGATTCTAATGTGATTAATGTAAAGGTATTAACTAATTCAATCAATGGCTATACTTTGAATGCTACAGTAGGAAATGATACTACATATAATACACGAAACTTAATACATAGTAATAGTAACATTTCAGACAATTTTGCTAGTATAGCTTATAGTGCTTCTCCTACTATTACTACTAATACTAATATAGATACTGATAAATGGGCATTTTCATTCTCAGTAGATAATGGAACAAATTGGTCTAATTATAATGGTTTACCACTTTATAGTGATACGACTAATATTGCTACATTAAAGACTTCATCTGGACCGTCTGTTGATGTTAATGGAGATGATATTAAATTTAAGATTGCAGCTAAAGCTTCTGAGAGTAAACCTTCTGGTGATTACCATAACGTAATTAACTTTAATGTTGTGGCAGCACCAACTACCATGGACTTTGCGGCAGCATTTGAAAGTGCTGGTAAAACTCGGTTGCTTGGTTATTATCAAATGCAAGATATGACTGGAGATATTTGTAGCGCAGTTGAAGTAGAAGAAGATGAGATTCAACTCATAGATAATCGTGATAATAAAGTTTATTGGGTAGCAAAGCTAGCTGATGGAAATTGTTGGATGACACAAAACTTAGATCACGACATTATTACTGATACTAATTTCTATACTTATAATAATACTGATATTGGACACGGACCGACAACAAACACGAGTGCGACTTGGACGGCAACGAGAGCGACTTATGCGACGACAAGCACACAGACGTCTGAGTGGTGTGCAGGTGGAGCTTCCGATACCCAATATGGCTATTATCGCTGCATAAATCAAACTCCGGAATCTTATGACCCGGGAAATCTTTATTGGAATGGCACTCTCGTAGATTATCTCACGAATTGGAATACATATGGTTCTTCTTGTGATATGTCGGTCAGTCCCCCCACCTGTGACCAATCACTCAACCCTATTTCGACTTTTGCATCTTCCACTGGAACGGCACAATACCATCTTGGTAACTACTATAACTGGGCGGCAGCTTTAGCAATGAATAGTACTAGTACTTATACTGGGACTGAATTGGTTGAACAATCTATTTGTCCGGCTGGCTGGACTTTGCCGCGAGCTGGAACGGGAGAAGATAGCTTCGCGGCGCTCTGGACGGAATACGGGTTTAGCAATGGTTCATTTAGCAGTCTTAACGATGCAATCGGTAGTCCAATGTATTTTAATCTTTCAGGTGGTTTTGATGGCACATTAACTGAAATAGGAAATATAGGTTATTATAATTCTCCGGTTGCAGGTTATAGTTCTGATGCCCTACGCGCCATAATTGATCCTAGTGGCGCGGCTTCATCAACATCCTATATTCTTCGTGGTAATGGGTTCTCTATACGTTGCATCGCTCGTCCGGTTTCTGCTACGGCTACTGGATTCTAGAGAAAAATCATAGACATTTTTAGTTATGTATGATATAATGAGGGGTAAGAGTTTCAGCTTGTTTATGATTGCTGTAAAATAAACAGGCACCATATAATAATAATTATAAGAGGAATTTTTAATGCCAACTATTAATCAGTTGATTCGTAAGCCTCGTAAGAAGGCAGCGAAAAAATCGAAATCCCCGGCTTTAGGGTCAATCGTCAATACCCTAAAAACGAAGCGCTATGAGAAAGCGGCTCCGTTAAAGCGTGGGGTTTGTATTAAAGTTACTACTAAAACCCCGAAGAAACCGAACTCCGCGATGCGTAAAGTTGCGCGTGTGCGTCTTACTAATGGCCAAGAAGTTTGGGCCTATATCGGCGGAGAAGGACACAACCTTCAGGAACACGCGGTTGTTTTAGTACGCGGTGGACGCGTGCCGGATCTTCCGGGTGTGCGTTATCACGTCGTACGCGGCACTTTAGATTTACAAGGTGTCCAAGGTCGCAAACAAGGTCGTTCTAAATACGGCGCGAAGAAGGAGGGTAACTAATTATGCCACGTAAAACTACTAAATCTCTTGTTCGAAAAGTCAATCCGGATCGTAAATATCAATCGATTTTAGTCCAGAGATTGATTAATAAATCGATGTTGGACGGCAAGAAACAAGTTGCCGAACGCGCAGTTTATTCTGCAATTGAAGGCGCGGCAAAGAAATTAAAATCCGAAAATCCAGTTGAGGTGCTTGAGAAAGCAATTGCAAATATTTCACCGGATTTTGAAGTTAAATCTCGTCGCGTTGGTGGTGCGAACTATCAAATCCCATTTCCAATTGCGGGCCATCGCCAAATGCATTTTGCCTTTTCTTGGCTAGTCCAAGCGGCACGTGCACGCAGCGGGATGCCTTACGCGAAGCGTTTAGAAGCCGAAATCGTTGATGCTTATAACGAAGCTGGTGCAGCCTTCAAGAAGAAGGAAGATACGCATCGTATGGCTGAAGCAAACCGCGCATTTGCACATTTTGCGCGCTAGCGCTTTGAACTTTTTTCCGGAGGAAAAAAGTTCAGCAAAAAAGGCCAATATAAAAATTGAGTTGGAAGTCAATCCCAACTCAATTTTTGTTTATTACTTTTTAATTCTTCCAGAATTAAAAAGGTTATGATATAATAAGTATAAGTATTTTTAGGAGGTAAAAATGGTAAAAGTAGCGATTAACGGCTTTGGAAGAATTGGTCGTAACGCGTTAAAGATTTTGTTAGATCGACGGGATGTTCAGGTTGTCGCAATAAATGATATCACGGATGCAAATACCCTTGCACATCTTTTAAAGCACGATTCTTCATATGGGACTTACGATAAAAAAGTTTCGGCGACGGAAAAGTCGTTAATTGTTAATACTCGCGAAATACCGGTTTTTGCGGAAAAAGATCCAGCGAATTTACCTTGGAAAAAATTAGGGGTTGATGTCGTAATCGAATCAACCGGCTTCTTCACAAAACCTGAAGATGCAAAAGCGCATTTGGTCGCGGGCGCGAAGAAGGTTGTAATTTCTGCTCCTGCGAAAGGCGAGGGTGCAAAGACGGTTGTTATCGGAGTTAACGAAGAAATCGTAACAGCGGACGACAAAATACTTTCGAATGCTTCTTGCACAACGAACTGTATTGCGCCGATTATGAAAGTTTTGGAAGACGAGTTCGGAATTGAAAAAGCAATGATGACGACAGTACATTCTTATACTGGTTCACAAAGAATTCTCGATGCACCAGCGAAAGACCTCCGCGAAGCAAGAAGCGCGGCAGAAAATATCGTTCCGACGACGACTGGTGCAGCAAAGGCGACTGGATTGACGATTCCGAGCATCGAAGGGAAATTTAATGGTCTTTCAGTCCGCGTACCGACGCCGGTAGTTTCGCTTTCGGATATTACGGCGATTCTAAAACGTGAAACGACAAAAGAAGAATTAGTGAACTTATTTAAGAAAGTAGCAAAAGAGCCGTATTACGAAGGTATTATTGGCGTGACGGAGGAAGAGTTGGTTTCGTCCGATTTCATCGGCGACCCACATTCTTGTATTGTTGATTTACCGCTGATTGATGTCGTCGCGGGAAATATGGTAAAAGTAGTAGCTTGGTATGATAATGAATGGGGATATTCAAATCGGTTGGTTGAACTCGCGGTTGATTTTGGGAAGGAGAATTAATGGTTATATATATTGGTGCTGATTATCGAGGGTTCGAGAGAAAAAATCAGTTACTGAAATATTTAGTCGATTCCGAATATGAAGTGATTGATGTCGGTGCATATTCTTATCACGAAGGAGACGATTTTAACGATCCAGCGATTACGGTTGCGCGAAATGTACGCGAAAATTTTGGCAGTCGTGGGATTTTGATTTGTGATTCAGCACACGGCGTAACAATGCAAGCAAATCGTTTTAAGGGCGTCAGGGCCGCGCATTGTGAAACGGAAGAGTCGGCAAAACTAGCGCGTGAACACGATGATGCGAACGTTTTATGTTTATCGGCGCATTTTGTCGATGAAGAAAAAATGAAAAAAATTGTAGAAGTCTTTTTGAAAACTGATTTTACAAGTTTAGAACGTCGAGTAAGACGCATTAATCGCCTAGATGAAAGGGAGGATTATGATTAGGGCCGTATCAATTGTGCCAACAATTTTAACTGACAACAAACAAGATTTTCGATTTCAAGTTGAAAGAATTAATAATTTCACGCGTCGGGTCCAAATTGATGTAACCGACGGGGTTTTTGCACCAACCACAACGCTTGATATGACTAATGTTTGGTGGCCAAAAAAATGGACGACGGATTTACATTTAATGGCGGCTCGCCCATCTGAGTTTATGGAGACGATTTTAAAATTAAATCCTTCACTTTGCATTTTACACGCAGAGGCGAGTGAAGATTTAATGCCGGATTTTCAACAATTAAAAGAAGCTGGGATTAAAACTGGGTTGGCATTACTCCCGAGTACTTATCCGGGATATGTTAAACACTATATTGACGTAGTCGATCACGTTTTAGTTTTCGCGGGGCAACTTGGAACTCAAGGTAGTCCAGCCGATTTAATGCAGATGGAAAAAATACCGTTAATTCGAAATATGAAGCCGGAATTAGAAATTGGTTGGGACGGCGGAGCGAATTTATCTAATGTGAGAGCGTTAGCACATGCAGATTTGGACGTGATTAATGTTGGGTCGGCAATCGCGACGGCGGCAAATCCGGATGAAGTTTTTGAGCAATTGGTCGCGGAAATTGATAAAAACGGAGTGGTACTATAATGGCACGAATTGTCGCTTTAGGCTCGGGGTTACAAGATATTTATTTAATCGACCACGACGATTTAGCGCCGACCGAGATCGGGCACGATGCGATTTTAGGGAAAGTTTTAGTCGGAAGTAAAGTTGATATTGACCGAATCTCATACGAAGTTGGCGGAGCGGGGGTGAATTCGTCGATTACTTTTGCGAGACATAATCACGAAGTAATTTTTCTCGGCAATATCGCCCGCGACACGGCGGGAAACTCAATTATTAAGGCGCTTGATAAAGAAGGAGTTGACACTAGCTATGTTAATTTTATCAGTCGAAAAGCGACGGGAACTTCGGTTATTTTAGTCGATTCGGTGAGTGGAGAACGAACGATTTTAACTTATCGCGGAGCTTCTGGGCAATTCGGGAATCTATCGGAAGACGATTTAGATTTAATCCAGCCGGATTATATGTATGTTTCGACTTTACGCGGAGATTTGGAGACCTTAGAGAGATTCTTTAAGAAAGCGGCTAAGTTGGAAACGAAAATTATGTTTAACCCCGGCGTGAAGGAACTCGTGCAGCGAGAAGAGTTGTTAAAATTATTGAAATATGTTGATGTATTAATTGTTAATAAATCAGAGGCAGGTCAGATTGTTCCGGGTGTGACTTTGGCGGAACTGCTTTATCATTTAAAGAATTATGTTAAGACGGTTATTATTACCGATGGGGCGATGGGCGGGATTGCGACAAACGGAGAAGAAGAATATCGGTTCGGGCTGTATGAAGATGTAAAAGTAAAAGATGCGACCGGGGCAGGCGATGCGTTCGGTTCGGGCTTTTTGGCGCATCTTGCGTCTGGAAAAAGCTTTAAAGAATCGCTCGTTTTCGCTTCAGCTAACTCGACGGCGGTAATCTCGAAATACGGAGCGAATCCGGGAGTTTTAGAAGGAAATACGAAACTCCATCCGATGCCTATTCAAAAAATATAAGGAGGAATATGTTAAAAGCTGAAGAAGAATTGCTAAAAAAACTGACGATTGAGGATTTGGAACGAGTAAGTGCCTATGGTAAAGATTTAACGATGGGTCTTCAAATAATTCGTTCATTTCCGCAAGGAGTAACGATTTTTGGATCGGCGAGACTACCACAAGATAATAAGTATTGCAAAAAAGCATACGAGTTGGGAAGATTACTGGCTGAAAATGGGCATACAGTCACTTCGGGTGGCGGTCCAGGCATAATGGGGGCCGCATCGCACGGAGCTTATGAAATTGGCGGAAGAACCATTGGCCTTAATATCAAATTAATGCACGAACAGGTGCCGAACCCATATTTAACTGATTGTGTAACTTTTCAATATTTTTTCGCACGCAAGGTAGCTCTTGCTATGGCTTCGAAAGTCTTCGTATTTTTCCCAGGGAGTTATGGCACGCTAGATGAAATGTTTGAAATTCTATGCCTAATGAAGGAAGATAAGATGCCGACGATGCCGATATTTTGTGTGGGGAAAGATTTTTGGAAGGCTTTTGATCCGATGACTAGAAAAATACTAAATATGGGAATGGCAGATAAGAGCGAAGTGAAGCTAATCAAATATACTGACGATTTGATGGAAATTGTGAAAGCGGCAAATAAAATTGGGCATCCAAAAATTTCCGAAAACTTTTATGACGGCTTTAAAGAAGCTTCAGCTTTAGGTGCTAAATAGTTGACAAACCAAGTCTAGAATTACTTTCAGCGATACGAATTAATTCATTGTATTTCGCGATGCGTTCGGAACGGGAGAGGGAACCGGTTTTAATTTGGCCGGTGCCGAGGCCGACGGCGAGATGGGCGATAGACACATCTTCGGTTTCGCCGGAGCGATGTGACATTACGGTTTTATAGCCGGCTTTTTTCGCCATCAAAACTGCATCGATGGTCTCGGAGAGGGTGCCAATTTGGTTCGGTTTAATAAGGATTGCGTTTGCGACGCTTTCTTTGATGCCTTTTTCGAGAAGTTCGGTATTCGTCACGAATAAATCATCGCCAACGAGTTGAATACGGTCGCCCAGTCTTTCAGTTAACTTTTTCCAATTCGCCCAATCATTTTCCGCGAGGCCATCTTCAATTGAAATCACCGGGTAATTGTTAATAATCCAATCGTACCAATTAATAAGGTCGTCGGCAGATTTCCAATCGCCGTTAGTTTTTAGAACATAGTGGTCTTTGTCGTAGAATTCGCTCGCGGCGATGTCCATCGCAATTGCAATGTCGTCGCCAAATTTCAAACCGGTTTTTTCGACGGCGAGTTTAATACATTCAAGCGGTTCGTTATTACCGTCTTTTACTTTCGGAGCATAGCCACCTTCGTCGCCGACGGTCGTCGGGTAACCGCGTTCTTTTAA
Source organism: Candidatus Nanosyncoccus sp. (assembly GCA_045586015.1). Taxonomy (GTDB): domain Bacteria; phylum Patescibacteriota; class Saccharimonadia; order Saccharimonadales; family Saccharimonadaceae; genus Nanosyncoccus. The sequence goes on from JAZMZP010000012.1 coordinate 8,134, forward strand.
AACATCTTTTAAGGCGTGAAAAACTTCGGCACCATAACGCACAGCTTCGGCAATATTTCCGGCACCTCTCGGAATAATCATATATTCTTGAAAATCGGTAGCCCAAGAAGCGTGTTCGCCGCCGTTCATTACATTCATCATCGGCATCGGGATTGACATTTCGTCGGTCGTGCCGGCGAGTTCGGCAATATGTTCATAAAACGGCAGTTTAAGAGCTTTTGCGTTCGCCTTCGCGTTCGCGAGCGAAACTGCGAGAATCGCGTTCGCGCCAAGCGATGATTTATTATCCGTTCCGTCTAATTCTAGCATCATTTCATCGACGGTTTTTTGATTAGAAGAATTGCCAACTAAAACGTCTTTAATTTTTGAATTAACATTCCAGACGGCCTTTAAAACACCTTTGCCGCCGTACTCGGTTTTATCGCCATCGCGAAGCTCTAAGGCTTCGCCGGAACCGGTCGAGGCACCGGAAGGAACGATGGCGCGCCCAAAACCGCCGTTCTCGAGAAGAACTTCAGCTTCAACGGTCGGGTTACCACGCGAATCTAAGACTTGTCTTGCTTTGATGTTTGAAATAATAAAATCATTCATAAAATAATTATATATCATTTTTTAAAAACTTATGCTAAAATGGATATAAGAATTGTAAAAAGGAGGAGTTTTTTATGAACGAAGAACAGGTGGGGACGCCTAATCCGCTAAACCCTAGCCCATTAGACGCCAATCCGTCGGAGCCGATGGAAAGGGCTCGCCCGGTTCAGCCAGCTAGGCCAGCTCAGGCAGCTAGACCAATCGGACCAACCAGACCGATGGGGCCGACTAGACCAGCCAGACCGATTGGACAAACTAGGCCGGTTGCGCCAGCCGAAAAGCCGTTAACCGAGGAGTTAGTACAAGAAAGTGTGATGGTAGAATCGGTTGGACCGGAAAGCCGACCAATAGAAAAAGCGACCGAAGTAGCAGCACCAGCACCAGCGAAGAAAAAGAAAACTGGTTTGATTGTTGGTTTGATTATTTGTTTGTTTGTTGCGGTGGGTTGCGGAGTCGCAGCGGCGTTGATGCTAATGAATGCGAAAAAAGATCCGGTGGTGGCAGCAGTTGAGAAGTTGATGAAGGGCGATGTGCCTAGTAACGTAGCGATTGTTGGCAGTATCGAAATTTTAGCCAATGATGCTTCTTCGACCGTTTCGAAAGTGAACGTAAGTTTAGATTCGCAACTTAAACCCGGGTCGTTAATTAATTCGTCGAATGCGAATATCGTTTTAACGACTGCGGACGAAGACGAAATGGTATTTAGGTTGAGTGAGATTTACGCTGGGGGCGAGGAAGTTTTCTTGAAGGCGGAGCAAATAGAAACGGCTACAGCCGAAGATAACGCATTACTAGCCGAAGAAGGAACCTTGTCGACCGAAGAGGATACAACGCTAGCTGACGAAAGCGAAGAAACACTTAGCGAAACAAATTGTGTTGGTGACGAGACTGGTGAAACAAATTGCGAAGTACCTGAAGTAATTGCCGCTGAAGATGATTTAACGGAAAGTTTGGATGGAATTCTGGGCGAATTCGATGGAGAATGGTTAAGAATTGCAGTTTCAGAAGAAATGTTGTCTGATAATGTATTAGTTGACGACAGTATGAGCTGTATGGTCGATGCATTGAAGGGGATAAGTGGGAACTCTAATAGCTTAGCGGAATACTATGAAAAGAATCCGTTCATCAATTCAACGACGGATAATATTCCAATTAGTAATAACACAAATCAATTACGTCAGGTAACCTTTGATGATGAGAAGTTGACGAGCTTCTTGAATGCTGTTCAGAATACATCGACAGTCAAAGCAGTCAATGATTGTCTAGGGTCGAGTGAAACGACGGTGACGACGGAAGATGTCATAAATATGATTAGTAAATTGCCGGCGATTTATGTCGAGGTTAATCCGGACAATACATTCTCAAGATTCTACACAAAGGTTTTGACTGATGATAATAATTACACCATTACGATTGACCTTTCGTTTACTTATCCGACGAGCATTAATGTTTCGGAGCCAGAGGAATATACTGATTTGGAAGAACTAATGCAGCAGATGATGGGTGGTATTGAAGTTGAGGATGATGCGATAGAAGTGGAAAATGCCGAAGGGATTGAGGAAGAGTAAAACAGAGGTAAACTTGACTTTTTAGGCGAAGTGTGCTATAATTAAGGGATGAATGAGGCGTTAAAACAAAAACTTAGTAAACTCCCGGTGGACCCGGGAGTTTATTTTCATAAAAATGCAGAGGGGGAGATTATTTATGTTGGGAAGGCGGCGGTTTTAAAAAATCGGGTCAGGCAATATTTCCAGAAATCGAAAAAGGACCCGAAAACCGAGGCTTTAAAAGCCGAGATTTTTGATACGGATTGGATTACTGTTGATACGGAAATGGATGCGCTGTTTTTAGAAGCGGAAATGATTAAACGGTATATGCCGAAATGGAATATTTTACTGCGGGATGATAAGGCGGTTTCCTATGTGCGAATTTCGATGAATGAGGAGGTGCCGGATATTTCGTTTACGCGAACGCCAATGGACGATAAGGCGACTTATACCGGGCCGTTTTACGGAAAGGCAACGGTCGAAAGGGCGCTTAGAATTCTTCGGCACGTTTTTCCGTATTACGATAAACCGTATTCCGGGAAGAAGACTTTAAATACCGATCTCGGATTAACGCCGGGAATTGAGATTGGGAAGACGACGGCGAAAGATTATAAGAGAAATCTTAGGAAGTTGATTCGATATCTCGAGGGCGACCGGGAGAAGTTATTAAAAGAGCTTGAGAAGACGATGAAAGAGGGGGCGAAAGCGGGAAATTACGAACTCGCAGCGGAGGCGCGCGACCAGTTATTTGGACTCCGAGAATTGAAAAAACGCATTGTTTTTTCGGATAAGGAATTTTTAGATATTTCGTCGGATAAGGCGTTGGAAGAGTTAAAAGAATTTTTAGGACTACCAAAACCGCCGAGAAGAATTGAGGGATATGACATTTCACACCAGTCCGGAAAAGATACGGTCGGAAGTATGGTGGTGTTTTTGAACGGAGCGGCAGCAAGAAGTGAATACCGAAAGTTTAAAATTCGAACTTCGACTAATGACGATTTAAAAAGTATGAAAGAAATGATTACGAGGCGACTTAAACACAAAGAGTGGGAGTTTCCGGATTTGATTATTCTAGATGGCGGGAAAACGCAGGTAAATGCGATTTTGCCTTTAGTCGAGTCGTTTGGGATTCCGGTAGTCGGACGCGATAAGTCGGGCGATCACTCGAAATCGGCGAAAGTACGAATAGTCACCCCCTTCGCTTTGGAATATCTTGAACTACCATCCAATTCACACATTGCACGATTGATTGCGCGGATTGATGAGGAGTCGCATCGGTTTGCGATTACCTATCATTCTTTACTGAAAAGAAAAAGTATGTTAAAGTAGAGGTAGGAGTTATTTTATGTCATTAGGAAGTTTTTTAGAAACATTGACTTTTATTTCAGCAATTCTCGCAATCGTTTTGATTCTTTTACAACAACGCGGGGCGTCGCTTGGAGCGGGATCGGGAAGTTCGGGCGAACTTTATACGACTAGGCGAGGACTTGAAAAATCTTTATTCGTAACAACGATAGTTTTTGTGGTTATTTTTATTCTGTCAATTTTAGGATTATTAATTTTACCAGTATAATATGGCAAATTCATTAAAAAAGCGTGGGCAAAAAATTTTCAACAAATTTTCTCGGGTGTCTTTAAAGGCCGGCGAGGAAAGTAAGGAACATATCAAAGAAAATTTGATTGGTCGTTTTTCGCATATTGAAAATGTGAGGCTTTTGGTTTTAGAGTGGGTGCTTTTGGTGCTAATGTTGGTGATGTTTGCGGCGACGCAGGCATTTTGGTTTGGAGATTCTTATGCCGAGAATGCTTTTACATCGGGTGGAATTTATACAGAAGCGACGGTTGGCGATGTTAATTCGATGAACCCGTTGTTTGCGACAACGAATAGTGAAAAGGTTTTGAGTCGGTTGATGTTTGCGACAATTTCGGCGAACGACTATTCTGGGCACGCGGGGATTGGTTTAGCGGAGTCGATTATGCCAAGTGAGGATGGAAAAGTTTGGAAAGTTAAATTACGAGATGGGTTAAAATGGTCGGACGGAGAAGATTTGACGAATGAAGACGTATTGTTCACGATAGATTTAATTAAAAATCCGGCAGTTAATTCGATTTATGGTAGTAACTTAAAAGGCGTAAAAATTTCGGAAGGCGAAGAAAATGAAATTATCTTTACTTTGCCTTCGGCGTATGCAGATTTTATTACGGCCCTAAATTTCCCGGTTGTGCCGAAACATATCCTCGGCGATGCGGACCCGAAAACTCTGGTCGAGCACAGTTTTTCGAAATCTCCGGTTACGTCAGGTGCATTTTCGTTTAATGCGATGCAGTCGGGGGCTTCAGCGGAGGAAAGAATTTATTATTTAACTTCGAACCCATATTATTATGAAGGGAAGACGCTCCTTAGCGGTTTTTCGGTACATACGTATAAAGCTCAGGATAAAATTATTAATGCGTTAAATTCGGGAGTAGTAACGGCAACAGCAGAGCTTTCGGAAGTTGATAACGACAAGGTTAGTGCCGCATTTTTGAGGAAAAATTCGAGTCTAAGTTCGGGTGCATTTATTTTCTTTAACACGACAAGTGGCGCGACGAAGAATTTAGATTTAAGGAAAGCAATTCGGAAAGGAATTAATCTTGAGAATTTAAGGGCGGAAGCGCCGGAAACTGTAGCATTGAATTATCCGCTGCTTAGTTCACAAATCAAATTATCTAATTATCCAGCTTTGCCGGAAGAGAATTTCGAAGAAGCGAAAAATATAATCGCGGAAATTGCTGGCGAAGAACAGATTAATTTAAATATCGTGACGGTTAATTCTGAATTCTTGCCAAAAATTTCGGAAGAATTAGAACGAGAGCTTAGAGAACTCGGAATTAATGCGACGACGACGGTTTACGAAGAAGACCAGGATTTCGTATCGAATATTATTGCGAAAAGAAATTATGATATTTTAATTTATGAAATTGAGCTCGGGGCGGACCCGGATTTGTTGCCGTATTATCATTCCTCACAGGCTTCGGCGACCGGTTTGAATTTATCAAACTATCGAAATGCGTTAGTTGATGATTTATTGCTCGGGGCGCGAGATACGATTGACGGAGATTTAAGAGCGAAAAAGTATGAATCGTTCTTAACTTATTGGGTCGACGATGTTCCGGCGATTGGTCTTTATCAGCCGAATTTAACTTATTATTATAATAAAAATGTGCGGACTTTCGGAAATGATGTGAGGATTGTAACCGCGCTTGATCGTTTTTGCGACATCAATGCTTGGGCAGTAACCAAAACCACAAAAAATAAGACACCATAACCATTAAAATATGTTGAAAATTGAAGTTGGTTATGGTAATATGGTGGTATGGAAATAGTCGACACGGTAAATCCTAAAGGGAGCAATAAGTGGCAAGTTATCGTTCTTGTAGTGTTGGGGGTAGTGACTGTCGGGTTAATAGTAGGAATAATTGTTTTTAGTATCAGAGAAAATAGTAATGATGGTGGCGATAGCGGCGGTACGCTTAGTCAAGTTAGCGCTGAAGAAAAAGCAGCGATAATGGATTCTATCGATAATTATATGGAGAATATTGAAGGAGAAGATGAGGCTTTGGCATATTTAGATAAAAAAATTGAGCAATATGAGGGTACTGAGGCTTGGTTGGATGTGCAGTTAGAAAAAGTTAATTATCTAGACGAAATTGGCAAATATACTGAGGCTTTAGAACTATTGGATAGTTTTTCGGACGACAAAAGTCTAAGCTCCGATAATAAAATAAGATTATATGCTCTCTATGTAGATCTTTACGATAAAACAGGCAATGAGAATAAATTTGAAGAATTTTCTAAAAAATACAACGAAGAGCTTTCAAAAAAATTTAATGGAGGAGTTGGTTTTGAGTAAGAGAAATGTATTTGGGATTATAATAGTGTTTTTGGCGTTTTTTGGGGTCTTTTGGGTCGCTTCATCGGTGGTAGCTACTGAAGGTGGCGGACAAAGTGATGAGGAATTTAGTGGATGTAATTTAAATGATGCTTGGTCAATAGATACTTGTGTTGGCGCGGAATGGAGGTATTATGAAACCAATAGCAATAGAGTAGTAATAAAAGGAAAAGGAGATTATGCCCCCGGCACCACAATTACTGGATGTGGGGATGTTGGTGGATATTGGCGTTATGCAATGGTAGCATATAAAAGGAGCCAATATTCTGACGGAACTTGGTATAATCCAGGCGATCAAGTTGGTATTACTGGGATGAGCGGGAATTCGGATTCTGTTTTTGATTCTGTTTATTGGAATAAAGATAAGGATAGCTATCATCTTGGAGCCATGTATTATTATTGCCCAAATTGTAGCGCGGAGGAGCGTACTAACAAAATGAATCGAGATTTCGCCAGAATAAAAACGGAATATGAGGCAGCGCAAAGAGAATGGCCAAATATATTTACAAAAGGCTTCAATAAAAATAGCGATTTAGCGTGGTTTTGTGCAGAAAATCCGAATGCAGCTGAATATTCTTCGGAATCAAAAGTTTCAAATTCAACTACCGATAATTATACCAACAACAGTTATACTACTAGTAGCATTAAAAAAGCATCTGATAGCAATAGGACTGCGGTAAAACCTAATTCTGTAAATGTTGGCGACACCTTATATATAACTTTTGCGCATAATGTCTATGCAAGTAGAAAAGTCACGAAAAATGTTAATTGGAGAGTAACGAGGAGCGTAGCTATAAAAGACAAAGCTGCTGATAGTTATAGTAGTGACGATACAGATGGACTTTATTACAAAAACTATAACGACACGCGTTATACTATCTCAACACCAGCAAATGGGAAAAATAGTAACAATAAAAAATATTCATGGAATGGGCTCGGTGGCTCAATAAGTGGTAGCGCAAAAATAGAAAAGTCAAGTGGAACTACGCCTGGCTATATGGTAGATGGTGGATACGGAGATAGCGGAAGCAATAGTTCTTATGTCGTAAGAGATTATTATCGGTTAAAATTCGTAAAAGCGGGGATTTATAAGTTCTGCGAGACTATTTCAGTAGATGGAACAAGTATAACTTCTGCATGCTCGGAAATCACAGTTAAGAATGTGAATATTACAATTGACGCAGATTGTAAACAGCTAGGTGTACCTAGTACTTATGGCTTGAAAAGTGGCGATAATTGGTATTTAAAATTGATGAGTGGGACATCTAGCCTAAAATCAAGAGCAAGAAATGTAACTACTAAGCCTAATGAATGGACAAGTGTAGTTTATGCAAAACCTGGTGACAAAGTGGAATGGGTTCATTGTTATTATCCTGGGGCACAGATGGTTGCAAGAATGGATGCTACCGGATTAACAATAAATGATCCTGCAGGCGACGATAATCATGCCGCGCATAGTCCTGATGCCGTTACAAGAAATAAATATGAAGACTTTAGCCAGCTATGGAATCGGAAAAAGAAGTCAGGTGCTAGTAATTGGACAAATAAATTCAATATTAATTATAATGATGAGTTTACTGAGCATAGACTAAGTGCCTTAAAAAACAATAATTATCCTATTAATACTAGTAATACTGACTCTTATAAAGTTAGAAAAGTAAAGGACACCATCTTCAATACAACAAAGAACAGTGTTACTAGTTTACATGTAGGAGAAAAATTTGAAGAATGGGCGGAAACAGGATTTCCTGTGACGGCCGAAGTCATAAATAGGGCAAGACACTGTAGTGATGGACCGTGTTACCATTCTAATGCATATTTATATGGACAATTAAGTGATGACAGTGCATTCAGCGAACCGGCAAAATTATTAGTTCCATATAACTTTAAAAATGCTGTAAAAGTTGAGCTAAAAAAAGATGCTGATGGCACCGCAGTCATTTATGCGGGCGAAAAAGCATCAGTCAACAGTGTAAAGGCGGAGGTTAGAACTAAATTAAATAGCGCAACGAGTGGAACTTATGCAACTATATCTAAGGATGCTAAAATAAAGATGGTTGTCTTCCTTTCTAGTCACGGATCCGATGGTGAACAAATGGCACCCAAGGATAATCAGGGGAGCGGGAAAGATTATGATATCTGTAATGCATTAACGCAGTGGACTATGAATGGTGATTGTAGGTCCATTGGAGAAGTAGATGGATTAACACTTAATCCTAATGGAATAACTAAAATGGGTAGCGATGCAGGAACAGTGGCGTGGGAGAATAACGTCAAAGAAAGTTTAGGAGTTTCAAGTTTTAGTGTGAGCGACGTTCCAGCTGGAACCTACTATTGCTTAGCAGCTGGTGTTTATCCGGCAAATAGTGGTAGCGACACAATGATGGACACAGTTGGGAACAACTCTTGGTATATTTCAACCCCATCTTGCGCTAAAGTCGCTAAAAAACCGAGTATCCAGATTTGGGGAGCAGGGTTATATACGGCAAATGAAATTGCATTACCTTATGCTAAAAAGTTTAGTGTGGCTGGGCAGAATTTAACTAATAATCAAAGTATTACGTTTGGGTCTTGGGTTGAACAAAATATTATCGCTCGCGGAAAAGTGACTATAGCGAGTGGTGCGGCGGATGGTTTGGCTAGCAGTGTTAATAATAGTAAAAGAACATTAAATGGGCTAAATGGAAGTTATGATGATACTGATGATGCTACGATCTGTATCCTGAGTCCACTCACTATGCCTAATTATAATTGTAGTGGCACTATATATCCTGGTAGTAGTAGTGGTAGTGGTTCTGGATCTAAACCGAGTAGCCAAGGAGAATTGATTGAACAATATAAAAATGGTAGCGGAAATGGATACGAGTCAAAAGAATTAGCTGTTAGTGATAATATTTGTACCCTTAATTCCGATAATGCCGTGAGTTTATTGAACGATGGTGCAAAGACATACATTTATATATGTAAGGGCAATATGAGAATTAATGGCGATATAAAATATTTTGATAGATCATATTCATCATTAGATGATGTGCCAAAAATTATAATTTATGCGGAGAAGAATATTCAAATAAAATGTGGAGTAAATCAAGTTGATGCCGTATTGATTGCGGAAGAAAGTGTTGATACTTGTTATGATTTATCCGGAGAAGAAAATGATAACAGAAGAGAGCGTTCAAATCCTTTAAGAATCAATGGTTCAATCATTGCTGACAAATTAATTGCGAGACGTACTTATGGAGCGGGGACTGGTGCAGATAGTGGAACGGGAGGTTCATTTGTGCCAGCAGAAGTTGTAAATTATGACTCTTCACTTTATCTATGGAATATCTCAATGTCTGAGAAGAATAGTTCTGGTGGATTTGAAGTAGATTCCCAAGTTGAATTGCCGCCGAGATTGTAGAAATAAAAATGGTGCGCCTGACTAGACTTTGCTCGCCTTACGGCGAGCAATTCGCTGGGCGTCGTCTCGGAATAAAAAAATGTAAACATTTTTTATTCTCTCTTCTCCTACAGCGAGCGAACTATCGTTCTCGTCTAGTCGGTACTATAATTTAATTCAAGATTAAAAGCCGTCAGATTGGTCTTTTCTTCTTGTGAAGCGCTATTATATATAGAGCGAACAAGAAAAAAGGCCGAGATGCCGGCTTTTAACTTGAATTAATGGTGCGCCTGACTAGACTCGAACTAGCACAGCCGTGAATCTGGCCACTACCACCTCAAGGTAGCGTGTCTACCAATTCCACCACAGGCGCACATCATTAATTATACCATATTTTAGATAATTTGCAGTTTTTTCTAATAAAACGGTCGCTCTATGTTATAATAGAATAAACATAAAGGAGGTAAATGAAAAAGATTTCCAAATTGTGGGTTGTTGTTTTAGCGACGTTAGTCTTTGGGCTAAGTTTAGCTCCAATTTCGAATATTTATGCCGAAGAGGAAGAAGAGGCAAGCGCTCCGAAGGGGACTAGTATTAGTTTGATGCCGGTAAGTAAAATTTTGCAGATTGCCTCGAATGAAACATATGAGGACACCTTTAAGGTCAACAATGACGGGGATGATGAATTAAAAATAGAGGTTTACGCAGCGCCATATTCTTATGTTTATTCGGACGAGGAAGAAATTTATAAATTAGGTTTCACAAATGAAAACAATTATACCCAGATGTCTAGATGGATTACTTTTAAAGACAACAATGGGAATTATGTTGAGAAGCCGACTTTTTCAATTGATCCGAACAAGTCGCTCGAAATCACTTTTAAAATCACAACTCCGAAAAGCATTCCGAGCGGAGGACAATACGCCGTAATCTTCGCACATACTTTAAGTAGTGCGGCTAGCGGAAGCGGAATTCGTACCGAAGCAAGCCCAGGAATGATTGTCTACGGGCGTTCGACCGAAGGGGAATCTATCATTAGTGCTGAGTTTTCGGATTTAAAGATTAGCGAGGAAGATGAAAATGTGACCGGAAGCGTGAAGGTAAAAAACGACGGTAATGTCGATTTCAACGCAAAGGGAGTTTTAAAGGTAGAGCCGATTATTGGGTTTGGCTCTTATGAAACTCCGGTTAATAGCGGGCGAATTTCGGTCATTCCGGAAGTAGAATTAATGCTCAGTAATGCTTGGGAAGAAACGCCTATGTTCGGACTTTATAAAGCGACTTTTACCGTTTCAGTAGGAGAAAAAACAGAGTCGGTTGAAAAAATAATAGTAAGAATGCCACTTTTTGTAATAGTAATCATCATAATCCTCTTGACATTTTTGGCGATTTGGATTATACTTATGGTTAGGAAGCGTAAGGAACGCCGTTCTAGGTTAGCTGTCTAGTTCGGCACCCGTTGCGAGCGGGTCTTTACAAAACCAAAATAAAAAATTAAATATAAAAAGAGAGTGTAGAGTATGAAAAAAACACCAAAAAAAGTGCTCGGCTTTCTCGGGTTAGGTTTGGTCGCTGCGATGACGTTTTTTGCAGCTATTTCGCCGAATCCGGAGGCTTTGGCAGCATCAAGTGTAACAGACACCATCACGGTTAGAGTTTTGGCTGGCTCGCCTGATGTTAATATTGACAGCCCGAAGAGTGGATCGGTTTTTGTGAGTCCGAATCAAACTATTGCGTTTGATTTTTCGAAGTCTGATTCAGTTTTGGTAACGATGGAGAAGAAAATGCCATCGGGATCCCCACAAATTTATACCTTGTACTCATCTAATCCAGGTCAGGAGCCGGGAAACGATTCGGTCGGCCTCGATCTCTCTGAGCCGATTTATGGGTACGGAGAATATACAGTTCGGATACGTGGAACTTTGGGAAGCAGTTTGATGGATGAAGACACGATTAAGTTTTCGTATCTTCCGGTAAGTGGCGAAGTCGAGGAGGATGATTCAGGAAAGATTGAAACAATTTTGAATTATGATAATGATAGCGTTGATTTGAGCCATTTTGTAATTAAAGTATACGACGATAATGGGAATTTAGTGTCTAGTATGCCGGCGATTACCGTTGAGAAACCGACAAAGACAGTTGAGTTACCGTTTGCGAAGAATAAGGTACCATCGGGGAAATATATCGTTTCGATTGAGGCGTATGATACGAACGGCGAACTAGTTTATAACTCTTATGATGTAGTTTTCATTTATGAACCGGTCAGAGTACCTAATACGGGTGGACTCTTCCAAGGTTCAAATATCTCGAAAGTTGATTATTTAGTTACTGGTTTAATTGTCTTTTCGGTGGTCGGAATTGCGGGAGTGGTGTTTATTGCTAAGGGAAGAAGAAATACAAGAAAATAAGATAAATTTATACTCTACAAAAATGGACGCTTATTAAAAGCGTCCATTTTATTTTTAAAAGATTATTTTTTAGCTTCTTCGCGTTTTTTGGCTTCTTTAGCAGCTTTTTTCGCTTTATTTTCAAGAGCCTCTTTAAGCTTTTTCGCCTTTTCGGCACGAGCCTTAAAGCGATCGACGCGACCTTCAGTATCGATAATCTTCTCTTCGCCAGTAAAGAATGGATGGCTTTTTGAGGAGATTTGAATCTTTACGAGAGGATATTCGTTTCCGTCTTCCCACTTAATAGTCTCTTCGCTTTTTGCGGTAGATTTCGTTAAAAACGAAAAACCAGCAGCTTCGTCAGAAAAAACGACATAGCGATAATCTTTAGGATGTAATTCTTTTTTACTCATAATTAGCGTTTATTATATCAGAGATTAATAAAAAAGTAAAGGAAAAGACGAGCCTAAAGCCCGTCTTTTACAGGATGGTGTCAATATCGGTGATTATTTCATCGATAAAACCGCGCTCGAGCGCATCTTTTGGAAGAAGATAGTATTCGACTCGTGCGAGAGCGTCATACTCGGCGCCTTTCATATTACTATGAGTAAGCACGTGCGTCTTAACTACCTCATTCTCGAAACGCTCTTCGAATTTAACTCGGTCCTGAACTTTGTTGGACGAGCCGAGCGCGCCCGAGAAACCATCGTGAAGCAGGAAGGTCGCGTGCGGGAACGAAAACCTTCTATGCCCAGCAATTCCAATTAAAAACGACATCGAGCTCCATTGGCCGACATTAATTGTATAAATCGGGGTTTTCGAGAGTTTGATAGCATCAATGAGCGCGAAACCTTCAGTTAAATCTCCGCCGGGAGAATTGATAAAAAGCTTAATCGGCTTTCTTTCGTTTTTTCCAAAGTCTTTGCGATTGTATTCGAGAATATACTCGACCAATTCGCCGGTTCGAGATGCAAAGTTAACTATTCCTTCGTCGGTTTCGATGTCCATTATGCTACCATAAAGAAATAATCTTCTTTCTTCAAGATCGCGCAACCTTTCATATTCCGCAAGGGAACAGGATACTTTCACGATATCCGCGATAGGCTCAAACGGCATATTTGCCACCTCCTTTTAATATTCTACTTTCCTCTCTTAAAAACGATAGGCGTCAGATGAATTTTAGCAGAGAAGCTTGATTTTTTCAAGCATGTGTGGTATAATGGGGGTATATATTAATTTTAATGAAACAGTTTTTGGGAGATTTCCTGGTAGAAAAGCCCGAAAACGAAGGGAAAGGAAATCATATGGCAGTAAATGTCGATATGAAAGCTCTGCTCGAAGCTGGTGCTCATTTTGGGCACAAAACGAGTAGGTGGCACCCAAAGATGGCTCCGTATATCCATTCGAAGCGTCAGGATGCCCATATTATTAACTTAGAGAAGACCGTCGAAGGTCTTGAGAAGGCTTTGCCGAAGTTGACTGAAGTCGCGAAGAGCGGAAAGAAGATTCTTTTCGTCGGGACGAAGAAACAGGTCAAAGACGCAGTCAAAGAAGCGGCTGAAGCGGTAGAAATGCCGTATGTAACGGTGCGTTGGGTTGGCGGAACTTTGACGAATGTCGAGACGGTTAACCGCCAAATCAAGAAATTGAAAGATTTAGAGCGCAGAATGGCGTCGGGCGAACTCGAAAATCGTTATTCGAAGCTCGAGGTTCAAAGATTCCAAGAGGAAATCGATTTATTAAACGAGCGTTACGGCGGGATTAAGGAAATGAGTGAACAGCCGGCGGCGATTATCGTAGTCGATGCGAATGAAGATAAGAATGCGATTAAAGAAGCAAATGGTTTAAAGATTCCGGTTTTTGCATTAGTCGATACGAATGTTGATCCGACTCCGATTGATTTCGTGATTCCGTGTAATGACGATTCGATTAAGGCAACAAAGTTAATGCTTGATTACTTTGTTGAAGCAATAAAAGAAGGTAAAAAATAATTAGGAGGTATTATGGCAGATAAAAAAATATCTATTGAAGATATTAAGAAATTAAAAGAGCTTTCGGGTGCGGGTTTAACCGATGCTAAGCAAGCTTTAGTCGAGGCAAAGGGTGATTTCGATAAAGCTCTCGAAGCGATGAGGAAGAAAGGTTTGACGAAGGCTGAGAAGCGCGGTGACCGTGAAACTCGCGAGGGTTTAGTCGAGGCCTATATCCACGACGGACGACTTGGAGCGATTGTCGAGGTAAACTGTGAGACTTCTTTCGTTGCAAAGACTGACGAATTTAAGACTTTAGCGCATCAAATTGCGATGCAAGTCGCGTCAATGAACCCACTTTATGTTTCCGAGGAAGATATCCCGGAAGAGGTCAGAAAGGCGAAAATCAAAGAGCTCGAAACTAACTTTAAAGGTCCGGAAAATATGAAGGAAAAGATTCTTGAAGGGCAAATGAAAAAATCATTCTCCGACAAAGTCCTCTTGAACCAACCTTACATTTTAGACGATGCAAAAACTGTTGAGCAATTCATTAAAGAAGCGATTGCAAAAACTGGCGAAAATATCACAATTCGACAGTTTAAACGGATTGAGCTTGGCGTAACAGAATAAAAAAATAGCCCTTTAAGGGCTATTTTTTGTTATAATGGGTTTATAAATAAGGAGTTTTTATGTTCGATACGAAAGATGACAAGAAAAAAATGGAGAGTGTCGTCGAGAGGTTTAATAGCGAGATGAAAAAGGTACGGACGGGACGAGCACATCCGGATATGTTGGCGGGGATTAAAGTTGAGGCTTATGGGCAATTTATGCCATTAAATCAAGTTGCGAATGTAACCGCGTCGGACGCGACTTTGCTCGTAGTGACGCCATTTGACCCGACAAACATCAAGTCGATTTCGGAAGCGATTCGAGGAGATCAATCTCTTGGGCTTAACCCAGCGGACGATGGGCGCGTGATTAGAGTGCCGATTCCGGCTTTAACCGAAGAGCGCCGCAAAGAAATCGTGAAGAATGCTTCGGCGAAGGTCGAAGAGGCGAAGGTCGCGATTAGGAATATTCGCGAGGATGCGAGAAAAGCGGTAAAAATCGCGAGCGAGATGAGTGAAGATATTAAGAAACGGGCGGAGAAAGAGATTGACGAGCTGACGAAAGAATTCAGCGACAAGATTGACGCAGAATTTAAAACTAAATCTGATGAGATAATGAAATTATGATTAACCACCTAGGAATTATTGCTGACGGAAATCGGCGTTGGGCAAAAGAAAACGGTTTGCCTAAAATTGAGGGGCATAAAAAAGGGCTAAAAACGATTGAGATTTTAGTCGCGGCGGCAGCAAAGGCGGAAATTCCGTTCGTGACTTTTTATGTTTTTAGTACAGAAAACTGGGGTCGTGAAGAAGCAGAAGTCTCTTATATTATGAAGCTCGCTGAAACGAAGATTATGAAAATGGCGAAAAAAATGGCGGAGAATAATGTAAGACTATTAATTTTAGGGACACGCGGAAAAGTAAATCCGACTTTAACTTCGCTTGGTGAAAAAGCAGAGAAGATAACTGCAGATTGTACCGGAACGACAGTATGTTTTTGTTTTAACTATGGCGGAGAGCAAGAAATCGCGGATGCAGCGAATATTGCTTTAGAAGCGGATGGCGAAATTACGCCGGCGACGATTCGGAAGCATTTGTACCATCCGGAGGTGCCGGATCTCGATATGGTCGTCAGGACTTCGGGGGAAGAGCGAATTTCCGGTTTTATGCTTTGGCGAGCGGCATATGCGGAATTTATGTTTATAAAGAAATATTTCCCGGAAATGACCGGCGAAGACATTAAAATAATCTTAAAAGAGTACGAAAAACGGAACCGTCGTTTCGGAAAATAGTGTTATAATGTTCTTATGGATATATTTATAGGAGTAGTTGTTGGTCTTGTGGTTTTAATGTTGCTCGTGACTGCACACGAGTTTGGGCATTTTTTGGCGGCAAGACGAAACGGAGTAAACGTTTTAGAATTCGGGATTGGGTTCCCGCCACGAGCGATAGCTTGGGTAAAAGATGAAAAAACCGGCAAATGGCGAAGGCTAAAGAGGTCGGAGTGGAAGAAAGAAAAGGTTTCGAAAGTTGTTTATTCAAACGGAGATAAAAAACTAGCTCAGAAAGGGATGATTTTTAGTTTGAACTGGCTGCCGATTGGTGGTTTCTGTCAGATGGATGGGGAATCGGCAGAAGATGAGAGAAAGGGAACTTTCGGGAATGCGGGATTTTTAGCGAAGACAAAGATTTTGTTCGCCGGAGTGGCAATGAACTGGTTGGTTGCAATTATAATATTTACGATTTTGGCTTGGACCGGGATGCCGGAATTTATCGACGGGCAGTTTACGATTCCGAGCGATACGAGAGTTGAGGCAACGCCGGTAGAAATCGTCGAGGTAGCGGATGGTTCGCCGGCAGAAGCGGCGGGGATTCTAGCAGGCGATTTGATAGTTACGGTGGATGGGAATGAATTTGTGCACGCAAGCGAGATTACGGATTACAACGACGAGCACGCTGGAGAAGAAGTAACTTATAAGATTCACCGGCGGGGCGAAGAGGGTTGTAATTGTGATACAGATGAGGAATTTACAGTTAAATTGAACGAGGAAGGGTCGGAGTATTTGCTCGGAGTCGCGATGCAAACGACGCAATCTCTGTCATATTCGACTTGGTCGGCGCCGATTGTCGGAGTCGGGTTAACGGCACAATTAACCGGCGAAACTTTTAAAGGGGTCGGAATTATGCTAGGGAATTTGTTCTCGGGGGTAGCAAGGTTATTTAGCCCGGATGCGGCGGTGCGCGAAAGTGGTCAAGAGGCGATTTCGTCGGTCGGCGATTCAGTTTCGGGTCCGGTCGGGATTATCGGAGTCTTGTTCCCGGCGTTTACGGCGGCAGGGCCGGCTAATCTCGCGTTCCTCGCAGCGTTAATTTCGGTTTCACTAGCGTGTATGAATGTATTGCCGATTCCGGCTTTAGATGGCGGAAGATGGCTTTTGATTGCGATTTATAAACTACGGGGGAAGAAATTGACGAAAGAAGTGGAAGAAAAAATCGTTTCACGGGCGTTTATGGTTCTGCTCGCAATTATCTTTATCGTGACAATCTTAGATATCATAAGGATTGCTAGGTAATGGAGAAAAAAGAGGCAAAAAAGGAGCCGAAGAAAGCGCCTAGCAATTTGCCGAAAAAAATCTGGAAAAACACCGTTTTTAAGGTGTTTTTGATGCTAGTTTGGGTTGGAGCCGTAGCGATTGCTACGCAATACATAGTCGGTTACCCGATGCTTTGGATTTTAGGCGAAGAAGCGCTTAGCCAGCCGGTTTGGATGGCGATTTACGAAGCTTTAGTATATATTCTTGCGATGGCATTGATTATTTTAGTACCGAAGAAAAATTCTAATAGGACTGAGCTTGGGTTAAGGGGCTTGCCGACCTGGACAGATATTGGGCTAGCACCGGTAGGGTTCATTGTTTACCTATTATTAGCGGCGGGATTATTGGCGATTTTTTCGTTTTTCCCGTGGTTTGATGCAGAGGAGGCACAAGAAATTGGTTTTAGTATTTATGCGGCCGGGTTAGACCGGGCGATTGCATTTTTTGCGTTGGTTGTAATTGCTCCGATTGCGGAAGAAATTATTTTTCGCGGGTGGCTGTATGGGAAAATGCGAGGAAAACTGAATAAAAAAGTTTCAAACCAAACTTCGATGTTGATTTCGATTTTCTTAGTTTCGCTGTTATTCGGAATTGTGCATTTGCAATGGAATGTTGGGGTGAATGTGTTTGCAATGTCGGTAGTTTTATGTGGATTACGCGAAATTACCGGAACGATTTATTCCGGAATATTGCTGCATATGTTAAAAAATGGGGTGGCGTTTTATCTGCTTTTCATCTTAGGAATAAATTAGTTTCATTCGTGGTATAATATACCTATGAGATTTTCGAAAACTTTTATTAAAACTTTAAGAGAAGCGCCGAAAGACGAGACGGCGAAAAATGGAGCTTTTTTAACCCGAGCGGGTTATGTGCATAAAGAAGTAGCGGGAGTTTATGATTATCTACCGCTAGGTCTAAAGGTAATTGAGAATATAAAAGCGATTATCCGCGAGGAGCTAAATAAACTCGGGTGTGAAGAAGTTTTGATGTCATCGCTTCAGAATCCGGACTTATGGGAGAAAACCGGGCGATTTTCAGATACGGAGGTAGATATTTGGTTTAAGACCGAGCTTTCGGCGGGCGGAATTTTAGGGCTCGCGCCGACGCACGAGGAGCCGATGACTGAGATGCTTCGAACTTATATTTCGAGTTATAAAGATCTACCATTATATATTTATCAGTTCCAGACTAAATTTAGGAACGAGCTTCGAGCAAAGTCGGGGATTTTGCGCGGACGAGAATTTTTAATGAAAGATTTGTATAGTTTTCATACTTCGGAAGAAGATTTAGACAGGTTTTACGCAGAGGTAGAGAAGGCTTACGAGCGAATATTTGAACGTTTAGGAATCGGAGACGAGACCTTCGAAACTTTCGCGTCAGGCGGAATTTTTGCGAAGTATTCGCATGAATTTCAAACATTTTTGCCGGTCGGCGAAGACACGGTTTATTATAACGAGGACAAGTCGGTAGTTTTGAATAAAGAAGTATTGAATGATGAGGTTTTATCAGATTTAGGCGTTAAAAGAGAAGATCTTTCGGAAACGACGGCGGCGGAAATTGCGAATATCTTTAAGTTGAAGTTTAAATATTCAGAACCGCTCGAACTAAAATATATGGATGAAAATAATTCCCAGAAGACCGTTTATATGGGTTGTTATGGGATTGGAGTGTCGCGGTTAATGGGAGTGATTGCGGAGAAATTCGCGGACGAGAAGGGGCTAGTTTGGCCGGAGGCAGTGGCGCCGTTTCGATATTATTTAGTCGGGATTGGCGAAGAAGGAGCAAAAGTTGCGGAAGAGTTTTATAAAAAACACGAGGGTGAGACTTTGTTTGACGATAGAGATTTAAGGCCGGGTGAGAAGTTTGCGGATAGCGAACTAATCGGGATACCTTATCGTATAGTAATTTCGGGAAAAACGCTTGGAGAAGGGGCGGCTGAAGTGACTGAGCGGAAAACTGGCGAAACGAAATTAGTGAAATTGGAAGAGTTAGAAAATTAGGGTTGACGGAAAAAGCGTTTTCGTGTAAACTCTATAAAGATTGTTAAAAAGTGGGAATTTTTATGATAAAAAAGAGTATTAGTTTAACTGCTGAAGGAAAAAAAGAATTAGAGAGAGAACTTGATGAATTAATCAAGGGTCGTCCGGCGATTACGGAGAAAATTGCGACGGCGAGGGCTTTTGGTGATTTGAAAGAAAATGAAGAATACAGTGCGGCGAGAACGGAACAAAAAATGGCGGAAAGCCGAATTTTAGAAATTCAAGATATTTTGAAGAATGCGAAAATCATCCGGGGTGGAAAGAAAGATAAGGTTATTCTCGGCGCGGTAGTCGCTTTAGATATGGGTGGACGAAAAGTTGAATATACTTTAGTCGGACCGACCGAAGCGAACCCGCTCGAAGGGAAGATTTCGAACGAATCGCCGATTGGGAAGGCTTTGTTTGGGCGAAAAGCGGGGGAAAGCTTTGATTTCAATGGTAAGAAAGTAAAAATTACTGACATTAAATAGAATCTATTACTAAGCCTGTGTAGGTAAAAATCTAAAAAATAATTTGATGGAAGCCTTCCGGTATTTCAGTACCGGCTTTCCATCACTATTTTTTTAGATTTTTAGCCTAGGAAATGCAGGCTTAGCAATAGATTCTATTTTATGGTATAATTATTCTATGTTACTTGAGGATTATCGAAAAGAAAGATTAAAAAAACTAGAAGAGATTCGGGCGCGGGGGATTGACCCGTATCCGGCGAAGTCGAACCGAAATTGTGATATCACGGAGGTAGTGAATCATTTTGATGAGAAAAAAGGTCAAGAAGTCACGATTGCGGGACGAATTGTTGCGATTCGTTCGTTTGGGAAATTAGTTTTTATTAAGTTACGCGATTATACCGGCGAGGTACAGATATTTATGAAGGCGACTGAAGAAGGAGCCGAAGGATTATTTGGAGCACGCGAGATAAAACTTTTAGATACAGGAGACTTCATCGAAGCGAAAGGCATAGTCGAGAAGAGCCAGACTGGCGAAATATCAGTTTTTACAGATTTTGTGAGACTTTTAGCTAAGTCTTTACGACCTTTGCCGGAAAAGTTTACGAATAAAGAAGAGCGTTATCGCCGGCGTTATGTTGATATGAATGTAAACCCGGAAGTTCGGGAGAGGTTAGTTAGACGTTCGAAGTTTTGGCAGGCGACACGCGATTTTATGAATGCACACGGTTTTATTGAAGTAAATATTCCGGTTTTAGAGCATACGACCGGCGGGGCGGATGCGACGCCGTTTATGACGCATATGAACGCCTTAGACGAAGATTTTTATCTACGCATATCGCACGAATTGCCGCTTAAAAGGCTACTCGGGGGCGGCTTTGAGAAGGTTTATGATATCGGGCCGAGATTTAGAAATGAAGGTGTGGACGATGAGCATTTGCCGGAACATATTGCGTTTGAATCGTATGCGGCTTACGAAGATTATGAAGATGGGATGAAATTATACGAGGAAATGATTAAATATGTCGCGAAGGAAACTTGGGGGACGTTAAAATTTAATGTGAATGGGTTCGAGATTGATTTAGATAAGGAATGGCCGAGAGTGAAATATGCGGATTTGCTACGCGAGAAGTTTAATGTTGATGTGTTTAACCCGGATCGGGAACAACTAATTCAGGTTCTACTTGAAAACTGGGACGCAAAAGATTTAGTTCGTGAAGAATTTATTAAAAAGCTTGAAAATACTTCTACGCCTCATCTGATTGATGATGTTTGGAAGTTGATTCGGAAAACTTCGGCGGGGCCGTATTGGCTAATCGAAGAACCTTTGAGTTTGTCGCCGCTTGCGAAGAAATCGGCGGAGAATCCGCTTGTAACGGAAAGGTTCCACCCGATTATTGCCGGGACTGAGATGGGGAATGGTTTTTCGGAATTAAATGACCCGTTAGATCAGCTTTCAAGGTTTAAGGAACAGCAAGCGGCGCGTGATGCGGGCGACGAGGAAGCGCAAATGATGGATACGGATTTCGTAGAGATGCTTGAGTATGGAATGCCGCCGGCTTGTGGTTGGGGCAATTCGGAAAGAAATTTCTGGTTACTTGAAGGAGTTCCGGGACGCGAGGCAGTTCCGTTCCCAACGATGAAGGCAAAGGAAGATGCGATATAATTAGATTATGGAGGCGACCTCGTTCTTGATTGAGCGGGGCCAAGCCTCCACTATGAGGGTGTGCCCTCTTTTTTGTTGTTTTAAGTATCCTTTTTAAAAAAAGAGAGAAGTGGATGATTGGGGTAAATTTCGCAGATAGGGATGGAATTGAAGTAGGTGGATAATCCTGAGTAAAGATGGTTCAGAGAGGAACGACGAACTATTGAGCTACGCAACGAATAGGTCTACCGTTATATATAAAATTACCAGCTATGGCTGGATTAACTAGGGTAGAGCTGACCATAAAGTGGTGCGCAGAGCCATTAACGCGGGCAGTAGAAGACCAATAATAGCTATTTGATCCTCGATAATGTATTGACGAATCAGAAGTTGCGCCAGAGTATAGAAAGTTATTCGGGTAAGAGCGAAAAGTTTTAGACATTTCCGCACCAGTTGGAGTGGAGTTGACATTTGCGGCAGCCCCGCCTTCTGGACCGCCTAAAGCTACACTGAGAGCACCAAAGCTTTTAGCCGTAGTAGTTTGTGATCCGATTGGTAACTGCCAGTTGAATGGGCAGAGATCGCCGGCAGTATTACCGCTAGATAAGCCGTAAGTACCGTTGCCAGCTGTAGCCGAATACCAATTATAGTAATTACCGTAAGAGTAAATATCCATGTCGGGGGTAGTCGTATTGTCCGCATTAGCGCTAGTTGGGGCAGTATTGTTAGTGGCAAGCATAGATTGGTCATCACAATTAGTATTACTAGTTTTACACCAGGCGGTGACAGTTGGATCGACGGCAACGGAAAGATGGTTAGAGGTTATAGGATTAGTAGCATTATAAATATTGGTAAGTGGCAATGCGGGATTGTTTGTGTTGGAAGCCGAAAGTTCTGGCGTATTATCTAGCCTCAAGTTCTCAATCATCCAGCATTTCCCATCCGCAAGTTTAGCAATAGCATAAGTATCATTATCCCTTTGATCGGTAAGGGCTGTGACTTGTCCTATTGGCATAGTAGTATCGTCTGGACAAGTATAGTTTTGGAGATAACCGGCACTTTTTACCCAAACCGCGTATAGTGATAATCCGTTAGTTTCAATATCGGATGGAAGAGTAATAGTAGCGTTAGGGCCATAAATATGATAGCCGACGTTAGCGCCTGTGCCGTTTCCGTTTGCATCATTTTCATTTAGAACCCAGTCAAACTTATCAGACCAACCAACAAAGCCGTAATTATTTCTTTGATAGTTAGAGGCCCAGAGGGTTGCTTCGCCGCTGTTGGAGAGCGGGGTAGTGAAGTTATTAACCGTGCTAGTATAACCAGTATATTCTTGGTCTCCCATACTATCTACTACAGTATTTCCGGCATTCGGCCAGTAACAGATTTTACCAGCGGAGCAGGCTTTTTCTTCATTCGGGACGTTAGTGGCGGGATGAACTAAGGTATACTTCACTTTCCCATTATAAACATCAGTAGTTTGAGTACTAGCAATAAAGGCAGCATAAGTAGTTTCTAGTTTAGAACCTAGAGTAAAATCAGTAGTAGAGGAATAGGAAGCTACTTTAGTATAAGTATCAGGAATAACGGAATAGTTACCATAGCCATTTTCTATAGTTAAGTTTTCTGGATTATAAGTAACAGGATCTTGTCCAGAAGTATTAGTAACTTTAACTAGTTTCATAGCCCAG
>JAZMZP010000013.1:0-108499 GCA_045586015.1 Candidatus Nanosyncoccus sp.
GGGAAAACGGCACAGAGTACTATGATATATAGTACAAAAATCAATGCTATTCTTCGGAAAAATGTTTCTGAAGTTTTAATGATGCTCGCTATTACACTATTGTCTTTATTGGCAATCGGTTTATAAAACGCAGCTTTAACGACTGGTCCAAAACCAGACTCAAGTAATGTAATATAGGCCAAAAATTGCGTAATAGATGAAACTAAGCCATTTACATCAGAACCAAAATAATCAATAATAATTTTCGGGATTACGAAACCATAAATAATTGCCGCAACCTGCATTGCTAAATTGGTTATTATATTATAAATGGCTCTTTTTGATCTCATTTCTTTACCATACTTAAATCTATTAAATCACCCAACTTTTTGTTCCATTCTTCTGGATCAAACCTTTCGAAACCGGAAGCTGGGAAAAAAGTAATTTCTCCAAAATACACTTTTTTGTCAAACTCATAGAAATCTATTCTAACAAAAGCTATATCTTTCGCTAATTTTTCTGCTAGCTTCTTCATTTCTTTAAATTTTTTAGGTTTTTGTAAATTTTTATCTACATCATGACCTCCTTCAGTTATGGGCAATAAATTCCACTCAGAATCAAACCAAGTCTCCTTTAGTCCAGCCTCACTAAAACGGTCTGAACAGGCTAAGACTATTTCTGGTTTACCATTAAAACAAAAAAACTTATAATCTATTGCGGAGTCAGATCCTAAACTATTCATATATTTTTCCACAACAATACGCGGCTTTACGTTCTTGTAGGGCCATTCTCTACCATGATAGTAATAATTCTTTCTTAAACACTTATTTATTTTATTTTTAGCAGAATCAATGTCTAGTTTATTCTTGTCTTTTACGATTACTAAACCACCCGAATCATGAGTGCATTTTATCACAAATTGTTTCGGCAGTTTTTCAAATCTAATATCATCAAATCTATCGTAAACGTCAAGTGTAGGTATAATGTATTCCTCACCTATTATGCTGGCAACATATTCCTTTGCCTTAGATTTGTCCACCATCGCAGTATAAACATCTTTTCTGTCATGCAACTTTAACCATTGTAGTTTTTCATTAAACGTTTCTGGATTATCAAGGTTTAATTTCTTCCCGAAACTAATTCTATATTTCATTTTTAAATATTGCTCATCCGGTAACAAACAAAGAATTTTTGACAAAACTTTTTTCATAATTTTAGTCCTCCTCAGGTGCATTAAGCCACTTACTATTATCTCCCTTTATCGCATTTTTATTCATTTCCTCTTTTTTTGTTTCTACGATAGAATAACTAACCAACAAAAATGGCAACAGACTTAATCTGTGTCTGATAGCTGTCCCACTATTATTTGTCCCAAGCGCAAAGACTATAGACAACAATATGAAAATAACCAATGTTAATCTAGAAAAACTATCCTTAGGTGCCCTCAAAACTTTAAGTATCAAAACAATATAAATAGTAACGTCTAATAAGAAAGAAATAATATCCATCATCCCACGGAATTTCCATGGAACAGGAGAAAACCAAAAATAAAACAGCTTCAGTGGAGTGAACATAATAAGTTGTCCAACACTATTCACTTCATATCCCTCTAGATACACGGAGCCCCCTCTTGCTCTATTTGTAGCAGCATAAACATCGTCCAGGCCAGAAACCGAGGTAAATTTATTTTTCCACATAGAAAGGAATCCTAAACTAGCAACGATAACGCAAATCAAAATAATCAACATTTTACTAATCTTTGTGATGGAAAAAGAAACAGCGCGCTTTTCTTTGTCATACAAGGTAAAGAATATCACAAGAATTGGTACACCAAGAATCAATGCGGTATGGAAAAGTGCGGATAAAGCGAGAAAAACCACCGCGAATATTGCTTGTGAAATACGTTTATTTTTTTTCCATCTAGAAACATAGAATAGCGAAGCGCAGATGCATAATTCCATAGCTGTTTCGCGGCGCAAGACGGAATTATTAAGCATAGCATTTGGGAGTAAACAAAAAATTAACATCCCTATTGTCAAATACTTTTGTGAAACCTTGAAATTTATTAAGGTTTTTAAAAACAATATGGAAGAAATTGCATACAATAAGACATTGAAGTATTGAGCAGAAAATCTGCTAGAGCCAATTATATAATAGACTATAGATAAAATCTTTGGGAAAGTTCCACCATACACATTCTCAGAAAGCTCCGCGTAATTACTGTTATAGATACTAATCGATGACTCATAAAAACCGTCATCATCGGTCCCGGCATCTACTAATCTTGCAACAAACACATCAATTATCATTAATATAATTCTTGCAGCAAAACCCAACAATAGAATAAACTTTATCTTCTTATCTACATTTTTTAAACCAACAATATAAACTACTACAGCCAGCGATGACATTATGACAAAAACTAAGCCAATGCTATTGTCCACTGCGCCAAATATCTTCATTATTAGACAAACTGCGATAATCAATAAATGATAGAATAATAGAGTCATATTAGTCATTGCCTCGCAAAATGCTTTTTATACAAAGATACCATCTTTTTTTAACTCTCTTCAAACTATTTTTTTCTCTGATCAATAATGCTTCCTTAGAAAATTTATCGCGCATGTTCTTATTGTCTATTAACTTACATATTGCATAAGCCAATTCATCCTGATTCTCATTTTTTACTAAAATTCCGCTTTCGCCATTTTCTATTATACTCCTTGGACCGCCGCACGGACAATCAGTAGATATGCATGGTAATCCCATCGCCATTGCCTCAATTAAAGCATTCGGCATCCCCTCATAACGAGAGCTTAAAACAAAGATTTTTGCTTCATTAAGCTCTTCTGATACATTATTCACTTGGCCCATTAAGAAAGCCCTATCAGAAATTTTTAGCTCATCAATCAATTCTTGTAAATGTCTACGCAAAGACCCCTCGCCATATATTTTTAGCAAATAGCTATGTTCCTTTTTTTTCAAAGTGCTGGCAAAAGCCCTTACCAGCATCTCCTGATTCTTTTGTTCTTCAAGCCTTCCAACGGAAATAATTATACTTTTTCTTTGTTCGTCTTTTTTCGGTTCCACAAGCATAGTAGGGTCTATCGGGTTTTGGATAATTACTTGATGTTTGGTTTTTATAATGTGCTCAAAAAACTTTTTAGCATCATCAGTCTGGTACACCATTCCATCGGCATCTTTATATAATGTTTCCATCACCCCCCTTATTATTGGGTTGCTAAACTCTTTCTCTGGATCATTCCGGATTGAAATAATTTTTGGAACATTTTTAATTCTTCGGGATATTTTAGACAAGAACATTAATCTGAGCGATGGTTCTGGAAGAAAACTAATTATAATGTCTGGTTTTTCCGATATAATTAATTTCTTTAATTTTCTTAATCGCGCGATGGATAATTTCCTTGTTATCTTTCTGAATCTATTATCAGCTTTGTAATTAGTATCATCCACTCGTAATCTTTTAACTTTTGGTTCTAGCTTATATGCATCTTCACTTCTCGTTAGAGTCAAAATACTAACATCATTTTCCTTCGAAAACTCATTTGCAAGCAAAGCAATTACTCTCTCTGCACCACCCCTTTCCATAGTTAAACAATTGAATAGTATCTTCATATATTACTTATAGGTTATATTTTTTATATCTACTTTGTCCGATTGTTTTACTAGTTTATTCGATCCGAATTCTGAATTAATAATTGTATTAGCGCCAAATACATTATTATCGCCAATCTTTGCTTTACTCAAAATTATCACATTACTTCCGAACCAATTTTTGTTCCCAATGACAATAGGATTAGTCTTATAGCTCTTTTCCATATCAACATTCTTGTTATTAAAAACATGGTTATGGTCATACACTTTAACCCCTTCGCCAAACAAATTATTCTTACCAATTTTTATCGAGTTATGGCAATTTATCGAACAATAATTATTAAAGAATGTCCTATCTCCTATTTCTACTTTCCCGTTCTTAGAAACGTTAACGATAAATCCTTTTCTAAAATGAATTCCCTTCCCAAGTTTTAATCGCTTACCATATTTTAACTTATAATATGAAAGCTTGGAAATAACCTTAACGCCCCGAAATAATTTTTCTGTCGCTGAAAAGACCGTATACATTTTTACTCTACCTTCATTATTTTCATCATTCTGTTATTAATAATATCAATCGTAAACTTTTCTAAACACATTTTATATGATTCGTCACCCATTTTTTGTAATTTATCACGATGTTCAATCATCCAAATCATCTTCTCCGCCAAATCATTTGCTCTTTTAACTTTTACGAAGAAACCATTCTCGCCTTCTACTATCGTCTCACGACAACCCGGCGTGTTAGTCGTTAAAACCGGTCTTCCCATCGCTAATGCTTCTAAAATTGTTCTCGGAATCCCCTCCCGATAATAAGTCGGCAAAACAAATACGCTACACTTCGCTACATATTTTTCCACTTCTTTTGTTTCCGGAATATACTCGACTACCTTAGCATCAATATACGGTTTTAAAACACTTAAATCTACTGCATTTTTATTTTTATCAATCGCTCCAATATAAGAGAATTTCGCTTCCGGATATTTTTCTTTCACTATCTTCGCTGCTTTAAAATACTCTATAACCCCTTTCTCTTTTAAAACTCTCGACACCATCAAGAACGCCACCGGGCCATCGGGTATCTTATTCCGCGAAAACTTCTTCAAATTCACACCCGACCCATTTACTAACTCACACTTCCTCTCGTCGACATAACCTCTTCCGACAAATTCATCAATATCATCCTGATTTTGGAAAATAACTTTTGTATTATATTTAAGTGCGTGCTTGTATAATCTACCACCTACAATTCTTAAAACTTTTATTTTTAAAGAATCCGAACAGAACAACATCCCTAACCCACAAATTAATGAATATATTTCTTTTACTCCCGCCCGCTTTGCCGCCATTGAACCGAAGATGACCGGTTTTATAGTAAATGAAAATACTTTATCGGGTTTCTCTTCGCGAATTATTCTCGTTAAATTTTTGTAATACGAAATCACATTGAATACTGATAAAGAATTCTTCTTTAAATTAATCAGCCGTACCTTTACGCCATTCTTCTTAAAAAAGTCCTTATTATTATCTTCCGGAACAATAACAACGACATCATACCTTTTTTTTCTAATATCACAAATTAAATCCCCACGAAAATTGACGACTGTATCCGTCTTCGGACCAATCATCAAAAACTTCTTCGCAGTTTTTTCATTCATTCCACTTATCATTATACCACACTAAATAATAATAAAACGCATAAAATAGCCCTGAAATTGCATGCTTTCATATAATAAAAAGAACTGCGTTAAAACGAAAAGAACTCGTTGACAATCCTTATCTTAATATATATAATAAAGTCATAAGGAATATAGCGTTAGGAACTATATTCCGTGGGTTTTGGTTCTAGTCGGTCTTACCGACTAGAATTTTTTCTTCGGCTTCCTCGCCGTAATGAGAGCTTTACAGTAATCTGAATCCGCCATAACGAAAACTTCATACTCATCTTTCTCCTTTCCGAACTTCTGGCACGCCTAACATAGCTGTTTAATGAAGCTCCACACCCGCACGAGTATTTATGGTATACTCCCGCCGTCTTTAATCAAACCCACTAAACACCGAAGCCAACCCGAACGCATCTAAACATATCATATTCAAAATTTCAACCCCCACTTTAAGCTAGTGGCTATTTTATTTCCTCTTCGCTCTTCTACTCGTAAATCCGAAACCTATCATCAAAACCACCGCTGCTCCGCCGATCCACATACTCACTACTCCATTCTCAACCGAACCAACGCCAGTCCCCTTCGTAAACCGTCCCGTATCCGGTGTTTCCGGAGGAACTACGCCGCCACATCCGCCGAACGCACAAGAATCGGTACTTCGGTTCGTAATTACAAATCCATTTTCGGCATCGCCTTCGACTTTCGTACTATAGTCGTTGCTCAGCGCACCTTCTTCGACCGTATATTCAATCTCGGAACCTTCGCTATATTTATATAGTCCTTCGAACGTATAGACCCACTCACCATTTTCGTTCTCACTAATCGTCGCCGAATCCGCCTCCTCGCCATTAGCCAGCAAAACTACATAAATACTACTCGGTCTAATACCTAACTTATTATCTCCGTCTTCCCAAATCTTCTTCACATTAATCTCGCCAGTTTTATTAATTAATTCCGGTTCGTGGAAATTCGTAAAGGTCGTTGAATATTCATCGCTTTCCGGGTCCACCGCTTCATAATCATCAGAATCTAATACTTCTTCTGCCGAATATTCAATCACTTCCCCATCTTTATTTGCGATTGGTAACTCTTCCCAAGTAACGGTCCATACATTCTCTTCGTCAGTAGCATTCTCTTCCGTTAGCAACTCAGTTTCTACAACTTTATTATCCGCAGACAACTTAACCGTTAACTCGCCCGGTCGTTTGCCGTCTTGGTCGTGGTTATCTTCCCAAATCTTCGTTACGGTATAAGAAGTTTCATCTGCGACATACTTATTTGTAATCTTAAAGACGACATCTGCTCCGCTCTCAACATCCTTCGTAGTATTATCGCCGGTTGTCGTTCGTTCAAAGTACTCTACATCCGCATTGTTTTCTTTTACAGTATAACTACCAGTTGTGATTTTCCCTTTTACCTCACAAGTCGCTTTACTACCCGAAATACTACAATCGCTAAACTTAACTGTCATCTCGCCATTCTTTCCGAAGTCATCCGGCCCAGTTACCGTAAAGGTCAAATTCTTCAAAGCTTTTTCAGAAACCCCGGAGAAAGTCTTCTCAATCTTTAACGAATTCGCCGTACTTCGTTCATTCGTTACGATATACTCGCCTTTATTCCACACATAGCCATCGGCATCAGTAGGCGTGAATGTATAAGTCTTCGTGTAATAGTTCTTGAGTTCTTCTTCGCTTGCACTCGCCCAAGTGCTTTTACTAGTAACTTTCAAAACTTCAGTACCTTCAACTAAATCATAACCATCCGCTTCAATTTCTTTAATTTCGTACTTCAAATTATCTTCTGCGGTCGCTTTATTCTCCGGCACAGTAATTTTAATCTTACCGTTTTTATCTGTCGTATATGATTTACCATTAATCTCAAACTTCACACCACTTAGTATCTCATCATCCTCGTCAACCTTCTTTATACTAAACTCAGTACTCCCTTCATAAACCGGAGTTGCCGGTGTCCAAGTATTTTTAACTGCCAACTCTCCATTCTTTTCCGCCGTCCACTTTCCTTCTAGGACATTGCCTTCATAAACATACAAAACATCTTTATCTTCGCCAGTCAAACTACTTCCATTAATTCCAGTTTCTTTTACTTCATACTCAATTTCTTCGCCCTGATTTTTGTAAACCAATACTTCAATCTCTTCCGATTCCCATTCGCCGTAACCATTCCCTTCTAGACGAATCGTCTTAACTTCGTCATTATCATCATTTGTCATCTCAACCATGACGAAGGTTGGCGCCGTAGTCGGTAAACCAGATTCTGGTACGACCCAAGCCTTCTTAATTTTAATCTTCTTAGTTTCCGGAGTGTGAGTATTAGTTATAACATTATTTTCAATCGTTCTACTATAAACTGTATCGCCAGTAAACTCCGTACAACTTATCTTCCCATTACTTTCCTTACAATTCTTCGCCTCGACGATAGTATATTCAATCTCATTCCCATTTCCGTCAGTCTTTTGAAGACCCGAAAATTCGAAATTCTGCTCTTTTTCATCAGCATCAATCGTCTTAAACGCGACGAACTCATCATCTTGCTTTACCGCAACATAAAGATTATCATAGTCGCTTCGCTTCCCATCTCGGTCATTATCATCGTTCCAAACCTTCTTCGCCGTCAAATTCGTCGTTTCATAAATATTCGTGAAAGTATTATTATAGTCGGAAACCTTTAGATTTAATTTACCGTCTTCAGTATATTCTACTTCAACCGTAAAGCTAATCCCTTCCGCAACCTCTTCCGCCGGTACCACACTTTGGATCTTTGAGGTATCAAACGACTCGGAAACCGTATAATGATAAACCTTATTAACGTCTGCTTCGCTAAAACTAATTGTTCCAAAATCGACTTTATGGTCAGCCGTACTCTTTTTAACGGTCAATGTTTGATTTTTCGGCATCGGTGCGTCTTCATCGGTACTCGAAATCGTGAAAGTAAATTCATCAGTATTCTCCCAACCCCGGCCTTCTAATACTTTCTCGAATTCTAATTCTTTATTTTTTCCGTAAGTCGTAGTGCCTTTATATTGGTTATAAATAGTCTGATCTTCCTTTGAGTAAGATTTTTCCTTTAGCACCAAATTCCCCTCGCCATCATCTTCGACCACAATCTTCGCGACAACATCCTCATCATCTTCAACCCGCGACACGCCATCACGGAAGCCTTCCTCTAACTCAGTAATTGTATACTGATATTCGCCCTCATCAGTGATAGTAACATCAAAGGTTGCAGTTTCCGTTTTGTCGTTGCCTAACTTTACTGTCTTGCTTTCTTTTACTGTGTTATTGTATTTTAATTGGAAAGTAAAGTTATCCGAAGGCAACCAGAATACTCTATTGGTAAACGCTTTCTTCGCGAAAACTGCTTCAGTTATTGGCGTAACTTTATAAACATTTACAAATTCCTCATCGTTGTCGCCTTGCTTGATTGTCCCGGTTCTTACAGTTTCTTTACCATTATTAAACCCGGCTTTAGCAGCTTCCGTAATTTCATAATACCAACCTTTCGGAATGTTCTTAATCTCGCAGGTATCGCCGTGTTTTAAGCCTTTACAAGTTTCTGTATCGGTCTTTACCGGTTTTTCATCGCCCTGCTTTTCGTAGAAGTTAACCGTAAAATCAAATTCTTGACCTTCCGCTTTATCTTTGTTCCCGCTCTTAACATCTACAGTTTTCGAAATAGTCAAATCGCCAGACTCGAGGTAATTAGTTACAGTCGCTTGTGAGCTTGCGTTACCAAATACTTCCTGTACGCCTTCCTTGTCGTCTGTGCCATCATACATTACAACTGTATAATCGACCTTATTTCTAGTATAACCATTCGGCAATACTTCGGTTACCTCGTATGTAGTACCAGTAGGTACATCTTGTACTCTAATCTTTTGGTTAACTGTTATCTTTTCGTTAATCACGCCGCCAGTATAAGTTTTCTTCTCTGACCTCTCCTTCTCTGTGCCATCAGGATTATATGTATAAATACGGTAAACGCCAGTATCCTCACTTAACGTAATGGTGATGTCGTACTCGTCTTCAATTGTTTTATCTTCTTTATCGTTATTGATTACAGTCTTTCCGACCAAAATACCACCATTTAAAGTATTCTCGAGCGATAGTTTCGTTAATACTCCGTCTTCAATCGTTGCTGTCTTTCCGTCATCGCTAAATACAACGTCATGGATATTGCCGCCCTCGCCAATAATCATTGGATGATATTTGCGTTTCGTAATATGATAGTGGTTCGAACCGTCCTCGGTTAGAGAAAGTTGTTCATTATCGAACTCGTAATCACGCCCAGCCTCAAGTACCACATATTCATCGTTACCTACCCTAACAACAGGACCTAGCCCTCTTAAGCCCTCAGTTTCTGGCGTACCATCAAGTTTTTTCATTACGCCAGGAGCTACAGTATATTCACTCTTTCCATTTTCGTCTTCGCCAACCCATTCATTACCACTTCCATCTCCTTTAGTAAAGGTATAATGCCTTTCTCGGTCAGGATTATCTTCTCTATCGACAAACAAATCTACTGTTACATCGCTAATATCATCTCGTTGGTCAGCATCCATTGAATCTAACCAAACCTTTACGACGTCTAATGTTGTTTCCGGTAAATTAGTCGGGTCGCGTTCTTCATCGAAATCAATTGGAATTGAGATATCGGAATAAGTTGTCTCGCCGGTATCCTCGTTCTTTGTTGCCGTCTTAAATCTAAAGGTTGCTGTATTGTTTGTAATTAGTCTAAAACTACCATCACTATTCACGCCTAAACCAAATTTGGTCAAATCAGATTCGTCGCAAGTACCATCATTTCTAATCGATGCGATACAATCCATCGCTTCTTGGCTTGGCCAAACTGTAAAGGTTACCGAAGCTTTCTCGCCATTGGATAATGTTTTATGTTCACCTGGGTTCCAATGTACGCTTCCGCCTTCGAAACTTGCTTTACCCCAATCATCACCCCAAGAATCTGGAACGCTGTAACGGAAGTTGCCCGCCGTCCCATCAACTTCAGTAGAAGTTGCCGGAGTAATACCATCTTCGATTTGAAGATCTGCTACCGAAAGCCCCATTTTAATCTTATCAACAATTTCTGCAAATGCTTCTTCGAGAGCATCTTGGTTAGTTGCATTATAGTATGTTCCGCCAAGGTTTTGCATATTTGTAGCATCACCAAAAGTCCCAACAGTATAGAATTCTACATTTTCAGTACCAATTATTTCATCCGCTACGTCTTTAGCTGCGCCAAAGTTCCAACCATTGTTATCATTCCTACCATTTCCCCATACTTCATCGCATACCGTAGTCCATCCATCGGTGTAACAATTATCTGTTGCATTAGAATTATATTTGCTGTCACGGAAAGTTGGGTTGCCATCAGATACGAAGATAATATAAGTTTTATCATCATCGCCAAACGAAATACTTTTTGCCGTAGTCAATGCAGCTTCCCAGTTAGTACCACCGCCATAGTTAGTGGCATTTACCCAGCCTTTAAAAGTATCAAGGTCGGTAGTTGGCGCAGTATGAGTTGTATTTGTTTTTACACTTGTAGCGAAATCAACAAAAGCCATCTCTACCACATCTTCGAGCCCAGGAGTACTAGGATCATTTTGCGAAAGAAGTTCATTAGCCAAAACATTAACAGCCGACTTTGCAACCGTCAATCTCGTTCCATTTATAGTTGTACGAGTATAGCGCGTACCAGTAAACAAATTAGTACGATTTACGCAGTCATTATAGGTTGCATAAACCTGTGTCGATGAATTATCGCCATCCATTCTAGAGCAACTACCGTAACTCCTTCTGTATAATTGTACATAATCGCCATCGACTTTTCTGTAGCGACCACTTGCACTTTCTGAGTAAGAATAAGTCGTTGCTCCTCCATTCATACTTCCAGACGAATCGAATACAACTACAACGTTCGCCTTAGTAGCGTCAGTTTTCTGCTTTGAAACACCTTCAATTTCAAGTGTGATATCATAAGTACCATCTTTATTAGATTTTACTGACTTTAGACTTTTCGGGATATTTTCCTCCGCTGGGACAATCCCTTGTTCGTCATCCGCAGCATATGTATTCAAAAAGGCCGTCGGCATCGTGCCAAAGACCATTACGACCGCTGCGAAAATATTTAATATTTTTCGCTTTATTTTCATTTTATACTCCTTCGCTAGTATTGCCGCCATTATATCACTCGCGTCAAGTAGGAGCAACGATAAGCATTATTCAGAAACGAATTTACCTACCCAAAGAAAAAGTCGTCGTGCTATAATAAACTTATGCTAAGATTATATAGCTAAAATATATAAAGGGCGAGAATAGTAAAAATGGGAAAATCAACGATAACATTATTTAGTTTAACAGGCTTAACTCTTCTTTCTGGTCTTATCTTATCTTCCTCTCGCGTTTCCGCTGACAACTCCGTTATTGACGAAGTCAACATCGTAGTCCCAGTTTCTTGTAGTCTTTCTGGTGTCGGTATGACCTCGCATAATACTAGTATTAATAACGGCACTTACGCTTCTGATATTGGTACTACTGCTCTGAAAGCTTCGTGTAACGACTTAAACGGTTTTGCTATCTATGCTGCCGGCTATACCGGCGATGAGGTAGGCGGAACTGATAGTACTAAACTAGTCGGAGAAAATGATATAGGTAACATCTTAACCGGAACCGGAACTAGCGGTAACTCCCAATGGGCAATGAAACTGGCTACTGACTCTAACGCTACTTATCCAATTACCATAGAATCAGACGCTAACGGCTCCTTCGCCTCTTATCATATTGTTCCAGAAGACTTTGTTAAAGTCGCTTCAAGAAACTCTAGTACCGATATCGGCTCGGCTTCTATCGGCGCAGTTCTAACTACGACTTACCAAGTCTACATCTCCGCCACCCAACCCGCCGGAACCTACTCAGGCAAGGTTATTTATGCTTTAGTCCACCCAGCTAACCACTCCGCCCCAGTCATTTGTAATGAAAATGCCACTACTATTTCAGAAGTCAAATGTATGCAGGATTTCGCAACTGTTTCTAGCACCAACCGAACTGCTATTGTCAACTCTATGACTTTAGGACAGCAATACACTCTAAAAGATAAACGCGATGGAAAAACTTATACTGTCGCTAAACTCGCTGATGGGAATGTCTGGATGACACAGAACTTAGACTTAAATCTAGATTCTGGAACTACTTATACTAATTTAGATACTGATATTGGTTATAATACAAGTACCGGAACTTATGATACAGCGGCTTGGAGTCCGACTCGTTCTACTTATGCTACTACTCTTGATGATCTTCATGCATGGTGTCAGGGTGGAATTTGGGATTCGGAGAATTATACTTGTACAGATAATACTATTCCTGAATCATACGATGCAGGGGACTTGTATTGGAATGGCACTCCTTGGCCTTTAAACCAGGCAGATTGTATCTCAGCGAATGGGGTTTGGGATGATGATTGGTGTAGTGGCGTTGTTGTATCTGGTTCTACTGGTATTGCGCAGTATCACTTAGGTAATTATTATAACTGGGCGGCAGCGCTCGCGACTAATGATAGCTCGGTGTTTGGCGCCCAGAATCAGAATGAAATAGTCGAACAATCTATTTGCCCAGTCGGTTGGACTTTGCCAAGGAGTCATGGAAGCGTAGATACATTCCAGGGCCTTTGGGAGGCATATGGATATGATGATGAAGATGGGATTGCTAATGTTTCGACTTTATGGTCTAATCCGCTTTATATGCCTCCGAGCGGGTATTATGTGGGTGGCATATATGGGGTTGGGTTTGATGGCAATTTTTGGTCAGCGGTTGCTGCTGGGTCGACTGATGCGAGAGCTGCAGCTTTCTATGTTGTCAATTCTACTTATCCGACAAACATTTATGTAAGAGGTAATGCTTTTTCTGTGCGTTGCATAGCCCGTCCAGTCGTAAGCGAGTAACAACAAAACTGATTTCCTTTTTATGGAAAAACAATAGTTTGCAATTTCGAAATATGTGAAATCGCCCATATAAAAAATACAACTCTCCGGATTGTTGAGGAAACTGTAATTTCCGAAACAATCCGACGAGCGTTGTATTTTTTATCTTGGTGCGCATTTCACCATTGAGAAATGCAAACTACTGTTTTTACCAAACCTTGACTAAAATTTCGCCACCTAAACGATTTTTCTTCGCTTCGCGCCCAGTCATTAAGCCTTTCGATGTAGATATAATAATCATACCTCGTCCAGACTTAACCGTCGGAATATCATCCGCCGAAGAATAGACTCTTCGACCTGGTTTCGAAACTTTCGAAATCTCGTTAATCTTTGCGTTCGTTCCTTGTTCGTTAATTACGACTCTTAAGAGGCCGCGTGGCTCGCCAGCTTGAATTTCAAAGCTAGAAATGTAACCATTTTTCGCTAAAACTTCAACCACTCCTCGTTTTAACTTAGAAGTAGGAACGAGAATTTCATTTTTACCAACCGCTACCGCATTACGAATGCGAGTGACGAGGTCTGCAATTTGATCTGTAGATTGTAATGACATATTTCTCCTTTCTCCTACCAACTACTCTTTGTTACACCAGGAATTTCGCCTTTCGATGCTTTTTCCCGGAAATTAATACGGCTAAGCCCGAATCGTCGCATATATCCACGCGGACGACCGTCGAGCATATCGCGGTTTTTTAATCTCGTTGGCGAGGCGTTGCGTGGCAACTTCTGTAACCCTTCGAGATCGCCGGCCGCTTTTAGCTCAGCGCGTTTAGCTTTATATTTTTCATACATTTTGCGTCGTTTTTCGTCGCGGAGAACTGCAGATTTTTTCGCCATCTTACTTTTCTCCTCTCTCAAACGGCATTCCGAAAAGTTCTAACAACTTTAGACTTCCTTCCTTTGAACCATTTTTAATTATAAACGTTATCTCGAGGCCGTGAAGAACTGATGCATCCTCGAAAGTAATCTCCGGGAACACAGTTTGTTCTTTAAGCCCTAAATTGTAATTTCCTTGTGCGTCGAAAGCTTTTCTCGAGACGCCGTGGAAATCACGTACGCGCGGTAAAGCTACGTTGATTAATCTATCGACAAATTCATACATTTTATCGTTTCTTAAAGTCACGAGATAGCCAACCGGCGCACCCATTCCCTTACGAATTTTAAAGGTCGCAATCGACTTTTTCGCGAGTCTCGAAGTCGGTGCTTGACCGGTAATTTTCGCCAGTGTCAAAGCAACTGTTTCGGTGAACTTCTTATCTTCGCGTTTTTTACCGACACCAGACGAAACTACAACTTTCTTTAGTTCCGGAACTTGGTTGATATTTCCTAATCCGAGTTCTTTTTCTAATTTCGCCTTCAACTCTTTGTTATAGAGCTCTTTAAGACGTGGTTGTGCTTTCGCTACAGACTTTTTCGCTGTAGTTTTGGCAGCCGTTTTCTTTTCCGCCATTATTTAGCTCCTTTCTTATCTTTCTTATCTTTTTTGTCGGCTTTTTTATCGACCTTCTTGTCAATTTTTTTCACAGCAGGCTTCACAAATTTTGCCGCTTCGACTAACTTCAAATTCGATAAATCAATTCCAACGTGAATCGTTTTCTTGCCGCCAGCCGGATTTAGGTAAGACTTTCGCATATGTCGCTCAACCAAACCAATTCCATCTAGCATTGCTTTGTGATTTTCGCGATCGATTTTCACGATTTTAGCTTCTTTTCCTTTGTTATCGCCGGAAATTACTAAAACTTTGTCACCAATTTTCAGACTTTTCATTTTAGAGTACCTCCGGAGCTAAGCTAATAATCTTCGTAAAGCCGGCGTCACGTAATTCTCTCGGGATTGGTCCGAAGACACGCGTTCCGCGCGGGGTTTTATCTTCGTTTACCAAAACTGCCGCGTTTTCGTCGAAACGAATGGTCGAACCATCTGGGCGACGAATCGGTTGAACCGTGCGTACGATTACTGCCTTTACGACAGCTTTCTTCTTTACGCCACCAGTCGGAGAAGCATCCTTGACCGAACAAGTTACGATATCGCCGACCCGAGCATATCTCGCTCGCGTTCCGCCGAGCACACGGATTACTCCGAGTTCCTTCGCGCCGGAATTATCCGCGACTTTTAATCTAGTTTCCTGTTGTATCATTATTCTTCCTCCCCTTCTGTGTATTTCCGGAATGCTCTTTTAGCTTTAGCTTCCGCATCAGCGCCGACCTTTTTCTCTTCCTTGACCGCGACTACATCGTCTTTAAGCTCAACGGTTCCACGCGACTTCTCAATAATCTTGACTAAGCTGTAAGCTTTCGTCTTCGAAATCGGGCGAACCATCTTAATTTCTACACGATCTCCGACTTTTGCCTCATTCTTTTCATCGTGAGCAGTATATTTACGGGTCTTCGTGTATTGCTTTCGATAAAGCGGATGCGTTTCACGTGAAACGATGGAGACCGTAATGGTCTTATCACGCTTATCGGAGGTTACTGTACCTATGAGTGTGTGTGCCATCCTAGAACTCCTCTTTCTTAATTATTTTACATTTTACCGGTAACTTGTGAGAAGCTAGCCTTAAAGCTTCTTTAGCTTGTTCGTCAGTTACGTCCGCGATTTCAAACATGACTGTTCCGGCTTTTACTTTTGCCACAAAGAATTGCGGTTCGCCTTTACCGGAACCCATTTTCACATCAAGCGGTTTCTTCGTGACCGGCGTATGCGGGAAAATCCGAATCCAGATTTTACCACCACGCTTTATATAACGCGTAATCGCTTGACGAGCTGCCTCGATTTGACGCGAATTGATGCGTTCGTTATCGAGTGACATTAAACCATAGTCACCAAACGCGACTGTATTACAACGAGTTGCAACGCCTTCGTTTTTACCTTTGCGTACCTTGCGGTGTGCAGTTTTTCTTGGAAGTAAAATAGCCATCTTATTTCTCCCCCTTATAAATCCAGACCTTTACTCCTACGATACCAGCAATCGTCGGTGCGTGATGACAATAAAAGTCAATATCCGCACGAAGCGTATGTAGAGGAACTGAACCCTCAATAAACTTTTCACGGCGACTCATTTCTGCGCCATTAAGACGCCCAGCAACTTCGATGCGCACACCTTTAGCTCCGGCGTTCATCGTCGATTGCAAAGCCATCTTAACCGCTCGGCGGAAATTCATACGCTTGCCGAGTTGGAAACCGACATTTTCTGCTACTAATTTAGCGTTTAATTCCGGTTTCTTGACTTCTTCGACATTAATTCGAATCGGTCCTTCGACAATCTTTTCTAATTCTTTCTTTAATTCATTAATACCGGCGCCCTGCTTACCAATTACAGCACCCGCCTTTGCGGTCAAAATTGTAATTGTCGTAAGATTAGCGGAGCGTTCGATATTAACGCGCGCAATCGTCGGGCGAGCCTTAAATCGCTCTTCGATCGTCTTGCGAATCTTATCGTCCTCAACTAGCCAGCGACGAAAATCTGATTTTCTCGTAAACCATTTCGAGGACCAGTCCTTACTGACTTGGAGACGGTAAGAGATGGGATTAACTTTCTGACCCATATTACTTTTTCTCCTTCTTTACTTTTTCTTCGCCGGCGACCTCGACGAAAATATTACTACTAATCTTCTCAAACGGTAAAGCGCGACCACGGGACGCCGGTTTGTATCGGCGCATTCTCGTACCGCTAGTTACCGAGATTCTTGAGATTCTCACTGTTTTCGGGTCAATACTAACTTTCGAATTATTAAGTAAGTTAGCATTCGCCGATTCGACCGCTTTCAATACTGCTCGAGCTGCGCGTCGAGGGGTATTCTCTAAAATCACTACTGCGTCTTGGACATAGCGATCGCGTACTAAACTCGCCACGATGCTAGTTTTGCGCGGCATCGAATCGATACCTTTTTCATATGCGTGGGCAAAATGAGTAGCCATTAGTTACCCCCTTTCGCCGCTGCGGCTTCCGCAGCTTTCTTACCACCGTGTCGTTTAAACTTACGAGTTGGTGCAAATTCCCCTAATTTATGACCAACCATATTTTCCGAAATATAAACTGGAACGTGGACTTTACCGTTATGAACGGCAATCGTTCGCCCGACCATTTCCGGAGAAATTGTCGATTGTCTCGCCCAGGTTTTAATCACCGTACGGTCCTCAGAAGAGAGCGCGGCAACTTTCTTAGCGAGTTTATAGTCTACAAACGGACCTTTTTTAAGACTCCTAGACATTATTTCCTCTTTCCTTCGTGACGACTACGCACGATCATTTTATTAGTTTTCTTATTATGACGAGTACGATAACCTAAGGTTAATTGACCCCAAGGCGTTCTCGGCGCCTTACCCGAACCGTGACGACCGCCATCACCACCACCGTGCGGGTGATCCGTCGCGTTCATTACAACACCTCTTACTGTCGGGCGAATGCCTTTACGACGACGTCGTCCAGCCGCACCGACCTTAATGTTTTGGTGTTGCAAATTCGAAACTGTACCAATCGAAGCCTCACAGCTCGAAAGTACTTTGCGAACCTCGCCAGATGGCATCTTCAAGGTTGCGTACCCATCTTCTTTTGCCATCAACTGTGCCGAAGCGCCAGCTGCACGTACCATTTGTGCACCTTTGCCCGGAGTTAATTCAACTGCATATACAAATGTACCAACCGGGATATTTTCGAGCGGCATTCTCGAAGAATCTTCAACTTCAATTTCCTTACCAGTCTTAAAAGTCGAACCCTTAGTCATTTTAGTATCTGCGAGTACATAATAATATGTACCGTTTTGATCCTTTACGCGAGCAATTCTTGCGCTACGATTTGGATCGTATTCAATTTCTTCAACCGTAAATACCGAATCCTTCGGCAAATTATAGGTCATAATTCGGTAGTGTCGTTTAACACCACCACCACGGTGTCTAACCGTGATTCGGCCTTGGTTATTCTTACCGGCCTGTTGTTTCTTCGCCTTCGTTAACGATTTGAGCGGCTTCTTCGTCGTAATCTGATCGTAATCTTCGGTCGTCTTTTGACGTTGCGCCGGCGTAATCGGGCGGTATGCTTTAATTGCCATTACTTGTCTCCCTTCTTAGCTGACTTTGCTGGCTTTTTAGTATTATCCTCTTTTTCTGGCTCATCGAATACCTTAATCGAATCACCCTTCTTTAATCTTACATATGCAAATTTCTTATCTTGGCGATGAGTAATGCCCGGATAAGCGTGTTTGCCTTTACTGAATTTCGTTTTCTTACCTTTTCTGGTCAAAGTTCTTACATCGGTTACCGTAACTTTAAATTCTTCTTCAATCATTTTCGCAATAGCTTGTTTCGAAGCCGATTTCTTTACCGGGAAAACATAAATTCGGTTAGTTTGTTCTAAATAACTTTTCTCAGTCGCCCGCGGCTCTAAGAGATTTAATTTAATGTCGCTTTTAACTTCCGCCATCTTACTTCTCCTCTCCTAATAACCATTTTTCGGCTGCTTTCAATGCTTCTTCTGAAAAGACGATTGCGTCTGCATTCATAATGTCGAAAACATTCAAATAAGTCGCACGGACTAATTTAACATTCGGTAAATTGTTTGTTGAGCGCAAAACTTCCGGAGTTTTTTCTGCTGCTACTGCAAGCACATTTTTACCCTCAAGTTTCATATCTTTCAAAACTTTTACTGCGTCTTTTGTTTTACCCTTTAGTTTAACTGTCGGGTCTAAGACGAAAATCGCTTTTTCTGCATTCTTCATCGAAAGAGCTTGTCTGACCGCAAGTTGTTTCGAACTCTTAGTCAATCTCTTTGTGAAATTCTCATTTCCAGTTCGTCCGAACGCAACACCACCGTGCCGCCAAATCGGGTTACGAGTCGAACCGAAACGCGCCCGACCGGTACCTTTTTGTCTCCACGGTTTCTTACCACCACCACGAACTTCGCCTCGCTTCAAAGTCTTTGCGTGTGAAGAGCGGGAATTAGCAAGATATGCATCATAAGCTAACTTGACGAGCTCGTGATTTTCTACTTTTAAGCCAAATATATCTTTATTAAGCGCCATATTACTCCTTTCCCTCTACCGACACAATGCCTTTTTTCGGACCTGGAACCGCGCCTTTAAGTCCAATCAAATTGTTCGCGGCGTCAATATAAGCTACTACTAGATTTTTAACTGTGACTTTGTCGTGTCCCATTCGTCCCGGCATTTTCTTACCTTTAAAGACTTTTTGTGGATACATCGAACCGATTGAACCAACTCGACGAATGTTTCCTTTGAAACCGTGAGTATTTCTCGATTCATTGAAATTATGTCGTTTAACCGTACCGGCGAAGCCTTTACCCTTCGAAGTTCCAGTTACTGCGACCTTGTCGCCGAGCTTAAACGCTTCGACTGTGATTGTGTCGCCGACTTTAAGTCCTTCCGGAATTTCCTCAACGCGGAATTCTTTGAGAACTTTAGGATTTATATTTTCACCAGCCTTTTTAACGTGGCCAGTAACCGACTTGCTCAGATTCTTACCCTGACCATAACCCACTTGCACAGCGTTATAACCGTCGGTTTCGACAGTTTTAATCTGAGTCACTGTGGCGGGCCCAGCTTGAAGGATTGTAACCGGAGTTACGATACCATCTTCGCCGATAATCTGGGTCATACCAATTTTGGTGCCGAGAATGACTTGCATTGCTTACCTTTCCTTTATTTTTTACACTACTAAAACTAGACTTTTAGGCCGGTTTCCTCTGATAAAAATCATCGGACCTCTCCTTATGTCTAGATAACAACTTTATTTTACCACACTTTTCTAATCTTGTGAACCCCTATTTTTCTAGATTTCAAGAAAACTGTCAATAAAACCCTCGATCTCTCCGTCTAAAACCTTATCTGGATCCGTTTCTTCATAACCAGTTCGCGTATCTTTTACGAGCTTATAAGGCTGCAAAACATAATTCCGAATTTGTTGTCCCCAACCTGCTGACTCGCCCGCGCGAAGCTCCCCGATTGTCGCCGCGTGTTGCTCTAGCTGCATCTGGACCAATTTACCTCTTAAAATATCCATCGCTTTTTCTTTATTTTGTAACTGTGACCGTTCGTTCTGAATCGCGACAACCGTATTCGTCGGAAGATGTGTGATTCGAACCGCCGAATTCGTCGTGTTAACCGACTGCCCGCCGTGCCCGCCTGAATGATAAACATCGATTCGTAAGTCTTTATCGTCAATCTGAACCTCTGTATCCGCCTTAATTACCGGTAAAATTTCAACTAGCGCGAACGAAGTCTGGCGTAAATTATTCGCATTAAACGGCGATAATCGGACAAGTCGATGGACCCCGTGCTCTGACTTCAAAAGCCCATAAACATTCGTTCCCGACACTTCATAAACCGCCGTTTTTATCCCCGCTTCTTCGCCGGTTACCCGTTCTAAACAAGTCGCCTTAAACCCTTTTCGTTCAAAAAACCTCAAATACATCCGCTCGAGCATTCCCGCCCAGTCCATCGCTTCCGTTCCGCCCGCCCCAGAAGTAATTCGAATAATCGCATCTTTCCCATCGTACGGCCCCTGAAATCTTAAAGCCTTTTTAAGCTCCGAAAATTCACTCTCCATTCCTTCGATTTGACCGCTAATTTCTTCTTTTAAATCTTCGTCCGAAAGTGTCATTAATTCACTTAAATCATTAATCTGGGTCTTTAAAAGCGCCCAAGGCTGCACTTCGTCCTGTAATTTCGAGAGCTCCTGATTTTTTGCCGTCGCCACTTCAACATCTCGCCAAATTTCCGGCTCCGCCACCTCTTTTTCGAGTTCCTCAATTTTTAAAACCTTATCAGATATTAGAAGTTTCTCATAGACCTTTAAAAACTCTTCTTTTAATGCCTCTAGTCGTTTCTGTAATTCCTGCATAGGAAAATTATAACATAAAAAACCCGCCTTTAAAGGCGGGTTAGGGTTATTCCCGGATTAGTCTCGAAATATCATTCCGAATGAATTCTAACCCCTTAAAAATATCTTTAACTCCAGTTTCCTGATTGGTATACGAAACTTTCACTTCGATAATACCAGTTCTCAGGTCGAGATAACGATATGGGAATAGTCTCTGGTGAGACACCGTTTCAACCGCATTGAAGATGTCTTCCACCATTCTCTTTTCGATATCTTGCTTCACTTTGAAAAGAAACCTAAATTCGAAGC
This sequence comes from Candidatus Nanosyncoccus sp., assembly GCA_045586015.1. Lineage (GTDB taxonomy): Bacteria > Patescibacteriota > Saccharimonadia > Saccharimonadales > Saccharimonadaceae > Nanosyncoccus. The sequence continues at coordinate 21,396 of JAZMZP010000013.1, forward strand.
TAAGCAAAACACCATTACTTATTATCGCGGAGACTTTTACATCCGGGTTCTTATCGTTATTGATATTTACCCATTTTCTTACCTCTTTTAAGTCTTCCGGTTTCAAAATCATACCACGCATCAACTCACCACCTTCCTTAAAGCGCGTATGTCCTCTAATTATAGCATACTTTACTAAAAAAGTCAAAATCCCATAGAAAAGCCCCTTTCGGGGCTTAATCTATTGTGTGAGATGCCAGGAAAGATTCCCCGAGTCGAACTCGAGTCGTTTCGTTTCCCGACCAACAAGCACATCGAAGATATGTAACGCGACTCCTCCGACGAACCGGATTTGGGTTCGGAGCAGTTCCGTTACCTCGGTTTCGCTCTCCCCTTGCCGCCTAAAAGAAAGTGGCTGGCAGGGTGTCATCTCGTAACCGAAAAGTGCCATTACTTCGACACGCTCTTTTTGATTTTTATTAAAGTTTTTCATATAGACTCCTAAAATTATTTGATAGAAGTCATCTATGTGAGCCATTTTTCGGCTCATAGCAGAGGGCATAAATGACGATACCCAGAGCCTTAAACTTTTCTCGAAGCCAGTGACCGAAGTTTAGCTCGAGCAATTTTATTATAACATAGGAGTAGCAATAATTTCTAAAATGGTGTATCATAAAAGCATAAATATATTAGTATACTATTAATTTAAAAAATAAGGATAAAAAAATGAAAGAAGCATTACCGAAACGTCCTGCCGGCGGTCGCGAAGATGATTTCGATGATCTCAACGATTGGACATTAATGGACATTGCCACGGCACCAAATACTTCCCCAGAAGACAGAGAGAACGCCGAGGCGGAAATCGCGAGACGCGAAAAAGCGGGAACTTTTGACCCAGATAATGCTTCCCAAGACGTTTTTTCTGACCTCACTTCACACGGCTACGATCTAGGTGACGGAAAAATTCTTTATCCGAAGTCAGAATACAAATCTTGGCTAAAATCCGATCGTAGTACACCGATTCCTACAGGTATAGTTCGCGAATCCATCGAAGAAAGATTGGCAGACGAAGAGCGTTCAAGGGACCTTGACCGGGCTACTGGTAAAATAGCCATGCAGGCTTCTGAGGACAAATACGAAGCCGAATACGGAGCCGAATACGGAGCCGAATACGGAGGAATAGAAAAAATTAACCATCCAACCAGGGTTGTTTCAGCAAATGACGAAAGAAAGAGAGAATATAGAGCCAATGAAAAAGCGCGGGATATTGAAATAAATGAGCAGCGCAATTTAAAAGAATCGAATAAATACGAGAACCCCTTCTTCGGTCCCGCTAAAAAAGCTGCCGCCGAAAAGGAAGCAAATTTGCCTATTTATGAAGAGGTTGAAGAACAACTGCCAAAATCGCCTGAAGCCCGAGCCAGAAGACTATACAACTATTACGAAAGACCGTTCAAGGCTAACGCCTCTGAATGGGTTTCTTTTGGCGTTTCTAACTTACTGGAAAAAGGCATCGTAGACCCATCAACTAGTTTATTGCTCCATTCCGGCTTTGGGTCGCGCGAGGAAGGAATGATTCATGAATACATTGACCCAGATAATAGTCTAAGTACAGAAACTATCAATGCCGAAGCTGAATTAAAAACCCGCGTAACAAGAGACCTAATAGACAAAAGAAGCGAAGAAATTTCTGAAGAAACATTGCGTGCCGCAAAATATGACGGCTCACTTCGTGCATTGGCTACTGGCGCTAGAGTCGAAAACTACGACGGCGAAGATGTCGTTTTCTATTCTATACCGGTCAAACAAGGTGAAGAAGTCCGCGAGTTCATGGAGGATGTCGGGATAAGTTTTGAATACGACGAAGAAAACAAAGCTCTTGCCGCATCATTCCAAGGTTTTGCTAACATCATCGAAGCTATTAAAAATAACGACAAAGAAACCGAAAAAGCCTTCCAGGTGCTCGATTGGTATTATGACAATTTTCACTATAAGAAACATTTAAGCAGTTTTCTTGGCACCATGGATTCATTCCAAGAGAAAGCCGATGTCGCTTGGATGGCTAAATTCGAAGAATATTGTAAACATCGCGAAGAAATCGAAAAATACTACGAAGAGTTAGAAAAAAAAGAAAAAGTTCCAGAATTTGAAAGTATCAAAGAAATATCGGAAGAAGATTTAGAAAAGTTATATCAAGATCTTCTCGGCAATATCGTTCCCATTGACTCTAATTCTAATCCTTTCTTGTTCCCAGACAAAGAACTATTCCCACCTGTGAACAGCACGGGTTCAGTACCTCCAGTCAATCGGCCTCCTATTGCTGCTGATAAATTATATGCAATAATTAAGGAATACGGCAACATCAAATTATCAGATCCTTATCTCAATGTTTACCGTGCCGTAACTAAAGACAGGAAACAATATATTGTTATTCGATTTGGTATTCGAAATAGTAATATTGCAATAGTTGCCCCAATCACCGAAAAAACCAATGATGCTTCTTATGTCTGGATAGAGCAAGACGGCAATAATCGTGATGCCTGGATGTATGACTTTCTTGAAAACAGCCAAAATCCAAATCCAATCAGTAAATATCGAGCACATCATAACGAAAAAATTAAAGCACACAATCACATAGCTGCACCTAAACAGGGGCTCAAGCCCGTGGACAATATGTGGCGCAATATTTACAAAGATATTGATAAAAGAGCTTAAAAAGCGGCCCACCTTTAGGTGGGCCGAACTAGCTAATCAAGCCAGAAAGGTTTTAGTCCGGTAGTGGCCTCGTAGACTAATTCATTCGTACTGTCCGGAAGACTACCGTTCCTGTTTAATAGTCCTAACCTTATTAATTTCTTTTTTATCTCTGGGTCAATCTTGTTTGTGAATAATTCGCAAAAATTGCAAAGTTGCACATACGCTACAGGATCTTCCCAGAACAAATTATCGAGAACGACACCAAGACGTTCTTTTTCTATTTCCTTCCTCTCTTTCTCGAAATCAATTATCATGTTTTCCACCCCCTTACTTCTTTAAAAAAGAACCAACCGCTTTTGCGACTCTTCATTATTATAACACGTATGACTAAAAAAGTCAATAGAAAAATACAAAACTATTGACAAATTAGTAAATCTATGCTAAAATATACAAACAATGCCCATTTGGGCATATATTGTTCTTTAAGAAGGAGGGGATATATGTATGGGTGAAATTATCAACTTCGCAGCTAGAAGGGAGAAGGCACTGCAGAGAGAGCCTTGTCTTAGCCCTATTACGGTGGAGCGAATCCATCCGAAGTATGTTAAAATCGGGTTTCATCATGACTGTTTCACGATGCCGTTTCTGGAAAATGGGCTTCGTGGCCTCTCTCATGGCGAAAAACCCATTTGGGAACTTTACAAAGCGACCGAGGATGACTCGCCGTACTATTCCTATTATATTAAGTTGAATAGAGACTTGGGAGAAGAAACGGAAGATATTCTGACTACGATTGTCGATAGAGCTATTAAGAAGTCTTATTTAAAAGAGGTTAGGACCTGGGATATCCGTGTTGATATTTCGGAACTCGCAAAACCGCTCAGCTATCAGCTCGAAGATGGATTCAACATTGATAGTCGAACCAAGAGACTTCTTGAGAGCACCGGCATCAAAAACGCTCGAGAGTTATCCGAAATGACAAGAGAGGATCTCTGCGAAATTCCTGGCATGTCAACAGAAGATATCGCCAGAATAGAGAAGAGTCTTGCTGTCCGTGGAATTTTCTTAAGGACGGCTAAAGTTTCAACAATGTAACAAAAAGCCACCAGTATTGGTGGCTTTTTCTCTTATTATTTATACTACATCTTCTTTGTCATCATCGTTCGCATTATCTATACTCTCTTTATCATTTTCGTTTTCAGAATCTGGATTCATCGAACTCATTGCGGTCTTCGCCAACTCTGCCTCAGCCTTTTTTAGGAATTCAGCCGTCGCATCCTCAAGTTCTGGGTCTTCCCCTTCCTTAACGCCTTCGGCTACTTTTGGACCCTCATATTGTTTTTTGGCTCTCGTGTCCTTCTTATCTGTCATGTTTTGGTAATCGACACCATCTAAATCATCCGGCCCGCGACCATCTCCAAAACCATCGTAATCCGGGGTACGTTCATTTTTCATATTTTACCTCCATTTAACTGTTATTATTAAGATTATAACACATATTTAATAGGAACTGTGCTCAATTGCTTTAATTCTTTTGTTCTCGAAAACTACCGCTTTGTTTCTAGTTTGCATCTTTCTCAATTCATCACTAGCATCATCGTCTTCCGCGCATTCAATAAAACTATCTGCCGCAGACATAATCCCATCATAAGTCGGATCATAATGAAAATCATTATCCTTCCTTTTTGGGTCTCTAAACATATTCTCCAAAATAATCACCTTTTCCTCTTCGTCTTTTCCATCCAACTCTTTTTTAATATCTTCGGGTAAAATGCCCTTTCTATTCATTGTTTCAATCGTTAACTTCGCACTCTTTTTTAGGGCCTCATCAGTCAAATGTTTAATAACTTCAAGCTTCTTCATCGCCAAGACTAAATCTGATCTTTTTTCATAATCCTTCGGCATCATTTTTATCATCATCTCTGCTTGTTTATTAATCTCGGACAATATTTTAAACTGGGCAAGCACAGTTCTTGGGTCGTCATTCACTACACTTTCGCTTTTCGGGCTAAACTTTTTTCGTTTTTCGTCATAATCAAAATCATATTGCCTAATCGAATCGGCGATTTCTCCATTAATGCCAATCACGAACCTCGGGATCATGCCTATTTTCTTTTTGTCATGTTTACCTGTTTCCTCATTCCTCCAGGGGTTAGTATAAAAATCTAACTGTGAAAAACCAAACGGCAGGGGCTTCTGGAATGTGTCATTTTCGTTGTTTGACCTTGAAATTTTTTCCGCAAAATACCGTTTCGCCTGTACCTCCGCAGCCTCTTTTGGCAGCTGTTCATCTTTTTTCCAAGTAGTAGCATCAATTCCAATTTCAATTTTATTCCCAACGGGCGGGAAACGTTCTCGTACGGTTTTACCGAGAGATAATGTCGCTACAGAATCAATCCTGTGTCTTTTATCATCAAATTCTCTCGCAGAGCAACAAAAAGCCTTAAAATGAACCTTCCCGTCTTTCGGGAAATTCCCAAGCCACCTCAAATGCGAAATCCCATAATTAGTTAATACTTCTAAAACTTCAGCATTTTTTGCATTTTTACTCTTTCCGAATTTCAACAAAGAATCATACTCACTATTTGCGACATGTATTAGCTTTCCTTCACTCCAGATTTCCCCCCATCCATCATCTTTTAATCTTTGTAGACGTTTCCCGACTTCTGTTTTTCTGTCTGTTAAAGCTGTGCCACCAACTTTCTTTGTTTTGCCTCTATCTCCGGCCTGTTGTTTATTGTTTACGAAATTATTTTTGTTTTGCCGCTCTTCACGCTCGATATTGCGAAGAGCTAAATCTTCAACGCTGCTCATAAGACCATTCTAACATAAAAAGAGCGCCACCTACAAGGTGGCGCGATATGATGGATGTGCATTTAAAAATGCAACCACTTTTTTTACAGATTCCTCGAGAGAATCTTCTTCGAATCTGTATGCTAAGTTGCACTCCACCCTAATTACCCCGAATAAAAAATCACTTTTGCTCGAGGATAAACGTACACTCCAAGCAGTTTGCTCTGAAATATCGTTGAAAAGACTGTCAAGATCATCATAATCAACGTCGAACAAGAGCGGCTCGAAGAAAATATTGAATGTTGATTCGCTTATTTTTTCCGTTACAATTGGTTTGTCTTCTAACATACTTTCACCCCCCAAAGTCTAACCAACTCTGTTAATTATAGCACACTTTTATAAAAAAGTCAATTTTAATTATATAACTATTGACATTTAAAATAAAGTATGCTATAATAAGGGCAGCCATTAAGAATAGTTTATCAAGGAGGTGTGTTTCTAATGGCGAAGATTTACATCGACATCGGTCTCCTTTCCGAGATTAACCCTGCTTAGATGAATGATGCCGGAGTGGGTATCTCCGACTTAAATAAAAACTACCCGAGGGAAGTTTTTTAAACCTCCCTTTGCCATATTTCAATACAGAAACATAGGAGGAGAACTATGAGTTATGATATTGATGCATGCAAGAATTTAATAGTTGCGTTAGGCGCAGTTCGTAGCGAAGAATATCGAAAAGCATATCGGAGATACTTGGTCAACAAGACCAAAGCTAATGAAGCCACGCTCAAATACTGGGCGGACATGTTGAAAGACCCGTTCACGAATTGCACGGATGCAGATCTGAGGACGATTCAGCGACAAGTAGAGGCCGGAATTAATAAAAACTTCAGATACAATCCCAACGAAATTTTTTAGAATTTCAGACTTCGCACTTGGCCCAACCACGGTTGGGCCTTTTTTCATGCGCAATATTATGTTATAATAAACTTATGAATATCTGGGAAAAACTGCCGAGGCCTTTTTTAGTGCTCGCGCCGATGGAAGGCGTGACCGATGTGATTTTTCGTCAAATCGTCGCGAAAGCTGGTCGTCCAGATTTATTTTTTACGGAATTTACTAATGTTTCCTCCTATGCCTCCGAAAAAGGTCGCGCGAACGCTCTCGAGCGTCTTGAAATTGCCCCGACCGACTCTCCGATTATTGCTCAAATCTGGGGCAAAAACCCAGAACACTTTTCAGAATGCGCCAGAGCGCTTGAATCTCTCGGTTTTTCTGGTATTGATTTAAATTTCGGTTGTCCCGACAAACATGTCAACAAAACTGGCGGTGGCGCCGCGATGATTAAAACTCCTGACCTCGCCGTTGAATGCTTTAGGAACGCGAAAAAATCCACCAATCTCCCAGTCTCGATTAAAACTCGACTCGGATGGTCTAGCCCAGATGAGTTTAAAACCTGGCTTCCGACTCTTCTAAATGAACATCCTGCCGCTCTTACAATCCATCTTCGAACGAAAAAAGAAATGTCAAAAGTCCCAGCCCACTACGAACTCATCCCTGAAATTATCGAACTATGCAACCAGATTAGCCCCGAAACAAAGCTAATTGTTAACGGAGACATTAAAACAAAAGCCCATGCGCTTGAATTATACGAAAAATACCCCGAAGTTGACGGTTTTATGATTGGTCGCGGCGTCTTCGAAAACCCTTATTGTTTTACTTCTCACACCCCTTCTCGCGAGGAATTGATGGAGCTTTTGAAATTACACTTAAAACTATTCGAAGAATATCAATTTCACTCTTATGAGCCTCTAAAGCATTTCTTTAAAATCTATATCAATAATTTCCCCGGCGCTAAAGAATTGCGAGCAAAACTAATGGAGACTCATTCTGTCTCCGAAGCCCGTAAGATATTGACTTTTTAAAAGAGAACGAGGCGTCAATCTCGGACAAACGAAAGGACTACATGAATCGTCGGCTCGTTGAGGTTTTTCGTCTCAACCACAAGGAGATTCTAGATTGTCGGACAAAGGGTAGAGTTCTGTCCGATTATTTAGAGTGTGTGATGACTCAGGCTCTGAAGCGAATTAAAGAAAGAAAGGGTCTAGAATGGGACAACTACACCCTCGCAACGGAAGAAGCAAGAATTCATTCTATGCTGAGGATAGGAGATTATATCCGAATAGACGAGGTCGACCAAGCCTTGATGGTTGCGAGAGTCTTTAAGGGTCCCATTCCACAGAAGAGCGAGGATGGGCGTACTGACTTTGGTTGGCTCGAGTTTAAGGAAGACAATCTTGGCTCGTTATACGAGAAGATTAAGCCGGTTACCGGATACGAGCTTAGCCTCATCCTTGATTCGTTAAAAGAGACGCTGCCGCCATCCCAATACGAAATAATTCGTCATTATCTGTCGATGGCATGGAAGGCTCCGTATGCTTATACTGCCGCAGAATGCGAAAGTCTAATCGCGGCAATCACAAACATCCAGGAGATTCGGCTAATGCGTAATAAAATTTACGCAATAATGAGCGGAACTCTGTATTAACCTTTAGGCTCCCGACTAAGTCGGGGGCTTTTTGTGTTATAATATTCTTATGAAAATAGCATTATTAGGTTATGGTAAAGAAGGTAAATCTGCCGAAGCATATCTAAAAAACCATTTCGAAAACACCGAGATTGACATTTTTGAAAATTTCAAACCCGAAGAGATAAAAGTTAAGGATTTTTCATTTTATGATATGATTTTTCGTTCCCCGTCTGTCCCGCCCCTTAATCTTGAGAACGAAACCGGTATCACGAAGTTCTTTTTCGACCACTGTCCCTGCCCGATTATCGGTGTCACCGCGACAAAAGGCAAGGGGACGACCTGTTCTTTCATTAAAGCTCTATTAGATGCCATGAACGAAAAAGCTTATCTCGTCGGAAACATCGGTGCCCCAGCTATTGATATCCTCGACGAACTCGACGATAATTCCGTCGTTGTCTATGAAATGTCCAGTTTCCAACTCTGGGACCTCAAAAAATCCCCAAAAGTTGCCGTTCTCGGTCAGTTAGAGCCCGATCATCTTAACATTCATAAAGATTACGAAGATTATCTAAACGCAAAAGCGAATATTACAAGGTACCAAAACGAAACTGACTATCTAATCTATTTCAAAAATAACCCCGAAACAGTAAAAATCGCCGAAACCTCGAAAGCTCAAAAAATACCCTATCCTTTCGAAATCCCAGAGGAAGTTAAATCTGCGATTAAAATCCCGGGTCAACATAATAGCGAGAACGCTATCGCCGCGATTGCCGCGGTCGCAAGTTATAAAAATATCTCACCAGATGAATATTTAAGAGAGTATAAAGCTGAAATTATAGAGGGCCTCGAAAGTTTCAAAGGCCTTCCGCATCGTCTAGAATTTCTCCGCGAGCTAAATGGAGTCAAATACTATGATGATAATTTCTCGACTAACCCCTCCTCGACTCGCGTCGCCGTTAACGCTTTCCCGGACGACAATCTTGTCGTTATTGTTGGCGGGCGCGATAAAACCGACTACGAAGATCTTCTCGAAATCTATGAAATTCTAAAAGCTCCCCAGGTCAAGAAGATTGTCCTTCTCGGCGAATCTGGCCACGAACTTAAAAACAGATACGAAGACGACCGCTTTATTCTCGCCGAATCCTTAAAAGAAGCCGTCGAAACCGCGAAAAAACTAGCTGAAGAGAGCGCCTACGATTCTTCCGAAAAAAACACCGTCGTCTTAATGTCCCCCGCTGCCGCTTCGTTTGATATGTTCGAAAATGTTTATGACCGCGGCGACCAATTTAAATCATTAATTGCTAATTTAGAAGTTTAACCTAGTTTCCAAACCAGAAATAAACGCCTTCTCGGTCGAAGAAACAGCCGCGAAGCCCTTTATACCAGAACCTGCGAACTCGCGCGCGAGCTCAATCATTTTTGCCTTGTCTATCCCCTTAATCAAATTCGGCATATTATCATATCGCTCAATAGTCCCATTTGTAAAATAGCCGTCCGCATAATAATCCGCAATCTGCCCAACCGTTTGTGCCCCCATCTGAAATCGCCCTAAGGCATATGATTTTGCTGCCTCGAAATCTTTTTCCTCAATTTCGCCATTTAAAGCCTTCATCAGCTCAACCTGGATTAATTCAAACAACGCATCCGCATTCTCGACATTCACTTCGCCATCAAAATCCCAGTACGAATTCGTCGCGTTGCTTGCGACCGACGACCCCATACCATAAACAAGTCCGCGCTTCCTTGCCGTTCCGAATATTTTCGAATTTGTTGTTCCGTTTAAGATATGATTTAGACAATTCATCGCGAATACCTCATTCGGTTCTAAATGCCGAGGCGTTACAAGCGAAAAACCGAAGGTAATGTTCGAAGCATCTTTTCGCCGAATCGAAACTGCCTCTCCGGCGTGTAGGTCTGAAAACGGAATCTCGAATTTTTCGCCCTCTTTTAGCTCCCATTCCTCTAACATCCTAGCAATTTTATGCTTTCGCCCTCTAATTTTCCCCGCAACAATAAACAACATATTCTTCGCCGTATGCGTCCGGCGATAATGCTCGCGAATGTCTTTTAATTCGATATTCGAAATCGTCTTCAATCTCTCCGGCAAATCTAAAATATCTTCCCCAACCGCTTGCTGAACTCTCGGCCACAACAACCGATAATAGTCATTCATATAACCAGTCAACTCGCTCCGTACATTCGCCTTCTCACTCTTTAACTCTTCCTCATTAAACCGCGGCTCGCAAATCGAAACTCGCTGTAAATTCATTATTCTTTCCCACTCAAAATCCGCGCATTCCGTCTCATAACAAACCGAAATATCACTCGTCCAAGCGTTATGATAAGCACCATTTTTCGTAAACTCCGCCTCGAACGCCTGCTCATCTTTAAATTTCGCATTTGCCCCGAAAGCTAAATGCTCTACAAGATGCGGAATTTCATAAACCTCTTTCTTTCTGGCATACATCATCCCCGCCCGAAACTGAATTCGCGTCGCCATCACGCTCGCGCCCGGAATATCAATCAAAATTCCCCTCGCCCCATTTTTTAGCTGAATCTCCTCAACTGAATGTTTCATACTAATACAATTTATTTACGACTCTTTTTGCGTGACTTTTTTCGCTTTTTTGAACCCGATTTCTTCGAGGCAACCTTTTTTGTTGCCGAGCGCTTCGGCGTTGATTTTTTAAATTCATCATCTAGATTCTTATCTCCAGCCGAAATTTCATTTACCCCTCTCTCCGTCTGGCCTTCTGCCATCTTTGTCAACTCCGATTCGTATTCTTCGCCGTCTGTTACATTATCCATCGCTGCTTCAGTCGGTGTAATCGAAAGTAGAATCTTCAAAACTTCCTCGCGCAAATTCCTCTGTAAACCGTCAAATAATTTCTGTGACTCCGAGCGGTATTCAACTAACGGATCTCTCTGACCAACTGAACGCCAGTGAATTCCTTCGCGTAAATGTTGCATATTCTCGAGGTGTTGCATCCATAAAGTATCAAGCACCTTTAGATACACCTCGCGCTCAACTTTTCGCATCGTTTCCGCACCAAATTCATCCTCTTTTTTCTTATAAGCTTCCTCAACTGCCTCAAGCGCTAATTTATAACGCTCTTTCTCTTTCCGCTTTAGCCCAATTTCGTGAATTAAATCATTATCAAAATCAAATACCGACTTAAATTCTTCATCGAAATTCTTATTCACGCGCGACGAAAATTCAGTCAACATCGCAACTTCTTCGCGCATCAATCTCTGAATTTCCGGATATATTTCCTCGCCATCGAGAATCTTCCTCCGCATCATATAAACGACTTTACGATGACGATTAATTACGTTATCGTATTGAACGACATTTTTACGGGAATCGAAATTGAATCCTTCAATTCTCTTTTGCGCCGCCTCGAGAGTTCTCGAAATCGCTTTCGTTTGAATCGGCGTTTCTTCATCTACTCCGAGTCGAGTCATTAACATCTTTACTCGATCACCCTGGAAAATACGCATCAAATCATCTTCGCACGAAACAAAGAATTGCGTCGTTCCCGGATCGCCCTGACGACCACCGCGACCTCTTAGCTGGTTATCAACTCGCCTTGAATCGTGTCGCTCCGAGCCAATCACTACTAAACCACCGAGCTCCTTTACACCTTCGCCGAGTTTAATATCGGTACCACGACCCGCCATATTCGTCGCAAGCGTAATCGCACCTTTCTCGCCCGCCTTTGCGATAATCGCCGCCTCACGCTCGTTATTCTTTGCGTTTAAAATCTCATAAGGCAACTTATAACCATCGAGATAACGCGCAATTTCCTCGTTGTTCGCAATCGAACCCGAACCAACTAGTACCGGCTGACCTTTTTCGTGATACTTCTTGATTTCTTCCGCAATCGCTTTTAATTTTCCGGCTTTAGTCTTATAGATTAAATCATCTTTATCAACACGGATAATCGGCTTATTCGGTGGAATCTGAATTACATCTAGAGCATAAATCTGTTGGAATTCTTCTGCTTCCGTAAATGCCGTACCGGTCATCCCAGACAACTTCTTATACAAACGGAAGAAATTCTGGAACGAAATCGTCGCTAGAGTCATCGATTCTTGTTTTACTACGACGCCTTCTTTCGCTTCAATCGCCTGGTGTAAACCTTCATTATAGCGTCGCCCTTGCATTAACCGTCCAGTATGCTCATCGACGATGATAACTTCGCCCGAATTCGTTACCACATAATCTTTATCGCGTTTAAAGATAATCTCTGCCCGAATTGCTTGTTCAAGATGATAAACCAAGCGCGTATTCTTCGTCGAATATAGATTATCGACTCCTAGAATACCTTGTATTTTCTCGATACCTTTATCAGTCAAAGTTACCGAACGGCGCTTTTCGTCGAAAATATAATCTTCCGGCGTCAATCTTGCTGCAACTTTCGCAAATTGATAATAAGATTCCGGATTGTCTGCCGACGGAGCCGAAATAATAAGCGGTGTTCTCGCTTCATCGATTAAAATTGAGTCGACCTCATCCACAATCGCAAAATTAAGCTCTCTCTGACGGAGATATTGTACCTCACTCGTCATATTATCGCGTAGATAATCGAATCCGAACTCATTGTTCGTTCCGTAAGTAATATCCGCATTGTAAGCTTCTTTTCTTGTTGCCGGGCGTAGGTGCTTAAATCTATCGTCAGCGTGCTCATCATTTTCGTATTCCGGATCATAAACAAACGAAGCATTATTAATGATTACCCCGACTGAAAGCCCAAGAAAATCATAAATCGGGCCATTCCAACCCGCATCACGTTGTGCCAAATAATCATTTACAGTCACAACGTGAACTCCGCGACCCGTCAAACCGTTTAAATATGCCGGTAACATCGCGACCAAGGTCTTACCTTCGCCAGTTTTCATCTCGGCGACCGCACCTTCATTTAGAACCATACCACCGATTAACTGTACATCGTACGGACGAAGTCCTAAAATACGTTTCGCCGCCTCTCTTGCGACCGCAAACGCGTCTGGCAGTAATTCATTCAAAATCTTCGTGTCATCAACCGGCTGGCGCTTCTTGCCGGCCTTCTTTTTAGCTTTCTTGCTAGTTTTTTCAGTCTCTTTTTCGGTTTTTGCGGTTTTTAATGCTTTCTGAATCTTGGCTTTAAAGATTTCTGTCTGTTCCCGGAGCTCCTCGTCGCTCATTTTTTCATATTTTGGCTCTAATTTGTTGATTTCTTGTGCCCGTTTCCATAGTTTTCTTAAAATTTTCTTCTGGGCGTCGCCAAAAATCCCCTGTAAAAACTTCGTTAAAGCGGTTCGATCCGCTAACTTATCGGTCGGTTTTTTCTCTTTCCGGCCTTTTGATTTTTTGCTGGACAAAACAGCCTTATCAGTTTTTTTCGTCATAAGCCTCCAAACAGAATTATATCCCCTTTATTCTACCATATTATTTCTTTCTAATAAAGAGTTTTCGCCAATTTTTCTTCTGGCGATGAGGCTGTGACTCGAGTTTATAACGCCGGATTTGTCCAGTTAATTTTGCCTCAACTAAATCAACCCCCGCGAAGACGTTAGAACACTCATCTTTTGCCGCAATAACTTTCCCGCCAGGAATGTCCATCGCGACTGATATTTCGTATTTTTCTCCTTTACTTTTACCGATTTCGGAAACAATCGTTTTTACTACTACGTCTTTTTTAGAACCGCGCGGTAGATATTTATCTAACTTCCCGATTCTTTTCTCAACGTATTTCTTAAACGGTTCTTCAACTTTGTAACCATTTCCGCTTATTTCTATTTTGTCAATCATTTTAGATCTCCTCTCTATTATTCATATATGGTCTCAAAACTTTCGGGACCTTCATCTTCCCACCCTCTTTTGCATAATTTTCCAACAAAACCACCAGCGCCCTAGCTAGCGGAATCGCCGTCCCATTCAAAGTATGCACAAACTCAACCGTTCCGTCTTTTCTTCGTACACGGCAATTCACGGCTCTCGCTTGAAAGTCAGTACAGTTACTACAAGAAGTAATTTCTTGGTATTTTTGGTTCACTGGCGACCAGTATTCCATATCATATTTTTTCGCCGCTGGCGCACCTAAATCGCCCGCCGCGATATTAATAATATGATAAGGTATCTCAAGCCCTTGCCAAATCTCTTCCTCAATCTCTAGGATTTTCTCGTGCATTTCTTTACTTTTTTCTGGTAGACAAAAAACATACATTTCGAGTTTATTAAACTGATGAACCCTGAAGAGACCGCGTGTGTATTTGCCGGCCGCCCCAGCTTCTTTTCTAAAACAAGCCGAATATCCAGCATAAAACAACGGCAATTTCTCTTCGTCGATTATCTCATCCATATGATAACCGGTAAGAGGCATTTCCGCAGTCGCAATCATCGCCAAATCTTCGCCCTCGATATAATATTCATCACTCTGGTCAGAAGTTCGCGGGTTAAAGCCGCACCCTTCCAGTACCCTAGAAGAAACCATATCCGGCACTGTCATAAACGTAAAGCCGTGTTCGAGCACCTTCGAAAGTCCATATTGCAATAGTGCATTTTCAAGTAACGCTAAATCGCCTTTAAGATAATAAAACTTCGCTCCAGCCACTTTTGCGCCTCGTTCAAAATCAACCCAATCTCGGCTTACCGCATAATCTAAATGGTCAACACCGGACTTTTTATTCTCGCCCCACTTCTTTATTTCAACACTACATTCCTCTCCTCCGAGCGGCACATCATCGAAAATAATATTCGGGATTACTTTTAACTTCGTCTTAAGTTCACTCTCGACCTTCTCGAGCCCTTCCTCAAGTTTCACAAGCTCATTTTTGACCTTTTTACCTTGTTCTATTAAACTTGTTTCCGGTTTTCCGCCCTTCATCTTCGCCGCAATCTCATTTTTCTGCCTTCGCAGTTCCTCTACCGTCGAAAGTTCTTCGCGTCTCTTTTCGTCTAGCTTCAAGATTTCTTTAATATTTATCTTATAACCCTTTTCTTTCGCCGATTTTTCTACAAGCTCAAGATTTTCTCGTATAAATTTTATGTCTAACATACCAAATATTATACCATATATTTCCGACTTGATTTTTTAAATTTCTGTGCTAAAATAAGCGTAAGAATTATTTTTAAATAAAAAAGGAAGTTATATGGCACAAGCAAAAAAGAAACAAGCTACCAAAACCGCGAAGAAACAAACTCGCAGTACTAAAACCGCGCAAAGAAAAACTGGTTCTAAGCAAGCTCGTCGTACTCAATGCGACAATACTGAGCGTAACCACATCTATTTTGTTACTGTTCTGGGTTTGATTGCCGCAATCTTGCTCTGCGCAAATGCCGCGATGATGATGGTCTAAACGATTATTCCGCCGCCGAGACAAATCTCGCCGTCGTAGAATACAGCGCTCTGCCCCGAAGCAGGGCGCTTTATTTTATTCTCAAAATGTAACCTTTCCCCATCGAAACTTGCCGGAATTAAAGGTGCTCGATGTCGTAAACGAACTAAAAGATTTCTAACCGGCAACTGTGAACTGACTTTCCGGGGGCTTGCGGAGGTTACGACCGAGCATGAGGGCGCTTTCCCCGTGACGACGGGCGAAAGCGACCCGTCCCCCAGGAAGTCAAGTTCAAGTTGCCGTAATAAGACGTCTTTTAGTCTTAGCTCATTAGTCCATAAATTCTCATCATTCAAATTTTTCGAAACATAAACGATGTTCTTTTTCAAATCTTTCTTTACGACATAGTACGGCATTCCATCATTTACTACGCCTTTTTCGCCATTTAAATAAAGCCCGTGCCTTTGCCCAATTGTATAAAATACGGCTCCCTCGTGATATCCTAAGACTTTTTCACTTTCAACTTCGCGAATCTCGCCCGGTTTTATATCAATATATTCCTTCAAAAAATCCTTCATCCCGACCTCCCCGACAAAACACACCCCCATTGACTCTTTTTTATAAGCGTTATGCAGCCCATTTTCTTTCGCGAGCTTCTTTACTTCCGGTTTTTTCATCTCTCCGACCGGAAAAAGCGTATGGGCTAAAGCCTCATCGCTAATTCGATAGAGAAAATACGTCTGATCTTTATTTTCATCGATAGCCCTAAGCAAGACGGGGGTATCTGAAAATGTTTGATTCGGGACCGTAAGCTTGGCCGAACGGCCTTGAGTGTGTCCCGAATCAAACATTTTAGATACCCTAGTTCTTGCATAGTGTCCAGTCGCGATAAAATCCGCCCCTTCTTCCATCGCTTTCTCATAAAACAGCTTAAATTTAATCTCTTGATTACACATAATATCCGGATTCGGCGTATTCCCTTTTTTAAATTCCGAAAGCATATACTCGACGACTTTCTGTCGGTATGCTTCCTCAAAATCCCACACAAAAAAATCAATCCCAAGTTTCACAGCCACTCTCTTCGCATCTGCCAAATCCTCTGCCCACGGGCACTTCATCCCCGGAAGATCCCTAGACCAGTTTTTCATATAAACTCCAACTACTTTATAACCCTGTTCTTTTAAAAGTAGTGCTGCTACACTCGAATCTACGCCCCCACTCATCCCGACATAAACCGTCTTAACCATTTATTCGCTCGCTTTCTTTAGCTACAATCTCATTGATAATCTTCGCCGCTTCACGAATTTGAGCCTCGTCATTAGTTTCCCCAAGCGAAATTCTAAGAGAGCCCGTAATTTGGACATCCGTTAAACCAATCGCCTTTAAAACATGTGATTTTTCGCCCTTCGAAGCCGCACAAGCCGCCCCTGTTGCAACATATACCTCCGACCCCTCAAGAAGAAAGATTAATCTCTCTGCATCTATACCATTATAGCACAAAACAACGAAATTGTCAAGAGAGTGCTTACGGCTAATCAATTCATACCCCTGTAATTCAGCCAATAAAATCTTTTTCAAATTAGCATATTTTTTTCGATTTCCATTCAAATGTTCCTTTGCAAGCTCAACTGCCTTCGCGAACCCAATCACACCTGGCACATTTTCCGTCCCCGACCTTAACCCATTCTCTTGCCCCCCGCCAACCGTCAAAGGTTTTAATCTCGCCTCGTGTGAAACATATAACGCTCCAACCCCCTTCGGCCCATACACCTTCGCAGCGTTTAAAGTCAAAAGATCAATTCCCATCCTCGCAACATTAATATCAAGTAAATTTAAAGCCTGTGACGCATCGGAATGCAATAATAATTGTGTTTTAATTCCCCGTTTCATCCGGTCTAACTTCACTTCGCGAATAATCCTCGCGACCTCCGCCAACGGCTGAATCGTCCCGAGCTCATTGTTTACGAGCGAAACCGAAATTAACTCCGTCTCATCAGTAATCTTAGACTTTAAATCATCCAAATCAATCAACCCGTTCGGAAGCACCTTAATACTCTCCCCCCCATATCTCTCCGCAACTCTCCGCACCGAATCATGCTCAGTCACAAGATAGAGCACGGTCGGAATCTGCTTATCGAAGGGGGTGCGGAGCGCGGCAGCGCGAGCTAAAGCGCGCGAGCCCCGTGGCAGACCGCCCCTTGGGACGCGGACGACCCGAAGGGTCGACGGGAGCGAGCGACGCGCCCCAAGAGAAGCAGATTCGACCGTCCCTAAAGCTGTAAACGCTAAATTATTCGCTTCGGTCGCCCCAGCGGTAATGATGAGGTCAGAGGCTTTCGCTCCGATTGCATGCGCAATCGTCGCTTTTGCGTTCTCATAATCAGCCGCCACCTTCTTTGCCGGCAAATACGCCGCCGACGGATTAAAGAAATCATCAGAAAAATACGGCTTCATCGCCTCGAAAACTTTTTTCGATACCGGCGTCGCCGCCGCATGATCAAGATAAATCATAAATATATTATAACATAAAAATCTAAATTTTAAAAATGCTAAAAATCAATAAACAGCGAATCTCCCATGTTATAATTTTGTAAAAGGAGGTTTCATGAAAAGATGCTTTGATGCCAGGAAGTTTTTAAAAATCCAGAAAAAGAAAATTAACGAGCGTATTAGGATGTTCGATAAGCTTTATATCGAATTCGGCGGAAAATTAATCGATGACCAACACGCCGCTCGCACCCTCCCCGGCTACCTCCCGGACTTAAAAATCAGACTTTTCCAAGAATTCAAAGACCAAGCCGAGGTTATCCTCTGTATCAACGCCGATGCGATTGAAAAATCGAAAATTCGCGCCGACCATATGATTACTTACGAAAGCGAAGTTCTAAGACTAATCGAATTCCTCCGCGCTAGAGAAATTACGGTCAACTCGGTTGTCATTACCCTCTTTAACGGCCAGAAAAAAGCCGAAGATTTCGCGAAAAAACTCAAAGATTATAAAATCAAAGCCTACTTCCACTCCTTTACCAAAGGCTACCCGACCGATGTTGACACAATCGTGTCCGACGAAGGTTATGGCGCGAACCCTTATATTAAAACCACGAAACCTCTTGTCATCGTTTCGGCTCCTGGCCCTGGCTCCGGAAAACTCGCCACCTGCCTTTCCCAGCTTTACCACGAATCAAAACAAGGCAAAAAAGTCGGATACGCCAAATTCGAAACTTTCCCGGTTTGGGATTTACCCTTAAAACACCCAGTTAATATCGCCTATGAAGCCGCGACGGCCGATTTGAATGATAAAAATATGATTGATAATTTCCACCTCGAGAAATATGGCGTATCGGCCGTGAATTATAATCGCGACCTCGAAACTTTCCCGGTTCTAAAAGAAATCCTAACTCGCATTTCCGGAAAAAGCATCTATAACTCTCCGACCGATATGGGTGTTAATGTTATCGGTCAATGTATTACCGACGATGTAGCTGTCCGCCGCGCCGCAAAAGACGAGATTATCCGTCGTTATCTCCGCGCCCTGACCGACTTAAAAAAAGGCCTGGTTGGCGAAGAAGTTCCAAACCGTATTAAGCTACTTATGAATGAGCTAAAAATTTCGGAAGCCGACCGCCCAGTTATTAAAAAAGCCGAAGAGAAGCGTCAAAAATCTGGCAACAAACCGAGTGCCTGTCTTGCGGTCGGGAAAAAGTTTATCGTCGGCAGAAAAACCGACTATCTCTCGCCGATTTCGAGCACCTTCTTAAACGCAATTAAAACTTTAACTAAAATTCCGGATGAAGTCGACCTCATCGCCCCGACAATTCTAAAACCAATCCTCGAAATTAAAAACAGAACCTCGAATTTTACTAGAAAACAACTCAATCTCGACGAGGTATTAATCGCCCTTTCGATTTGCTCGACGACAAATCCGACGGTTAAAAAAGCCTTAGAAAGCCTTGACAAATTACAAGGAGCCGAACTTCACGCAACGCACTTAATCCCCGACGATGAGTTCGTCGTCCTCGCGAATCTCGGAATCAACGCTACTTGTGGGGTTGAACTTGATCTCGGTTGAATCATCCTGAATCAAAACTAAGTTCCCATCGTCAATCCGATATTCGTATTCATCATTTAGCGTATATAGCCAATCCGTCTCGATTTTCAACTTCCCGTCCTCAATCGCCCAGATGAAGTCATAGCTATTTTCATTATTATTGGTCGTTAATTTCCCTTTCCCTATCTCAGAAAAAGTCCAAATCACGCTCGGCTCGTCTTCTTTTACCCAGCTATCCACCGAAATTAAATATTCCCCGTCCTGAAGCGAAGCGCCCTTATTTAGATTAAGAACTAAAAAAATCACGCCGATAACAAGCGTAATTAATCCGATAATAAAAACAATAATTGAGATAATTTGCTTCTTCTTCATACCCCCATTTTAGCAATAGAGTTTTGATTTTACAAGTTCAAGATAGCTTTTTGCCGCTTGGCGGAAATTATCGAGCTCCTCTCCCTCGATTTTTACATAAGAACTACCAGCCACTTTTTTATAAACTCCATTTGGCCTAACTTCATAACGAATAGTCATATCTTGAAGTTTTCCAAAAGTATCCGACCAATCTTCGTGCCAGAACCAGACATTTCCTTTATGCTTGAAAAATTCCCGGTTATGACCGTCAGGCACCGGTCCAAAAATCGTCTTCCCGAGCTCAGATTCGGCATTAATTAAGTCCTCATAACTTAATTTATTTGAATATGGGACTTTTGGAAGTAAATCGTTTCCGATATTAGTAATTGATTTTAACAGTTTCTTGAGCGACATTGTTCAATCTCCTCATTTATTGCATTTAATTCTTCGTAAATCTTCTTATCTTCGTCTTTAGCCTCAAAATTATAGGCCTCATCGCCCATTAGGGGTATTCTGAAAAGTTGATTCTCCCTTTCCATACCCTAATTATATCACGAAACGCTTGAAAAGTCAACCCCAAACAGGTCAAAAACGTTATCTGTAGTGGTTTTTGCCACCTCTTTAACAGATATCTCTAATTTTTCCGCTAACCACTTCGCAATATCGGCAATATATGCCGGCTCATTAGTTTCGCCTCGATGCGGAGTCGGCGCCAAAAATGGCGCATCAGTCTCGAGGAGAATTCTCTCAAGTGGCGGGGTTGGCAAAGTTGAATAAGTCGCAAGCCCGTTCACCCCGACATAAAAATCAGTTTCATTCAAAATCCGCTTTAGGACCTTTTTGCTGTCCGTAAAAGAATGCACCACACCACGTACCTTCGGAAAATTGCTCACCACCGCAAAAAAGTCCGAGAAAGCTTCTCTGACGTGGAACGAAACCGGCAAACCATTATCAATCGCCATCTGCAACATTTCCTCGAATAACTTAATCTGCGCCTCTCGGTCATAACCCTCATAATGATAATCTAGTCCCACTTCCCCGATAGCTACAAGTTTATCTCGCTCGGGGGCACGCCCCGAGTAAGACAAACTTGTAGCTTGTTCGGGGTGAATGCCATAGGTCCAATAAACATTATCGTGGGAATTAGCGAAATCGCGCGCAGCTAACGAATCTTCGTGCGATGTCCCGATGCAGATAATCTTCTCGACGCCTCTTTTTTTAGCTCGTTTAATCATCTCTTCGGCTTGTTTCGCCGTAAAAAACTCTCGGTCGTGGAGATGACAATGCGAATCAATTAGCACGATTTTCTCGCTTCCTTTTAATCGGATCGAGCTGACGCTTGCGAAGTCTTAAAGATTTTGGCGTCACTTCAAGCAATTCATCATCTAATAGAAAATCTAAACACTGCTCTAGCGATAACTGCGTATAAGGCGTCAATTGTATCGCACCATCTGACGCGTGTGTCCGCATATTCGTTAATTGCTTCTCGCGACAAATATTAATATCGATATCATCTTTTTTATTCGAAAGCCCGATAATCATACCGTGATAAACCGGCACTCCAGGCGGAATAAACAAAATCCCGCGTGCTTGCGCCGCGTCTAATGCATAAGCCGTCGAAACCCCGTCCTCGAACGCGACCAAAGCTCCATTTCTTTCCGGCTTATATCTTTCTTCAACCGGCCGATATCCGCTCGGAATCGATGACATAATTACCGTGCCTTTCGTTTCGGTCAATAAATTATTCCGAAGCCCGATTAATGCTGCCGTTGAAATTTCATACACAAATCGCGTCGTTCCGGAGCTCGTAATTTCTTGTGATGTTAACTCAGCTTTTCTGATGCCGAGTTCTTGGCTAACTGCTCCGACAAATTCCGGCGCGACTTCAATCGTCAAATCTTCAATCGGCTCGCACTTCTCCCCGTCAATTTCTCGGTAAACTACTTCCGGTCGCCCGACTTCGAGTTCATAACCCTCGCGTCGCATCGTTTCGATTAAAACCGACAAATGTAGTTCGCCTCGTCCCGAAACTTTATAGCCTAACCCATCCGGTTCGATTTTCAACGCGATATTCGTTTCGAGCTCTCGCTCTAGTCTTTCCGCAATTTGGCGTGAAGTCGTAAAATCGCCTTCACGTCCCTTTAATGGCGAGGTGTTTGGCCCGATATAAATTGAAAGCGTCGGCGCTTCGAGCTCAATCCCCGGCAAAGCCTCCGGATTATCGCCAGTTGCAATCGTGTCGCCAATATTTGCTTCCGAAACTCCCGTAATCGCGACAATATCCCCCGCAATCGCCTCCGGCACCTCTTCCTTTCCTAGTCCTTTGTAAATAAATAAATTATCAATCTTACTGTTTTTTATTTCATTATTATGTAAAATCTTTACACTTTGGTTTTTCTTTAATTTACCACTAAAAATTTTACCAATACAATACTTGCCAAGATAATTATCGCCCGCGAGCGCCGCAACGAGAAGTTGCGCCGACTCTGCGTCGGAATCAACCGAAGGCGCCGGAATATCGTTAATAATTGATTCAAAAATTACGTGTAAATCATCATCAAGCTCGGTCGTTTTTCCCGCTCGGCCTTCCCTAGCGATTGCATAATAAACCGGATAGAACAATTGTGACTCATCCGTTGCGAGTTCTAAAAACAAACTTTCAATTTCTGATAAAACTTCCGGGATGCGTGCCGCCGGTTTATCAATTTTATTAATCACTACCACCGGTTTTAATCCTAAACTGAGAGCCTTCGATAAAACGAACTTCGTTTGTGGCATCGGCCCTTCCTGCGCATCGACGATAAGTAGAACTCCATCCGCCATATTCAAAGTCCGCTCGACCTCGCCCGAAAAATCCGCGTGTCCCGGCGTATCGATAATATTAATCTTATAACCATCATAATAAACACAAGTTTGCTTTGCCGTAATCGTAATACCTCGCTCGTGTTCCTGATCCATCGAATCCATAATTAAAGTCTGATTCATTTCAGCTTGATTATCGCGAAAAGTACGCGACTGCTTCAAAAGCCCATCGACTAAAGTCGTTTTTCCGTGATCAACGTGTGCAATAATCGCCACGTTCCGAATTAAATCTTTGTTTGAAACCATCCATATATTATAACATATTTTATCGTTTTCCGGAATTAGGCGCTTTCGGAATTGGCGAAATTAATTTCTGCTGAACACTAATGCTAATTCCCTCTCCTCTTAAATCGTCCGTAATCGGAACTAAAGTAATTTGATTCTTAACTCCGCTTTTTAACCCACCGATAGTAATTTCATCTAAATCTGTTACCCCTAAAATCACATCATTTAAAATCACAATCGCTTGATTGCTACTACTATTAAACTTAATCCGAACTTCCGTCTCCGAAATTTCCGTCACTTCTTTAATTTCTAAAGCTGGCAAATCAGCCCCAAGACTTTCCTCAACACGTGGCAAACTATCATACCGCTCCATAATATAATCCGTCAGTAAATCTAGCGTATTAAAATCAGTCACAACTTTCCCATCAGTTCTCTCAGCTAGTTCATCATAGCTTTTCGCCGATTCTTCGTTTGTAATAATATAGAAATTAACCGGATCAATTTCTTTACTTAAACGCACTACCTCATCCAAAGTCACACCATCACGGTCTGGCGTTAAAAACGGCGCATCAGTTAAAACTACTACCGACTTCGTCGCTCCAAATTTCCATTTTAAGCTTTTCATCGCCGAAAACGATGCCGAAAGTAGCGATTCGTTCGTATCGCCTCCACCATCAACCTCAATTTCCTCCAATTTCTGTTGTATTACATCTATAGTACAAGTCTCAAAATTACAATGTTCAACCGGCGTATACGGATCGTTCAAATCTCGATAATCATAAAGCGCCACTCTCCCGCCCGACTCAAAAGTCTTCGTCGCGAGTCTAATCGCTTCCGCTTTGTATTCGCCAATCATCCTACTCATCGATCCGGTTGAATCTAGCATAATGACCGTGTCGTGTGGCGACGAAACCATATTTTCAATCCCAAACGATTGCGCAATCTTATCAAAAATCACTTTTGATGCATCGGTATAAAGTTCGTCTTCAATGTAAGTCAAATGATTATCCATACTATATTTCGAACTGCAAAAAATGTCACTTTTATTACACCAAGTCCCGACTTTGCCGAGTAAACTCTCCGGCTCATATGGCATATACGCCCCGAGCAGTCCTTTGTAAGCTTGACAATCCGGTACATAGGCTCGATAATCCGATAAATTTTCCCCTCGACATGCCGCCGGAAAAAGCCCTTTTCCTTCTGGCAGATAAATTTTCGGATCTCCAAAAGTCGCCGCAAAAATTAATCGCTCTGACTTTAAACTACCCAAAGATTTCGAAACTACCATCGCACCCTGAGAATATCCGCCAATCACATATTTTGTATTTGGGCAGCTAGAATCATTTACCATTTTTACTAAATTATTCACACCCGCATTCACACTATCGCCGAACTCATAACTATCGCCCGAGCCGAAATAGGCCCCGAGTGTAACTCTTAAATTATCGACTCCGACTCCGACCGCTGGATAATCTAAATCGACAAACTCATAATTTAAATTGGTTGACTCAAGTTTAGTTTGGATTGAGTTTTTAAAACTCAAATAATCATCCGTCGTCCATCTTTCTCCACCCGAACCGCGCGCGAATACGATTCTTAGCTCCGGGCAGTTTACTGCTTCCGCTTTAATTCTCGGCACCAAACTCGCGGTTAAAACAATTAAAGTTAATATTAAATATTTGATTTTACCTCGCATTTTTCTCCTTATTTTAATGTTGCGAGAGTATAGGCATAAACCAAAGAAAAATTCAACCCCGTCGCTCTGCTTATGGTATAATAATAGTCACTATGAGCAAACAAACTGAATGGGACGAGTATTTTATGAACATCGCCGAAGCAGTCGCGGCGAAGTCAAAAGATCCCTCGAGTAAAATGGGCTGCGTGATTGTCGACAAAAATAAACGCGTAGTTTCGTTAGGTTATAACGGCTTAATCCAAGGCGCCGACGAATCAAAAATGACTCTTAGTGAGCGCCCGATGAAATATTATTTCGCCATTCATTCCGAAATGAACGCCTTAATTTTCGCTCATCAAGATTTAACCGGTTGCACGATTTACAATCGTGTTGCAACTTGCGAAAACTGTTTGAAATATTGTCTCCAAGCCGGCATCAAACGCTTTGTCTACCGAGATTTACGCGTCCATTCCCATTCAACCGACCCAAAAAAATCGATGACCAATATCGATACTGACGAAGCCGTCGTGCGTTTGCTTGTTTCGATGCCTGAAGTCGAAACCCTGAATCTTACAAACGGTAAAACCTATGTCGAAGACATTTTAGATTCTTACGAAAAAGAATCAGAAGAATACAACCGCCTAAAAAGATGGATCTAATATGGACGGGTGGCGCAAATAGGGGGACCCCCAAAATATTTGCGTAGGCAAAATTTTGGGGGAAAATTTTTTGGAAGGACCCGTCCAGAATTACCATTCGATTGGTTTTAGGTTGTTTTTTTCCAAGAAAGCATTGGTTTTAGAAAATGGTTTACTCCCAAAAAACCCAGCGTAAGCCGAAAGTGGCGACGGATGCGCTGATTCTAGAATTAAATGCTTCGAACTATCAATGAGTGATTTTTTATTTCTCGCGTCACGCCCCCAAAGAATAAACACTAAATGCGGACGCGTTTCATTTAAATATTTAATTACTTCTGTCGTAAAAATCTCCCAACCTCTTCCGCTATGCGATTTTGGTTTGTGTGCTTCTACTGTCAAAACTGTATTTAATAATAAAACTCCTTGTTTTTGCCATTTTCTTAAACTTCCCCGCGGATTTTCGTGATGCCCGATATCCGAATCGATTTCCTTATATATATTAATTAAGGACGGTGGTATTGGTTCCGAATTTGGCACCGAAAATGCGAGCCCCATCGCCGCTCCCGGCGTATGATAAGGATCTTGCCCCAAAATTACTACCTTTACTTCGTTTAAATCAGTCGTAAAAGCCGAAAAAACTAACTCTTTTTTAGGAAAAATCGTTTTTGTTTCATATTCAGTGTGCAGGAACTCGGACAATTCTTTAAAATATGGCTTCTTGAACTCGCTTTTTAAAAACGGCTTCCAACTCTCATGCATGCTATAATTATAGCATGGCAAAACTATATTTTAGATATGGCGCGATGGGATGTGGCAAAACGATGCAACTTCTCCAAGTCGCATTTAATTATGAAGAGCGCGGTCATAAAGTCTGCGTGATCAAACCAAAAACCGACACCAAAAATGGCACGAAACTCTTAACTCGTATCGGTCCCGAGCGTGAAACTAATTTTTGTTTCGACAAAAATACTGACTTATTCAAAGAAATCTTGAAAAACTACGACGACGTTCATTGTGTTTTAATTGATGAAGCACAATTCTTGACCGCAAAACAAGTCGACGAACTGATGCTGATTACTGTTAAATTAAATATTCCCGTGATGGCATATGGACTTCGCCTCAATTTTCGCCAAAAAGACGGTGGCTTCGAAGGCGCGACAAGACTACTTCAAATCGCCCACGACATCGAAGAAATAAAAACCATTTGCGAATGCGGCCATAAAGCGACCTTGAATTGCCGTTTTATGGGCGATAAGCTCGTCACTGACGGTCCTGACATTTTAATCGACAATGGGAAAAATAAAGTCGAATATCGTGCACTTTGCCCTGCTTGTTATCAAAAATATTTGGAGGCAAAATAATGTATATTGTAATTGAAGGCCAAGATGGCACCGGAAAAGATACTCAAGCTAAAAAACTCAAAGAATACTTTGAATCACAAGGTAAAACCGTGGTAACTTATGCTGAATCCGGTACCGCTAGTAAAGATAAATTTATTTCCGAAATCGCCCGCTTAACTTATGGTTCAAAACAGGACATCGACCACCGCACTCGTGTGATGTTATATTTAGTCAATCGTTATGAACAATGGCGTAAACTCGCCGAGCCAGCCTTAAAAAATGGCGACATCGTAATTACGACTCGAAACTGGTTTTCTACTTTGGTCTATGAGGGTTACGGCGGCGGCGTGAGTCGTTCGTTAATTATTAAGCTCCATAAACTAATTATGCCAGAACCATATTTCCATCCAGATAAGATTTTCCTATTTACTATAGACGAGCAAGAACAACAAAAGCGTCTCGGCACCCAAACTGATCAAAATTGGGACCGCAAACAAGAAGTCTGGAAATCTAAAGGCGAAACCTTCCAACAAAAGATTAACAAGGCTTACTTAAAAATCGCCAAAGAATTCGACGTCACTACCATCGACGCTTCCGGTACGATCGAAGAAATTTTCGATTCAATTATCAGCAAATTGTGAATTATATAATTCAGCGTAAAACCCGCCCGCTTTTAAGAGAGAATCGTGATTTCCTTGTTCGACAATATTCCCATCGCGCATCACAAGAATCAAATCCGAATTGCGAATTGTCGAAAGTCGATGCGCAATTACAAACGAAGTGCGTCCGTGCGTCAATTTTTCAAACGAATCCTGAATTAGTTGTTCAGTGCGCGTATCAACATTTGAAGTCGCTTCGTCTAAAATCATCATTGGCGGATTGGCGACCATCGCCCGTGCAATCGTAATTAACTGTTTTTCACCCGCCGAAATATTGTCCGAGTCTTCGCTAATTTCTGAATGATAACCTTTCGGCAAAGCCTCGATAATATGATTAACATTGCTTGCCTTCGCCGCACGCTTCACGTCGTCTAAGCTAGCTTTCTGATTGCTATAACGTAAATTCTCTTCCACCGTCCCCGAAAACAACCAAGTATCTTGTAAAACCATACCAAATAATTTTCGCACATCAGAGCGTTTCATCTCTCGCGTCGGCACGCCATCGATCGTGATGTATCCAGAATCAGGATCATAAAACCGCATCAAAAGATTTATTAAAGTCGTTTTTCCCGCTCCGGTCGGGCCAACGATTGCCACCTTCATTCCTGGCGTTACCTTAACTGAGAAATCGTGAATAATCGGTTGATCTTTAAAATAACCAAAGTTAACATTATGAAACTCGACTTCGCCTCGTACTTGCTCAATCGTCTTCGCAGGTTCCGGGTCTGGCTTTTCTTCCGTCTCGTTCAAGAATTCAAAAATTCTTTCGCTCGCTGCAAGTAAAGATTGTAAAGTCGAAGTCGTCGAAGCGATTTCCGTAATCGGTCGATTGAATCTCGATACGTATTGAATAAACGCCTGAATATCGCCAATATTGATTTTTCCTTCGACCACAAATATTCCACCAAGCACACAAACCGCGACATAACCTATATTTGTAAATATATGTGTTACCGGGAACGACAATGATGAAAAAATTTGTGCTCGCCGAGTCACGGTCGCTAATTTGTCATTAGTTTTATTAAAATCTTCCAGAGCATCATCTTCATAAGAATTCGATTTAATTACAATCTGCCCCGAATAATCCTCTTCGATTTTACTATTTAAAACTCCCAAAGTATTCTGTTGTTCACGGAAATATTTTTGCGCATAACGCATAATTTGCCCGACTACTAATACCGAAACCGGCACCACGACAAACGAAATGAGAGATAGCGGCACCGAGATTGTCAGCATGATAATCATTACGCCGATCAAAGTCGTAAGACTCATCGATATGTCAGCAATTTCTTGCGACATCGAAGTTGTCAAAACATCGACATCATTTGCCATTCTTGATAATGTATCGCCAAACTGGTGTTTATCAAAATACGAAATTGGCAATCTAGAAACTTTGTCTAAAATTTTCTCACGTAGTTCAGCTGTATATTTAGCGGAAACCACTGCTAAAATATATGCCTGAGCATAATTCAATACTGCCGAAGCCAAAAATAGAATAATTACTAAAATCGCCTTACCGCCTAAAGCCCCCCAATCCAAATCCGGATAACTATTCACCGCAATCGTTGTCATATCGCCTAAAATCTTCGGGATAAATAAGCCTAGAATCGCTGAACTAATTGTCAGCAAAACAGAAATAACAATTGCAAAACGATACTTCTTAATTGATTTCAAGAAAATCCTAAATGACTCGCCCATCTTTTTCGGCTTGCCAGATTCCGGAATGTCATGATGCATATTGGGACCTCCTCGCCAGCTTTAACTCGTTTTCATATTCTCGCTCCGAAAGTTGTGACTTCACGATTTCTTGATAAATTTTACAATCTTTTAGTAGTTCCAGATGCTTCCCCTTCCCGACGATTTTCCCATTATTTAAAACTACAATTTGGTCTGCATCTTTTATCGTGCTAATTCGTTGGGCAACTATTAAAACCACCGCATCTTCCGTAACTGGCTTCAAAGCTTCGCGTAGCTTTTTGTCCGTTTTCATATCAAGCGCAGAAAAAGCGTCATCGAAGATTAGAATATCTGGCTCTTTACAAATTGCACGTGCAATTGAAAGTCTTTGTTTTTGACCGCCCGAAACATTCGTCCCACCTTGCGAGATATGGGAATTATATTTCTCCGGTAACTTTTCGATAAAGTTTACCGCCTGTGCAATTTCGGCCGCCTTATGAACTTGTTTATCGCTCGCATTTGGCGCCCCAAACTTAATATTTGATTTTATGGTTCCTGCGAAAAGCATTCCACGTTGCGGAACAAACCCAATCCTTCGAATTAAATCATTTTTCTCATAATTTTTTACCGAAAGACCATTAACTAAAATTTCACCTCCAGTACTTTCATAAAATCTTGGTACTAGATTTATCAGAGTTGACTTTCCTGAACCAGTTGAGCCGATAAAAGCTGTCGTCTCGCCCGCAACCGCTTTAAAAGAAATATTATCTAAAACTTTTTCTGCCGCTTCTGGATAACTAAAATCGACATTTTTAAACTCAACCGACGGCACTTTTTCTGGCATTCCTTCAGTTTTCTTTTTCCAATGAATTTTTGGTTCTTTTTTCAACACCTCATTAATACGATGCGCTGATACATTTGCTCTCGGTAACATTACAAATAGTAACGACATCATCAAAAATGACATCATTACATGCCCTACATATTGTGCGAAAGCCGTCATATTTCCGAGATAGGCAAAATCTTTCGAAAGTAAAGAAATCCCAATCCACGAACAAAGTAAAGTTGTGCCATTAAATATTATATTGATAAGTGGGTTTTGTAATTCTAAAATCTTATCGATAAAAATCAATAACTTTGTGAGTTCAGTATTAGCTTTGGTAAATTTCTTTTTTTCTAATTTTTCATTATTAAAAGCTCTAATTACGCGCAAACCAGTTAAATTTTCACGCGTAATTAAAGTAATCTTGTCAACTAAATTCTGGAAAACCTTAAACTTCGGCATCACTATTGTCATAATTAGAATTACCGAGCCTAAAATCGCCGCCGCACCAACTAAAATAATCCAAGACATATCCGGCGCGGTCTGAATCGCCATTATAATCGAAATAATACAAAACAGCGGCGCCCTAAGCATCATCGAAAGAATCATAATCGTAGCCATTTGGACTTGGTTCACATCATTAGTCGTTCTTGTGAGTAGCGACGCCGTACTAAAATCTTTCATATCTAAAATGTTGAAATTTATAATTTTAGTAAAGATTGCCGCTCTAATATCGCGTGCATAGCCAGCTCCGATTCGTGCCGAAAAATAACTCGAAACTAGAGACGCTATCGCAGACACAATTGCTAGCCCAATCATCCGAAGCCCAATCATCCAAATATAATCCGTGTCGCCCGGCACAATTCCGTTATTAATAATATCCGCCATCAAAGCCGGCAACCGTAAAGTCGTCCAAACCTGCAACGCCGTCGATAGGACTAAAACTATTACTTGCCACCAATACGGCTTTAAAAACTTAAACAATCTAAACATACAGTCTTCCTATCATATCACGTCTTCTTTCGTTTCTCCAGATGCATAAAGAAATAGATAATCGGTCCGAGAATTATATATATGTAATATGAGAAGAATCGCCAAACCAACATTGCCCAGAAGATATAACCCGACGACAACGCCGAAAAGACCACGAAGAAAGTCCCTTCTGCCGCGCCGGAATTACCTGGAGTAGGAATAAAGTAAATCGCCGACATTACCGCAATCGTTATCACGAAACACGACATAAAATCTACATTCCCGCCAAACGCCGTTAATACGAAGAACGGAATCGACGCGATTAAAAAGTTATACACTAGTGACCATAAAATTACTGCTAAAAATAGACCTTTCGTTTTTAAAATCATTTTTACTGCATCAACATATTCGTCCGCTTCATCTTCAACTTTCTGTAAAAGTTTTTCACGGTTTTTCACGATTTTTATCTTCGCAAGAATTTTAACTATGAATTTTAAAAACTTCGTCGTTTGTTTCGGAAAGAAACTCACTCCCGCGACCATCACCGGCCAAAATGCGTAAAACAAAAGCCCAATTAAAGCCGTAAAAAGTAACGCTGGATTAGAATGAATCAGCCCGCCAAAGATAAAACAAAATAGTGCGATAATAATAAACGCTATTTGAATTGAAATCATTCCGAAGACCGGTATCGAAGTCGATGCCCCGCGCTTCAGCCCGCTATTTTTTCGCATATAATAAATTTGAAACGGCTGCCCACCAACTGCCGCTGGCGTAATATTGTCATAATACTTTCCGAGCAGAACTGTTCGTCTCGCAACTTTTCGGATATTCTTCCTGTCGCTATTTTTGTCCAACATCTTTCTAATCATTAATGCGTACTTATGAATATCGATCGTTAGAGCAACTAGAAAACATATCACCGCTGGAATTAAACTCCACCATTTGAGTGAAACTTCTGATAGCTCCGTCGCGTCTTTTGAATTCCCGAATTCCGCAATCGCCGTTGCAGCAATCACTACTACATTGAGAAGAATAAACAAAAAGATGAGCAAAGGCTTCTTGAAAAATTTCGGTTTGGTTTTTTCTGACATTATTGTTCTCGTGCTTTTTCTATATTTGGATATTCATCAATTAAAACTCTAATACAGCCCGCAATCGGAATCGCAACAATCGCGCCAAGCAGACCAAACATATACATACCGATTGTAATGGCGCATAAAATTGTTACCGGTTTTAGGTTTAACGCATCACCTTGTATCTTTGGCGAAATCACATTGTTCTCAATTTGTGCATATATTATATATATGATTGCAAAAACTAACGCTGCGACTGGATTCGAGAAGAATAACAGAATTGTCACTAAAGTTCCGCCGATAAATTGTCCAAACATCGGAATTAAATAGAATAACATTGTGGTCATACCCATTGGAATCGCAAGACTCGGTGAAAAACCGAGAATCAACGACAAAATGAAAACGATAGTCATTGAAGCACACCCATCAATAATTGCTACTACGACTTGTCTAGAAACGTAGGTCGAAATCACATTTGCCATTTTCATTACAACTTCTTTCGCAACTTTGACTGGTTTCTTGTCTTCACCGACACCTAATGTTCTCCATAAAGTCTCCATCATTTCCGGACCATCCAACAAGAAGAGTAAAGTCAAAATCAAAACTAAAATTATTTTCATTATCACATCCGCAACTCCCCCTACACTAGAAACGATATTATTACCAAGTAGTCCCAGCATGCTATTCGATAAGTTCATCAAGGTGTTATTGATCTCTGAGTGTAAATCATCAATCCCTATATTCTTCCCGAAGTTGTTAACTCCATCCCATCCCCCAAAGGATTTTTCAAATGTTTCAGGGAAATTTTGGACAAATTTTGCTGTTTCATTCACGACGACCGGACCAACAATCGCGATAATCGCGCCAATCACTAATACTACAATCAAATAAGCAAAGATTGCCGAAAGAGTACGGTGTTTTTTGTCGTTGCCAAAATGTTTCGAAAAGAAATTGTTCACTTTTCGGACCAGTGGTTTTAGGGCCAAAGCTAGGAAGATCGAGATACCGATAATAACTAGCCCAGTTATCGCTTTATATAAAAACAATAAAACTACCGCAATAATTAACGGTACCAACCAAAACTTAATGAAAGTCTTCCAATCGGTTTCGATTTTTTTAGACATACACCTCCTTTATAGACTTATTTTATCACAAATGTTATAATTCTGACAAATGAAAGTTTTAATGCATACGTGTTGTGCGCCTTGCAGCGTTTACTGTATTGATGCCTTACGTTCGGAAGATATCGAACCGACGCTTTTTTGGTATAATCCAAACATTCATCCTTACATTGAATATAAAACTCGTCGCGATTGTCTAAAAGATTATGCAAAACAGGTCGGAGTCGAATTAATTCTAAAAGAAGAATATGGACTTGATGAATTTTGTAAAAATGTCGTGAATGACATTAGTAATCGATGCGTGAACTATTGTTATCCTAAGCGCTTAGGTGAAACCGTGCGCTACGCTTTAGAAAACGGCTACGATGCTTTTACGACAACATTACTCGTCTCGCCTTATCAGAAACATGAAGAACTAAAGAAAGTTTGCGAAAAACTAGCGAAAGATTCAGGCATTGAATTTCTCTATCGCGATTTCCGAGTTGGTTTCCGCGATGGCCAAGCGAAGGCTCGCGAACTCGGGCTCTATCTTCAGAAATATTGTGGTTGTATTTTTTCCGAAGAAGAACGCTACGAGAAACAGATTAAACGCGATTTAGAATAGTTTTTTTACGGCGCCATTATAACCCATGGGTCGGTAGCTGTACCAGTCCCATCGGAAGGAGTCGTTCCGTCTTGTAGTGAAACAACAGGGCGAATACCATAAGCGGCGTCAACACGACCGTTTTGCATGTAACCATTAGTATTCATATAGAAATTGTAAGCGTATGAGCCATAGCGATAATATGGTGACATAGTCCAGAAGGTAGAACCGGTTCGAAGGAAGGAATTGGCATTGTATCCTGAACCTTGGTTAGCGGTTTGGCTACCAGAACCAGCAAAGCTTGCTTCGTCGGCCGTAATTAAGGCTACTGGCGCGGCCAATTGTCCATTACCACCGGCCGAAGTGCTAGTACTATACACATCTACAGTACTTTTACTGCAGCCTAAGCCTGGGACCTTTGATGTACCAATATTTCTAGTGTATGCACCAAAGTAGGCTCTATAAGTCGCGCCAGTCTGGTTCGTATTAGTCGTGTACGAACGTAGAGTCGATGTGGCGGTAGAACCCGAAGTATTCTGGAAAGCTGAGCGATCGTTGCAATAACCAGCATTTGGTTCTAGTATGCTCGTATAACTTGTCAAATTAGAGTTATACCAACTTTCGACATTTCCTTTAATTGTAGAATTAGTATTATTAACAGAATAATTAGAATTACTACCGAACAATGTGTCTGGAGTTTGAGTAGAGTTTGATGTTGTAGCATAAGTACTATTATGCGTATAGCCTACGCGTACGGCTTGACGAGCTACCGAAGTAGTGTTTGCAGTCCCGTTGAAGGTGCTTGTGGCGACCGGCGAGCTAATCTGTGCACTAGTTGTCGCATTCGCGCAGGTCGAGCCAGTCCAATTCCCGTTATAAATCATCTTCGTTCCACCAGAACCAGTTGTTCTAATAATTCTCCAACAAGTATCTGCCGTCGTCTTGGTCCCGTCGGCGTCTAAAATAACATAGTTAGGATAAGCCGCCCCATCGCCATTAGATCCGTAAGTTCCGGTAGTATTATCAAGAATCCCACGATAGTAATAAATAGTAGCCTTAGTATTGTCGCCTTTAGCCCCATCAGTATCCGCACCAAACGCTGTACTGTTGTATTCATAAACACCCGAATTGGAGGCATTAAGACTTGCCTGAAGATTAGCTGCAGTTTGCGTTCCTCTGCTTTGATCTTCGACTTCTTCATATAGAGTTTTACGCGTTGTTCCGGAAGTGTAATGTGCAAATAGCGTATCAGTTGTTACGGCTGATGAATTGAAGGTGGTTCTAATCCATCGACCGTTTGCATCGGTCCAGTCGGCGACTGAGTTTTGAATATTGCCGCTCCCATCGATTACTTGGTTCCCTCCGCTGGATGCAGTCCACCAACCATCAAACACCTGACCGGTTGGTGGTGTAGCTGAAGGAATCGTCCCGACGGTTGTCGCTGTGCGTGAAGAATAAGTTGTCGAATTTTCATAGGCTACATATACCGGGCTAGTCCCACTCAAAGTTCCACCATTCGCATCGAAATTAATTCGAGAATTAAATCTCGCTACTGTAGTTCTATTCGCAACTGTACTTCCAGTCCCCGTTCCAGTTCCCGAAGTACAAGTAGACGTAATAGAGCTGTCTGTCTTATCGGTAACCGTTACTCTTACACCATAGTATCTTGTATCGTAAAAACCATTGCTACCATTGTCAGTATTATTTTTAGTTATCTCATAGGTATTCCCGGCTTGAGTGGCACTAAAGTTACCCAAGGTATTAGTAGCAGAAGACCCATAGCCAAATGAATAGACGATATCCGCGCTACTAGTATCATAACTAGATGAATTATCTGTCGCTGTAAGTATAGTCGAAGCATAATTAAACACTTTCGTATCGCCACCTTGAATTGTACAAGTTGGCGTGATAAGGCCAGTAGCGCCTATCGTAATCGTTCCAGCCCCAGAACCAACCGTAAAAGTAGAACCACTGATACTACCACTACCAGCACTAGAGTAGCTCGTTCCGGTATATCCAGTTTTCCGAGTTGGTGCAATTGTTGAAAGGTCAATCGTATCTCCGGCACTAAAGGCTTTTGTTAAAGTCCCAGTCCCACTTCCAGTCCAACCCGAAGCGGTAAGCGTAGAAATACCAGGACCGGCATTAATAGTCACAGTATAGCTAGAACTATTTCCATTTACGCATCTAACTGAGAGACCTTCTGCCTTGGGCCCATCCCAAGTTCCGCCAGCCACACCATTATCACCAAAGTTATAATGGAAGCCATTAGTTCCACTTTTCGTTGTAGATGTCCAATAATAACCATAGACTCCCCTATATTCATTTGAGCTATTGTTCAAAATTCCTGAATAAATAAAATTATTAGGATAAGTTCGAATCGCTTTTGAAGCGTCGGTCCCCTCGGTATTATTATCATCAATCCAAATCGGTGTGGTGGAGGTTGTATATTGCGCAGGCGGCGCACCAATTAAAGTCAACCATAAATTATAAATATCGTTAGTGTTAGCATTTTGGATTATGTCTCTGTCTCCACCTCGCGGAAGTCTCCAGCCAGTCGGGCAAATAGATGTACTAGCTGTTTCAGAGGAAGTTGTTGTTGTAAAATCAGTCGTATTCGCAAGCGCTGCTGCGAAAGAATAATAATTACCATAGCCATAAACGTTAGCATTGGTTGTAGACATATTGCTGACAGCAGCATTGGTATTTCTATTGTGATAGCGCGGGAATCTGTATCCTTGGTTACTCCCCGTAATATTACTAGTGCTATATTTGCTATTAGAAGTTGTAGAAGCAATAAAGTTACTTGTTTCGGCTGTAGCTAACCCCGAGAACGCTCCTCCGAAACCTTGTGCTTTAGTACCATCACTCGAATTCGTCGCCTCTAATCTCATATTCTCAATCATCCAACAATTATTATCAGCTAGTTTAGCTACCGCATAGGCTTGGCTATCCCTCTGATCGGTCAAAGCAATCACATCGCCAGTATTCATAGAGTCGCAACCCTGCCAATTTTGCAAATAAGCATTCTGGGCTGGTTTTACCCATATCGCATACATAGTGACGTAATATATGCCATTCTGTTCAACGGCTTGTGCCAAAAAATTCGTATCGACAGTAACTACCTCGTTTGGACCAAATACTTTTCCAGCAGCCTTAGCTGTAGCCAAATCAGTTTGGAATGAAGCGGAGTCCGGATTGAGTTGTATAGTAGACCAACCCGCAAATCCATAACCTTGGCGTTGGTAATTGGAAGCAGCTAGCGTCACTTCATCGTTTTCTACAATGTTATGAGTAATACTCATTGTGGTCGCGGAGTTAGCCCCATTATCGTCATATTTAATTGCATAGCTGGCACAATTAGCTCCAGTGGTCAAATAATAAACTATTGTATCGTCGCCAGCACCTTGTGACGATTCGGCTAACGTATATGTCCCTGAAGCAGTAGTACCGGATACCGAAACGCCATAATAAACCGAAAAACTATCTCCTCCGGAGGAAGAAGCACTCGCTTTAGTTTTGATTTGTGTTTGGGTACTAGTTAATCCGATAAAATTAGAAGACACCGTAGTATTATTTGCTGTACTATATCCCCAAGTCCCTAAATTATTCCCCAGAATAGATACTGGGTTAGAAACAGTTCCAGAAGATGCTGGGATAGTATCGCTGCTAGTATTATCTCCGCCTTTATATAGTGTATTATCAGTAGGACCAACAATAGATACTGCGTAACCAGAGGGACAATCAGAACTAACTACTATATTATCGGTGCCTAGACTGGCCTTATCTCCAAACGACGCAACATCAACCGTGACATTACCAGAGGTAGAGATGGATGCGGTGTAAGCGGAAACGCTCGAAGAGATAAAACATATATTGTAAACACCAGATATTACGAATCCAAAAAACAACATAGTTACAATATTAAGGAGACTAATAAAGCTTACCTCCCTAACACCGGAACGATACCTCCGTACCAGAGCACAATTATAGCTATTTTTTCCTCGCACCTCTCCCTCTACATTTTTTAAATCTAAAAATGATAAACTCTAACGGTAAAAACCATTATCTCAATTATAACATGCTTATGGAAAATGTGCGGAAAAAACTTAAAATTAAATCATGCGTTTTTTATGTTTTTTAAGGAGCTTTAATTATCCACGGATCGGTCGCCGTACCAGAGCCAATTGCTGTAGCAGTTCCAGGTTTGAGCGAGATTACCGGGCGAACGCCTGTCGTAGTTGTACCAGTACTGATGTATGTCATTGCGCCATCCGTATTAATCTCAAATACGTTCGCGATACCAGTAGTCGCGCGGTAATATGGCGAGAGGAGGATAAATTCACTACCAGAGTTAAGGAATGAATTCGGATCATAGTCAGAACCATTTTCAGCCGCAATACGGTTACCCGAACCTGCGAATGATGCCTCATCTGCCGTAAGTAGCGCCGCCGCTCTAGTTAATTGTTTGTTGCCATTTGACGCGGCGCTCGTAGTATATAGATCTGCTGTACTGCGTGGACAACCTAAGCTTGGGACTTGAGCAGTATTAACGTTACGGACTAGTGCTCCAAAGTTATAGCGGGTAGCACTGGTAGCATATTGAGCAACCGACACAGAATCGCCCTGAAGAGTATATGGGGTTGTATTACTATAAACTGTTCTATCGTTACAATACCCAGCACTAGGCTCTAAGATGCTCTGGTATGCACTTACTCCATTAGCGCCAGTAAACCAAGTGCCTTCAATATAAGATTTAATGGTAGAGTTAGCAGAGTTATTAGCGAAGCTAGTATTAGTACCGAATGTGTTCCCGAGTGTTCTAGAAGTCGTTGATGTACTCGCATAGCCACTTCTATAGGTATAACCAACCCGTACCCATTGTCTTGAAGTCGTGTCGTCGGAACCATTGAATGCGCTTGTGCTGACTTGGGCGCTTGTAGTAGCGTTCGCGCAAGTAGAACCCGTCCAGTTCCCGTTATAAATCATCTTCGTTCCGCCTGAGCCAGTAGTTCTTACAATCCTCCAGCAAGTATTACCGAGTCTTACGTAATTCGGATAAGCTGCGCCATCACCGTTCGAACCATAAGTCCCAGTAGTATTATCAAGGATGCCACGATAGTAGTAAATCTTGTAATTATTAGCTGCGTCGGTTGCCGCACCGAATACCGAAGAATTATATTCATATACCCCAGAGTTAGATTTAGTAATGTTCGCTTGAAGGTTTGCAGAGGTTTGTGTGCCCTTACTCTGCTTTGCGACATTATTGTAAAGGACCTGGCCGGCCATACAACGTACCGAATCGCCACGATAAGTATAATTTTCAGTTGTAGCAGGAAAGACATATGTATCTCTGAATGCGAACCTATGACCACTGCCGGATAGGTGTTTAGTCGATGACCAATAATTATTAACTAAGCCTCTATCGTGAGCACTAGATCCGTCGAAGCGCCCAGAATACACAAAGTTATATGGGTATGCTCTTAGAGCTTTTGAAAGATTGGAACCCTCTCCAGCCAAATTATCGTCGGTGTATAGCCATTCATTGTCCGAATTAAATCCAGTCGGTGCTGCTCCTGCTAGAATGTAACTGAGATTATAGTAATCACTACCGCTACTCTCTATTTTTTCTTTTTCGCCGCCAGTAGGTAGTCTCCAACCCGCTGGGCAGATAGATGTACCAGTAGATTCGGAATCATAAGGATAGAG
This sequence comes from Candidatus Nanosyncoccus sp., assembly GCA_045586015.1. Lineage (GTDB taxonomy): Bacteria > Patescibacteriota > Saccharimonadia > Saccharimonadales > Saccharimonadaceae > Nanosyncoccus. The sequence continues at coordinate 60,471 of JAZMZP010000013.1, forward strand.
TGTATTTGTAGTATTAGCGGTCGCCGCCGGCCAGTTGTAATAGTTACCATAGCTATAAACATTTTGATCTGGGTCGGTCATTTCGGAAACTGTAGATTGCGTATTGACATTATTGTAGCGCGGAATTCTATAGGCTTGATTATCTCCAGTAACATTACTCGTGCTATATTTACTATTTGCGGTCGTAACTTCGGCGAAGTTTGCATTCTCGGCATTAGCAAGTCCAGTAAATACTCCGCCATATCCTTGTGAAAGCGCTTGGTTTGTTGAGCCGGTTGTTCCCGCTGCCTCTAGTCTTAGGTTCTCAATCATCCAATAGTTCCCATCCGCATATTTAGCGACCGCATAGACCTGGTTATCGCGTGCGTCTTTAAGCGCGGTTACGTAACCAACTGGCTTAGAGTCAAGTGTACTATTATCGTTAAGTGTAACGGTTAGGAGGTTATTAGTTTGGAAGGTCAAGACATTATTAGAACTATCTTTAGCCGGCTCAACCCACATCGCATAAAGCTTCAAACTATCATTGTTTATTATATCAAGCGTTGTCTCGTCATCGATTGTCGCATTTGGACCATACATCGTTCCGCTTCCATCAGGCTCAGTATTCCAGCCCGCAAACCCATACCCGCTTCTCTGGAAGTTTGATGCCCAAAGATTTACCGAAGTAGCACTAGAAGCAACGCTCTGGTTCCCCATCGTCGTTGAGCTATTTGCGCCATTATCATCGTAACAAATTACACCAGTAGCTCCACAAGGAAGATCTCTGTATTGCGCGTAAAGAGTATTGGCGTTTGAATTGTCGAGCGTACTAGTCAGAATCCATTGTCCACTTTCGTTTACCCAACCACTAACCGTAACCATACTTCCATCGTCATCAATAACTTTTGGTTGACCTTGCTCCGGTGCCAAATACCAACCTGCAAATACTTTTCCTGTTGGCGGAGTTACAGTTGGGATATTTCTTGTCGAGAATCCAGTGCGACTAGAATAAGTATTACTATCTTCATAAGACACATAAACTGGATTAGAATGACTCAAAGTCCCGCCATTAGGATTAAAATTAATTCTAGCGTTATACAACCTCATAATAGTTCTGGCCGCATAAGAGTCACCACTATTCACCAATCCGCCCGTAGAAGTGCAAGTCGAAGTAATCGAACTATCAGTATTATCGGTTACGGTTACACGAACACCATAAATTCTTTCACCACGAAAGGCATTTTTAGCAACATAGAATTCATTTTTAGGCGTAGATGAACTCTGTGTAAAGTTAGCCAAAGCACCACTTAATGAAGTAGCATATCCAAATTCGTAGACAATACTTACGCTACTCGTATCATAACTAGATGATACATCCATTGCCGTAAGCTTCGTGTCTGTATAATTATAAACTTTCGTATCTCCACCTTTAATTTCACAAGTTGGTGTATTAATCCCAGTAGCACTAATTTCAATCGCTGCAAGACCATTACCAACTGTAAATATTGAACCATTCAATTCCCCTCTTCCGGTAGCTTTTAAATACGCAACTCCAGAATAACCAGTCTTATAGGTAGGAATAATCGTAGATAAATCTATCGTCTCGCCTTCCACAAATTCTTTTACCAAAGATCCGGTTCCAGTCACAGTCCAACCTGAAGCACTAATTGAGGCAATACCAACTCTGGGTATAATCTCAATTTGATGAGTAGGCACATAATGTGCATACAATACATTAACGGAATTATTGTCGGTTGTATTTGTAAGAATCCATTGACCACTCGCATTCGTCCACCCAGAAACCGAGCTCTGGATATTTCCATCTTTGTCAATTACTTGGGTCCCATTAGTTGGATCCGTCCACCACCCATTAAAGGCATTCCCGGATGGCGGCGTCACAGTAGGCAAAGAACTTACTACACCAGAAGTACGAGAGACATAAACATTCGCACTAGTATAAGAAACATAAGAATAACCGCCACCACTCCCACCATTTGCATTGAAATTAACTCTAGCATTCACTTTTGTAACTGTAGTCCTATTTGCGACAGTAGACCCAGTCGCGGTTCCAGTTCCCGAAGTACAAGTAGTTGTAATAGAACTATCAGTTTTGTCAGTAACCGTGACAGTTACACCATAATACCTCGTTCCTCTAAATGCTCCTCTCGTCACATTATAGGTATTCTCATCTTGAGTAGAGCTAAAGTCTACTAATGTGCCTGACGCAGAAGAAGCATAACCAAACGAATATGTGATATCTACACTGCTAGAATCGTAATTAGACGAATTATCGGTAGCAGTTATAGTTGTTGGAACATAAGCATAAACTTGCGTATCTCCGCCAGTCATCTTGCAGGTTGGTGTATTAAGCCCAGTAGCCTTAAATGTAATAGTCCCAGCGCCAGAGCCAACTGTAAATGTAGAACCGCTCAAAGTACCACTACCACTAGTCTTTGAATAAGAGCTGCCAGTATAACCAGTCTTATCAGCCACAGTAATTGTAGAAAGATCAATTGTTTCGCCAGCCGCAAACTCTTTTGTCAATGTTCCAGTCCCAGATCCAGTCCAACCCGAGGCGGTAAGGGTAGAAATTCCAGCCCCAGCATTGATTGTTATAGTATATACATTTATAAATTGTGCATATAACGTATCCCCAGCCACAGCATTAGCATTAGTCGTAGTTCTAGCCCAATTCCCGTTTTCAACCCAATCAGGAATAGAAGAAGCTGCAAAATCCCAAAATGGATCAATAACTTGTGCTCCGCCAGAGGCCGCAGTCCACCAGCCGTTAAACTTCTTTCCAGCAGGAGCGGTTACGTCAGGGATCCCTCTAAGCGTAGTAGCGGTACGTGAAGAATAAGCCTGATTTTTTCCATAAGCCACATATACCGGATTGCTATGGCTTAAAGTCCCGCCGTTAGCGTTAAAGTTGACTCTAGAGTTATAACGATATACTGCAGTTCTATTAGTAGCTCCAGTCCCCGAAGTACAAGTAGACGTAATAGAACTATCAGTCTTGTCAGTCACAGTCACCTTTACGCCGTAATACCTAGTGTCGTAGAATGCATCCTTTGCGACGTCATAAGTATTGCCAGCTTGTGCAGTACTAAAGTTACCAAGAGTTCCGGTCGCGGAAGTATTGTAGCCAAACGAATATGTAATGTCTGCACTGTTCGTATCATAGCTAGATGAAACATTTGTTGCAGTAAGGTTTGTCGCAGCATAATTATAGACTTTCGTATCACCGCCACTAATTGTACAGGTAGGTGTATTAAGCCCAGTCGCCTTAAATGTAATAGTCCCAGCGCCAGAACCAACTGTAAAAGTAGGAGCGCTGAAAGTACCACTACCACTAGTCTTTGAATAAGAGCTGCCAGTATAACCAGTCTTATCAGCCGCAGTAATCGTAGAAAGATCAATTGTTTCGCCAGCCGCAAATTCTTTAGTAAGTGTTCCAGTCCCAGTACCAGTCCAACCAGAAGCAGTAAGCGTAGAGATTCCAGCCCCAGCATTGATTGTTATTGTATAGGTGTTTACATATCGCGCGTATAAAGTATTGACCGTAGTATTATCAGTAGTGCTTGTCAGAATCCATTGGCCATTTCCATTGGTCCATCCATCAACCGGACCAACGATACTTCCAGAAGCATTAATTACTTGGTATCCGCCAGTTGATTGTGTTGTATACCATCCATCGAATTTTTTACCAGCAGGAGCAGTTACGGTCGGAATCGCCCTAGTCGTAGTCGCGGTTCGCGAAGAATAAGTCGCTGAGTTCTCAAATGCTACATAGACCGGGCTAGTTCCGCTCAAAGTCCCGCCATTAGCATTAAAGTTAATCCTAGAATTATACCTAGAAACAGTAGTCCTATTCGCAACCGTAGTACCAGTATTAGAACCAGTTCCAGAAGTACAAGCACTCGTAAGTGAGCTATCGGTTTTGTCGGTTACGGTAACTTTTACGCCGTAATACCTTACATTATAGAAGGCATCTTTAGCTACATCATAAGTATTACTAGCTTGTGCAGTACTAAAGTTACCAAGCGTTGCAGTCGTAGACGTAGCATAACCGAATGAATATGTAATGTCCGCGCTGCTCGTATCAAAGTTAGACGCGTTAGATGTTGCGGTTAAAGTCGTCGCGGCATAGTTATAAACCTTCGTATCGCCACCCTGAATTGTACATACAGGAGTATTAAGCCCAGTCGCCTTAAATGTGATAGTTGCGGCTCCTTCGCCTACCGTAAACGTAGAACCGCTCAAAGTACCGCTACCACTAGTCTTTGAATAGGAACTCCCAGTATACCCAGTCTTATCAGTCACAGTGATCGTAGAAAGATCAATTGTCTGTCCAGCTTCAAATTCCCTAGTAAGTGTTCCAGTTCCACTTCCAGTCCAGTCCGAAGCAGTAAGTGACGAAATCCCAGGACCAGCACTAATAGTAACTACATAAAGATCTGTAAAATGAGCATATAGTGTATCGCCAGCAACCGCATCAGTATTAGTTGTAGTTCTAATCCATTTTCCACCATCAACCCAGTTAGTAGCAGACGTTACGAGGTTCCCGCTTTCATTAATAACTTGGGTTCCGTTAGTAGCCGCAGTCCACCAACCCGCAAAGGTTTTACCAGCAGGCGGAGTCACCGAAGGGATTGCCTTAGCGGTTGTTCCCGTACGTGAAGAATAAGTCGCACTATTATCATAAGCTACATAGACCGGGCTAGTTCCGCTCAAAGTCCCACCATTAGCGTTAAAGTTGACCCTAGAATTATAGCGATACACGGTAGTCCTACCGCCAGTCCCAGTTCCAGTCCCCGAAGTACAAGTAGATGTAATAGAGCTATCAGTTTTATCAGTTACAGTCACCCTTACACCATAATATCTTGTGTTGTAAAATGCATTCTTAGCTACATCATAAGTATTACCAGCTTGTGCAGTACTAAAACCACTTAATGTCCCAGTAGTTGAAGTAGCATAACCGAACGAATATGTAACATTTGCACTACTCGTATCATAGCTAGACGAAACATTTGTTGCAGTAAGGGTTGTCGCTGCATAATTATAAACTTTAGTATCACCGCCCGAAATACCACAAGTAGGAGTATTAAGCCCAGTTGCCTTAAATGTAATAGTACCAACACCAGAACCTACTGTAAATGTAGAACCACTCAAAGTACCACTACCACTAGTCTTTGAATATGTACTACCGGTATAACCAATCTTATTAGCCGCAGTAATCGTAGAAAGATCAATTGTCTCGCCAGCCGCAAATTCTTTAGTAAGTGTTCCAGTTCCAGTTCCAGTCCAACCTGAGGCGGTAAGTGATGAAATACCAGACGTCGCATTGATGGTTATCGTGTATAAATCAATAAATTGTGCGTATAGATTATCAGTAGTTGCAGCATCAGAATTTGTAGAAGTTCTTACCCATTTCCCGTCTTCAAGCCAATTAGTAGCAGAGTTTACTAGATTTCCACTCTCATCAATAACTTGTACTCCACCGCTTGCCGCAGTCCACCAACCGTTAAATCTCTTACCAGAAGCAGGCGTTACGGTAGGGATAGAACCAGCAGTAGCAGCCGTACGAGAATTATATACAGCACTATTATCGTAAGCTACATATATCGGGTTCGTGCCACTGATAGTACCACTACTCGTGACGAAATTAATTCTAGAATTAACTCTTACTACAGTAGCCCTATTCGAGGTTCCAGTCCCAGAAGTACAAGTAGATGTAATAGAGCTATCAGTTTTATCAGTTACGGTCACCCTTACTCCATAATATCTTGTATTATAGAATGCATCCTTAACTACATCATAAGTATTACCAGCTTGTGCAGTACTAAAGTTACCAAGAGTATTAGAAGCGGAAGAAGCATATCCGAACGAATAAGTAATATTTGCACTACTCGTATCATAACTAGATGAAACATTTGTCGCGGTAAGTGTTGTGGCCGCATAATTATAAACTTTCGTATCACCGCCCGAAATACCACAAGTAGGAGTATTAAGACCAGTTGCCTTAAATGTAATAGTCCCAGCGCCAGAGCCAACCGTATAAGTAGAGCCACTGATACTGCCGCTGCCTGAAGTGGTATACCCAATACCAGTATAACCAGTTTTACGTGTTGGAGTAATAGCTGAAAGATCAATTGTCTCGCCAGCCGCAAACTCCTTTGTTAAAGTTCCGGTCCCAGTTCCAGTCCAGCCAGAAGCAGTAAGACTAGAAATTCCAGCTCCGGCATTGATGGTTATAGTATAAACATTTATGTACTGTGCATATAACGTATCGCCAGCAACCGCATCAGTATTAGTTGTAGTTCTAATCCATTTTCCACCATCAACCCAGTTAGTAGCAGACGTTACGAGGTTCCCGCTTTCATTAATAACTTGGGTTCCATTACTAGCCGCAGTCCACCAACCATTAAACCTTTTACCAGAAGCAGGCGTTACAGTAGGAATCGCCCTAGCTGTTGTGCCTGTACGCGAAGAATAAGTCGCACTATTATCGTAAGCCACATATACCGGATTGCTATGGCTTAAAGTCCCGCCGTTAGCGTTAAAGTTGACTCTAGAATTGACCCTATTTACAGTCGTTCTATTATTTACAGTATTTCCAGAACTTGAGCCGGTTGCAGAAGAACAACTATTTGTAATAGAATCATCGGCTTTATCGGTAACTGTAACTCTAACACCATAATACCTTGTTCCGTAGAAAGCATCTTTAGCGATTTCATAGGTTAATCCAGTTTGGCCCGGGCTATAATTAGCTAAAGGTTCACCAGAGGCATTAGGATACCCAAATTCATAAATAATATCCACACTACTAGTATCAAAATTAGATGAATTATCCGTCGCAGTCACTATTGTCGATGCATAGTTAAATACCTTCGTGTCGCCACCTTTAATTGTACAGACTGGCGTATTTAGTCCAGTAGCACCAATCGTAATTGTCCCCGAACCAGAACCAACCGTAAATGTAGAACCACTTAAAGTACCACTACCGCTAGTCTTTGAATAAGAGCTTCCAGTGTAACCAGTCTTATCAGCTACAGTGATCGTAGAAAGATCAATTGTTTCGCCAGCCGCAAACTCTTTTGTCAAAGTTCCAGTCCCAGTTCCAGTCCAACCCGAAGCAGTCAAACTAGAAATACCAGTCCCGGCATTTATCGTAATAGTATAAGTATCTACGAAGCGTGCATATAGCATATTAACAGATGCGCTATCAGTAGTATCAGTTAGAATCCACTGCCCATATTCATTGGTCCAATTGGCAACTGTAGTATTAATATTTCCACTTGCGTCAATTACTTGAGCGCCACCAGTTGTCTGAGTCGTCCACCAGCCATTAAAGGCTTTTCCGGATGGCGGTGTAACAGTAGGCAAAGATGTCGTTGTGGTCGCAGTGCGGGAGGAATAAATGGCTGAATTCTCATATGCTACATATACCGGATTAGTTCCGCCTAAAGTTCCACCATTTGCTGTTGCATTTAAGTTAATCCTGGCATTCACTCTTGTTACAGTAGCTCTGTTTGTAGTCCCCGTCCCAGAAGTACAAGTAGTTGTGATAGAATTATCAGTTTTATCTGTAACCGTAATTGTCACACCATAATATCTCGTACCATAGAAACCATTCCCGCTATTGGTGTTACTCTTAGCAATAGTATAACTACTCCCTGATTGAGCCGCGCTAAAGTTACCTAAAGCGTTAGTAGCCGAAGAAGCATAACCAAACGAATAAGTAATATCGGCGCTACTCGTATCATAACTAGATGATACATCTGTTGCCGTAAGCGTCGTAGAGGCGTAATTATAGACCTTAGTATCTCCACCTTGCACAGCACCACAAGTCACCGGAATTAATCCTGCACCAATCGTAATAGTACCTGTTCCCGAGCCTGCCGTATAAGTAGAACCGCTAATGCTACCGCTACCAGTGCTAGAATAAATTGCCCCACTATAGCCAGTTTTATAAGTCGGCGTTATCGCAGAAAGATCAATCGTTTCTCCTTCTGCAAATTCTTTCGTTAAAGTCCCGGTTCCGGTTCCGGTCCATCCGGAAGCGGTTAGCGCCGAAACGCCAGGCCCAGCATTTATAGTGATGGTGTATATATTCACATATTGTGCGTATAATGTGTCTGCCGCTACCGCCGAAGAGTTAGTAGTAGTTCTAATCCATTGCCCGCTTCCATTTATCCAATCTGAAACATTCTTTTTATTTCCTTCCGCATCGATCACTTGGCTCCCACCGCTCGTCGCCGTCCACCAGCCATTAAATCTCTTGCCCGAAGGCGCTGTAATTGTAGGAATAGCTTTAGCAGTTGTGTTAGTGCGTCCAGAATAGGTCGCCGCATTCTCATAAGATACATAGACCGGGCTGGTTCCACTCATAGTTCCGCCATTTGCGTTAAAGTTAACCCTAGAGTTATAGCGATACACGGTAGTCCTACCGCCAGTCCCAGTTCCAGTCCCCGAAGTACAAGTAGAAGTAATAGAGCTATCAGTTTTATCTGTTACAGTGATTTTTACGCCGTAGTATCTTGTATTATAGAATGCATCCTTAACTACATCATAGGTATTGCCAGTTGTAGCAGTACTAAAGTTCCCTAGCGCGTTAGTTGCGGATGTATTGTAACCGAAGGAATAGGTAATATTTGTACTGCTTGTATCATAATCAGACGATACGTCGCCAGCAGTAAGTGTCGTAGACGCATAATTATATACCTTCGTATCCCCGCCGCTAATTGTACAAGTTGGTTGACCAATCGTAGTAGCTTTAATTGTAATCGTTGCAACTCCAGCTCCTACTGTAAATGTTGAGTTATTGATACTACCACTACCACTCGCCTTCGTATAAGCAATTCCAGAATAAGCGGTTTTATAAGTCGGCGTAATTGTAGAAAGATCAATCGTTTCGCCAGCTTCAAAGCTCTTCGAAATAGTTCCAGTTCCACTTCCGCTCCAACCACTGGCAGTTAACGTCGAAACGCCAGGCCCAGCATTAATTGTAATAGTATAAGTCGATGCGTAATGCGCATATAACGCATTAACTGATGTGCTATCGGTAGTATCAGTTAAAATCCACTTTCCATTTTCATCAGTCCAACTAGAAATTGTAGTTTTAATATTGCCGTTTCTGTCGATAACTTGAGTTCCGTTAGTAGAATCTGTCCACCAACCATCAAAGACCGAATTGGTAGGCGGCGTCGCGGAAGGAATTGCTCTAGTTGTCGTAGCAGTACGTGAAGAATAAGTAGCTGAATTTTCATATGCCACATATACCGGGCTAGTTCCACTTAGAGTTCCGCCATTTGCATTGAAGTTAATCCTAGCATTAAATCTCGCAACCGTAGTCCTATTTGCGACCGTAGTGCCAGTATTGCTGCCAGTTCCCGAAGTACAAGTAGCCGTAATAGAACTATCCGTTTTATCCGTAACTGTAACTTTAACGCCATAATATCTCGTACCATAGAAACCATTTCCGCTGTTAGCATTACTTTTAGCAATGGTATAAGTATTTCCGGATTGAGCTGTACTAAAGTTTCCTAAAGTATTAGAAGCCGAAGAACCGTAACCAAATGAGTAAGTAATATTTACGCCATTAGTATCATAATTAGAAGCATTAGAAGTAGCCGTAAGGGTTGTAGAATCATAATTATAAACTTTCGTATCACCACCTTGAATCGTACAGGTTGGCGTATTGAGACCGGTAGCTCCTATGGTAATAGTACCCGCTCCTGAACCAACCGTATAAGTCGAACCGCTAATGCTCCCGTTTCCAGTACTAGAATATCCTGCTCCAGTATATCCGGTTTTATAAGTCGGAACAATTGTAGAGAGATCTATCGTCTCGCCTTCCCTAATAGTTTTTGAAATAGTCCCAGTCCCAGAACCAGTCCAACCAGCGGCAGTTAATGCTGTTACGCCATTTCCAGCGTTGATCGTAATAGTGTAACCGCTGTCCATCATACATCGAACAGAACCCCCATAGAATTTATTATTTACACTTGTACCAGGATAAACATTAGAAGCGTTTAATGCTAATAAATAAGAATTGCTATCGCTACTTGCAGTCGATGCCCAATATCGTCCATTATTGCCTCTGCTATAAATCGAAGAATCACTAATATAGCCTGATAGAGAGAAATTATTCGGGTATACTCTTATAGCTTTTGAAACATTTATGCCCTCAGTATCACCAGTAAAATATGGAGCCGTATTACTCGAATAATTGCTCGGGTTAGTCCCATTATTTATTCCAGTAACCACCAGTGCCCAAAAATCATTAGTAGATTCTTTAGATTTATTACCGCCCCTAGGTAATCTCCATCCAGTAGGACATAGAGATGTACCAGCGTCCTCGGAAGTCTTTCCATCTATTGTAGCAGTAGGACTGGTGTAATTGTTTGTGTTCGCCATTGCCGCTGCCCAAGTGTAATAATTTCCATAAGTATAAACATTAGAGCCGACCACATCCATACTACTAACCGTAGAATTAGTGTTCGCATTGTTATATCTCGGGAATCTATAGCCTTGATTATCGCCAGTGATATTAGTAGTACTATATTTACTGTTAGCTGTCGTAGAATTCGAGAAATTACTCGTCTCAGCCGTCGCAAGCCCCGAGAATACTCCACCGAAGCCCTGTGCCTTAGTTTCATCACTTGAATTCGTCGCTTCGAGTCTCAAGTTCTCAATCATCCAACAATTATCATCAGCTAGTTTAGCTACAGCATAAGCCTGACTATCTCTTTGATCAGTTAAAGCAATTACATCTCCAGTATTCATAGAGTTACAACCTTGCCAATTCTGTAAGTAAGCATTAGTAGCAGGTTTCACCCATATAGCATACATAGTAATGTATTGAGTATTATTTTCTGTTGTAGCTTGTGCTAAGAGTGCTGCATTAGCTGTAATAGTTTCATTCGGACCAAATACCTTTCCAGCCGCTTTAGCCGAAGCTAAATCAGTTTGGAATGAATTAGAATCTGGATTAAGTTGTACTGTAGACCAACCTGCAAATCCATATCCATTTCGTTTATAGTTAGAAGCAGCTAGAGTTACTTCATCATCTTCTATTACACTATGAGTAATACCCATCGTAGTATTAGAATTAGCACCATTATCGTTATATCTAATAATATAACCAGCACAGTTCACATTAGGAGTTAGATAATATACTATCGCGTCATCCCCGGCTCCTTGTGATGATTCAGATAAGGTATAAATTCCAGAAGCCGTATTATTAGTTACTGATACACCATAATAAACTGAGAAACTATCTCCACCACTAGCTGAAGCTCCTGCACTATTCTTTATTGGTACTTGAGTATTAGTTAAACCAATAAAGTTAGAAGAAATAGTCGTATTATTAGCAGTACTATATCCCCAAGTCCCTAGATTATTCCCAAGAATAGATACAGGATTAGAAGTAGTGCCAGTAGATGCTGAAATAGTGTCATTACTATTACTATCCCCATTCCTATACAACGTATTATCAGCAGGCCCAGCAATAGATACTGTATATCCTAATGGACAAGAAGAGTTCACTGTTATGTTGTCTGTGCCGAGGTTAGCTTGATTACCAGAAGCAGACACATCAATTGTTACAGCACCAGAAGAAGTAATAGAAGCCGTGTGAGCAAAAGTATCAGAAGAAACACAGAATATATTATATATTCCTGATAAAACGAGGCTAAAGATGAACAAAGAAATGATGCTAGTTAGACGATGAAAGCCAAATTTTTCAACATCAAAACAGCATTTCCGCTCCAACACTATACTATGATGTATGACCCGCATTTTTTTATTTGTAACTCCAATATATTTAAACTCTTCGGCCTAAAACCGATACCTCTATTATAACACGCTTATGAAAAAATGTTGTAAAATTCTTATGTAATTTTTACAACACTTTTCCACAGCCCATCCTCAATTTGTCTGACTCGTCATTTTTAGAAAATATGTTATAATATATAAATATGTTAGTTTCTGATTTTAACTATGATTTACCTGAAGAACGCATTGCGAAATTCCCGCCAAAAGAACGCGGAAACACGAGGCTTTTAGTTTTAAATCGTAAAACCGGCGAAATTAACGATTCTTATTATCGCGACTTGACGGACTTTCTAAATCCAGGCGATGTTTTGATATTAAACGATACTCGCGTGATGCAATCTCGGCTATTCTGTGAGTTGCCTGACGGCCGTAAACGCGAACTCGTCGTTCTCGAAAAACACGGCGACGAACCAGAGCGCGTGATGTACCGCGGCAAACTCCACGAAGGCGATGAACTACGTGTTGAAGACCAGAGTCTTTCTCGTTCTGAGGGGATCCGGAGCGCGGCAGCGCGAGGTATAGCGCCGGCCGCCTGTGGCGACCGCCCCTTGGGACGCGGACGACCTCCGGTCGACAGGCCGGCCGGACGCGCCCCGAAGAATGAGAAAAATCTGGTCGCCAATCATATCCTTGTCAAGCGCCTGCTCGGAAATGGCATCGCGGAAATTAAAAGCGCTACCCCGCTCGACGAACTCGCCGAAAAATACGGCACAGTTCCCTTACCACCCTATCTCCATCGCGACGCCACCGAAGACGACAAAAAGCGTTATCAAACTATTTGGGCGAAAAACATGGGCTCTGCCGCCGCTCCGACCGCGAGTTTAAATATGACCGAAGAACTTTTAGAAAAACTCCGCAAAAAAGGCGTGATTATCAAATATCTGACTCTTCATGTCGGCCTCGGGACTTTCCTCCCGATGCGTACCGACAATGTCGAAGACCATAAAATGCATTCCGAGTGGTTCCAAATTCCTGAAGATACTATAGAAGCAATTGAGTGTGTTACACGAACGGGTGACGGAGCTGGGGGGACCCCCGCCGCGCGCAGACGGACGTCGAGCACGGTGGGGGAAACTGCGACGGCAGGACCCGTTCGGCGTATCGTTGCGGTTGGCACTACTGTGGCTAGAACTTTGGAATATTACGCTCGGACCGGAAAAACTTCCGGCGAAGATGACATTTTTATTTACCCGGGCTACGAGTTTAAGCTCGTCGACGCTCTAGTTACGAATTTCCACGCCCCGAAATCGACAGTCTTAATGCTCGCCTCGGCTTTTGCTGGTTGGGATAATTTAAAAAATGCCTACAACCACGCCATCGCCGAAAAGTATAATTTCTTAAGTTATGGGGATTCGATGTTCATATGTTAAAGTTCGATATTGAAAAGAAAGACGGTTTAGCGCGAGTCGGCGTTATTCATACTCCACACGGCGATATTAAAACTCCAGCTTTCGTCGGCGCTGCGACGCGTGCGACCGTGAAAGCTCTGACGATGAAAGAAATGCACGATTTAGGTTCCCAGGCCATTCTCGCGAATACTTATCATTTAATTCTCCGTCCTGGTGCAGATTTAATTAAAGAAGCTGGCGGGCTAGCTGAATTTTCTAGTTGGGGTGGCCCGACTTTTACTGACTCCGGCGGTTTCCAGATTTTCTCATTACCTGATGTAAAAATTAGCGAAAATGGCGTGAAGTTTAAATCTCATATCGACGGCGCGAATTTCGAAATGACTCCGGAATCGAGTATGCGGGACCAATGGAAAATCGGCGCCGACATCCATATGGCTTTCGACCACCTCGCAAAGTCCGAAAGTTACGATGATATGAAAGAAGCAATGCAACGCACCCACCATTGGCTCGACCGCTGTGTTGAAGAGCATCAACGATTGTTGAATGATGAATCATGGGCGGGTGACGGACCTGGAGGGGGTCCCCCAAAATTGCCGTCAATTTTGGGGGAGGAGAAGGTTCGGCAGGACCCGCCCAGAAGAGAGCAATATCTGTATGCTGTTGTTCAGGGCGGCACCTTTAACGACTTACGAGCCGAATCTGCGAAATATTGCGCATCTAAGCCTGTCGACGGTTTCGGTATCGGCGGTGTCTTTACTGCGGATGGTATGGATGAAATGCTAAAAACTGTAAACAGTATTCTTCCCGAAAATAAACCTCGCCATCTCCTCGGTATGGGCCAAGAACCGATTGATTTATTCGTTGGCGCCGAATTTGGTTGCGATACTTTCGACTGTGTTGGTCCGACCCGGATGGCGCGAAACGGCTCGCTCTATACTAAAGACGGCCGGATTAATATTAAGAATGCAAAATATACGAAAGACTTTACTCCGCTCGAACCCGACTGCGATTGTGAATGTTGTAAAAATTACACAAAAGCATATTTGCATCATCTATTTAAAACCGACGAAATTACCGCGAAAGTTCTCGCGAGCATCCACAACGAATATTTCGTCGTCCATACTGTCGACCGCATCCGCGAGTCGTTATTAGACGGCACTTTCGCCGATTATAAAAAAGCATTCCTCGCCCGCTACTACGGTTCCTAAAACGGTCTTAGATGCGAAAGAATTAGATCCTCCATTGGTTGATAGTTCAAATTAAATGAAGCCTTAGAAGCTTTAACCATCTCGTCTTGTGTAATCCCAGCATAAGACAAAAAATAGTTATTTTGATATGCTAATTGCCGGATAAACTCGCGCTGAGTGCGTCCGTTCCCCTCGCGGAATGGATGCAGGGCATTTATCTCGGCGAGATAATAAGCAAGGCGCTTCGCAAAATCCTTTGCAGAAAGGTCCTTCAAATATTTCTCAGACTTAAGCTCCTTAAAGATTCGCTCCGCTTCGGATTCAATCGCAAAACAGCGGCAAAACAAATTTCCTTTCGCGATGTCTACCGTCCTTACCTCGCCAGCCCAATCGTAAATATCCTGGAATAAATAACGATGAATGGCTTGAAGATGCTTAAAATCGAAACAACCGATAATTGGGTTTTCGAATAGTTCGGCGGCACGCAAAGTTGAAAGGTCGCGTTCTCTGTCGTGTAATCTATCAGCATCTTTGATGCCGAGCTTATTTTTTAATACACGGGAATTGGGATAACAATATGGGTCTGTCATTTTTTCTTGTTTTCCTCCTTAATCTTCTTGAGAATGCGTTGACGAATCTCCTCAGTAGAAACTTTCGCCAGCTCATAGTCTCGTAAATCCTGAATATTTTGATCAGTTAGCGGCATATTCTCAAGCTCAAACGTCGCTACAATCTCTCGAATTCTCTCGTTTGCCGAAATCGGATAAGCCCCCGTCCGAATCGGAAACGGGATACTCTTCGTTTCGTCGGCGCGCAGTAGCATCATCCGAATTACATCGGAGGTATTGGTCCCGAGACTCTCAAAAAGCTTCCCGACTCGCTCTTTAAGATCGGCCGGCACCCGCACCTGAATTAAATTGTTAGTAGATTTAGTTTTAGTCGTAGTATTGCTCATACTACTATTGTATGACAGTGTAATACAAAAATCAAGTATATATATTATATGTAAGGTTTATTTATCACTTTTCCTGCGATTGCAATTCCTACACAACATCTGGCAATTCTCCGCCATTGTTTTTTCCATCCCGCCAAAAATTTGACAAAAAATACCATAAGCATTAAAATGATATTAGGTGGTGTAGCTCCAGAAACTACACCTAGTTGGTTGGGTTAAACCGCTACTCGCGGTTTAACTTTTTTCTTCGGTATACTCTTCGCAAAGATAAGTTTACGGTAACTTGGATTTTCCATAGTGAAATCTTTATTGCCATCTTCGTCCTTTCCGAGCTTCTGGCATATCTGGAGTAGCGGTTTACTGAAGCTCCACACCCGCACGAATATTCTATGGTATATTCCTGCCGTTTTACCAAACCCCACTAAACCCCGAAACCAACCCGAGAATACCCTACCACACCCACAAAAGTAAATCAACCCCACATCCCACCAAATCCCAGCGTAAGCATTTAGTTAAGCATAAAATTTCAATCAATCGTTATTTGGCTCGATGATACGACGAGAGCGCAGCTCCGCGAATTTCGCAGTACGCCGTATCGCATTCGAATGGCCAGAAAGCGCCGCATACGGCGCGAACTGTGCCGCCCGCATTTCTTTACTCATCCGCGGATGATGCTTCGGTTCATAGTGAGGATGATTAATAATCTCGCGATATTTAGATAATTCCGAATCGCTCATTTCCGATGCCCTCCAATTTGTGCATTCCGTTCCCGGCCTGTCGCTCCCTTTTCAAAATTAATGCCTTTCAAAATTGCGTTTCTGCCGTATTTTCTCTTAATCGATAGCACCGCCTCTTCGGCTCGTTTTTCTTTTTGCAATAATGACTCATCAAACGGCTTGTCGAATAATCCCAATTGCCTTAATTCTTTCCCAATATCTTTTTCAAACTTAACCCGGTTAACATCTATCGTAATTCTCCGGATTTTTAATTCTGGATTAACCTTGTCATCGAATAATTTAGATATGGCTTCAGAAATTAATTTCGAAGACGCGGTATAACATTTTAAATTATATGTTCCGTGCGCGTGTTTAGGTACTTCCCGTCCATAAAAGTCTTTCGTTTTCTCGCCATCGTATCCTGCCGAACTTATCTTATCGTATCCGACAGTTAAAATCACTTGATCTGTCACCATTTTCTTAGAAAGCAGTCCAAGACTAACTTCCTCTGCCATCTCGAGCGCGACTATCTTCGCCTGCTCAAAATCATAGGGTTCTTTTAATACCTGGCCCGAAGAAAAAGAGTTTATGCTCGGCCGGTATTCTCGAATCTCTTTAATCTCGCAGGGCTCCCATCCCCAAGCGTGGTCTATTAAAAGCTCCGCATTCACCCCAAACATTTTGTATAAATAATCCTCATTTTTTTCTGAACAAAGCGCAACATCGCCCATCGTATAAAGTCCTGCCGCTTCCAAACGCTTAGCATAGCCTCGTCCTACTCGCCAAAAATCTGTAAGCGGCCTATGACTCCATAATTTTTGTCGATAACTCATTTCGTCCAGCTCGGCTAGTCTCGCCCCGTTTTCATCCGGCTCCGCCTTTTTCGCTAAAATATCCATCGCCACTTTCGCAAGATACAGATTCGCC
Organism: Candidatus Nanosyncoccus sp.; assembly: GCA_045586015.1. GTDB lineage: Bacteria > Patescibacteriota > Saccharimonadia > Saccharimonadales > Saccharimonadaceae > Nanosyncoccus. The sequence goes on from JAZMZP010000013.1 coordinate 77,422, forward strand.
CCAATCCCCGCCGTCGCGGTAATCCCCGTTTCGTCATATACCGCCTTTAAAATCTTTTGCGCCAATTCCCGCGCAGTACATTTGTAGTTTTTAAGATACGGCGTCGCATCGATAAATACTTCATCAATCGAATAAACGTGCATATCTTCTTCCGCGATAAATTTTAAGTATATATTATATATTCTCGTACTGTAACTAATATAAAAAGCCATTCTCGGTGGCGCAATCAAAAAATCCCGAGCTTTCCGCTTCACTTCATATAATCTCGCTCGTCCGGGAATCCCTAGTGCTTTGAGAGTAGGCGATACAGCAAGACAAATTGTCTTATCCGTTCGCGATTCATCAGCCACCACTAATTTAGCTGTCAAAGGATCTAACCCACGTTCAACGCATTCCACTGAAGCATAAAACGACTTCAAATCAATCGCAATATAACTCTTCCCCATTCTCTAATTATACTAGATATTGCCAAATCGGGCCCTCAGGAGTATCTTTTACCGTAATCCCCTGCTCGGCTAATTTATCTCGCATCTGATCCGCTCTTGCGAAATCTTTTTCCGCGCGCGCTTTTTCGCGCTCTAAAACTAGCGCCTGAGTTTCTTCCGAAATCTTCGGCGAATCTTCGATTAATCTTAGTCCAAATAATTCGTCAATTTTCTTCCAATCATCAAAAGATAACTCTGAATTATCAATTATCGCAAACGCCTCCGCCGAATTAAGGTTATTATTAACAGCATCTAAGATTTTCTCGGCGGGTCCTGCCGTCGCAGTTTCCCCCACCGTGCTCGACGTACGTCTGCGCGCAGCGGGGGTCCCCCCAGCTCCGTCACCCGCCGATGTAACCTGCTGATAAAGTAAGGCAATACGGTTGCGCCAATTCAGCCGTCGATTCTTTGCTGCTTCTAACGATTCGAAGGTAAAATTCCGCGTGCCTTGATAATGCCCAGAAAGCACCCACATCTTGTAATCTAGCGCCAAAAAACCACGCTCAGCTAAATCGGTTAGCAAATATACATTGCCAAGTGATTTCGAAATCTTCTCGCCATCAATCGTAATAAAATTACAATGTAGCCAATATCGCGACAAATCGTGTCCATACGCCGCATAACATTCCGCAATCTCGTTCGTATGATGAATCGGAATATGGTCAATTCCGCCAGTATGAATATCAATCGGCTCGCCGAGTTCTTTATGAATAATCGTCGCACACTCTAAATGCCACCCCGGGTAACCCGGTCGCCCGAGATAATCCCATCTCATCGCGTGCTTCTCGCCCGGCTTAATAAATTTCCAAACCGCAAAATCCGAAACATTCTTTTTCTCGTCCGAAAATCCAACTCTTGCTCCGGCTTGTAAACCATCTAAATCTAACTTCGCAAAATCCGCATATCGTTCAAATTTCGAAGTATCATAATAAACTCCATCGGCTGTCTCATAAGTAAATCCGCGTTCCGTCATTAAATCTACCGCCGACATATCTTCTTCGATATAATCCGTCGCCCGTGCCCAATTCTCCGGCTCGACCATCTCTAATGCTTTATAATCTTTTTTAAATCTGTCAATATAAGTCTCCGCTACTTCCCAAACCGTCTTCCCCTCGCGCTCAGCCCCTTTCTCTAACTTATCTTCGCCCTCATCCGCATCTGAAACTAAATGCCCCACATCTGTCAAATTCAACACTCGCCTCACATCATATCCATTAGCCCGAAGACATCTCACTAACAAATCCCAATATATATACGCTGTCAAATTCCCGATGTGCGCCTCCGAATAAACCGTCGGCCCGCAAGTATAAAGCTTTACCACTTCGCCTAAGGACTTAAAATTCTCTACTTTTTTCGTAGCTGTATTATATATTTTAAGCATTTAGTTCCTCCTCTAAAATTCCTACTATTTTACTATATTTATCACGCGATACTCCGTGCCGACCGTCGGTTTTAATCGCACTTAAATACTTCGGATTATCTTTCAGAATCTTCGGTATATTATATGAGCTAATGAACTGGTCCATCTTTCCATATATTAACACGGCTGGAGTCTTTATTTCCGCCAAAACTTTATAATTTCGTTTGTCTAAAACGATTTTCTCCATCGAATTATTGAACGCCTTTTCTTTTAAAATCTTCCGATTTTTTAAATTCACCGCATCTTTAAAAAACTTAATTCCCGTTTCAAACGCTGGGTTCTCAAAATCCTCGACCGTATAAACCGGCGGCGAAATCAAAATCAACCTCTTTACCGATTTTTTATAAGTATCAGCATATCTAGTCACGATAAAGGTCCCAAGTGAATGTCCGACTAAAACTAGCGGAATATTTAAATTTAATTTTAAAATTGCGTTATGTAACGCCTCGAGCTGGTCTCTATAATCATAATTAAACTTATCGCTTTTCGGGGATTCTCCTGAGCCAAGCAAATCAAAAGCGATGAAGCGAACGTTCTTTAAAGATCGCGTTCCTTCAAGATATTTTAAAGCGTTCGTAAAAGTCGAAGAATCGGAAGCAATTCCGTGAATAAAAATCACTGCGAGTTTCGGTTCATCACCCCCCGAATAATCGTGGGTCTTTTTTAGAATCAGTTTCCTATTCCACATCAGAAATTAGCTCCGGCACGATTTTCACTAGTTCCTTAACCACCTCTTCATAAGTAGTATCATAAGTTCTAAAGCCGGCCGCCATTTTATGTCCTCCCCCACCGAAATATCCCGCGACCTTTTCTGCAATCGGCGCGTCCGACGAACAACGAATTTTCCCTGTTACCTTTCCGTCCGGATAAGTTTTGACCGCTACAGCGACTTTGACTCCTTCAACCAATCTCATTTCTTCTAAAATTAATACGTTCGGGTTATATTCGTCCGAATACTCGCGAATATCATCCCAAGGAATATGCACCGTCGCAAGTTCGCCATCTAAAGAATATTCAATCCTCTTAATTAAATCCGCCTTATAATCTAGAATTCTCTGCGACTTCTTCATAAATTCGCGTCGGCGGTCTTCTAGAATCGAAACGTCAGCCCCTAATCTTGTTAAATCTGCCGCGATTTCGAATGTTCCCGCCGTGACTGATGAACTCGTTAAGCCTAAGGTGTCTGACAAAATACCTTGGAAAATCGCCTCCGCTGCTTCCTGATTGATTTCTAATTTTAATTCTTTCGCAACTCGATAAATTAGCTCCGCACAAGCACATCTAATCTCGATAATACTTTCGTGTGGGAAATTCAAATCGTCTTCCGTTTCGTGATGGTCGATGACTAAGACCGGCGCCGAATATAATCGATTCCGAATCGCTGTATCGTCTATTAATTTCGATAGTAAAACTTCCGCCGCCGTGTCGACAATAATATATCCATCCGCTTTAAAATCGAATTCATTCGTTATTCTCGACCAATCCTTAAAATAGTGTAGATATTTCGGAATATCAACCGGACAATATAAAGAAATTTCTTTATCGGAAAGTAGATAATCTAACGCAATCGCACTCCCCAAGGAATCCCCGTCCGGGTTTTCCGCCTGAATCACGCAGATTTTCTCTTTATCCTTCAAAAACTCACTAAAAACGTTATACATACACTAATTATATCACATCTAATCTCATAATTAGCATAAGCTAAGGCTAAGGGTTGAAAGTATTGATTATTTATGTTTATAATCTCGAGGCAAATAAGAAAGAAAAAAAATGACCGTTAAACTCCAAAAATTAAATAATACAATTTGTAATATATTTTGTATTGATTATTATTACAATAAGGAATATAATTAAAAAGTAAAAACAAATTAATAAAATTATTGTCGAGTGGGACAATGACAAAGATAGATTAAATATTAAGAAGCACGGAATAAGTTTTAGAACTTCAGCACTGGTGTTCGCAGATAAAAACAGAATAGAACTTTATGATTATAAACACAGTAAAAAAGAAGAAAGATATATAACAATCGGTATAGTAAACAATCTCATTACAGTAATTTATGTCGTAAGAGCAAAAATTATCAGAATAATATCAGCTAGAATAGCAACTAAATCGGAAAGGAGAATATACTATGGGAAAAATTGTTAAAAGAACTATTAATACGGGGATGGAGCCCTCCTCCAAACAAATAAAAGAGCTAAAAGACGCGTCAAATAGAGAAATTGTTTTCGACGAAGATAGCCCAGAATTTACCTATGAGGAATTGCTAGAAATGGTAAAAGCGGCAGAAGAAAAGAAAAAAGAACAAAAGAAAGAAGTTGTAACACTCAGAATTTCTGCTGCCGCACTCAAAAAAGCCAAAGCTACCGGAAAAGGTTATACCGGATTCCTAGGCAGGCTGATAGAAAATGCATTAAATGACAAAGATTTAGTGATGCGAAGCTTATAATAATCATTCATTAAATATCTTAGTGGGTTAGACAGCGCACTGAAAGCCCAGTATATTTAAAATCTAATTGACCAATTCGATTATGATGGTGTTCAAATTCTAAAAGATAGGAACTAGAATTATCATAACTGCCACCAGGATTATACATTATAGATTGAGTGTTAGACCAATATCTACCAATCCAACCACGTGCAACAGTACTCGAATCAGAATAAAAACCAGCATAAATGAAGTTATTAGGATATTTGCGCCATCTATTAGATGCTACCTCGTCGTTCTCTCGCCAAGATCCAGTCCCTCCAAGCTGAGTGTCTAGATAAGAAAAACTGCCATTATTTAAGCCATTTCCAGAAGTACTACCATATGGTAACACCCAACCACTTGGGCAAATTGAAGTATTAGTCACTTCTAGTTGGGTATCGGAAAAATAGCTAGTGTTTGCTACCGCCGCTGCCCAAGTATAATAATTACCATAACCAAACCATTGAGTATGATTATTTTTATCCTCATCGATTTGATTTTGGTCATATTGAGCGCCATTCCACATCCCAGGAGTCACAGTCAACGAAATACCACTCGAATTGTTACCACCTATATTGGTATTATTGTTGTTATAACGTGGAAACCTAAAAGATGGGTTGTTGCCAGTAATACTAGATGCACTATATTTACTATTCGTATTATTTGTAAATTTAAAGTTTGTGTCTTCAGAATTGGCTAACCCCGAGAAAACACCGCCAAACCCTTGAGCTTTTGAGCTATCATCAGAATTAGTTGCGTCTAATCTCAGATTCTCCATCATCCAACAATTCCCATCGGCCAGTTTTCCAACCGTATATACATTATTGTCGCGGTTGTCAGTAAGTGCAGTAACTTGTCCGAAAGCTAAACTAGAGCATCCAGACCAATTCTGAAGATTGCCTGCGCTTGGCACCCAAATAGCGTAAAGCGTAGTTTCATGATTATTAAAGGTGAGTTCATTTGCTGCAACCTGTTCATTCGGGCCATAGATTCTGTTGTTACTATTTACTGTGGCATTCTGGTTTTCACTCCAACCAGCGAAGCCATAACCAGTTTTCTTGAAATTATACGCCATCAAATCTGCCGTGCTAGAAAGAGAATCTATAGTAGTATAGAATCCGTTCATGGTCCCAGCTGTTGCGCCATTACCATTATAGTAAATATAGTATGGATTATATGAATAAACATGCATAGTCGTGCCAAGTATTGAGTCTAAATGTTTATTAATGTAATCAACTATTTCATTTTCATCTTCGAACCAAATCGCACTACCATTCAAAATCGTATACCATTTACCTTTCCAAGTTGTTGTTTCGGCATAAGTACCAGAAATCGGAGTAGCATCAACCTGGCAAACAGAAGTTTCTTCTGTGCCAGTCTGTTCAGTTCCATAAAGCGGGTAGACTTGAGCATAATAACCGTAATCATGGTTCTCAGCTACATCTCCCCAAATACTAATCCAGAAATACACCGTATCACCCTCTATAATAATAGTTTCAGTACCATTCCCATAGTACGCTGAATAGGTATCCCAGTCGTCATTGCTAACTTCTATTTCTCCATTAGCGTTATCGATTGTGGTTCCTTCGGGGTCAACATCATAAGTAAGAACTATCCTTAAATAATCAGCACCTGATTTCTGTACGGTATCGCCATAACTATCGCCATTCGCGATAGAACCACTCGGTGTGCCATCATTATTTAAATTTGTAGATTTAGAAATTAAAGGATTAGTTTCTTGATACATCGGCGTACAAGCTTTTTCATAAACTACCTTATTTGTAGAACCGTCACCACTAAAGGTTAAGCCATTCCCTTCATATACTACGGCTATTTGATCAGATTTTACTGGGGTATCGCCATCATTCGGATGCACCATCACATACTTAACCTGCCCAACATAAGTTCCAGCAGATTGACTGTTAGAAATGTAGATTTGATAAGTAGAAGTAAGTGTAGAGCCAATAGCAGCAGCACCAATGTCGGTGCTAGAAATCCTCTTAGCTACTAAATCATAATCATCTGGTACAGTATGATAATTATTATAGCTATTTTGAATAGTAACTGGATAAGTTGGTTCTGGGTTAGTTTGAGTTGATAGTTTCATCGCCCATTGGGAATTATTCCCACTTGTTCCGGTTCCAGTAGCTATATCGTGAGTAGAGCCTAGGGTTGAGCTAGTCATTACATTCTTACCATCAGTATCGTCAGTATAGCCTATGGCATAAATTGCAAAGCCGTCTTTATCATTACAATAAGCTTTAATAGTAGTAGTACCAATATCAGAAACATAAGTACCATTATTAATTGTAGCGGCGTGAGAATTCATCCCAACACCGGTAAGATTACAAGAAACTGGAACTGTAATGTTAATTTCATCTACGACAGTATCGTCGGCGGAAACGCGAGATGAAGATAGAAGAAAACCAGAAATAGAAGTTAGGCTAATAAGGATAGTTAATATATATATATATATATAATTACAGTCACAATTATGTTTACACGACCTTAACATAAGCTTATTATAACACAAAATTGCTATGTTTTAAAAAATAATTTTCATATCATTTATTATGTTAAAATAGATATATGAGTATTTTTCGTGCAGATAGAAAGTTCGAACGCTTCGAAGACGTTACCCCCGAACTATTAAAAAAAGAAAATGTTAAATTACTTTTGTGCGATCTTGATAATACCTTAAGACTTCATTCCGAAAAAGAGCCGGCCGACGAGCTTCAAGATTGGGTAGAAGATTGCAAAAAAACGGGCGTAAAAATCGTAATTATTTCGAACAATGGTCGCAAAAAAATGATGCGAAAGTTTTGCAAACCAATTGGCGTCGATTGCGTTTGGTGGGCGAAAAAGCCTATGAGTAAAAAACTCACTGAAGCGATGGAGACTTACGAAGTCCCACGCGAAAACACTGTTATGCTCGGAGATAAATGGTCAACCGATGTTCTCGCCGCAAAAGCTGCGAAAATTCGCTCTTGGAAAGTAGAACACAGAAAGGATATTGTATGACCGGACCAACAATCTTAACTATTTTAAGAATGATTCTTTCCATCCTTTTTATGGTTTTTGCGTTACTTCCGGACACTTGGGCAAAAATCGTCGCACTTGTTATCTTTATCATCGGTTCTTTAACCGACCTCATTGACGGCAAATGGGCTCGTAAGAAAAAAATGGTTACCGATCTCGGGGCTTTTCTTGATCCTTTGGCAGATAAAATGCTCGTCAATCTTGCTTTTCTAGTTTTAGTTTACCTAGGCGTCGTCCCGCTTTGGGTTTTTGCAGTAATTCTAATTCGAGATTTTGCCGTTGACGGAATGCGAATGATGGCGGCGCGCGATGGCGTAACGATTTCTGCTTCGTTCTATGGAAAGCTAAAAACTACCGTCCAGATGACTGCCCTCATTATTTTACTTTTAAATTTAATTGTAAATCTAGAATTCTTTACTGTTCTCGGCAATATTGCGCTTTATCTCGCCCTTATTTTAACCGTTTTTTCCGGCGCCGATTATCTTACCAAAGGCTACAAATTAATTATTAAAAAATCAAAGAAATAATTAGAAGTACACTACAGGTAAACGCGACCGAATCAATTCGGTCTAAGAACCCACCGTGCCCTTCCGAGCCGCCGACAACTAATTCTAACTTTTCAAAGAATTTATTTTTAATTAAAATTTCATTCGAATCTTTGACATCGAATTTTCGTTTCAGGAAGCTTTCAAATAAATCGCCCATTAGCGCCAAGGGACCACAGAAAAGGAACACCCAATCCGTCGCAAAAGCTCCTCTAAAAGCCATCATTATCGCGACCATCGAAATCGACATCGCGAGTCCGAGTATCGTTCCTTCCCAAGTTTTATTTTTCGAAACATATGGGAATGGACGCGATTTCTTAAAGATTTTACCGCCTATCATTTTTCCGAAAAGATAGGCAAAAATATCATATCCCGGCACCCCTAAAATAATGTACCAAAAATAATACAAGTTCGTATTTGCGACAAAAATCACACCTAAAACTAAAAAGGCAATCTCGACGATTGCCAAAAATCCGTTAAAGATAGTAAACTTCCTTTCGAAGAAACTTAGAAGTTCTAGAGCTGAAACTAGCGCAAACAAACCGAAAATGATTTTAAAAGGAATACTATCAAAAGTATAAAGCGAAACTAGAGCAACAGCAAACATTAAGACGCCGGCCGAAACTCTAACCTTAAAGTTTTTGTCCATATAGATATTATACCACCAAAAAATTCAAAAAATGATAGAATAATACTATGGCTTTAGAATATATATATAATAAGATTAAAAATACCTTGCGCAAGATTGATATGAAGCTCGAAAAAGCAAAATATGGCTATATCGAACACTTGCCAAAGAAATTAGAATACTTTAACGGCGGGATGTATGATGCTATTTATGAATCTTCCTATAAATGGCCTCATAATGTCGCCCTCGAATATTTCGACACTCAGATTACCTATAAAGAATTAATTAAAAAAATCAACAAAGTCGCCGCCGCCTTAAAAGCGATTGGTGCCGAAAAAGGCGAAAATATAACAATTTGTATGCCGAATACGCCAGAGTCAGTTTATTCTTTCTATGCCGTAAACGAAATTGGCGCTATCGCAAATATGATTCATCCCCTTTCTTCTGAAAAAGAAATTGAAGATTTTCTAATTCAAGCGGATTCGAAAATAATTCTTTGTATTGATATTTCTTATCCAAAAGTCGAAGCTATTCTTAAAAATACTAGTGTCGAACAAGTTATTGTCGTTTCAGCGACCCGCTCGATGGATTTTCTAGTTCGTATCATTTATAAACTAACTAAAGGCCGTAAAAATCACGTTAAAAAGAGCCAGCAAGTTATGACTTGGGACAAATTCCTATCAAAATCAAGTCGTTTCGTCGGCAACCCCCACGCTCGTGTCGAATCTGAAGACACCGCAGTCATTATGTATTCCGGCGGTACGACCGGAAAGCCGAAAGGGATTATGCTTTCGAACCTAAACTTTAATGCCCAAGCTCTCGGCGCAAAATATCTCGTCCCTGAATTATTTAAGCCGGAGTATTCCTTTATGGCTTTCTTGCCGAATTTTCACGCTTTCGGTCTTGGCTGTTGCATTCATATGCCGCTTTACTTCGGCGCTAGAAGTTTCCTAATCCCACAATTCAATCCGAAAAAGTTCAAAAGTTATATCTTAAAATATAAAGTCAATATTTTAGTTGGTGTGCCTTCAGTTTTTGATTTCTTGACGAAAATTAAGTTTAAGAAAAAAGACCTTAAAAATGTCAAATTCGCCGTTTCTGGTGGCGATATGATTAGTATGACGAATAAAGAAAGGATTAACGATTTCCTTAAAGACCACGGTTCAAAAGCAATTCTCGAAAATGGTTACGGGTTAACCGAAGCTTCAGGCGGGTTCATCTTTTCGCCGAAAAGCGTTGCCGAAGGTCCGGATGTTATCGGCTATCCGATTCCAGATAATGATGTAATTATCATGAACTTAAAGACCAAAAAAGAAGCCAAGCTCGGCGAAGATGGCGAAATTCTGGTTCGTGGGCTTTCGGTTATGAAAGGTTATCTAAACAAACCAAAAGAAACCGAAGAAGCCTTCGTTACGGTTGACGGGAAAAAATATCTCCGCACCGGCGATATTGGTTATGTCGACGAACACGGTGTTTTCCATTTCCGCTCTCGTTTGAAACGAATGATTATCTCGAACGGCTATAATATTTATCCAGCCAACATCGAAGACATCACCCTAAAATGTAAACTAATTAGTAGCTGTGCCGTAGTTGGTCGTGAAGACAAACTCCGGGGCGAGAAAGTCGTTGTCTTCGTAGTTCTCGAAAAAGATGCATCCGAGCGTGCCGCGAGAAAAGAGTTAGGACAGATTTACAAAAAATATCTCGCAAAATATGAAATTCCGCGCGAGATTCGCTTCCTCCCTGAACTCCCAAAAACTAAACTCGCTAAAATTGATTTTAAAGCTCTTGAAAAACTATAGATCGGTTCTGTTTTCTAATGCGGCTGAAAGCGTGATTTGATCGGCGTAAGATAAATCAACACCGAGCGGTAATCCTCTCGCGAGTCGAGTTAATTTCAGATTCGGATTTTGCTCGTGTAACATTTTTTCAAGCAAAAGCGCCGTCGATTCCCCTTCTACCGATGGGTTTGTCGCGATAATTACTTCTTTTACATTGTCGTCATTCACGCGCTTAATTAATTCTCCGATGTGCAGCTGTTCAGGCGTAATTCCATCTATCGGCGAAATCGCTCCCCCGAGTACGTGATAAGTTCCTTTATAGGCTTTCGTTTGTTCAATCGCATAAATATCTAACGGCTCCTCAACGACCAAAACCGTCGCTTTATCACGCGAAGGATCGGTATAAAAAGGCGAAAACTCCTCGTCGGCGCTAATTAAAGCGAAAGTAATTGGACAAGAATGTACATTACTATGTAATTCATTTAGCGCCTCACTAATTCCTTCAGAAATTTTCGGATTTGATTTAAACAAATAGTAAGCATAACGTTCAGCCGTTTTCGGCCCAACGCCAGGCAGCATCGAAAGCGCGTTTATCGCATCCTCAAGGGCTTTTGGCAGCATTTTACATTCCGCCGAGACCTAGATTCCCGAGCCCGCCCATTAAAGGTTTCATCTTATCAGTTGCGATTTCTTGTGCCTTCGCGAATCCGTCACGCATACAGTTTTCAATCCATCTCTCAAGTTCGTGAATGTCATCAAAATCAATTTTTTCTGGATCGAGTTTCACTTTCTTTACTTTTAACTCGCCGTTGATTTGAATCACTACTGCGCCATCTCCAGCCTCGACTTCAACAATCTCATTTTTTAATTCTTTTTGAGCCTTTCTGAGCTGGTTTAATAATTTCATTTGGTCCATTGTTTGACCCATATTATTCTCCTTCTTTTTCAGTATATGTATATAGATATATTATATCAGAGTTGTCTCGCATTGGCGAAGTAAAAATTTCTTCTAATTTATAGTCATCATCTAAATCTTCAGGTTTTCCTAAAAATGCTACCTTTTCTAATTTTTCATCTAGCGTATTAATTACTTTAATATCTGTCGAACGTTCGAGAATTTTATAAAAATCATAATTGTCAAACACAAACAAAGTTCCGTCTTTCAAATTCTCATTAATTACAGATAATTTATATGAAAAACGATCAGCAATAGCTGGGTTGTATCGGTAACCATATGTATATTGCAAAAGCCCAGGAACGATTATGATACCAAATAGAATTGTAAGAGGGAGTAAAGCCGAAATCCTTGCATATGGGTTCTCCGGGAATAACCCATACCACTTCTCAAGTAAATATTTAATCCCGTGTGCGACTAAGATTGAACAAGGTAGAATTAAGAAAATTATAGCGTCCGAATTGAACCCAGTAATGATTAAACAAAATACTAACAATAATGAAGCGATTGAGTTTCTTGAGGCGAAAAATCCTTTCGTCGTCGAAAACAATCCAATTAGTGCTAGTGCGAAGACCGGCAGACTAAATAACGGCGATAGAAAAACGCTTTCAATACTGTGGTGCCAAGAAAACACTAAAGAAAGTGCGCTCGCGATATTATTAAAGAAATGGTTCGGTTCAAAACCTTTACTAAGAAGTAATTCTGGGATAATTTCTGGACGATGGAAAATACCAATTCCGAGCACCGCAAATCCGCCAAGCAAAACTACTAAAGTCAGAATAAAAGGTAATTTTGGTAAATCTTTTACGATGAATCGTAAATGCGGTTGGCATAGGACGAATAACACACAAAATGCTGCAAAATAAATCATATAGGGCGTAAAGACTGAAACCAGCATTGCTAATGCAAACATAAAACAATACATCGGCTTCGGTCGTTTTTCGCCTTGAATCTTCGAGCCGAGCCAAAGTAGTAAAGTCGGCCAAAATACTAGCATAATCAGCGGAGTTCCAGAACCCGCCAAAAACAGAAACGGTGTCGACAAGACCACTAAACAAGAAGCTAGCAGGGATACATTGCTCTTAAACCACCTATTAAGCAGTAAAATCAGCAAAAATCCTAACAATAACCCGACAATAATACTCGGTAATTTAATTGCAAAAGGAGTTAGACCGAAAATTAGAATCGAAATCTTTTGTAAAATATGGTATGGCAAATCAATTAAGTTCCCCTCAAGTATATTTGAAGTACTTAGTTCAAAAGAGGTAGTTGCTGAATTAATTTCTTCTTGAGATAAACCGCGTTGCGCAATCATCGGAAGTAAAAACAACAAAAACGCGAACACAAAACCAAGCACCATATAGCCAATTACAAATCTATATCTATACAAAAAAAGTTTAGAAATAATAATTTTCTTCACATAAGTATTATAGCATCTATTCGTGCGTTTTGTCGAGTGATATAAAGCGCGAATGAGCCCCATCGAAGTATAATTCAACCGTTCCGAGCGCGCCGTGACGATGTTTTTTGATTAATAGTTCGGTAATATTCGTATCTTCCTCATCTGGCTTTTTGTAATAATCAACGCGATGGATAAAAATCACTAAATCTGCATCCTGCTCAATCGAACCAGAATCTCTTAAATCTGATAGAACCGGTCGCGGGTCATCGCGCCCAGTGACATTTCTTGATAGCTGCGCCAAAGCTACAACTGGAATTTTTAATTCACGAGCCAAAATCTTTAGTCCTCTAGAAACTTCAGTTACTTCCTGGACCTTATTCCCTGCATAACGGTCCGAACCAGAAATCAACTGTAAATAGTCAACAATAATTACACCAATATCGTGGTCGTGCATCGCTCGCCTAGCTTTATTTCTCAACTCAACAATCGTCATCGAGCTCGTATCGTCAATATAAATCGGAATCTCATCCATTTCGCCGAGTGCATCGCCAATTTTAGCGAATTCATCATCCGACAAATTCCCGGTTCGCATCTTCCAGTTATCTACTCCAGCCACATCCGAAATCATCCGATCTACGATTTCGTTAGATGCCATCTCCATCGAGAAGAACAAAACGCCCTTTCTATTAATATCGGCGATATTGTAAGCTAAATTTTGTGCCAAAGTGGTTTTACCCATCGCCGGGCGCGCTCCGATTACAATCAAATCTCCTTTTTGGAATCCCGCCGTCTTCTTATCAAGGTCAGTAAAACCAGTTTTTAGACCGCGCAAAGCGCCTTTATTCTTATGTAGTTCTTCTACTCTATCAAAAGCATCGGCAAGTAGCTCCTCCATCGGAACATAATCGCTTTTCACAATTTTGTCCGAAACTTCAAAAAGTTCTTTCTCTGCTCTTCCAACTAAATCATCCGCATTTGCATCATCTTCATAAGCTTTATTTACGATTTCAGTCCCAGCTTTAATTAAACGCCGTCTTACTGAGGCTTTTTCGATAATTTCCGCGTACGCCTTTGCGTGTGAAGCCGCCGGCACGAAATTCGAAATATCGGTCAAATATGTCGGCCCACCAACATTTTTCAATTTCTTTTTCGCTCTTAAATCCGCCGTTAAAGTCAATAAATCAATCGGTTTGTGCTGGTCGTATAAATCCATTATGGCCTGGAAAATAATTTGGTGCCGTTCTTCGTAAAAATCTTGCGGTCTAAGAATCGTCAAAATTTCCGGCAACGCGTCATTAGACAACATAATCGCACCAAGCAAGGACTTCTCGGCGACTATGTCTTGCGGTGGCACTCGACCACCAGGTTCCTTAGAACGGGCTTTCTCCTCCATCGTTTTTTACCTCTCCTCCCATTATATCAGAAATTTTTGCGAGCGTATCGTCTTTTGATTTGTTCGTCCCGATGTCATTAATTTTAATTTTTACCCCACCCCCAGCATCGACTAGAATTTTTTTATTATTATCTCGTTCCAAAATTGTTTTAACAATTTTTCTTGGTGGATAAAGCTCTAAAACATTATTCGAAAATTCATATTCAGTTTTTAAAAGCTGCGCATAAATCGCATCATTCGCTTCCTTCACTCGCTCCAAAAACCCTTCCCAACTAAAATTACTAGCGTCGGCCGGGGCATTAGATACTTCTCGCTCGGGGGCGCGTCCGGCCGGCCCGTCGCCACGGGCGGCCGGCGCTTTAGCTCGCGCTGCCGCGCTCCGCACCCCCCTTCGCTGAGAAATATCTAATGCCTCATCCGCCAATGCGACTAAGAGTTTCGCTTCCGGAAACGGCGCTTTTACTTCTGGTAATTTCGAAAGCAAAGGCAGATATTCTACCAGAGGGTTTTCAATGATGTTTAAAATCAATTCTTCCGCCAAAGTTTCCGGCTTGACTCCAGACATCAATAAATTTTTCAATACTTTTGTGACTTTTACAACATCACCCGAAAGATATTCATCTAATAATTCTTTAATCTTTTCGTCTTCTGGCAATCCAAAAGCTGAAACTACTAATTCTTTTGTGATTTCTGAATCCGATAAAGTTGAAATCTGATCGAGTAGCGACAATGAATCCCTGAAGGAACCACCGCCACGTTTTACGATAATCGAAAGCGCATCATCGCTAATCTTGATTTTTTCTTTCTCAGCCACCGATTTTAAATACTTAAACATAGTTTCATTATCAGAAAGCTCGAAAGTATAAGTCTGGGCTCTAGATGTGATTGTAACCGGAACTTTATAGGCGTCAGTTGTTGCCATAATAAATACTACGTGTCTCGGCGGCTCTTCTAGAATCTTTAGTAGCGCATTAAAAGCCTCTTTTGTCAACATATGTACTTCATCGATAATATAAACCTTATATTTTCCGCTCGTCGGCGCAATTAAAGCTTTTTCACGCAGTTCCCTGATGTTGTCAATTCCACGATTGCTTGCTCCATCAATTTCGATAATATCAACATAATTATCTTCAATTTCGTAGTCAAAATCATTTATCTCGTGTGCAAGAATTCTCGCAACCGATGTCTTTCCCGTCCCACGGGGACCAACAAACAGATAAGCGTGCGAAACTTTACCCGCTTTTAGAGATTTAACTAGAACATCGGTTACCTGCGGCTGACCAATTACCTCACTTAAGGTCTTCGGTCTATATTTTCGATAAAGCGCTTTCGCCATTACAGAGCAGCTTCGACCGCTGCCCAAGTCGCGTCGTCATTATTTGCCGGAATAGTTACGGAAACTTGCGAACCTTCCCGTAAATGGAAATAAGTTACTGAAGCATAGAGAATCTGATATTCTTTCCCAGCCACCTCAACAAAATATTTATCATCGTGATGTACCAAAGTTCCAATTACGGTTTTTCGTTCAACCGGGCCAATTTGTTTATAAAGGAATTTACCGTCTTCCGTAATCGTGAGCTTCATAATATCGCCCTCGACTAATTTAGATTTCGAAGCATAGTTTGCGGGTACCGGATAGTTCTTTCCATCCGGACCAATCATAATTTGTCCGTCAAAAATCCCTTCGATAATCTTTCCCTCTGGGCCCGAAACAATCGTATCTCGGGGAGCCGAAATCGTTTCGCCGTCGCCAATCACGGAAATTAAAAGCTCTTTTGCAGCCGACAAATTAGTCTCCGCATCGGCTAGAAGCGCACGCAATCTTTTTATTTGTTTTTCTGGTATTTCAGACATCACCTCGCATCCTGTCTAAATATAGTATTAATATTATATTATATCTTCCGCCCGGTAAAGTCAAGCAATTTTGCTAGAAGTTTTCCACTAAAATAACATCGGTGATGCTAAAAATGTTGTAAAAAATACATAAAAACATAAGTGTTATTCAGATTTCCATAAGCCAGTATGTTTTTTGCCATCAATAATCATTGTCGGAATACCCTTTACCTTCAACTCTTTCTCGACTATTTCTTTATTCTTATCCATCTCATTCGTAACCTCTTCAGAATTTATTTTGCCGCGAACTTCTTTTAATTCTTTATCATCCAGCCCATCTTCCTTTAGCCAAGCTTCAATTTTCTTTATCGCCTCTTCGCGCGAATAATCTTCGTTAAATTTATTTTGATAAGAAATTCCCTCGCTATTCTTAGCAGTAAAAATTCTATCAATAATCCCAAGAGACGAACCCGTCTTTACCTTTTCCGCCGCTAACATATAACGCACAACAATTTCAGAGTTTTTAAACTTATAATTCCCATCCGCATCTTGAATCGCAAATGGCACTAACCTAACATTATAATCATCGAAAAATCCTGTGCTCTTCTGATTACGATAAGAATTCAAACAGACTAAGCAACCTGGATCAAAAATATCCGCAACAATAGGTAGCCCCTCAATTTCTTGACCATTAATCATAATATAACTAAAATCATAATCTTCAGCATTGTAAGTTTTAAATTTGTCCGGAATTGCTTCGAATATTTCGCCCCACTCCGTAAACCAGCGTCCAGTTGCTTCGAAAATATTCGACGGCTCGCTTTCGTCGATTGAACAAACTTCCGCACCCAACGAACACGCCGCCGGTTTTGTGACATTACAAGTTCCTAATGCCCATAACGCCAAAAGCGATTTAATCGCAGTCAGAATTGCCCAAACTGCGACCACGACTATCACTATAGATAGTATTTCGATTAAAACTGAAAGCGGTTTTACCCATTTTGGGTGTTTTAACATTATTCTTGAAAGCAAAGTATTCTTTACATCATCCTTAAATCCGGTTTCGCATTTTTGTAGCCTAACTTTTTTCCATAGACAACCCCAAGCTTTTTTCAAAGCCCTTAAATATGCTTTGCCAATCTTGGGCTTAAAAATCGAAATCGCCGCGACAAACACGCCAATAATAGCCAGAATAATAAACGCAGCTATACACACCATAATATAGTTATTCTATCACTATTAGATAATTTTTTCCATAATCTTCTTAACCTTATCGATGTCTTCCGAACGATTATGTAGCCCAAGTGAAAAACGCATCAGTGGCGGAAGCCCTAAAACGTGGTCAAGATAATAATGTGCACAAAAATATCCCGTTCGTGCCATAATATTTTCTCGCGATAAAGCACTTCCGAGTAAATGCGAATCTACTCCATCGACATAAAACGACATCGTCGGGTTCGCCGCATTATTTACTAAATGAACTTTCTCCGATGCGGCTAGAAAATCATATAGTTCTTTCGTATTCTCATCTAAATTCTTCCAAGCCGACTTCGGCAACTTCTCTAGCCAATCGAGCGCCGCTCCGAGCCCAACAATTTCGCCCCAAGCCTGTAAACCAGCTTCAAATCTCGTGTAACGATGTTCTTTCCCCTCAGCCGACAATAAATAAGAATCCTTCTTCACATCATCTACCATTCCGCCACCAACAAAACCAACTTTCATTTTCTCCACTAGTTCATCTCGCCAAACAATCACTCCGAGTGACGGAGCATATAACTTATGTGCCGAAAAACAAATTGCATCAACTTCTATTCCACGGATAATATCGGAAGAATGCGCCATTGCTTGCGCCGCATCAATAATGACAATCCCGTCACTCTTATGTACTGCCTTAACAACTTCCTTAATATTTACTAATTTTCGTCCATCAAAATTCGATGCACAGTTAATAACGACTACCGCGTCGGTAAAATCATAGGCGCTTACATCAATCGAGCCGTCCTCGTTTCTCTTCATTACTTCACGCGGCAATCCTGTCCGTTCGGAAAATGCCATTGTTGCAAGAAAAGGCGAATTATGCTCGATTTCACTTGTCATTACTTTTTTAAATTTTCGTCCGTCTAGCTGGTTTAAAATCAAATTAATCCCATAAGTCGTATTTAAAGTAAAGGAAACTGTATACTTTCGTGGAGATAACTTTAAAAACTTTAAAACTTTTTCCCGCGTCGCTTCGACTTTCTCGTCCGTCTCAATCCCCCATTTATATTTCACGCGTTCGCCGCAAGAATTATGCTCGGTATAATATTTATTAATTGCATCAATTACTGGTCGCGACCTTAAGCTCTGGCAAGCCGCGTCGAGATATACTTCCCCCTCGCCTAAATAATCAAAATCATACATATACCTATTATAACAAAAAACCGCCCTGAGGGCAGTTTTTTGCAATTAGCTAACTTTTTAAAATTAAGCGAGTTCGACAGTAGCACCAGCTTCTTCAAGTGCTTTCTTCATCGCTTCAGCTTCGTCTTTCGCGACTTTCTCTTTTACGGTCGCCGGAGCGCCATCGACGATAGCTTTAGCTTCGCCTAGGCCAAGCCCGGTAGCTTCCTTAACGGCCTTGATGACTGCAATTTTTTGTGCGCCAGCGTCTTTCAAGACGACATCGTATTCACTTTTGCCTTCATCGGCAGCCGCACCAGCATCAGCAGCTGGACCAGCCGCAACCGCGACCGCCGCCGCAGCCGGCTCAATGCCATATTCGTCCTTAAGGACATTCTTTAATTCATTTACTTCGAGAACAGTTAATTTAACTAATTCCTCGGCTAATTTTTTAATATCTGTAGCCATTTTAAATCCTTTCTAATTAATTATCCCCCTTAAAAGTTACTAATTTGCGTGTGCTTCAAGTCCAGACAAAATGCCCGGGAGTCCGCCAGCAAGTCCGGAAACAGAATCCGTAACCGGCGAGAGAAGTTGCGCGACCACCTGTGCAATGAGTTCGTTTTTGCTCGGCATTGCTGCTAGCGCCTTTACGTCATCACCAGAAAGTGCATTCCCGAGGTCGTTAAAACCGCCAACTAGATCGAGCACCTTGTGAGTCTTCGCGAAATTCGCTAAAACCTTCGCCGGCGCAACTTCATCATCAGACGAAATTGCATAAAGTAACTGTCCGGTTAAACCGGTCGTGTCAGTATCTTTATAGACCGCGATTTGCCCCATCGCAACTCGTACTAAACGGTTTTTTACAACCTTGATTTTTACACCCGCTTCGCGGGCAGCTTTTCTTAACTCTTGCAACTCCGCTACGGTTAAACCTTGATATTTAGCATAAACCGTAGTTTTCGCATTAGTAAGAAGCTCCATCAAATCAGCAACCAATTCGTTCTTTTTATCCTTTGAAATTGCCATAAAAAGTTCCTTTGGTTAATTTAATATTTAGTTAGCTAATTGTTAAATAGCGTCACCAAATAAATTGTAAGAAATTCTCCTCGGCGACATAATTAAGGGAAACCCCGTCGCTGTCTTTGGTAACTTTATTAATTATATCACGAAATAAAATAGTTTGCAATAAGATTAATCTACGTGTTTTGTGGTTGCAAACTGGAAAACCGCACCAAGAAAAGTAAATGCCGCAATAAATGGCAGGAAGAAAACTGAAGCATCAATTACCGGGAAAATGTTTAATAACGCCAACGTCAAAGCCCAAGCGCCAGCAATCGAAGTTGCGATAATAATAGCCGGTTTCATCATCGTGACAGCCGCTCCCGCTGCTACAATACCGATAATCGCCCCAATTGCTAAAGTTAAAATATCAGTTCCGAAGTATTGCACCGTGATTAGCATCACAAGGAAGAAGCAAATTCCAGCAACGCATAGTTTTTCGATTGAAAACCCACACAAAGCTAAAAGTAAACCACCAGCAATCGGCAATAAAATTTGCCATAAATTATCAGTTGCAATTTGCGGAACTGCGCCATTAATTATCGGCATCAAAAGCATCATCAGGTTATAACCAATCAAAAACCAGATAATAAAGAAGGCAACTTTCTTAATTCGGTATCCGAACAATAGAATAGTAAGCCCAATGGCCGCCACTATTAATGATTCATATATTTCCATCCCCCCAATTCTTGTTGCGATTTCTTTAATCTTATCCATAATAACCTGATTATAACATATCAGGATTAGTTATAAAGATTTTCTAGTTGGATCGAAGGTCCCATTGTGGTCGTGATAAATACCGATTTAACATAAGAACCCTTGAGAGAAGCTGGCTTTTGTGCCTTTAAGCTATCGAAAAACGCATTAGTATTCTCAAGTAATTTGTCTGTCCCAAAAGAAACCTTTCCAACGCCAATATGTACAATTGCTTGTTTATCAACTCGGTATTCAACTTTCCCGGCCTTAGATTCTTTCACCGCTTTCTCAACATCAGCAGTTACAGTTCCAGCTTTCGGATTCGGCATCAAGCCTTTTGGACCGAGTAAGCGAGCATATTTACCAAGTTTTGGCATATAAGCAGGCGTCGAAATTAATACATCAAAGTCAATCGTACCTTTATCAAGCTTCTTCAAGAATTCTTCGTCTTCTGCAATATCTGCCCCCGCAGCCTTTGCTGCTTTACAAACATCTAACGGCGCAAAAACTGCTACGCGCACAGTTTTACCATTCCCATTCGGGAGTACGATTGTCGTACGAATATTCTGGTCAGCTTGTCTAGGATCAAC
The DNA here is from genome assembly GCA_045586015.1 of Candidatus Nanosyncoccus sp. GTDB lineage: Bacteria > Patescibacteriota > Saccharimonadia > Saccharimonadales > Saccharimonadaceae > Nanosyncoccus. Next base: position 98,101 of record JAZMZP010000013.1, read on the forward strand.
CCCAAGACGAGCGTGAACTTCAACCGAAGCATCGAATTTTGCCGGGTTAGTCTTAATTGCAAGCTCAATCGCTTCTTTTAGGCTATATGTTTTGCCTTTTTCGACTAATTTTGCCGCTTCTTGATACTTTTTACCACGTCGCTCAATTAACGGACGAACAGTCGGCTTCGCGCCTTTCGGTTTTTCAACCGCTTCGTTTGCTGCACGTTCTAACTTACGCGCTTGGCGCTCTTCCTCAGCTTTTACTTCCTCGACGTGCTTTTTTGATTTCTTGCCAGATTTTGCAAATTTTTCTGGCTCACTTACTTCCGTAGTCTCAACTACTTCAGTATTTTCTAAGTTTTTGACCTCTTCTTCGGCCATAATTTCCTTTCTGTGGTATTAACGGGGAAAACCCCTCCCAACTTTTAATTTTATTCATATATTATATCAGAAGTTCTTAAAATAAGCAATAAAAAAGGGGGCATTTAGCCCCCAGGGGATTTTGCCCCCCTTTCTTTATTCCCCTTCAGCGTGCCCACTCCGGCTCGCGGCGGAACCGCGTCGCGGATTAGCGCGTGGAGAAGCATTGGATGGATATGTAGGATCATACCCGAAGCTGCATTTTCTACCTGAATAGTACCTCACGTCCTTTTCAAAATCAATAATCCGATTCTTAATTGTTTTATATTCGCAACTATGAACTGCTGCGTCAATATAATACAACAAAGAATTCAGCTGTGAAATTGTTAATTCGTCAAGATACTCTAAGGCGTCTTTCTCCGATTCAATTTCGAAGAAAGGCACTTTCTTGAAATCATCAAGGATAAATTTCTTTACCTTGTTGACTCGAAGCTTAGTGCAGCCATAGACGCTTTTTTTCATTTCGCGCCTTTTCTTCAGGAGTGCCTTATATCGAGGAATTACATTTCTATAATCCTCGGCATAAATCCTCCAAAACTTCATTGCTTGAGCTTTTAGCTCTTGGGGTGTAAAATAACGTGGTTTTCCCATTTTTCCCGCCTCCTTTTAGTATTCTTGGGTCAATCCACCAAATCTAATTATATCACACTTTAAAGGAAAAATCAAGCAAACAAAAAAACAGCCCCAAAAGAGCTGTTTTTCATCTAATAATTAATCGGTAACTTCGACACCCATCGAGCGTGCCGTACCAGCTACGATTTTAATCGCGCCTTCGATATCGATTGCGTTAAGTTGATCCATCTTCTTTTCGGCAATCTCCTTGAGTTGTGCTTTAGAAATCTTACCGACCTTATCGACGTTTGGTTTCCCCGAACCCTTCTCAATTTTAATCGCTTCGCGTATTAAATCATCAACCGGTTGTCCTAAACTCTTCCAATCAAATGTTCGATCTTCAAATACACGAATATGAACAATTACATTTTTACCCATTAAATCTTTTGTCGCTTCGTTAAAAGGGTTGATGAAATCCATCATATTAAGACCCCATTGACCAAGAGTCGAACCAACTGGAGGTCCCGCCGTTGCACGTCCCGCCGGAATGCGCAACTTCAAATTTCCAATAACTTTCTTTTCTGCCATAAAAAACCTTTCTAGTGCGTAACTCTATTATTATATCACAATTGCTTTACTTGTAAAGCGTCAAGCTCGACCGGCGTTTCGCGCCCAAACATCGAAACCATAACCTTTAGTTTACCTTTAGCCGCATCAATTTCAGAAATTGAACCATCAAAGCCCTTAAATGGACCATCCGTAATCGAAACTACTTCGCCAACTTCATATTTAACCGAAAACTTCGGGTCTTCAACGCCCATTCGTTTCTTTATTTTCGCGATTTCCTTCGCAGAAACAGGCGTAGGTTGTGTTCCGGTTCCAATAAAACCAGTCACGCCCGGCGTATTGCGAATAATATACCAAGTTTCATCCGAAAGTTTCATATCAACGAGTACATAACCTTGTAAAATCTTTCGATCGACAATCTTTCTTTTGCCGTTCTTAATTTCAATTTGCTTTTCCTTCGGAACGATTGCTTCAAAAATCTTATCAGCCATCTCGACTGTATTTACGCGTTGATTAATCGAGTCCGCGACCTTATCTTCGTAGCCAGAATATGTCGAAATCGCATACCAAGCTCTCGTATCATCATATCTATTTACTGCCATTTTAACCCTTTCCTAAAATTAAATTAAATAACCAGCTAAAGAAAACATCAAGCAAAGAAATAACCGCGACAAAGAGCGCAGTATAAATAATCACTGCGAGCACCATTTTCCAAGTCGCTTTGCGATTCGGCCACCTAACTTGCCGTAGTTCTCGCCACGAATCACGAATATATCTAAAAAGATATACGAATGGTCTAATTAAAATAAATGGTTTTTTGTCAGATTTTTTATTAATCTCTTTTTCGGCTTTTTTAGCCTCTTTTCTTTTTAATTTTTCCGACTTTTTGTCCTCGACGACCACTTTTTTTCGCGTAATCGTCGGCGCGTCCTCTTCCGTTTTCTTCGGAGAGTCACTCGCTTTGATTCTAGTAATCTTTGCCATCTTACTCCTTTACTTAGGTATCAAAAAAGTCTGATACCAGACTTGTCAAGATTATACTACACCGGGAATAAATAGTCAAGGTAATCTTTCATCATTCTAGTGCCCGAAATAATCGGCAAAAAATTCGTAAGCTGTAATTTTATCATATATTCTAAATCAAACTCACTATCCCAAATCGCCATCGCCTCTTCCATTCTTTGGAGCAAATTATTCAACTCTTCGTGTTCGTCTTCGCCTGAAACATTCAAATATGATTTACTAGAGGCATCCGCCACTCCACCATCGTGCGTCGAAATCAAAAGACCCATATTCGCTACATCCTTCATCCAAGATGTTCCGCAAGCCTCAAGCCCTACAATCGGCAAATTAACTGCGACATTCGAGCCAACTGAAAGTCCATAAGCTAGCTTTTCGTCGTAATCAGAAAGATAATGCACGTGTTCACGTAGATAATCATCTTTATGTATCACATCGAATATATGATGTAGTTTTTTCACCATATTTTCATCGCCGGTATGAATTCGACCAGATATAATATAATGTGCATTTCGACTTTCTAGAACATTCCTCAGCCTTAAAGGATCACGAAATGGTAAATCTGGTCTTTTATAGTCAACAAATCGACGTTTAAACACGAAAACAAAATCATCATCACCAAAATTCAGAATTCGTCCGTCCTGATCCGGGCGTGTTTTTAGGATTTCATTTAGAATACCTCGCCCAATTTGCTTAAATCTATGGACATCCGAAGCCGTAATCTGTTCAATTTTATCAGCGAAATTCGGCGTTAGCATATCTTTTGTATCAAAAATTTCCTCCTCTTTGTAATACGCCAAAATTTCCGGTAAAACCCATTTTTCTATATCTATCCCATTCGTGATAGGTTTAAATTTGATTCTATTTCCGGCGAGATCGTGATAATTTGCGACTCTTGCGTGTAATTTCGAAACGCCGCTCCTCAGTTCTGCTATTTCAATCGAAACTGAAGATAGTTTAATCTTTCCATTAGTAAACTTTTCAGCTAGCCATTTTTTAACCGCGAGCGAACGCACATTCGGAAAAACATAGCGCTCGAATTGCTCATAAGAAAACTCCGCTTCAGCAGCTTGCACTAAAGTATGATTCGTGTATAAAGTGTGTTTTCTCGTATAAACTACCGCCTCGTAAAAATCCATTCCATTACTGACTAATTCATCAAGTCTCGCTAGCGCCGCAAAGAAAGTCGCCACTTCGTTAAGTTGAATTATCGCCGGGCGCAGGCCAACCAGCTTCAAGGCAGCATAACCTCCGAAACCAAGCGCAACTTCCTGGTATAAACGATGATCAGAACCACTCGTGTCCGAATAAAGCTCTCCGAAATTCGGTTCCGTAACCGAAAGTATTCTCGTATTTCTAAATCTTTTTTCAACCACATCGAGCGCACAAAGCTCTCCGCAACACTTAATATAAACTTTATCTACTAAATTAAACCCAAATTCTCGATAATCTTTTTCGATATGCTCATCAACAAGCTTTCCGTCTTTGATGAATTGTTTTGATTCTCGCGGGTAAAATGGCACAACCGTCACAAACGGCACTCCCATCTTTTCCGCTACTCTTCTAGTGTCTGCCGCTAAAACGCCAAGACCACCACCGCCTCTAAATCCGTTATCCTGATCATATAACTCAATAGTCCAATAAGTATACGGTCGCTCTGGACCGATAGCTTTCGTTAAATGACTACGCTCAGTTGCCTCGTAAAAAATATCTACATCTTCGATATTTTCTAGTGGATGGTAAAAAAACTGCCCTTCCGTTTCCATGCTTATGATTATATCACATTAATACCAAAATGTTTTTGGTAATTTTTCGGCAATTCGCTTGTGGAAATCGTAATCAAAGCCCTCAAGCCGCTTCGGGTTCTTAGTAGTAAAGTATTTTTTTCGAATTTCCGCCGCCGTCATCTTTTTACCGGGAATTAAAGTGTATTTTTTATAAAAGTTTAAGCCGCGTTTATAGCCATCTGGCGGCAAAACTGCCATCGGCAAAAAATCACATTCCATCTTTGGGTCGCTATATAGTTTCAAAGCCAGCATCGACATCGTCGGAATAATTTCTTCACGTTTTTCATAAACATCCTCATTTTTAAAGACGGTAGCTTGTCTTGTCGCTGAAGGCGCCACGAAAACCACACCTCCTTCTTTTAGTCCTTCGTGAGATAAATCGGTATAAATATTTCTAAATTCACGCTTTAAACGATTCCCGATTTCATACATCTCAGTCCCCTCTTTTAGACCCATCTTTTTCCAAGTCGAAGGCGTAATCGTCGGAGTAATTACTATTCCAAGTCTTAGAATTCGCTCATAATTTGGCGCTAAAGCTTCATACCATGGCAAATTAACCGGAAAATACATCCTAGCTTCACCCATAATATCAATTTTCATCATTAAAATTCGAGCAATTTCTCCAAGCGATGGGTGGTTAAAACCTACTACAAGACCATTTTTTGTATCTTTCGGCATTCCGGCATAGTCTCCGGGAGTCAATTTCGATAAGACCTTAACTAACTTTCTTCTGGCTGCTTTATTATGTTTCTCGACATTATTTTTCGGACCAGTCGTACCTAGAAAATAATTAATCGCCGTATTGCAAGCCTTCCCAACCGGGACCATCTCACGTCGCATCTTCCCCGCCCCAAAAGTTTCGAGCAAAGAATAGTTTTTATGCTGAATTCTATCAATCACCTCTTCGGCAGAAAGTTTTTCAAGTTGTTCAATTGTAAAAATCTTTTTCTTTGCCATAATAACTAAATTATAGCACTTTACGCTTAAATATGGTAAAATAAATTTGCTTGGGGTGTCGCCAAGTGGTAAGGCAGCGGGTTCTGGTCCCGCCATTCGTGGGTTCGAGTCCTACCACCCCAGCCATAGAAAATACCTGACCATTTGGTCGGGTATTTTCTATTACTTAGATAGTTGGACGAGAACCCGTAGGGTTCGGACGCCGTAGGAGACGAGTAAATATCTCAAATATATTTGAGATATTTCGAGACGACGCCCGGCGTTGTGGTTTGCGAAGCAAACCGCTGTCCTACCACCCCAGCCATAAGAACATTTGAAAAAGACTTAAGCGTATTATAATACAATAGAGTATGTATAGTACTGAAAAGAAAGAAAAAGCAATAAAAAGCGCCATTCGTTTCGGTGTTGTTACAGTTATAGCATTAGCTCTGACATTACCATCAATGGAATTAATAAAAAATATTCCAGGAAATGGCTTTGAGACAGAATTAGATTATATTGCTACTACGCTACTTGTACTATTCGTTTGGTTTGCGTTAATAACACTCTGCATTTGGTCGGTAAGCTATATGGTTAATTCAAGAAAGTTGAAGAAAAACCCATCTGACAAAAATACACAAGTAACAATTAAAGAAGAAACAAAAAAATTTAAAATCTTAGCTAAAATATTGAAATGGGCCCTAATTATTGCGTGCGTATATTGGGCTGTTATCCTTATAATTATGTTTTTTGTGTATTCGTTGGAAGCAGTTACAGCTAAATAATATGGCTATCTGTGTATTGTAGTGTAATTGGCTAGGATGAGTGCTCGAACTTTAAATATAGTACTCAGCCATTTTTGTTTTAAGAACGCATTCGATTATGTTCGCGCATAATCTGTGCAAATTTTTTTGGACTGCGCGTCAATGATTCTACTTTTATTAACACAGCTTTAAAATCAGGATCGTCGAAATACATCGTTTTTGCCGCATATCCGTCTGGAGAATATTTTATGCGTAGATGGTAACGAGCTTCTTCTATTATTTGATCTTCGTTCATTTCTGGATGTAAATATTTAGTGTAATCATAAACGTTACTCAACATGTCATCAATACTCGTAGTACGATCCGCAGAAGATACTAGTTTTCCGTATATGCTACGTGGCTCACGCCCAAGTGAAGCTCGATGGTCCTCGATTGCTTCCGCCATAATATCAATCTCCTTTTTAGAGAAATGATCCTTAATAAATTCATCTTTACGCAATAATTTTGCCGACTCAATATTATGAGTTTCGTTATCAATTAATCGACCTAAATCATGATATGCTGCAATTACACAAACCATATTAATATTTAAATCTGGCGACTGTCGATAAAACCGAAGGCTACGCTCGATAACCTGTTTAATATGTTTATCAGTATGCCCACCAATTTTTTTATACTTCGGCAATATACTTGTTTCAACATAATTAATGATTTCACTATCTACTTTTTTCATTTATTTCTCCAAGACAAAGCAGAGCCAATCGTGTTTTTTACTATGTTCCTGCCAGTTAGATTTAATTTTATAATTAGTTTTATTAATTATACCTGAAATTCTTTTTTTATCATAATAAGCATAGTAGCGTTTAGCCCCCATTTTATAATCACCTTCAAAATCTAACCATTCTTCATTGCAATCATGCTTCGCTTTATTCATCACATTAAACATCAAACGCCCACCAGGCAAAAGTGCATCATAAATTCGTTGCAAAGCTAGAGCAATATCATCGGGAGTAAAATGAACAAAAACACGCCAGCATAAAACACCGTTAAGCCCACTAGGCAAATCGTCAGTCAATACATTTAGTTTGAGAGTTTTAAGACCTTGTTTTTCGCAAGCAGTAAGAAAAGCTGGCGCAATATCAGAAGCAGTCACATCGAAACCAAATGACTCAAGTAGCTTTGCATTTTCTCCATCCGCCGAACCTATTTCTAAAACTTTAGCACCTGAAGACAAACTGCTGAAAACATTTTTAAGTTTATCTTTTAATTTCTTTTTCTTAATAAGGGCTTGCTCTGGATGCTTTTTATCGTGTTTAATAGTATTATCTAAATAAATTTGTGCCGTAACGTCATATACAGTTAAAGTATCTTCGTTTTCTTTACTCATTGTTCATATACTATCATAATACGGAAAACTTCGCCAATATGTTATAATTATCAGGTTACTCTATTTTTAAATCAAAGTATAGCACATTGAAAAGAGGTGAGAATATGCAAAAAGCAGACCTTTTCTTGAGGATGAGTCGAAACAACGATGGATTCGCCCGATGTATTAGAGGACGCAGCCGCTCGACCGATGAAACTAAAACAATCATCAAGAAATGGCGTTCGTGCCAACATTTATTCGTTGAAGTGCGCAAAGCTGAATACACTGTGGGTTTTCATTCTTCGGATTACGAAATTATCCCAGCAAGATATGAATGTGTTCGATGTGGCCTGACGAATAGGTTAATCGATACAGAAAAAGTTCTCGATCGGCTTATCGCGCATCATAAACTAAAAAAAGTAGCTGATGAAACCGCCAAATGGGAAAACCAGCAACCAAAAATTTCGGATGAAAATCTTCTCAGCACAGAATCGATTCAAACTTTTCATCCCGGCATTCTCTTTGACATCGCTACAGAACTTTGTTTAGCGCAAAAAATTAAACCAACTAAAGAAAATGTATTTGACATTATGAAAGAGCTTTGCGAAATGGAAACCATACCAGAACAGCTTAAAATCTCAACCCCGGTGCACGCTAGTGCACTAATTGAACGTTACAAGAAAAAACATAAGTTGTACATTGATGAAAAGACTTAAACCGAGCCATTGGCCCGGTTTTTTCTTAAAAATTCAACTTAAAAGAAGTTAATCCTTTTTCGCTCGCTGCTGATAAAGTCCAGCCATTTCTTTCTGCTGTGGCCTTTGCAATCGAAAGACCAAGCCCAACTCCATCCGCAGTTTTATCTACTTGATAAAATCTTTCGAAAATATGTTCTAAATCTTTTTTCGGTATTTTCGCTCCATCGTTCGAAATTATCAAATTATGGTCATCTAATTCGATTCGGATTTTTTTATTGCAATATTTTACTGCATTATCCATCAATATATTAAATATTTGCAAAAAATCATTTTTATTGATTTTTACTTTCCCGGAAATATTAAGATTTTTTGTCATCTTTATTCCATCCATTCGTGGCTCAAAACTCTTTAGAGATTCGTTTAATACCTTACCTAAATCAACTTCTTCAACCCTAGCTTCATTCACTAAATCTGTCCGCGCTAAAATCAAGAGTTCGTTATTTAATTCCGTTAGTTTCGCAGTTTCTTTTTCTACATTCGAAATCCATTTATTCCCTTTTATATCCGCCGCTTCGAGGTTCGCCGAAATTGCGGCGAGCGGAGTTTTTATCTCGTGCGAAGCATTCGCGATAAAGACCTTCTGCGACTCATAAGCCTCGCGCACTGGCTTAATCGCTTCTTCAGCAAGATAATAAGAAACAAAAGCCACTATCACTTCAATCGCTACACCAGAAACAATCAACATTATCAGTAAATCTCTCGCCGCCGCTTGCTTTTCATTTTCAATAGTTACCTTAATGATGTTTTCAAAGTCATCTGTATAGATATTGATTTGGTTTTCCGGCATTGGCGGTCGTTGGTTTGCTGAATGCGTCGCAACCAAATATATTGTTGTAAAAATTACAACGATAACAATCGAAGTAATCCCAAGATTGATTAAAACTAACCGATTTCTTAATTTCTTGAACATAATTTATAACCCAAATTGCGAATAGTTTTTATCTCAGTTTTAGACTTCAAACTCTTAATTTTTCTTCTCAAATATGAAATATATACTTCGACATAATTTTCTTCAAATTCCGACTCTGAACCCCACACGTGTGCCAAAATTTGCCCTTTCGTAACTGCAGCTCCCGGAGTTTTAATTAGCATCTCAAAAATCCTTGCTTCTTTATCGGTCAACTCAACTCCATTCAAAGTTCGATTTGTGACATCGAATTCTAAATCTTCAAAATTCAATATTTTCGTTTCAGCAAGTGCTGGCCTTCTTACTAAAGCCTTGATTCTTGCGATTAATTCGATCGATTTAAAAGGCTTTGCGAGATAATCATCCGCCCCATAATCAAGTCCTCGAACTTTATCTTCTACTTCATTTAATGCTGAAAGCATAATAATTGGCGTCTTAATGCCTCGATTCCTTACGGCTTTCAAAACATCTAAACCAGACATTTTCGGCAACATAATATCCAGCACAATTACATCATAATTTGGCTTTAAGGCAAGCTCTAAACCTTCTTCCCCATCCGCCGCGTGGTCCACATTTATCTTCTCTTTCTTTAATAAATGAATGACCGCTTCGGCTAAAAATTTTTCGTCTTCTACATACAATATTCTCATACCTCGATTATAATATACACAAATTAAATCTACCTTAAAACTTAGATTTTAAACTTTATTTTATTTCCATCGTATATAATATATAGTATGGAAACTAAAGTTTTCGACCGTATTGAAAAAAAATATTTAATCACAACTGAACAAAAGAAAAATCTATTAAAAGTGATTAAAAAACAAATGAAAAAGGATGGTTATTTTAAATCCGATGTTTTTAATCTTTATTTCGATACCGAAAATTATGATTTAATTATTCAATCAATCGATCAACCGGTCTTTAAAGAAAAGCTTCGCGCCCGTTCTTACGGCGGCTATGATCGTGTATTTCTCGAAATTAAAACCAAACTACGCGGTAAAGAAGCTAACCCGGGTTTTAAACGCCGCGTAATGATTACAAATGAAGATTTTAATGAATTAGTTGAAAACAAAGCAACGATGTTCGAACTTGCCTCGCGTTCTATCGAAACTAAAGACGACCTCCAAGTCGCTAAAGAAGTTGATTATTTGATCGAAAAATTTGATTTAAAACCAAGAATTTTAGTTATGTATCAACGCGAAAGTTATCAAGGCGAAGATAAGCTTAGAATTACTTTTGATGAAAAATTAAAATATCGCGATAAGAATTTAGGTTTTTTTAAGGCAAAAAGTGATAAAATTTACTTTAAGGACAAACATAATATTATTATGGAGATT
>JAZMZP010000014.1:0-4783 GCA_045586015.1 Candidatus Nanosyncoccus sp.
ACTTCTTCGGGGGATTCTTCAGGGGTTGGGGCTGGTTCTGGCTCAGGTTCGGGAGTAGGTTCGGGAGTTGGCTCAGGGGCGGATTCTGGGGTAGGTTCGGGAGCGAGTACAGGTTTGGGAATAGGCTCGGGTTTAGGTTCTGGCGGAGTAGATGCAGCTTTTTTCGACAACCACTCGTCCAAAAAGCCTTTTTTAGGCCCTTTAGAAGCGCTAGAAGGGTCGTCTGGTGCGGAAGATGGATTCATTACGGATTTTGGGTCAAGAAGGTCTTCTAGGTCCTCTGATGCGGTTTTTTCGCTATTTTTTGCTTTTTCAGCAGCACTCCAGCGGTCTTGGATTTCTTTTTCGACTTCAGCGCGAGTTTTGCCGAATTTAGTAGCGGAGTAGACTTTCAAATTCTCCATGAGTTCATCGTTTGGTTCTCCCATAGGAGCTGGGAGACTCATTGTAAATGGAGCAGACGGCATATCAAACATCATAACCTTAGCGACGGCTGCAAAGTTCGGGGTTTTGGTCAGGTCTTCCGCGGTGAAAGTAGGCGTAAATGCTTTGACCATTAAATCGGCATCTGTAACGCCGATACGACCACAAATGACGGTACCGACGTTACCAAGAAGTGCTTCCCTAATTTTTTCGGTGAGCTGGGTCATAAACTGGTTAGCGACGATGAGGTTAAGGCGGTATTTCCTAGCCTCAGAGAGAATAGATTCAAAACTATCGGTAGCGAAGTTCTGAAACTCGTCAACATAGAGGCAGAAATCTTGACGCTGGTCTTCAGGGATATCTTGCCTCGACATAGCGGCTTGTTGGAACTTCATTACGAAAATCATACCGAGAAGATTCGCGTTTATATCGCCGAGACGACCCTTAGAGAGGTTGACGAGAAAGATTTTTTTAGTATCCATAATTTCACGAATATTGAAACCGGATTTGACCTGGCCTAAGGTGTTTCTCATGATGGTATTAGCGATGAATGGGCCCCATTTTGAGGCAAACCAAGTAGTAACTTCGCCAGCATCGTTTGATTTTTGAGAAGCCGGGAACTCTTTGGTCCAATAGTCGTAGACGGCTTTATCAGTGACATATTTAAGCTTTGATTTTACGAATTCTGGGTCGGTGAAGCATTGAGGAATATCGATAAAGGTAGCGCCGGCTGGGTCAGCCATAAGAAGAAGAGCGGCGTTTCTAAACATGTGTTGGCCGCGCGGGCCGAAGAAGCCTTGGTTTTGGGGGTCGAAAAGAGACTGAAGCATACTAATTCCCTCTTGAACGATGAAGTCTTTTTGGTCTTCAGTGGTGAATTCAAACATATTCATACCGACTGGGTGCTCAATATCGGCAGGGTCAAAATAAATAACGTCATCAATACGTTCCTCTGGGACACGTTTAAGGAGAGCTTCTACGGCGTCACCGTGAGGGTCGATAAAAGCGAAACCACGCCCATCGCACATATCTTGGAAAGCAAGATTCTCGAGGAAAACGGATTTACCCATACCAGTTTGCCCAATGACGTACATGTGGCGACGGCGATCTTTTTCCTGCAAATAAATGGCTTTTTTAACGCCGCGAAATTCGTTTGTACCAAGGAAAAGACCTTCGGTGGCAAGTCTCGCAGGGCCATCAACTTGTTTTACGAGTTGACGTTCAACGCTCGAATTAGGGATAGCATTTTGTTCTGGAAGATGAAAAATGGAGGCTAACTCTACACTATTTAAGATATTTGAATCGGTTTTGACTGGGAAAAAGCGAAAAGTATAGTCGACAGTAAGTTTTTTAGGATTTTTCATAGTGTTTACTTTAAAACCATTTAATTCTGGGGAGTTGAACTGAGCAAAAGCTGAAACAATGCCACCCATAATCGCTTCAGAGCGAGCACTACTGGGCGAACTGGCAACGACCCTAATTAAAGTTTCGAAGGCTGGAAAACGCATTTTGTTTGTAATGGCGGTCATCTCATCCTGTTTGGCATTTGTTATTGTTTCGGTTTTCTTTTCCTCTCTTTCGGATGGCGGCTCGAACGGAGCACGCATAATATCAATAACTAGTTGTCCGAATAAAGCACCGCCGGTTTTGACTTTTTTGCCTTTTTGGACATTTTCCATGTATACCTTACCGCGTGATGACCAATTTTTTTGTGCAGGACGGAAAAGAATTTGTACAGCTGCCCCTTCATTTTTACCCACATTAGAGAGGGCGTTTAAAATCGCCATTTGGGCATCGCGCTTAGTATCTTCATAAGTCGCAATCGGGAGATAATAGTCTTTATTTAAGGTCAATTCAGCACCAGAAACAGCGTCGGCTCCGCCGCCTCCTTCGAAGATGTTCTCTTCGCGTTTTTCCTCTAATCTGGCGGTCGGATAGGATGATTGGACGGCTTGTTTGATTGTGTCCACTAACTCAGATGGAACAATCGCATAATATCTAATAAAGCCGTTTTTCGCGATAATTTCAAGAGAGAAATGTCTTTGGCCGTAAAGTTTAGTTTTAAAGCCTTTCGAAATGGTCGATGAAAGAATAGAGTACATTATCTGGGCTTTAGAGACGGCTTCATTAGCGACGTCACGTTTATCGCGGCCACCACCATCAATGTCATCGGTAGTCGGAGGTAAATGAATAAGAAGCGAGGTCATTTTAAGCCCACGTTCGTATTTTTTAGCTTTTCTAAGAGTAGAGATTTTAGAGGCAAAAATAATCGAAGCTAGCAAAATTACGGATACTACCGCAATTAAAACTACCACCCACGGTTCCATTAAGATGTTACCCCTCTTGTTTGACTGTTGTAAAAAATACTAAAACAGGTTAGTTTCATTTTGACACCCTTTCGTCTTGAGCTTCTGTATAGAATTTACTGGCGTCGCCAGTTTGGAAGAATTCTGATTCTAGAGATTTGGCCGCTTGTACGATAGACTTATCGTTTTTAGATGACGTTTCGGGAACTTGATTGGTGCTTGCGGGCTGAATGGCTGTAGTTTGCTCGTTATTTGATGGTGTTTCGAGGTTAACAATTTGACCTAGCTGTCCTTGACTCCCGTCAGGAGCTTGATTCTCTAGCGAAATTTCAGAGGGCAAAACACCTTGTTCGCCAGGCGAAACGATTGCCGTATTACCGATATTCCTTAAATCGTGATTTGGATTGTAGTTGTTCGAATCTAAGCTATTTGCTTCATCTGGATTTTTGGTTTCTGGCGCGTTGCCAACTCCGGCCGTGAAAAACGGCTCTTGGTTAAAGGGATTTATCGGCTGACCATTGTCCATATGCTTATTTTATCACAATTTAAATTCTTTTGTATACTAAAAATTCGGCTAAAGCAGTAAAAAGACAAATTAAGACAATAGTCCAGAGGTTAATAGCCCCGAAGGAACGTGCCATTAAGACCATAATGGGAGCAAAAGCAAAAACGGCGGAATAGAGGTAATCTTTATTTCTAAGGTTTGGTTTTTTAAAAGCGATGCGTTTGAAGACCTGAAATAGGAGTGAAATAATGCCAAAGAAGGTAATATAAACTGTTGTAAAAAATAATAAAACTCCGAACGGTCCAATTTCCGTCGGAGAAGTGAAAAAGAGCATAATAATGAGAACTGCGAGTCCTATTATGCTCGTGACACGTATAACGCGGTTATGCTTCATAACCCTATTATATCATATCTGGTAAATGCCCCCAAGTATATTTTTTGGAGGGAGGCGGAGGTCATCCGGCTCTTTATAATCTAACTATTGACCTGGACCTTAATCCGCCATTCCCTTTGACCGCTCCACACAAGGTGAAGCATGATCCTTGTTAGTTTTTTCCTTTCGCTCTGGTTTAAATAAAGAAGGTACTAACGAAAGATTTTCTAACGCGCTCTACACTTTTTTGCTATTCTCTGGATGATTACCTTTTTTTAAAGCTTTTTCCATCGAATAGGCTTAGCGGAGCTCTAGGTAATTCCTAAAATTGTAATTTATGGCTAGAAATTACCTTTTCGCCCGCTAATTCTACGGTTTTAGTGTTTTCATTTTGTTAATTTGCCTTTATTTTTTAAGTTTTTGTTTGAGTCATCACGACTATTTTTATACTAGCATAAAAGGAATAAAAAATCAATAGATTTGTTCAGTTTTATTGATGTAATTTTAACAACATAACCCTCAATTATTCCCTGTTCTAATTTGTTGTTCAATTTGTTGTAAAAAATACAACAGTTGTTGTGATTTTGGTGTTATTTTGGACGTTTTTTTTGGTTCGGGATTGAAATATTTTGATGGTTGTGGTAAAATTAACAACAGTTGGGGCTGACAAAGCTTAGACGGATCGTTAACAGGTATCAGGCGCACCGATTGAATACCGTAAGTATTAAATAAGTGCTAAAAACACGAAAACCGCGCATGTTGCTTACATGCCGGCTTATGCCTAATTATTAGTAGGCTGGTTTCGGTCTAAGGTTCCGTAGGATCGGAATTATCATACAACGGAAATAGGATTATTTGATTGGCGAAAAATAATTAGAAAATTAGCCATGGCTTAGAAAAGTTTCGTTTCCTGCCGCTTTTCTAAACAAGCCAAGACGAAACAGAAAACTATGTGCGTAGAATGGTATCCACGTGGCAATTCGGACCCGGAGGCAGTATCCGGCAGCTCCACCATTTTTTTTTTTTTTTTTTTTGACATAGAAAAAGACCGGTAACTGCGAGGAAAACCGGTCTTTTTTGTAGAGTGTGGAGTTATTTTGGCTAAATTTTTGTTTTGACCTTCTGAGTAATTTTTTTATTCAGAAGCTACCTCTATAATAACGCTAAAAAATGCTA
>JAZMZP010000015.1:0-18532 GCA_045586015.1 Candidatus Nanosyncoccus sp.
AAGCGAAGCTTTTCGAGCAGACTGAAGTAAATCAAAATAATCGGAGCTTGCTTCGATTATTTTGATTTATGAAGGATGCGAAAAACGAAGTTTTTAATTTTTCCAATATTTTGCGCGCCCTGAGGGGCCGGAGATTTCCCATCTCCCACCCATTTTTTATATCAAACTGACAAACTATGTTATAATTAACTTATGGCTAAAACATTAAAGAACATTTCTTGGGAAGCGGAAGAATATATCGTCCGCGACCACGATACTTGGTGGTATATTGGTCTATTCGTAATCGGTGCCGCTCTCGGCATTCTTGCCGTCGTTTTAAGCGCTTGGACCTTTCTTGTTCTTGTTATCTTGAGCGTTATTGCTATTCTAATTTCCACTTTTCGCCCGCCTAGAAAAATCAAATACTCCCTTGATGAAAACGGTCTAACTGAAGGCGATAAAATCCATAAATACGACGACTATAAAGCTTTCGGAATTCTAAAAGAAGGCTCGCATTTTTCTGCTGTCCTTATTCCGAAAAAACGATTCGGTCTTTCCGTTAAAGTTTATTTCCCTGAAGGAAGCGGCGAAGCTATCGTAGACAACCTCGGAGCTAGACTCCCAATGGAAGAAGTTAAACTCGATTTTCTCGATAAAATCGTAAACTTCTTGCGCATTTAAATTTTCTGTGCTATCATAAACATAAGTTTAATTAAAGAAGGTGGGCTAAAATGGACCAAAATCAAACCGTAGACAAAGACGATCTACAAAAAGCAATTGACGACATCACAAATACAACGAATACCGATCCGGTTTTTTCTGATCCAGTTGCCGCCCCGTCTTCAGTTCCTGAAGGCGATACTGGCGAGCTTAGCGAACCGATTGGACCATTCCCAGAAGAAAAAGCCAAAGTCGAAATGGTCGCTCCTGCCCCCGAACCCATCGCCCCATTGGAGTCTGTTGCCAACATCCCAGAATTAGAAATGCCACCATTAGAATCAGCTCCTGCTCCAGCCCCTGCGCCAACGCCCGACTCAATCATTCCTCCAGCTCCCACTCCTGAACCAACCGAGGAGGAAATGCTCCCTGAAATGTCTCCTGAATTGACCACAGAAGTGCCTCTCCCAGATCTCGCCCCAGCCGGAGTATCTGGACAATCAAATGTTCGACAAATCAGAAGTGCCGCTCTTCGCGACCTCGCCCCGCTTTTAGACCGTGTCAATATGCCTCCTGTTCGAAAGTTCAACATCTGCTGTGAAATCTTTGAAGAATCAAAAGATTATGCCGCTCTCGAATCGGCTTATAAAGCCGCTCGCGAAATTCCAGATGAAAAAGAACGTGCAGACGCTCTCGTCTATATTGTTGAATCTACTAATAATTAATAAAAATAAACTAAGTATTGAAAAAGGAGGCCAAATCAGCCTCCTTCTTTTTTGTATTCTCCCCCTTATTTTTTCCGTTCAAGAGAGGTTATCACTTTAATCTTCCCTAACTCTCTAAAGTCAAACTGAACCTTATCCCCAACAACAAATAGTACTTGTTCCTCATTGATCATAATCGAGGAACGATAAAGCTCTTCGTTAATTACATAGTAAAACTGGGTTGTCCCATCAATTTCTGCTGAATAAATCGCCGAAATCTCACCAAACCCAGTTCTAACCTCAAGCTCATCTTCTGCGTCTTCAGGCTCAAATACTTGACTAAAAGCATTTTCTGCTTTTCCACTCCTTACAAGATAGTCATCGATTGCTCCCTCAAGTGTTTCAGCGAATACCGCTATGGAATAGTTCTCAACGTTTACTATCCCATAGCCCTGAACGAGCCCAGACTTACCTTTAAGCGCCATCAAATAACACGGTTCACCACCGATATTTACCGGCAAAGGAAATGTTGCCTCGTAACGCTGAGCTTGAACTAACGTCTCTACCGCAGCTTGTGCCGAACCCTCTTCTGCCCCTACAACGTCATACTGAGTCATCGCACCAGTTCGAGTATTGATAGTCACCCATCCGAGATTACTCTCAGCATTATTTGCCGAAGTTAATCCAGTATAAAGGTATACATCCCCATCTGAACCAACTATTGACGAATAGCCGTAAAAATTAGCGAATTGTCCGGCCTCGCTGTCATCACTATTCTTATGGCTTTTAAGGTCCTTATAATCATACGATAAACGATAGACCCCAGTCTTGGAAAATTTATTATTCCAATACCCATTCACATAGGCATAATAATTATGCGCATTCTTCATCAAGTAGCTCAATGAGAAGACATGATCTACCCATTTCGGCACGTCTTCAACACTACAACTATACGATTCGCCAGTCTCGGCATTGGTGATAATTACTGATTTAATTACCGGTACGCCGAAAAGTCCCTGTGTAGGAGTTTTAACTCCAGTTATCCAAAACGGAGTTCCCTCCTCATCAATTTCAAGATACGATTTGTCCAAAATCGCACTCCTAAATTGAAAACGAATATGTCTTTTTAAATCATATTCAAAGAAAGCTCCTGGCGAATAACGGATCGGTCTTTCTACTATCATTGCCTCTTCCGTTATCGTCCCCTTCTTTGGTACAACATCAACCAGCACATACCCCGGAATACCATTCTGTTTAGCCTTCCAGTATTTAAAGAACCCGCCATAATCGATAACCGACAGACGATAATACTTATTTTGATATTTGATAAGGTTATATTCCTTATCCACATCATACCAAGTAGCATTCTTTACTCCAGCAATTTTTTTGTCGCCCAATAGCTTTGACATATCATAATCTACAACTGACAAATTATTGAATGCTTTACCAGAAGACTCCAAAATATCTGAGAACCCTTCCTTAAAATCCTCAACCTTTGTCACTTGCATAACTTCTCTAGCAGCTTTAGCATGGAATACATTCCAGCTCGAAAGCCCACCAATGGCAAATACTACAAAGACAATCAAGGGCAAAAGCAAAACATATTCCGAGCCCAAGTTACATACCATCATCAAAATATAATTTGTCAGTATAAGCAACATGAGCGATACGATAATAAATACCCAAAATCCAGTACTCCAGATACTGATGGCAGGAAGAAACAAAGAATCAACCAGCCAACACAAACCACCATAAACGGCAAAAATCACCAATGCAGTAATTAACGTCCTCCACTCTAATTTTTTCATTCAAAAACCCCCCTTGTAAAACTGCAAGCATGCTACTTAGCACGTCCTCTATCTATAATTATATCATACTTACCTTTAAAAATCAAAAGGGAGGTTTTCTCTTTAGTACATTCCGCCCATATCAGGCGCAGCAGGCTTTTCCTCTGGTATTTCGCAAATCAATGCGCCCATCGTAATCGCCGTCGCTGCAATCGAAGTTGCATTCTTTACCGCTTCTTTTGTTACCTTCGCCGGGTCAATCACTCCTGCCTTCTTTAAATCAACTAGCCCTTTCTCCGGTGCCATCACATCAATCCCAAATCCAACTTTCTTCGACTTCTCTACTTCAGCTAAAAGCGCCTGCGCGTTCAATCCTGCATTTTCAGCAATATGAATAAATGGCGTCTTTAAAGCATTCTGAACAATCTTCGCCCCATTTTCATTCGCTTCTAATTTATTTGCCAAATTAACCAAAGTCACACCTCCTCCAGCCACAATTCCTTCCGCTAGTGCCGCTTTTGTTGCCGCCACCGCATCATCAACTCGATACTTCTTCTCCTCAATCTCCGTCTCCGTCGCACCACCAACCTTAATCACTGCTACCTTTCCAGACAACGCCGCCGCTCGTTTTTCAAACTCTTCTCTCTCATAATCCGACTTCGCCATTTCTGCTTGTTTGCCAATTAATTCAATCCTTGATTTGACCGCTTTCGCATCTCCCGCCCCCTTGATAATCGTCGTCTCATCCTTTGTCGCAATAATCTTCGCCGCCGAACCTAAAACTTCTAACCCTACTTCTTCTAATTTAAGCCCTTTGTCCGAAGAAACTACCGTCGCGTCCGTCAAAATCGCAATATCTTCCATTATTTCTTTTCGCCTATCTCCAAACGACGGCGCTTTTAAGACTAACGAGTTAAACACTCCTTTTAATTTATTCAAAACTAGAAGCGACAAAGCTTCGCCTTCTACTTCTTCCGCAATAATCACCAAATCTTTTCTTCCCGCCTGTGCGCATTTCTCCAAAAGCGGCAAAATGTCATTCGCTGCCGAAATCTTCCGATTCGTCACCAAAACTAAAGGCTTATCAAACACCGCTTCTTGACGGTTCACATCAGTAATAAAGAATGGAGAAGAATAGCCTTTATCATACGAAAATCCTTCTACAATTTCCTCTTCCATTTCAAGCCCTTGACCTGCTTCTACCGTCACGACGCCTTCTTTACCAATTTTCGAAATTACTTCCGCAATCAACTTCCCGATCTCCGCATCCCCTGCCGAAATCGTCGCTACTTCCGCAACTTTATTCGAATTCCCTTCAATTTTTTCAGCAACTTGCTCAATCTCCTTCACTATTTTTGCCCCCGCCTTCTCAATCCCTCGTCTAAGCTCCATCGGATTTACCCCCGCCGCAATCAACTTATTTGCTTCTGCAAGAATATTATAAGTTAATACCGTTACTGTTGTCGTCCCATCTCCAGCCACTTTGTTCAATTTCTGTGCTGCCGCTTTTATCAACTTCGCCCCAACTGCTTCTCCTAAACTTTCATCTTTAGAAGGCAATTCGACCGCCTCTGCTACCGTCACACCATCATGCGTAATTACCGGCGCTCCATATTCCTTTTCAATAATCACATTTTTACCTTTCGGCCCAAACGTCACTTTTACCGCATCATATAACTGTTTCGCCCCCGAAAGTACTTTTTCTCTAGCTTCTGCTTCGTAATAAATCTTCTTTGCCATAATTTTACAATGTCGCTAAGACATCCTCCTCTTTTAAGATAATATAATTTTTTTCGTCAATCCGAATCTCAGTCGTCGAATATTCCTTATAAACAATTTTTTCGCCTTTTTTCACACTTTTTACATCTGGCCCCACCGACTCTACTATCGCATACGCCGGTTTCTCTTTTGCTTCTCCGAGCAAAATTCCGGATTTAGTCTTTTCAAGCGGTTTCTCCACTACCGCAACCACTCTGTCTTTTAAAGGTTTTAGTGCCATAATTTACTCCTTTTCTTGCTTCATTATAGCACAAAATTTAGCACTTACAACCCCAGAGTGCTAATTTTCCAAACCCAATAATCTTCTTCTTATTGTGTCAGTCAGATACATTATATTCTCTAATACTTTTTCTAATTCTTTGTCCGAAAACCCACTTTTTCCCCATTCTTCTAATAAACCCAAAACTTCTCCCTTGTAAACCACTAAAATCGTCTTCGCCTGCTTTGGTAACCTCGCTGCTTTGGCCACTTTTAGTTCAAGCTTCGTCATCATTCCCTCAAATATCCCCTTCCTTCCATTCTTCAATAAAAACAATATGATTTTCTTATTTGCGACAATAAAAACCAGCATTTGCTCAAAATAAAATCTCAGTTTCTTATTCTCCCCCCATTTCTCTATCGTTCTTGAATACTTTTTCAGCATGTATTTTTCATAGTCCGAAATAATGTTTCTTGTATTTTTATGGTGACGGTAAAGTGTCGAGCGCGAAATCCGTGCCTTTTTCGCAACGATACTTGCGTTCGGATAATCTCGTACTGAAAAAACCGCATAGAGAATCGCCTTCTCTGTTCTCCGAAATCGCCTATCCCGCATTCTCTTCTCGGTTAGCCCACTCTTAACCATAAAAAATTATGACAACTCCTTTTCTTAATTATACTCTACTTCCCTTCAGCCAAAAGTCTACATCAAGATTAACTTCACAGAATTCGTCACCTGAATTTCATCTACCGCCTTCTTTACCCCCGGAAGAGCCGGATTCGAATAATCGTGCACTACTAATACTCCGCCTTTGATCATCTTCGGCATCACTAACTTCAAAGAATCACTAATTGATTCATAAAAATCCCCGTCTAAAAATGCAAACGCAATTCTCTCTGGCAAATCATCTTCCTTTAACTCAGAAAACCACCCCTTTTTAATTATCGGTACCGAAAGTCCCGCCCTTAAAAATCTCTCTTTCACTTCCCGCTTCGTTACCGCTAATTCCCCCTCTTTAAATAAAACGCCCAAAACTGATTTGTCTTCATCTTTCTTTTCCGGCAATCCCTCAAACGAATCATAAATCCATAATTTTTTCGAAGCGCCTTTCAAAACCTCCGCCAATAATAATGATGTATCCCCCTTATAACACCCCATTTCCACGAAATCCCCCTCTAGTTTTAATGCCTCTTTTGCTAATTTAATTATCTTTTCAGTTTCCGCTTCTGAAACTTGATCATTTTTCCAACTCATTTCAAATACTTTCTTAAGTATTCCCCAGTCGGCGTTTTTGCACTCTGTGCTAGATTCTCCGGCGTACCTTCCGCAACCACTTCTCCGCCTTTTATTCCCCCCTCCGGACCCATATCAATCACCCAGTCTGCCGATTTTATTACATGCAAATTATGTTCAATTATAATCATCGAATTTCCACCATCCACTAATCGCCCTAAAATAGCCAACAGTCGCTTTACATCATCTGTATGTAATCCCGTCGTCGGCTCGTCTAAAATATAAAGAGTCCGTCCCGTCGAACGCCGAGCAAGTTCCGTCGCAAGTTTAATCCTCTGTGCTTCGCCCCCTGAAAATGTCGTCGCCGGCTGCCCTAATCGAATATAGCCTAGCCCAACTTCCTGTATCGTTTTCAATTTCGGTGCAATCGAAGGAATATTAGCGAAAAACTCCACCGCCTCATCAATCGTCATATCAAGCACTTGCGAAATATCTTTTCCCTTATATTTTATTTCCAAAGCCTCCCGATTATATCTTCGACCCTTACATTCTGGGCAAGTCACATAAACATCCGGCAAAAAATGCATTTCAATTTTATTCACTCCATCACCCTGACAGTGTTCACATCTCCCGCCTTTCACATTAAATGAAAATCTACCCGCTTTATAACCTCGTATCTCCGCTTCCGGCTGCGCCGCATAAAGCTCTCGAATTTGCGTAAACACTCCCGTATAAGTCGCAACATTCGACCTCGGCGTTCGCCCAATCGGCGACTGGTCAATCACAATAGTTTTATTTAAGTTATCAATCCCTTCAATTTTCTCGTGCGTTCCCGCAACCGTCTGCGCCCGATTTAATCGCGCCAAAAGCTCATTCGCCAAAATCGAGTTAACCAATGTCGACTTCCCCGATCCTGAAACTCCTGAAACCACCGTCATTACCCCGAGCGGAAAAGTTACATCAATATTTTTCAAATTATTTTCCCGTGCCCCTCTTACTACTAATTCATAGCCCTTCCGAATTTTCCGACGCTTCTTCGGTACCGGAATTGTCATCTCTCCAGACAAATATTTCCCCGTAATCGAATTTGGGTCTTTCATTATTTCTTCTGGCGTCCCAGCCGCAACTAGCCTTCCCCCAGCTTTCCCTGCCCCCGGCCCGATATCAATAATATAATCACTTAGCCGCATTGTATCTTCATCGTGCTCAACCACTAAAACTGTGTTTTTTAAATCCCTAAGATGTTTCAAAGTCGCAATTAATTTATCATTATCTCTTTGATGAAGCCCAATCGACGGCTCATCTAGAACATATAAAACTCCTTGAAGTCCCGAACCAATCTGCGTTGCTAACCGAATTCTCTGCGCCTCTCCTCCCGAAAGCGTATTCGCTGCTCGCCCAAGCTCCAAATATCCCAACCCGACATCCTGCATAAACTTCACTCTCTCCTTGATTTCCTTTAAAATCGGTTTTGCGATTAATTCTTCCGATTCCGTAAAGCCTAAATCCTGATTTAAAACTTCGAGCGCCGCATCGACATCTAAATTACACATATCAACAATGTTTAAATCGTGAATCGTCACCGCGAGCACCGCCGGTTTTAACCTCGCCCCGTTGCATTCTTGACACTTCCGAACTCGCATAAATCGTTCAATATCGTTTTTCATAAACTCCGAAATTTTCGGATCATTATATCGTCGCTCTAAAGTCGGAATTACCCCCTCATATTTCGTTTCATAAACTGTTCCATCCGCAAATCTTCCCGAACCAGTAATCTTCATTTCATATTTCTCATCGCCAGTTCCATACAAAATCAAATGCTTCACTTCTTCCGATAACTGCCCAATCGGTGTTTGCACATCAAACCCATGCTTTAGTCCCACTTGCATCAATCTCTTCAACCACCACGAATCTTGCCCCACTCGATTAAACGGTCGAATTCCGCCTTCCGCAATCGTCAAATTGTTATTAAACACCAATCCCGGATCGATTTCCATCCTTGAGCCTAACCCCGTACAAACTGGGCAAGCCCCTTCCGGTGCGTTAAACGAGAATAATCTCGGCGTTAATTCCGGGATTAATTCATCTGGATGATCCGGACAAGCATATCTTTGCGAATAAGTTAAAACTTCCGTATTGTCCGCCGAAATCCGATTCCCCCCCACTGCCGTCGAAGTATCTTTAATTTTAAGCAGTTGAATTATCCCCTGCCCGAGCTCTAACGCCTGTTCAATCGAACCCGCAATTCTCGTCCTCATCTCCGGATTTAACACAAACCTATCGACAATAATCTCAATATCGTGTCTTTCATTTTTATTTAATTCCGGAAATTCATCTAAAGCATAAATAATCCCGTCTACTCTCACTCTTGAAAAACCCTTCGCAAGATATTGTTCCGAAATATGTAAAAACTCGCCTTTTTTCGAAGATACAATTGGTGCTAGTAACATCAATTTCGAGCCAAGCGGCAATTTCATTACTTCATTCACAATATCATCAACTGTCCTACGACTTACTTGCTTTTTACAAATCGGACAATGCGGTACCCCTACTCTTGCGAATAAAAGTCTTAAATAATCATATACTTCCGTTACAGTCGCAACCGTCGAACGCGGATTCCTCGAAGTCGATTTCTGGTCAATCGAAATCGCCGGCGAAAGCCCCGTAATCGAATCAACGTCCGGCTTATCCATAATTCCGAGAAACATTCTCGCATAAGAACTCAGAGATTCGACATATCGCCTCTGTCCCTCCGCATAAATCGTGTCAAATGCTAAACTTGACTTCCCTGAACCCGAAAGCCCCGTAATAATTACTAATTTATCTCTTGGGATATCGACATCTAAATCATGTAGATTATTCTGCCTCGCTCCCCTAACACATATATAATTATCTTCCATAAGCGCGTACATTATACCAAAAAACCCACCTTTTGTCCATATGGTATAATAACCCTATGGAATCAACTAAACCTCTAACCGACGTTAAAACCAGTCGACACGCCATACGTTACTTTTTTGTCGGTGTTGCCGTTACTATCTTTAATTATGCACTTTATGCCGTTCTGGCAAATCTCATCATCAAAAATAATAACTTCCTCTGGCTTTCTAATCTTATCGCCACAGCTATTACTACCATCGTTGCTTTCATCGCCCACTCTAAAATAACTTGGAAGGAACGCTACGTCGCCAAAACCTCTATCATTAGATTTTTTATCTGGAACGCGCTAATCGCTATCATTATTAGTCCTATCTTCACTCAGCTCTTCAGCTTTCTCACTCCACTTTACGAACTCGCTTTCAATATCACAAACGCCCTTCATCTTCCATTCTCATACGATTTTGTCCTTACTACCGGAGCTTTCGTGCTCACTTCCTTTGTTATTATGATTTTAAATTTTCTCTTTTATGACAAATTTGTTTTCCCAAAATTCATCTATACTGAATCTGAATCCGACATCAAGTCATCTCCAAAAACCAAAATTTCCATCATCATCCCTATTTATAATACTGCTAAATATCTTCCAAAATGCCTTGATTCCGTCCTGAATCAAACACACAATAATCTCGAAATCATCCTAATTGACGACGGTTCTACCGATAATTCTGGTAAAATCGCTGACGAATATGCTAAAAAAGATCAACGCATAAAAGTCATTCATCAAAAGAATGCCGGTCAATCCGCCGCTCGTAATGCCGGCCTTAAAAAAGCCACTGGCAAATTTATTAATTTTATTGACTCAGACGACTTTATCGCTAATGACTTTATTAAAAAATTACTCCAGCCATATTTAAATAATCAAAAAACTTCCCTCTCCATCTGCGGCCTTCGCTATAATTGGCTAAAAACTAAAACTCATAAAGATGTTTTCATTGACCCTCTCCGTCCTCGCAAAAAATCTGAATCAAAAAAAGCTTATATATTATATATGCTCGCAGTAGACGGTCGCCTTTATTCATCAGTCAACAAGCTTTACAAAAAAGAATATCTTAAAAATACCTTCTTTGACGAAACTATTGTTTTTGCTGAAGACACAAAATTTGTTCTTAATTACATAAAAAACACCCCAGATAGATCCGACATTTCTTTTGTCCTCGAACCACTTTACTTTTACAACTACGGCACGCCCACTAGCAGTATGCAAAAAACCGCCACCGTTTGGGAGAATTGGCAAATACAGTACCGAGATTTAAAAACCTGGCTTGGCAAAAAACCTACTTTACGCGAAAAATTCTGGCTTCACCTCATTCATCTCCGTTGGCGCATTTCCTTCATTCGCTCAACCCGTCGCGCAAAGCCCTAAAATATGCTAAAATATATACTAATATGGGAATACCACTAGTTTTAAATCGTAAGAATCGCATCCTCTTAAAAGAGCTTACTAGAACTGATTTCAAAATACGCTATCAAGGTTCGGTTCTTGGTTATTTATGGGCTTTGTTACGCCCTCTTATGATGTTTGCTATTTTATATGTTGTTTTTGCCAAACTCCTACGATTCGGTGGGGATATTCCCCATTATCCAGTTTATTTACTCTGTGGCACAACCATGTGGAGCTTTTTCACCGAATGCACTTCTCAAGGCATCCAAGCAATGGTGAATAGGGGTGACTTAATTCGAAAAATCTGTTTTCCTAAATATATTGTCGTGGTTTCTGCCACTTTAACCGCTGTCATCAATATGTTAATTAATCTTGTTGTCATCATAATTTTTGCCCTAATTAATGGCGTAACCCCAAGCCTCACTTGGCTACTCGTACCTTTTTCGATATTGGAATTATATATTCTTTCACTCGGTATATCATTCTTACTCGGAGCCATCAACGTTAAATATCGTGATATTACTTCTATCTGGGACGTCATCATTCAAGCCTTATTTTACGCCATACCAATCATTTACCCAATCTCTATGATTGCTAGCTCCAGCGTTACTGCTGCAAAAATCATTCTTTTAAATCCAATTTCGCAAGCCATTCAAGATATTAGGTATAATCTAATCACACCCGAAACCATTACTACATGGAATTATATCAATAATCATTTTATCCAAATCCTACCAGTAATTGCAGTCATTATTATTCTCATTCTCGCCTCGCTCTATTTCAGAAAAAAATCAAAATTTTTCGCGGAGGATATCTAAATGTCTCATCGAGCTATCGGCGAACGAGTCGAGCAATTTACAGACGGCGACATCGCCATATCAGTCAAACGGCTATCGAAAAGTTTCCGACTTCCTACCGAAAAAGCCTTCGGACTAAAACAAGCAATCTTTAATCGACTTCGTGGCATCAAAGGCTACAAAGAACAAAAAGTTCTCAAAGATATCAATTTCGAAATTAAAAAAGGTGAATTTGTCGGCATTGTTGGTCGTAATGGCTCTGGTAAATCTACTTTACTCAAAATCCTTGCCGGAATTTACTACCCGGAAAAAGGCAAAGTTACTATCGACGGTACTCTTATCCCGTTTATTGAACTCGGGGTCGGTTTTAACCCCGAACTCACTGGCCGTGAAAATGTCTACTTAAATGGAGCTTTACTTGGCTTTTCCAACGAAGAAATCAACGCAATGTACGATGATATTTGGGATTTTGCCGAACTCAAAGACTTTCAAGATCAAAAACTGAAAAATTATTCCTCCGGTATGCAAGTTCGTCTTGCCTTTTCTATCGCCATTCGCGCTCGCGGTGACATTTTGTTATTAGATGAAGTTCTCGCCGTCGGCGATGCAGCCTTTCAGCAAAAATGTGAAGACTATTTTAAATCACTACATGGCAATCAAACCGTCATTCTAGTCACTCATTCCATGACAAATGTCCGCAAATTCTGTGACCGTGCCATCCTCATAGAAAACGGCACCATCACCATGAACGACGAACCTAACAAAGTCGCCGATGCCTATGAGGATCTTTTCAAAAGGTAATTTATAACTTCTCGATAATATCTTTAGCTCTTTGTTCCCAAGTATTTTCTTCAGCTTGCCTCAACAATTCCTGCTTTACTTCTTCTTTCTTATGATTATTTATCGCCAGCTTTAATTTATCACTAAAATCTTCTTTATCCTTAGCCAAATACACATATTCATAACCACGACATTCCCTCAAATCTCGCGTCCCAACCGTTGGCAATCCCATAGCCATATACTCAAACAATTTGACCGGCGAGGTTCCTTTCGCAATTTCTCCAGTTTTAAATGGGATAATTGCGCAATCAAACCTTGATGAGTATTTTGGCAAATCAACATATTTCTTAGGCCCCAAATAATAAATATTACTAATTGATTGGTCTAATTTTTTCAATGCATTTTGATAATTTACGCCAATCAATACAAAATTATAGTTCGGATTGTTCTTAGCAGCTTTCGCAATTAAATCATAATCAAGCCAAGGCGCTAAAGCACCATAATACCCCACTATAGGCTTCCGGTTGTCTAATATTTTTTCCAAATCATTTGGCGCCTCAATTTCTTTATAATTACGATAATCAAAATCTCCAAGTACAACTGCATTTTTCGACAACAATACCTCGCTTTTTTTAAAATGCTCTTTCGCTTCTTCAAACAATTTATCTGCACTAGCAAGAATCAATTTAGGTTTTAATTTTGGCAATTTCTTCCATATCTCTAATTGATTCACCAAAGAACCAGAAATATCTTCATGAAATTCATCAATGTACTCATATACTATATGATACCCGTGCTCTTTTATTTTCTTTATTACCTCAAAAGGAATATTAGACACATTATTAAAGAAAAAATAATAATTTTTTTGCTCTGATAATCTCAGCTGAAAAATCATCTCCCAATTATTTATTGTTACAAAATTCTTTTCAACTATTCTCATTTTTTTTATCGGTTCATCTGGTTCTAAATAAATCACCATCGCACCCTCATTTGCCAAACACCTCGCCAAATGATGAGGACGCTGTCTCAAAGGCGTGTTCCATGGAATACTATGCATTATTATTATTCTGTCATATTTATTAACCATTCTTTCGATTTTGCGAACATCTTTCAATTCCTTTTTTTGTTTCCTTTTATTGACCAAGCCACCGACTCGACTTATTATTTTACGCCTCCCCGAACCTTCTGGCATAACGGCGTTATAAGTGTTTGCCACTTTTTCTGCAAAACGAAATCTCTTCGACTGCAATATTTTTTGCATAGAACTATTTTCAACCCTCAGTCGTTTATTTTCATCCAATATTTCTTCTATTTCTTTCTTTGTAAATTGCTCCTTAGGCATCTTTCCCTCCTATTATTTCATCAACTATATACTTACTCGCAAAACCATCACCATATGGATTTTTTGCTTCTGACATCCTTTTATATTCAGCTTCATCCTTCAATAGTCTACTTGCTTCTTCATAAATCTTATCTGCCTCCGTCCCGACTAGTTTCAATGTTCCAGCATCAATACCTTCTGGCCGTTCAGTAGTGTCTCTCAGCACCAACACAGGCTTCCCTAAAGAAGGCGCCTCCTCTTGTATACCACCACTATCCGACATAATAATATATGCTCTTTCCATAAAATTATGAAAATCCAATACATCCAGCGGATTAATCAAGCGAACCTTTTTATTATTTCCAAGTATTTCTTTTGCAACCGTCTGTACTTTTGGATTCAAATGAACTGGATAAATCACCTTCACATCTTCAAAATCTTCAGTCAATCTATTTATCGCCCTAAAAATATTTCTCATCGGATCACCTAAGTTTTCTCTTCTATGTGCAGTAACTAAAATCAATCTACCATCCTTAGCCCAATCTAAGTTCTCATTTTTATAACTAACATCAACAGTAGTCTTCAGCGCATCAATAGCAGTATTACCAGTTACAATTATTTTCTGGCCTTCATTTAATTCAGCACTTAAGTTTTTCTTGCTAACCTCAGTCGGCGCAAACAAATAATCCGCGATTCTGTCAATAATCTGTCTATTCATTTCTTCTGGAAACGGAGAGTATTTATTATAAGTCCTTAAACCTGCCTCGACATGGCCAACCTTCACTTGTTGATAAAACGCAGCAAGTGCCGCCGCCATTGCCGTAGTTGTATCACCATGTACTAAAACCAAATCGGGTTTTTCCTTCAATATTACCTCTTCAATCCCCTTTAAAACTTCCGCTGTAATATGCGTCAAAGTTTGCCCTGGCTTCATAATATCTAAATCATAATCCGGTTTTATTTTAAAAACCTCTAAAACCTGGTCAAGCATATCTCTATGCTGTGCGGATACGCATACTACAGATTCTACTTCTTTCCGAGATTCTAATTCTTTTACTACTGGAGCCATTTTTATAGCTTCTGGTCTAGTTCCAAATACCGACAAAACTTTCTTCATTTTATCTCCTTTCTTTTTTCTTTTTCATAAAACAAATTATTGTCAAAACGGGCAATAATAACAACAATGAATAAGAATACCTAAAAATCCATGAAACTGGCGATGCAATCAATAACGATAGCATATATACCAACACCGCCACCATAGGTACTAATATATTATACTTCTTTTCATAAATAAAAACCATCAACATAAAACAAGTTAACCAGAATAACACACCAACATTATTTATCCACCCCAACCACGCAGAACTCGTCAAACCTTTCTCCAACGCCATAACCGTTTCTCTTGTAAAATCCCCCAGCAAAGACTTATCTGTATACTCAGCCTCCATCCACTCCTTATCATGAATATGGCTAAAATCAATTGCCCATGTTTCGCCCTTTATATACCAATAAGAACGCATCTGTAACAAATAAGCGTTTACATAATCAGGAAATCGCTGCGTTAACAAATCAAACCAAACTCTTATCAAACCGCTTTTATCATCATTCACCGCTTCATAATCAAAACAATTCTTTGCAGGGTCAGCGTTCATCGGTGTATAATTTTCCCCCAAGCAATCGATATCAGCAAACTTCGATAATTCTTTCTCGACTTCTTCTGGCATATTCCCACTCTTCACAACATACCCAAACTGTTGCGCCGGAACACTCATCGACTCCATAAATGGACTCCCCGTTATTCCTAAAACATCATATAAGAACCCCTGAATTAACATAGTTAATAATATTATCGCCGCAAATCCTAAACCTATAACTTTTCTAGATTTTTTATAATAAACAAATAATGCTATACCTAAGGCTAACATAATCAAAACTCCGCCATTCCGCAAAAAACCTACTAATACGGTCAAAACTAATACCACAATAATATTCCCAAAGGTTAATATGTCCATTCTACTCTTGCTATCCAACAAATCATAAATTTTTATAAAAAGTAAAGCAAACAATGCGGAAAACAATACATCTTTCCATATCGTAATTGAATAACAAGCTACGACAGGACACAGTGCAAAAAAGACCAAAAGACATATCCCTATCCATTTCCTAGTCGTTTTTTTTATGCTCCACTTCACGATATAGCCGAAAATCAAACTCAGTATAACCATCTGAGTAATTGTCGCCAACGCAATCCCTGCAGTTAAATCCCCAAAAACACTCTTACCAATATTTACCGGTAAAGCTATAAATAATGTATACAAAACTGGATGCCAATTTGACCAGACCCCTTCACCTATCGCCTGCCGAATTTGTACTACACTATCGACAGAAATAAATCCAGGAAAAAATATCAAAAAGAGTGGCATCCAACATAATATTATTATTAAAACGTACCAAAACAAATTTTTATTCTTAAATAATTGTTCCGCCTTCGTCTTTGGTTCAAATGATTTTCTATCGATAAATGCCAACGCATTTATAAATATCAGCGCAAACACAGCCGACAACACCATAGCCAACAATACGTCGATAATTGATAGAGAACCTATAATCATACTCTGATATGCCGTCTTTCGCCCAAGACAAATAAAAAAACTAAACGGCACTGCAAAAAATAACGAGTATTTCAACCTTCTCTTATTATAATTCTTATCGCCATAATGAACTACCACGAAAACTGCAATGTAAAGCATTAACGCCAATATATATTCATTCGACAAAGTAGCATGCATTTCATAAATCAAACCTATCATCAGCAAGAAAGATACTATACTTTCAGTCGCAAAACTATATCTTTTAATTATTTCTTTTAATTTCTTTAACATTTTTTACACGCCAAATTATTTAAATCCATTTCAAATTGTTGCCTACTCTTCCTCAAAACAATATCCAATATGATCCCCGTATCAAAAGACAAAAACGACATCGCCAGAATCACTCCAGCCACTACCAAACTCGGAAATCTCTCCACTAAACCAGTGTTAAAATAATCTACCAACACGGGTATACCTAGAATCATTGCAATTATCAACAAGATTAAAGCAAAACACGAAAAAAACAACAGAGGCTTATACTCTTTTACTAGATTAAAAATCGTAATCATAACTCTCGCTCCATCGCTGTATGTGTTTAACTTTGATGGGTTGTCAGCGGCTCTATCTTTGTACCCAATCGGTATAGAAACTATGTTCATTTTCTTATCCAACGCATGCACAGTCATTTCTGTCTCAACCTGAAAACCACTAGACAAGATTGGACAGGTCTTAACAAACCTCCTCGAAAAACCTCTATATCCAGTCATCACATCTTGAACATCTGATTTAAAGAATAAGTTTATTAGTTTTCGCACCAACACATTTCCAAAATTATGCCCAAACCGTTTATTCTCCTTAAAATAAGTCGAATTCAGCCTATCTCCAACCACCATGTCTGCGCCATTTTCCACTGCCTCAATCATCTTTTTTGCATCCCTTGCATCATAAGTATTATCCCCATCTACCATTAAATAGATATCAGCATCAACCTGTCTAAACATCTCTCTCACCACATTTCCCTTACCTTGATAAGTTACTCTCCCAATTACCGCACCAGCCTTTCTAGCTTTTTCTACACTCTCATCAGAAGAGTTATTATCAAAAACATATACCGTCGCACCAGGTACTTCATCCAAAAAGTCCTTCACTACTTTTGAAATAGTTTTCGCTTCATTGTAGCACGGCACCAAAACCGCCACCTCTTCATTTTTTGTCATATCAACACCAATTATAACACAATTAATGGTATAATAATCATATGGATAAAGTAAACTATACTAAGCTCCATCAAATTGTTTTGAATATTTACAAAGAATTTCAGTCTATTTGCGAAGCCCATCATTTAAACTACTACGCTATTAGCGGCACAACACTCGGCGCAGTCCTATGGCAAGGCATTATTCCTTGGGACGACGATATGGATATAGCGATGCCAGCCAAGGATTACGAGAAGTTTGTCAAGATCTGCCAAAAATCTCTGCCCAAACATCTTTCATTCACAGAATACATCTGGTTCGGCGGAAAGCTACACGACAATAGAACCACTTTCACCAACATTAACTACATCAATAATCCAGACAGGTATAATGGAATTTTTATAGATATTGTTCCTTTAATCGCTCTCCCCAACGACGAAAACGAGCGCAATGCATTTGTTGAAAATCTTAAATCATTCCAAAAATTTGGCCTGCTCTTTGATAGATATCAAGACCAAGAATACGGCTTAAGCAAATTATTAAAATGGAAAAAAGAAATCCTTCACCAATACAAATTTGGCACAACTGATTATGTCATGGATTTTTCTGACCCAAGATACGTTCTAGACGCTAAGGGATTTTTAAACCCAACTGTAGTAAAATTTGAAGACACTACCATCCCCATCTCCTCAAACGCCGAAGCAGATCTTCATATTCAATATGGTAACTATACCAAATATCCTCCTTCCGATGCACGCCAAAGCATACACGAATTACAAAGCATTATTAGATTGACAACCCCATATAAAGAAATCGCCAAAGAATATAAACAACTACCAATTTGGGTTCAATCCATGTTTAATAAAAAGAACTCAAACGAAGGCTTTTATTTAAAATCATTATATTATAATCAAGATTTAGCAAGAAACCACTCCAACGATTTAGCGAAATGCAAAGACCAATTAGACCAAGCCAATCATAAACTATCACAATTACGCCAACAAATCATCAAACATCCACTTAAGGCCATCTACCAAGCCAAGCAAAACAAGTTTTAATCTACTTTACCCAAGTTTTACCATCTTTGTAATAAATACGTCCATGTTCAAATTGCTGATAAACTATACCGTTCTCGTCCTTTTGTTCTCCACTAGCAGGATACCCCAATTCACTCCATTCCGTACC
>JAZMZP010000016.1:0-14951 GCA_045586015.1 Candidatus Nanosyncoccus sp.
CACATAATATTTTCATTTTAACTCCTATTCCTTTTGTTAATTATATCATATAATATTTATATGGATATTAGTGAGTTAATCAATGATTTTCTGGAGCATCTGGAGATTGAGGCGGGGAGGAGTAAGAAGACAATTGATAATTACCGGCTGTATCTTGAAAGATTTATGATGATAGCGCAGGAAATTCTAAACAAAGAAACAGTGCGGGCGCAAGATATTACGAAGGAGCTGCTTAGGAAGTATCGATTGAAGCTCAATCGTTATGGTTCAGAAAATGGCGAAGACGATTTAAAGGTAATTACGCAGGCATACCACCTGATTGCGTTAAGAGGGTTCTTGAAATACTTGGCGCGTAGGGAT
The DNA here is from genome assembly GCA_045586015.1 of Candidatus Nanosyncoccus sp. Classification (GTDB taxonomy): domain Bacteria; phylum Patescibacteriota; class Saccharimonadia; order Saccharimonadales; family Saccharimonadaceae; genus Nanosyncoccus. Next base: position 361 of record JAZMZP010000016.1, read on the forward strand.
ATTAAGTCATTAGATCCTTCACTCGTGGAGTTGCCAAAAGTGGTGCGAAAACAAGTGACGTTTTTACATTATGACGAAGTAGAAGAGATGTTGAATCAAATTGATACTTCGACGGAATCGGGGCTTCGGGATAGAGCGATAATTGAGCTACTATATTCAGGGGGGCTACGAGTATCAGAGTTAGTGGGGCTAAACCGTGACTCAATTAATCTAGAGCGGCGCGAATTCATGGTGCGTGGTAAGGGCTCAAAGGATCGACCAATTTTTATCTCGAAAGCCTGTGCGGATAGAGTGTCGGATTATCTTGATGCGAGAACTGATTCCCTGCCGGCGCTGTTTTTAAACAACTCGCGTAATCTGCAAACAGCAGATACTTCGGGAGATTATCGACGGATTTCGGCGCGTTCGGTTGAGAGAATTGTAGAAAAATATGCAAGGCTAGCTGGGATTACAAAGCATGTGTCGCCACATACTCTCAGGCACTCATTTGCGACGGACCTTTTGATGAACGGGGCGGATTTAAGGTCGGTACAATCGATGCTTGGGCACGCGGATATTTCGACGACCCAAATTTATACGCACGTCACAGACAAGCATCTACGCGAGATACACGAAAAGTTTCATTCAGAGACAAATTAAGGAAATAGAACATCAGGATTATAGAGACGAATAACTGTAGAAATCGTTGAAGGGGTCTCAGAGCCGGTTCCGTACCAGCAAGTACGAATGTAGAAATCGAGATAGGCAGAAGCGGAGGCGTTGCTAGTAGAATCAACAATGTTTGTATTTGAACCTTTTACGGCGATAGCATAGATGCCTTCAACCCTTTTTACGCCTTCACCTTTATTGTCTTCAAGAAGAGTAGTATTGTTACTCGTGTTATAAATAAGACGAGGATAGGTCGAGGCTTCGACAAATTTATCTTGATTGCTAGTATATGAAATATATACTTTATCAACGTTTGCTATGGTTAACTTACTCAGAGCGCGGGTATCGATAACGAAAGCCTTAGTTAAAGCTCCGTTGGAATTACTATAAATTTCATTGCAAGTCGAGGGAGAATATTTAAGTATTTTGCTGTTAGTTTCAATGTCGTTCTTTGTGTATGCTTTGTCAATAATTTGGCTCCAAAGGTTTTTGTATGGGCTAGCGTCGCCCGTTTCGTCATCTTCGAGATCGGAAACATAAGAGTCATGGATGAAACGAATGGCTTCGGCTTGAGCATCAATTTCCGCTCGAGCAAGTGTAGTTTCTAAGGTGGTTTGAACGTTTGAAGTCCCACTAATCATAACGGCGACAACTGCTATTGCAACCATAGAAAATATTCCAATCGCTAAGGTCACTTCGATAAGAGTATCGCCTTTTTTTATCATAAGCTTATTATAACACGTTTAACAGAAAATTGGAAAAAGCGTAAACAACAATGAAAGCCGAGACGAGGAAAGGCCCAAAAGGAATTTTTTTGTTTCGCCCTTTTGTATAGGGGAACATAATGAGCGAGGCAAGAAAGTTCGAAAGGAAGAGTACGAGAAGTGCAAGCCAAGGGTGTCCAAGAGCAAGGCCGATAGCGACGCCGAGAAGCCAGTCGCCATCGCCAACCCATTTCCCTTTTGAGATAAGATAGAGTGAAAGATAAAGCCCGCCGAGAATTAACACAGAGAGAGACAGATTTATAAGTGAGGGCCAAGAAAGATTGAAACTGCTAATGACGATAGCGCAAAGAATGGCGGCGATAAGGAATGGGACTGGTAGTTCGCCATAGAGGCCATCATAGATAGCGAGGAAGGCGAGAATTAAGACGAGGAGGAAAGCCGCAATGAAAGCGACATAAATAACTGGGCGTTGAGCGAGAAGAATATCTAAAGTATAGTTATTAAGTAGTGCGCTAAGACCAAAAAGGAAGAAGACTAGTCCAAGCCCAAGTTCGGAAAGAATTTCGGCGGTGCCGATACTATCGCCGCATTTTCGACATTTCCCTTTCAAAGTAAGCCAAGAAATAATTGGAATATTGTCGTACCATTTTAATTTAGATTTACAATTTAGACAAACCGAGCGCGGTCCGAGTTTTTTGTGATTTTTGTCTTCTTTTAGATGAAGCCGGCGAGCGCTACAGCATAAAAATGAGCCAAGGCAAGCACCAACAATAAATAAAAGAATTAATATTATAATCTCCATATGCTTATTTTATCATAGCTAGGGTTGATATTTAAGTAAAATAAACTATAATTTTAAACATAAGGAGAAATATGAGAGAAAAAGATTATAAAGAGGGGTTTACAATTATTGAGGTGGCATTAGTGCTCGCGATTGCAGGTCTGATTTTTCTGATGGCTTTCATCGCGGTACCAGCAGTCCAAAGAACGCAAAGGGATGCAAAAAGACGAGATGATGTCGGGACGCTACTGACGGCAATACAAAAATATCAAAACAATAATCGGAAAGCGTTGCCAGATGGCACTGGAGAAGTAACCTGGGACACGGCCTCAGCAGTAAGCGAAGCCGATAATAGTTGGGCATCTTTTTATAAATCTTTTTTGGGTAGTAATTTTGAAGATCCAATGGGATCTCATTATAAACTAAATGTCGTTAATTGCGGGCAAACTGGTATAGGTGCGGAGTGTAGTAGTGATGCAAATTACGTCAATAAGGATGATACCACGTTCGATAATGCTAACTATACAATGTATATTGTAAAAAGCGCGTCCTGTGATGGTTCGACGGCGGTCGGGTCGGGAAATCCGAAAAAGGTTGCAGTGCTTTATAAGATGGAGGGGGCGGGAGCTTATTGCGCAAATATGCAATAAAAATTGAATAAAAAAATCGCCCCGGAGGGCGATTTTTTGTTTAGCTCTTTAATTATTGGCTAACCGTGCAGAAACTTCCTGAACCACCTTCGAGATAACCATAGACTGCAAAAGATTTACGAGCTGTGGTCTTTTTAGGAGCAGTGCCGCCTTTGGCATTCACGCCGTCACAAGTCGCCTGAACAACAACGAATACTTTGCTTTCGTTGGGGACATCAACATTACCGGAATTCTTGCAGTGGGCCGTTTCGTTCTTGCAATCTTCAAATTTCAATTCATAATCATTGCCTTTTGGATCCTGACCACTTTCATTAATGAACGCCTTCTCGTCTGGGTCTGTTATTGTAACAAGCTTGTCGATTTTGCCTCCATTATTGGTTATAAAGTTCGATACAGCCGTGGAGAGCATTGCATAATCGTTGCGGCGCTGAGTGTCGCGTTGGGAACGCTGCAATGCCGGCCAAGCGATGAAGACCATAAGGAAGATAAGACCCGCAATCGCGAGAACGAGCACGACCTCGATGATCGTAAAGCCTTGTTTAGTGTTAGTATTTTGTTTTGCCATAAATAAATCCTTTCTTATAGATTATAAGCTTAAGCATATAATAGCGTATATTTTGAAAAAAATCAAGGTTTTTTTAAACACTGACGGAATTTACGAGAGAGTAAATCGGGAGAAGAGTACCGCCAATCACGACACCAATAAGACCAGCCATAATAACCATTAAGATTGGTTCAATCATAGTCGAGATGTTATTAATTTGTTCGTCGAGTTCGTTCTCATAGACTTGGGCGGCTTTGCCAAGCATTTCATCGATTTTACCGGATTCCTCACCAATACTGGCCATTTGAGGGACGAGCGGAAGCATATATTCCCTGTCTCTTAAAGCTTCGGAGAGGGGTTTGCCACCTTTGATGATGTCAAGAGCTTTACTATATTCTTCTTCGACGACGACATTGTTAACGGCGCCGATTGAAATTTTAACTGAATCGAGCATCGGGACGCCGGTCGCAAGCATCATCTCGCAAGTACGGGCGAAACGCGAAACATAGAGCTTTCGGAAGAGGCCGCCGAAAATTGGAACGTTGATTTTAAAGGCATCCATAGTTTTTCGACCGACGGTGGTTTTCTTAACGGAATAAAAGAGGCCGCCAGCAATAGCAATAACGACAAGCAAAACAATTAGCCAATATTGTCCAAAGAAATTCGTAATTCCGACTAGGAAATTAGTTAAACCTGGGAGTTCTTTATGCATATCATTATATAGATCTTCAACTTGAGGAACGACGGCAATCATCATAAAAGCAAGGACAGCAATAATAACGAGAAGGATAATGCCTGGATAGACGAGAGCACCGCGAATTTTAGACATCATGGCGGCGTCTTTTTCTTCTTGGTCAGCGAGGCGCTTTAGGGCAATATCAAGAGTACCGGAAGTTTCACCGGCTTTAATTAGAGCGAGATAAACTCCGTTAAAGACATTCGAGTGTTCTGAAAAAGCTTCGTAAAGAGTTTTACCTGCTTCGACATTAGTAAGAATTTCTTCAACGATATCTTTCATACCCTTATTTTGGGTCTGTTCAGCGACGGTGCGAAGGCTAGTCGCGAGCGGAAGGCCAGCACCAATCAAAGTCGCCATTTGGCGGGTAAAAGTAATCCGGTCTTTTGTTGCGATATGGCTCTTTTTACCAAATAGACCAGTTCCCTGTTCGGAGACAGATTCTGGGACATAGCCTTGGTCAATTAAAAGACGGCCGGCGGTCTGTTCGTTTTCGGCTTGAATGACGCCTTTGACGAGTTTGCCTGTATCTTTTTCTTTGCCTTTATAGTTGAACCGTTTCATTTTAACCCTTTACTAAACGATTAAGTTCATTAATATCGACCGCGTATTCGCGTGCCGAATCGTAAGTAATAACGCCAGTTTGAATAAGTTTTGCAAGAGTGCGGTCCATGGTCTGCATACCTTGGTCGGCGCCGGTTTGAATTGCGGTGTCGATTTGATGAGTCTTTCCGTCGCGGATAAGGGCGCGGATAGCGGAATTTGCAATCATAATTTCAGCGGCAACAACGCGACCACCGCCAATTGCTGGGACAAGACGCTGAGCACAGATGGCCATAAGCATATTCGCAAGCTGGGTGCGGACTTGAGGCTGTTGGTGAGACGGAAAAACGTCAACCATACGGTCGATAGATTGAGCAGCGGAGTTAGTGTGCAAAGTCGCGAAGACGAGGTGGCCGGTTTCAGCGATAGTAATCGCGGCTTGGATAGTTTCGAGGTCGCGCATCTCGCCGATTAGAACGACATCTGGGTCTTCACGAAGGACCGAACGAAGGGCGGCCGCAAAGGAGAAAGTATCGTAATGGACCTCGCGCTGAGCGATGACTGAACGAATGGATTTATGAGTAAACTCGATCGGGTCTTCAATAGTAATAATATGAGTAGATTTTTCACGATTAATTTTATCGACGAGGGCGGCGAGAGTAGTGGACTTTCCAGAACCGGTCGGGCCAGTAACAAGAACGAGACCACGTGGGAATTCGGCGAAGCTTTCGACGATGGCTGGCATGCCGAGATCGTTAATACCGCGAATTTGATTCGGAATTAGACGGAAAGCAGCGGCAAGTTTACCACGTTCATGAAAAGCGTTAACACGGAAACGCGCAACATCGCCAAAGGCAAAAGAGTAGTCAAACTCTTTGTCTTTCAGAAGAATTTTTTGTTGTTCTTCGTCTAACGTAGCGAAGACTAATTCTCGTACGGTTTCTTCGTTCAAAGGATTGCCTCCGTTGACTGGCGTCAAGGCGCCGTCGATACGAAGAATTGGCGGAAGACCGTATTGAATATGTAAATCCGAAGCGTTCCGACGAATACATTCTTCAAGTAAATTTTCAATTTTTGGTGTATTTAATTGCCCACTATTTTCCATAATTCTATTTTACCATAAAAGTTACGATAAGTCACTCGCAACTCGGTTTACCTCCTCCATTGTTGTTATACCAGAGAGAACTTTAAGAACGCCATCTTGGCGCATGGTTACAGTTCCCTTCGATTTTGCAAGCTGCATAATTTCGTTTGCGGTAGAATGACTAACAATCATTTTCTGAATGTCGTCGTCAACTTCAATTGTTTCATAAAGACCGGCACGTCCGGAATAACCGCCTGGGGTCTCTTTCGATTCAATACCTTTTGCAAACATATAATAATCATCGTTTTTGACTGGCAATCCGGGATAGCCTAAATCTTCGCTGATTTTGGCGACTGAGGCTTTGTCTTTTGGCAAAAGTTCACCAACAATTTCGTTGACTTCTTTGGTTTCGAACTCGGAAGATTTATAGGTTTCTCGTTTTTCAGTAATACGACGGACAAGGCGCTGGCCGATAACGACGTTTAAGGTCGAAGCGAGGAGGAAGGGTTCGATGCCCATGTCGAGAAGACGAGGTAAGATGCCAGCAGCGGAGTTGGTGTGTAATGTACTAAAAACGAGATGGCCGGTTAAGGCGGCCTGTGCTGCGAGGCCGGCGGTTTCGGAGTCACGAATCTCCCCGACCATGACTACATCGGGGTCTTGACGCAAAATAGAACGAAGACCAGAAGCAAAGGTAAGGCCGGCGTCAACATTGACTTGAATTTGATTAATGCCGTCCATTTTATATTCGACCGGGTCCTCTAGAGTCACAATGTTAATTTCTTCGGATTTAATTTTTTGAATAAGAGCGTAAAGAGTCGTTGATTTACCGGAACCGGTTGGACCAGAAGTTAGAATCATGCCGTTTGGTTTTTTAATACCGTCTAGTACCGTACGAAGAGCACGGCCGGTCATACCCATTTTGTCAACCTCCATCGAAACGCCTTTTTTATCAAGAAGACGGATGACGACTTGTTCACCCCAAGTGACGGGAGAAATTGCAATACGAAGGTCAATCTCTTTGTCATCGACGAGAACGGTAAATTGGCCGTCTTGTGGGATGCGATGTTCATCAATTTTTAGGTTAGAGAGGATTTTAATGCGGGAAACGAGAGCTGGGGCGACGGTTTTCGGAAGATCCATGATTTTTCGAAGCACACCATCAACGCGGCAGCGAATGATGAGCGAATTTTCAAGCGGTTCGATGTGGATATCGGAAGCCTTAGTCCTGGCGGCATAACTAAGAATCGTAGTAAGAGCCTTGCTGATTGGGGAATCTTGGACAATAGTCTTTATATTAGACTGAGTGTCTTCGGAGGCTTCGGCGTTAGTTTCTTTAACTGCTTCTTTAACGCCAGAAAGGTCGCCGTGATATTTATCTAAAATTTCACGAACGCCACGTTCGCTCGACATCCAAACTCGGATGGGCTGGTTAACGAGATTTGAAATGTAGTCGGTAGCTTGGACGTTGGTAACGTCGACCATGGCAATATTCAACATACCGTCTTTTTCGCCAAGCGGAACCGCGAGCACGCGAGACGAGGCATCGCCTGGCATTCTTGCAAGGACGTCTTGGTCAATAGTAATATTTTTTAGTTCAACATACGGAACACCAATCATAATCGCGGTGGCATGAGCTACCATATCGTCACTGACAATTTTGTGCTGCAAAAGGTCAGCGAGAAGTGAGGTCCCGTTGGCGTCAGCTCGACTTCTAATACCGCTAACGAGGTTACCATCAGCTAGACCTTCGCTAATAAGAAAGTTGATAATCCTTTCTTCGGCTTCTTTTGTTAAAAGAGCCATTAGGAGTTCTCCTGGTCCGTCTCAGATTCTTCGTTTAAATCTTCTTCGTCGTCGACGAGAGTTTCGACACATTCACCGCTTGAATTATATTCAATACAAGAGCCAACGTAGACTTCGACGGTCGGGTTCAGAGCACGGTAATTAAAGACTTCTGGGTTCGGTTCTTCAAGGCTTGTGCTGACAGTTGTTTCAACAGTCTTATAGGAAAAATCTTCAATTTCTCCAGTAAGGAAATTAGTGACAAAGAAAGCAATTAAGAGTCCTACAATGGCAGCACCAATAGCTGTTACTAAATCAGTTTTCATTATTGTTATCCTCCGCTTTTATAGTTTTTTCAACCTCAACGATAGATGATGCACTGCGATAAAAAGCGGTTGCATTCGCGCTGAGAGAAATAGTAGAATCGCCACTCCAGCTAATCGTAGCGGTCTGAATATCAAATTCACGGATAGAAAGATCCATATTATTCAATAATTTAATAACATCTTTCGCCCCTGCATTTTCGATAGAGAGATTAAGGACGATGGCATAAAGGCCAGATTCATCGTCGGAATCCATAGTGGAACCGCTCGGGCTGAGTGATTCTGGCTCATACCCAGAGTTAAGGAATATTTTATTCAAGCTAGCAAGTAAAGCTTCCTCGTTTCTAAAGGCAGGCAAGGCATCAGGTATAATACGGAGAGCCGAACAGCTTTTGATGAGTTGACTTGCGGCAATTAATTCGTTTGAATTATTGGCTTTTTTATAATTCTCTTCTAGCTCTTTGTAGGTGTAATTCTTTTCTGTTAACGGATTAATGCAACTGGACTCAGGATCTTTTGGAACAGAATTTAAGGCTTTGTTGGCGGCAAGGTTAACTAATATGTTTTGACGAAGAGTTCCTGGTATGTCATTAATATCTATACTGTCCGGGTCACAGGCATCCAATTCGCTCTGAGAATAGGCTTTTGCGCGGGGCTCCTTACAAACACCAACAGATTTAATTACTTCAGAATAAGCATCGATAGCTTGATCTTCAGCGACGATAACATCGGCGTTAAAAGAGATTTGTTTGACAAAATGTGAAACAAGAGAAATTGCAACACCTAGAAAGATGGAAGCGCCAAGAACTGCAAATAGCATATTTTTTTGGGCTTCGGAGATTTTTGCTCTTTTTCCTATAGCGACTTCTTTAGCCATTTTAATTTCCTCCATTCTTATTGCAGGCAGTATCGCCTTCTTGGCAATCTTTTGCGCGTTCGGCGAAGATAGACTGGATCTGGACGTAGGAGTCAGTTACGTTGCGTCGTTCAGGCGGTCCGAGAGCAATCATATGAGGATTATTGAAGTTATAGATTTCTGGGGCTAAGTTAATAGTGGCTGTAAATCGAAGGACCAATTCTTCGTCTGAATTACGACCGTTTGAGGATTCGAGAATCTGAATACGGTCTTCGTCTTCTTCGCCAGGAGATAACTCGCAGGTGTTATCAGTATCATCTATTTTTGTGACTTTGCCGTTTTTGATAGTGAGTTGATAATTAATGCATTGACTTTCGAAATGAGCGACGTTAGAGATTACACCGTCTTCGGTCATTTGAGGTTCGTTCTCTTCTGGATTTTCTTTATACCAACTCTTTTGTGGAGTACGCCAAATTTTAACAACTTTTTGGTCGTCATATTCTTCTAGATTATAGTCAGCTGCGGCCTTTGACTCTTCGATAGACTTTTCATTACTGTCTTTGTTATCTTCTTCTTTGGAAGAGGTTTCGTCTTCATCGCTATCTGAAGCTGTGTCTTCTTCATTATTTGTTTTGTAGTTGTTGCAGCCTTCAGCAAGAATTGTCCAGTAGGCATACAGACTCTTTGTCTCTGGGTCAGAGAAGTAGGCGCCGTCAGAATTTTTCTCTAAAATACAGTAAGCTGGGATAGTGTTGCCTTCTTTATCAACATAATTGCCATAATCATAACGCATATATTTTAAACTCTTTTTAAAGGAGTCTAGCACGTTGTAGTCAATGAATGGCTTTTGCCCAGCGTTAGCTTGGGCTTCTAAAGAGAAGGTGGGGGTTTCTTCGGTAAGGTTCACAGTTAATTCCGATATCTCAATGCTATCAGGACTGTTGGTCGGAATTAAAGCTGAGAGAATATTAAAGGTGCGTGAAGCGACTTTTTTATTATCGGTGATAGCGGAAATGTCGCTAACTTGGTCCTTAATGGTTAAAAACTCGTTTAGGTCGCTGTAGGAATTCAATTTATCAGAAAATTTTCCTAGTAGGTCTTGTTTATTATTGATGGCGATTTGTTGACCGCCGACAATAAGGCCGAAAACGAAGACGACGGCTACGCTAGCAGAAGCGACAATAATACAGAGGAACAGAATGAAGTTTCTTAGTTTTAAGGTTTTAATCATCTCGTCTTTAATATCAGGTACGAGATTAATTTCAAGTGCCATTAGTCGTTACTCCTTTCCGATAAGCCAATTGCAACAGCAAATTCGCTAGCGACGTTCATGAGAGCTTGTTGTTGTTCGGTAGTGGTGCGGACGAGTTGCCATGGATTCCCTTTCATGGTCGGAACGCTAGTTTTTGCTTCGATATATTCAGCGAAAAGCGGAATTAGACCGGCATAGCCAGAAAGAACGATGCCACCAATTTTACCGCCAACGTATTTGGTCTGGAAGAAGCGGACTGACTTCGCGAGTTCAGAAGCGAAATTATCGAGATGGGAGTTTAGTAATTTGAAGACTTGGCCTTCGACTTGATGTTCATCGAGACCGAATTTAAGGATGAATTGGCGGGCTTGGTCTTCACGAACGTCGAGACCACTCGCTACAGCTTTAACAAGGACATTGAAACCGCCTGGGACTGAGCGCACGAGGCGAGGCTGATTTTTATAAACAATTACGAGATCGGTCGATTTTTCGCCGAAATCTACGACAAGCGTCGCGTCGATAGCGCCAGGAATAGCTAGCGAACGAGCCATCGCAAGAGGTTCGGGTTCCATCGCAACGATATTTAAACCGGTTTTTTCAATCATTTCCATAACAGACTCAGCATAGTCTTTCGCGACCGAGCTAACTAGGACTTCCGTACGAGCTGGGTCGTTTGGGCTCGGGCCAAGAATGATGTAGTCGGCTTTTGCGTCGCTCATAGCCATCGGAACGTATTTATCCATTTCGTATTTGAAAGTTTTTCGTAATTCTTTTTCAGGCAAAGTTTCGGTTTCGACGATTGAAGTGAAAGTTTTGCTGGCTGGTAAACCAACAGCAATGTTTTTCGTCCTGATGCCGGCTTGACCGACAGCACCAAGAATCGCCTCGCCGAGACGTTTTTTACCTAAATCAGAAGAGTCTTGTGTGAGTTTTTGGTCGATAGGAACGTAAGCATATTTCTGGAGAGTCCAACCGTGTTGGCTGTTACCAGAAAGCTGAACGATTCGCATCGAATTCGTCCCTATATCTAGGGAGAAGAAGTCGCCCACGCCATGTAATAAGTTCATAAACCTATTATAAGCTTATACTTTTTATTTTTCAAGCATTAAATAATAAAATCTTTCAATATTGCCATTTTTCCCTTTTAAAAGGTTGTCGTGTTTTTTAAGAATGAGGAAATTATTTTGTTTTAGCCAAGTTTCAAAGTTTTTAATAATCTCGCGGCGAATCTTTTCGTTTTTCACGATGCCGTTTGTGAGTTGGTTCTCGGCGGCTTCGAATTGGGGTTTTAGCATGACGAGGAATTCGGTGTTTTTATCGGCTAAATGCGATTCCGCGTATTTTAAGATTTTCGTCAAACTGACGAAAGAAACGTCAGCTAGGACGACATCTGGGAACGGGTCCTGACCGAATGTATTTTCTTCGGACACGCTCAAGGGCGCTCGCCCAAGCTTACGGTCCGAAGAAAACACATTTCGGTCACCCGTTCCAAAGATGACGTCAAAAATGTCGGTTTTTTCGTGGAGTTCGACACGGGGGTCGTTTCTTAGGCGCGGTAGCATTTGGTCGGTTCCCTTCTCGACGGCGATGACTTTTAAAGCACCTTTTTCTAGGGCATATTCGGTAAAGCCGCCGGTTGAGGAGCCAATGTCGAGAACTACTTTGTTTTTAAAATCAAAATTAAAGGCGCTAGCGGCGCCCTTAATTTTATAATAGCCTCTACTTTTTTCGTTCGCGATAGTCATAGGTCTCCGTGTCAACCGATACGATGTCGCCTTCTTTAATAAAGGCAGGAACTTTAATTACAACGCCGGTTTCAAGAGTTGCGTCTTTCATGACCGAAGTCGAGGTGTCGCCTTTGACGGCATTTTCGGTATAGGTTACAGCGAGCCAAATATTTTTCGGAAGGACAAGATTAATCGGAGTTCCGTTGTAAAACTGGATTTCCATCTCGTCGCCGTCCTTCATGAAATCTTTTGAATCGCCAACCATATCGGCAGGTAACTCATATTGTTCGAAAGATTCAGGATCCATAAAGTAGAATTTTTCATCGTCTCTATAGAGATACTGAACTTTTCTAGTTGTAACTTCCGCCGGTTCGATTTTTTCCTGGCCCTTGAAAGTTTTCGGTAAGAGCGCACCAGTAATAAGGTTTTTTACTTTTACATTGACGATTGAGCCACCCCGGCCCATGACTTTTTGAGAATATTCAACTACTTTAAATGGTTGTCCATCCAAAGTAATAAGAGTATTTTTCTTTAAATCTGTTGGTCCGTACATTTTGCCTCCTAATTAATTATTTGAAATAAATGGTAAGAGGGCTAAATGACGGGCACGCTTAATTGCGGTTGCGAGTTGGCGTTGTTGTTTTGCAGATAAACCAGTCTTCGCGATTGGCTCTATCCGGCCATAACTATCAATGTATCGTTGAAGCGTTTTCGTATCACGATAATCAAAGTATAGGTTTGGGTTACTTTTTAACCTTTTCATTTTCTATTCTCCTTCGCTTTTTTATTAGAATGGGACATCGCTTAAATCGATTTCTTCGTCCGGGATGTCATCAGGGATATCACTAGGTGTAGTGGTTTCGACGCTAGGGTTGGTGCTACCTGTCGGCGCGGAGCCGGTGAAATTAAAGTCTTCGACGACAATTTCGACGCGAGAGCGTTTTTGACCACTGGTCTTATCTTCCCAGCTACGCTGGTCGAGGCGACCAGAAACGAGGACGCCAGAACCCTTTTTTGCGTATTGGCTAATCATTTCGCCGAGTTTGCCCCAGGCAGAACAGTCGATAAAAGAGACGTCTTCTTTTTGTTCTCCGTTTGAGTCGCGATAGACGCGATTAACGGCAACCGAGAAGCTACAGACACTAGCACCGTTCGGAGTAGTCCGGAGCTCCGGATCCCTAGTTAGGTTACCTGTAATAATTGCTTTACTAAAACCACGCATAATTATTCTCCTTTTTCTTCATTAGTTTCTACATCGGCTTTTTCGTCCGCCTCTTTCTTCGCAGCTAAAGCGGCTTTTCGACGCTCGTCGATGCGAACTAAGAGATAGCGAATAACTTCGTCAGAGATGTTTAAAGTAGACGAAATTTTCGCCGGGGCTTCGCTAGGAAGCGTGACTTCGAAGAAGTAGTAGATAGCAAAATCTTGACCGTTAATTGGGTAGGCAAGACGCTTTTTGCCGTCGGCTTCTTCTTTTTCGATTTTCCCACCATTCGCTTCGATAAGTTTTTTCACCTTATCAAGAGCAGGATCTATGTTCATCTCGAGGTCGGGATGAAATAGAACCGAGAGTTCGTATTCTTTCATAGAAAACTCCTTTGGTTAAAGCAAACACAGATTTAACTTGTTTGCTGAGCTAATATTGGGGTAATTATAGCATAGAGGTATAAAAAGTTCAAGCGTATTTAGGTCGGGGATTAGTTTGTGGATGTTTTGATGATAGGTGGCTACTGTGCTAGGGTGAAGGATTTGCCGGATGGCGGAGTAGCGTAAGTTGAGGTAGTTTGGCCGTAAAGACGATTAGTTGTGTTATTAATATTGTTTCCGTTGGTTTGAGGGATAGTGACGGACCAGGTCGTAGCGGAGGAGCCGGCATTATTAAACATACTGCTCATATTTGTTATGCTAGAGGTATCCCAGGAAGAGAGGTTAAGAGAGAAGGTAGTGGCGGAGTAGCCGGCGTAATAGAACATGTAGCTCATGTCTGTTACGTTAGAAGTATCCCAGGAGGAGAGGTCGCCGATGGACCAATCGGTAGCGGAGTGGCCGGCATAAGAGAACATACTGCTCATATTTGTTACGTTAGAAGTATCCCATGAGGAAAGGTCGCCGATGGACCAAGTTGTGGCGGGGTAGCCGGCGAAATAGAACATGTAGCTCATGTCTGTTACGTTAGAAGTATCCCAGGAGGAGAGGTTAAGGGAGAAGGTAGTGGCGGAGTAGCCGGCATAATCGAACATATGTCTCATATCTGTTACGCTAGAGGTATCCCAGGAAGAGAGGTCGCCGATGGAGAAGGTAGTGGCGGAGAGGCCGGCACCATTGAACATGCCTACCATATCCGTCACGCCAGAAGTATCCCAGGAAGAGAGGTCGCCGAGAGAGAAGGTAGTGGCGGAGTAGCCGGCATTAGTGAACATATAGCACATATTTGTTACGTTAGATGTATCCCAGGAAGAGAGATCGCCGATAGACCAGGTAGTGGCAGAGTAGCCGACATAAGAGAATATACTGTCCATATCTGTTACGTTAGAGGTATCCCAGGAAGAGAGGTTAAGGGAGAAGGTAGTGGCGGAGTAGCCGGCATCATAGAACATATGGCTCATATTTGTTACGTTAGAGGTATCCCAATCAGAAATGCCAGAAATACTCGCGAGCTCTTGAAGGAGATAGAACATAAATGATGAATCGGATGGTAGGACAATTCTCTCTCCTTCAGTATAAAAATGCATGATACCAGCATCATCAGTATTATCAAAGACGATGTAGACTGGTTTAGCTGAAACGGAAGAAGAAATAGTATTAGCTTCGGTTGGAGTAAAGCCAGATGGGGCAGGGGTTTCTAGGTGGACGTTGATGGATTTAATGTATTCGTCGTAGTAATCTTCTCCACTAGAAGGGTTAAAACCTGGAGTAATAGTAGTCTCTTCCCCATTC
>JAZMZP010000017.1:0-12111 GCA_045586015.1 Candidatus Nanosyncoccus sp.
TTAATGGTTATCTCACACTGAACCACTAAAACTCCAAAGAACAACCCGGAGAGATTATAGGCATATTAGATTAATTATTTCAACCCCGAGATAGCTAAAAGTGAAGCATAAAAGTTTTCGCCTCTTTAAAAATCAACATTCTTGTTAGGGTTAGAGTAGGCGGGAGTGGTAAAGGGGTAAAAATAGTGCTGTATGACAATGTAATACAAAAATGAGAGTATATATTATATGCAGTGGTAGTAAGAGTTAAGAAAATTTAACTGCCGGTAATACACCTAATAGAGAGGCCGAAGCTCCTAACGCTGCTATCCGTACCTGGGTAGACGAGAGAGCTACTCAGGTACAGGCGGTACGAAGTGTTGGCGCTACTCGCGGTAGAAGACCAATAGAGCCCGTGGCTGCCCATACCACTGACCGACGAGCCATAGGCGTAGCCGGAATAGAGGAAGTTATTAGGGTAAGCTCTAATAGCTATAGAAGCATTATTGCCTTCAGGGTCTCCGGTATAATATGGTTGCGTGTTGCTGTCATAATTAGCTGGGTTAGTTCCGCTATTAATACCGGTAACCACTAATGCCCAGAAATCGTTTGTAGCTTCTCTAGATTTATCGCCGCCTCGCGGGAGTTTCCAACCAGCTGGACAAAGTGAAGTATTGACAGTTTCGGAAGTTTTTCCATCTGCATCAGTAGCGGTAGGACTACTATAATATATAGTGTTGGCTAGAGCTGCGGACCAAGTGTAGTAATTACCATAGGAGTAAATGTTTTGTCCCGTTCCAGTCATATTATTGGTATTAACATTGGCGTTTATGGTACTATCTGTGTTTGTATTATCGTTACGATATCTTGGCATACGATAACTTGGGTTATTGGTAGTTCCTATATCTATACTCGCCGTACCGCTTTGAGTGCCGGAATAGTAGATTGAATTAGCGGTCGTGCTATTACTAAAGTTAGCCGTTTCCGGGTTGGCTAAACCAACAAAGTTCCCATATGTAGTAGACTTCCCGAAGCCTTGTGATAATGATTCGGTAAAGTTAGCATCATAATCTAGTCTTAAGTTCTCAATCATCCAGCATTTACCATCAGCGAGTTTAGCAACAGCATAAGTATCTCCATCGCGAAGGTCAGTTAAGGCGGTTACCTTCCCTGAACCTAAGGCACTACAGCCATTCCAATTTTGTAAATTACCTTCAGATTTAACCCAGACGGCATAAAGCGGTAAGCCTTTATTAGTGCCCTGATATTGTCCAGCAGTGAAAGTGATTTCTTCGTTAGGACCGTAAATATGGGCATCTGGGTTAGATTCGCTGCCTACATTTGCGACGTAGTCATAAGCATCAGACCAACCGACGAAACCATAACCGGTTCGTTTAAAGTTAGAGGCCCATAGAGTAGCCGAAGTGGTGGAACTTGAAGAAATGCTTTGATCGCCCATTGTATCATCTACCGTGTTGCCAGCATTCGGGAAATAACAAATCTTTAATGAGGCACAAGTTTTCGGCTCATTCGGCACATTAGTATTCGGATCTACCATCACATATCTCACTTTGCCGTTATAATTCCCAGCAGGCTGGGTAGAAGCGATATTGACTCTATAGGTAGCCTCTAAACTAGAAGTATTAACCATTGTTGTAGTAGGAACTAATGTCGCTACTTTTGTATAGCTACTAGGAACTGCGCTATAAGAGCCAAAGCCATTTAAGATATTACTAGCGGTTAGATTAGTACTCGGGGTCAATTTCATTGCCCAAGAAGATGGAGTGCCGGAAGCATTAGTACCGGTATTAATATCATAGTTAGAATTTAAGGCTCCGTTTACTGTAGCTAGGAGCTTAGTGTTCCCTACTTCAAAGTTACTATATCCTATCGCATAAATACTATAACCGCCAGTATTATTACAAACAACTGTAAAGGTAGTCTTTCCGATTTCACTTTGATTAGTACCGGAAGGAATGGTAGCGGTATGAGGAGTATCAAGCACGGAATTGAGCGTACAGGCTGAGCCGACTGTAACTGTCGCAGTGGCCGTAGCAGAAGTGTCGGCAGAAACTGATGAAGAAGTTAAAAAGAGGAAGGATAATAATGTAGAAATAAAAAGCAAAAAAACTGATAAATATAACGCTTTAAAATGTCTAGTCATTATATTCATCAAATCTCCTATCCTAAAGATATTTTAGCATAAGTTGAATAAAAATTGAAGATTATCTCGTTAAATCGTAGCTTAGGCGAATGAGGTCTTCGAGGTCGGTAGTTTCTAGCTGTCCGGCGAGGACGATTTCGATGCCGCCGCGACCGAAATAGCGCGATTCCATAACCGATTCGTATTTTTCTTTCAAGAATTCTGCGAGTTTTTCGTCGGTGCGAACTTCGATAGTGTTCTTATTTTCAACGAGAAACACTTTTTCATCGCGGTAAAAAAGGGTGCGGGTTTTCGGGGCTTTTTCGTCGCCGACAGTTTCGGTTTTCGTCGTAAAATCGCCGATGCCGCTTATTTTAGAAAGGTCAAATACCATTTTAGTTCCTCTATACTTCCGTTAATATCGTCTAGGGCGCGATGATTTTCGGGTTTAACAAATTTTTTATTCAGGGCGTTTTCGAAATAAATTTTCCAGGCCGAAACATCGAGCATCCGGTAGTGTAACATTTGATTTAAGGTCGGCATTTCGCGCTCTAAAAATTTTCGGTCTTGATGGATCGAATTTCCGGCGAGATAGACTTCTGCGCCGAAATGGTTTTTTACAAAATCGATTAGTTCCCTCTCGACGGTTTTAACCGGTTTGCCGGTTTTATTCTGTTTTATCAAAGCGTCGCGAGAAGTTTTATTCTTTTCCCAAAAATCTCCAACCATACGAGATTTCATCAGCCTTTCGCTTACTTTTACGACCGCCTCGAAAGTTGCAATTTCTTCTAAATTAATGTCAGTCGCGATAGCGGCGGCTTCGAGAATTTTGTCTTTTTTCGGGTCTAACCCGGTCATCTCGAGATCGAGCCAGAGTAATTTAGCTTTTTTCATTACATCTCCTCCGGGATTTCAATCCCTAAAATGTTTAAACCGTGGGTCATAGTGTCTAGATAAACTTTTACGAGTTTGAGGCGGTCTTGTTCGCGGTCGCAACCGATAACCGGGCAGCCTTCATAGAAACGGCTGAAGGATTGAGCGAGTTCGTATAGATAATTCGTGACTTTATGCGGGGCCATTTCGGAGACTGATTCGGTTAAGACGATTTTGTATTCCAATATCTGCTTAGCAAGTTCTTTTTCTTCCATTCTCGAGTCCACTCGCCCGCCCGTCTTCACGGGGGGCTCGTTCTGCCGTCGTCGGCTCGACGACGGCGAACATACTCTCGAATTGGAAGAAAAAGACCCTGCATCTGTCGATTCGGCTTTTTGCAAAATCTTCTTAGCACGGACGGCGGAGTATAGCAAATACGGGCCGGAGTTGCCGGTCATTTTGACGGATTCTTTCGGATCGAAAATGATGTCGCCGCCCATTTTGTATTTCAAAAAAGCGTATTTCGTCGCCGCGAGAGAGACTTTTTCGTCGGAAGAATCGTAGGCGGTCTTTAATTCGTTTTTAACCATATCTAGAACATCGACGGCTTTTAGAAAATTTCCTTTTCTTGAAGACATTTTAATGTTTCCAGGGAGTTTTACGAGACCGTGAATTAAGTGATTAGTTTTTTCGACTAATTCTGGCGCGTATTGTTCAACCGATTTTAAAACGACTTTCATATAGTCAAGTTGTTCGGAACCAGTAATAACAACGGATTTGTCGAAATGATAATCTTTCCATTTAGTAAAGATTAAGCCAACATCTTTAGTTTCGTAAGTCGGAACGCCTTCTTTATTAATAAAAACGCGAGTATGCAAACCAAATTTTTCGCCGTTGAAAATAACTGCACCGTTTGATTTTTCGTAAACACCTTTTTCTAATTCTTCTTCAACTTTCTTAAGACCAAGTTCAGCGACGGTAGATTCGGGATAGTATTTATCGAATTTTAAACCGATAGAATTATAAAAATTATCAAAATAATCGTAGGATAGTTCCCTGCCTCGCCAATATAGTTTCGCTAAATCGGAATCGTGGAGATTTTCGGAATTGATTTTGTAGATTTCTTTGTTTAATTTCGTGATTTCATTTTTCGCGTTTTCGTCGTCTTCGTAGGCGGCCGTTCCTTCGATATAACATTTCGCAATATCTTCAATAGTTAGCTCGTCGGGGTTCTTTTGTCTTAAAACATACATCGTTTTTGCGACGTGAAGACCGACGTCGCCGCCGAAATTCGCGCGTATGACTTTTGCGCCAGCATATTCGAAAAGTCTAGAAATTGAGTCGCCAACGATAGAAGTATATAAATGGCCGACGTGGAGGACTTTGAAAGGATTCGGGTCGGAAAATTCGCAAATGACAGTTTTTTCGGAAAAGTCGTCGGTTTTAATATTTCCATTAAAATTGTCGCATAGATTATTAATTTCAGTATCTAGGTATTCATCGGATAGAATGAAATTCAAGAAGCCTGGAGAAGAAATCGATATTGAAGAAATTTTTTCCATTTTCGAGCCCACTCGCCCGCCCGTCTTTACGGGGGGCTCGTTCTGCCGTCGTCGGCTCGACGACGGCGAACATGCTCTCAAATTGGAAAAAATATCTTCAGCTATTTTCATTGGAGATTCGTGAACTGCTTTCGCGAGTTTTAAGGGGGCGTTCGTAGAATAGTCAGCATCGATGTTTCCAGAAGAGGGGGTGATTTCGGGTTCAAAATCAAGATTGTATAAGTTTTTAATTGTTTCTTTTAGGGTTTGCTTGATTTCTTGCATAAAATAATTATATCATATCTATAGAGATATGATATAATGAAGAAAGTCGCGGGTATCGTATAACGGCTATTATGTATCCTTCCCAAGGATGAGACGAGGGTCCGACTCCCTCTACCCGCACCAGAGAAAGTAAAAATAACCACTTGTGGTTATTTTTAGTTTCTGTGGAGTGGGGCCGAGGGAGAGCATTCTCCCTCTACCCGCACCATTTTTTATTCAGATTCTTCTATAGTGTATTCTTCGTTTGGAGTGCCGATGGTGATATATTCGTTGATCTTTCCTTCTTGTTTAAGGGCATCGAAACGTTTGTTGAATTCAGTGAAGGGGACTTTTATGGAAACGAAGTTGACTTCGGTTTCGGTTTTCTTGATTAATTTCACAAAATAGTATCCGTCGCCGTTCATTGAAACGAATTTGCCGCTACTTTCGCCGGGTTCTAGTTTCGCTGCTTCGGAAGCACGGCCACCATCGATGTTTTTATTGTCAACAAGCCCGCCGGTTTCCTCGTAAACAATGGCATCGCCGAGTTGTTCAACGACCGCTTTATAATCGTTCCCATTAGAAGCTAAAATGCTTTCGACTTTTTCGGCGATTTTGTTCGCGTTTTCATCGATTTTAATCTCGACTTTAGCTTTAACTAAGGTAAGATATAACATTCTTTCGTATTCATTTTTAGTTAAACCGAAATTATCTTCGATGATTTTTAAGAAACCTTCTTCGCTGCGGTCTACGCCGCCGATTTTAAGGTGGCGTTCGAACTCATTTTCGACATCTTCGTCGGTAACAGTAATATCGAGTTCTTTAGCGAGAGTAAGGGCGTAAGTATATTTTTCCGCTTCGGTGAGGGCGGCGTTTTTATATTCATCGTGAAGATAATCAATAGAAGTGTTTTCGAATTGACTACCAGATTGACGTTCGATAGAGGTCATGCTACTGCGATAGAACATAAGATAGTCCGAAAAACGGACGTCTTTCGAATCGACCGAGGCGACGGAGATTGGGAAAATTTCGGTAATCCTAAAAAGAAGTTCGCCGGTCATACCGAAGCGATACAGCGCGAGATAACCGCTTAAAACTAAAATCGCTAACATAACGAAAGCGATTAGGATTGTGCTAATAACAACGCGGTGTTTAGTCCATTGAAGCGGATATTTAAATTTTCGGCCGCGAGCAAGAACTTCTTCGCGGCGAGCTTCGACTTTTTCTTGCTCGGTTTTCTTCTCTGCTTTCTTCTTCAACAGGTTCATGGTATAATTATAACATATTTCGTGGCCCGGTAGCTCAATGGATAGAGCAATTTCGTCCTAAGGAAGAGGTTGTGCGTTCGACTCGCACCCGGGTCACCATTTTAGCTAGGCGCCTCCAGAGGCACTTTTTTTAGTTGGGAGTCGGACCTAAAGGTGCGACTCGCACCCGGGTCACCATTTTTTTTAGGGATAGGTATAATTGATGTCTTCGGCGCTCATGACGCGGTATTCAAAAAGGTCCGGTGAAATACCGAGCGAATCGATAGCATTTTTAGTTTGTTGGATATACGATTCTTTCGTTGTGTTGTCTTGATTGAAATTAAATGGATAGATTTTTATTTCGTTCGATTGACTGAGACTAGAATAACTTGGGCTAAAATAGTTAAAGTTAAAATAATTAATGAAGTCCGAGACTACTTCGAGCCGTCCGGCAGTTCCGAAATCATCCTCGCATTTGAAATTTGGATAAATGATATCTTCTGGGTCATCTAGGCAAAAAATTCTATAGATTTTAGAAACAGTTATGTATTCGTTCTTTTTATTGTTTGAGAATTCATTGTAAAACCAGTAGGACTGTTCGAGTTCGGGAATATCGATAATTGCACTAAAATAATTCAGATTTTGATCTTTGAAATAAATATTTTTGACGCTATCTTCACGAATTGTAGCTTTTATTGATACTGGAATATCGCTATTTGAGGAGTTTCTACGAGCCAAATCAAACAGAGTAACTTCTATATCTCCGACGCCGTCCATCGGATAATCTTCTGGAACTAGAGAACTCAGATTAGTAATACTTGCGGAAGGATTTCGTTTTATATCTAGGTCATCAATTTTGTCAGGTTCGAACAATTTAGGTACGGAAATAATGAGAAGGATAACAAAAATAATCTGAATAAGAATAAAAATTGCCATTGGTAGACTAGGCTGAGGTTGATATGTAATTTGATTTCCTGTTTCTTCCATAATTAGTTCCCTATTATTTCGGTTAGCGTTTTGTTTCCTAAGTGACTTGTGTTTGGAGTAAAATGTTCGTCAGGATAGGCAAGGATTCCTCGACCTGGCAAGAAATAGAATGGCGGCTTTTCTTGTACTCGAGCATCCCACAGACCATAAGCGGCTTCAATAGTAAGATAGTTGCCATTTTCTAGGACGCCAACTACTACGCCAGTGTGCGACCAAGCCCTAGAACCTTCACCGCCAAAAACACTAAAGGGCTCGGGTAGGTTACCCGTTCTCCATCCGAGGCGCGGCAAACCAGTATCGGCTATGAACGAGCCGTCGCCTATCAATTGGCCAAAAGATGCGCCTTTTTCGGATGCGTCAGTAAAGGCCGAGACGAACCAGTAGCTGAAAGAGACGCAGTTTACTTTAGCCATGTCTGAGGGGATTTCTCCATCAATAAAATTTCTAGCAGTAACTGCGCTACTATTATAATAGTCGGCAACTTTTTGGGCTTGTTCTTTAGTTAAACCGTCGTATGCGATGAAGTTGCCTGAAGTTTTGCAGAGGCCATTACAAGTATTTTTACCACTGTTCTTTTTTATTGCAGTGAACTCAGCCCAAGTTTTTGCTTCGGCAACTTCGTCGAGAGAAGACATTTGGTTTCCGCCCCAGCCGGAGTTCGCTTGCATGACGTCGTCATCTTCGTCTATACCAAAGAGACCGATGACATGCCCCTCAGAACATTCGCCGCCACCCTGGAAGCCCGGATGACAGCCTGCACCAGTGAAGTGAATCATATAGCCGCTTTTAAGATAATCGCGGAATTTGGTCTTCGTTTCTTCGAGGCTCGAAGAACTATCTAACTTAACTTCGAAACCATAATGTTCACCTACGATGGGGTCAAGGTTATGTATAGAAGTGCTCCAATACCATTTGTTGCCTAAAAGTTCGACGATATCGTTCGGGAAAATGTCTTGACCAGTCGCGACGGTAGCTAGCATCGCCATTGATGCCGCGCCGCAGCCATCAGTGCCTACGGTTTGGCCAGCTGGGCCGTATAATATGTTGCCCCATCTTTCATCATATTGCAAATATTCAGGGTAGTTGCCTGTGTAGGTGGTGCAACTGCTAGTTTTGTCGCTTTTGAAGGTTGAAGGATTGACTAAAGATTTAGAAGATTTGGCGGTGCAGGTGAAATCTTTATACTTCTCATAATAACCTTTGGCTGCAGCTGCGCGAACATAGAGTTGTGAGTCGCCGCCATCGTAACCACAAGCTGAACAGACTTCAATATTGTGAGCCCAGTATCTTGCCGCTTCTTCTAGAGAAGTAATCGAAAGAAATTTGTCGTAAATTCCTTGTCCTTTGTATTTCGGTATCCATTCGTTAATAAAATAATTCGTTTCTAATTCGAGCAAACGATCGACTTCACTTTCGCCAATTTTTTCTGCGAGCTTATCCCCAGTTGAGTAACAGGTGTTGGAGGCATCTTTAAAGTATTGAAGCAAATCTGGATCATTGTCGTTAATATAATGAAGATAATCACTTAGACCATAAGTAAGGCCGTAGCTACCCACACCGTAACTGCCGTCATATACGCCGTTGTACAGATCGTCCCAATTAACTATAAAACTACAAGTGCTTAGATTTACGACCTTGCCATATTCCCATTTGACTGGCTGGAAACCGCCTTCGTGAGAAATGCTACCAAAGGCGGCGGCGGCGTGTAAAGGATCGAAAGTTTGTCTCAAAATTGACCAGATTTTTTCTTCGGAAGTATCACCACAAACACCAGATGAAGTTTCGCCAATGCAATTACTCGGGTTATAAGCGAAAATATTGTTTTGGCTGAATTTTATAAATTGGGAATCGGAAATCGAGGCGCTGGGTGCCGCGCTAGCTGAATTAGGCATTATCGATGTTGATAATAAAAAGGAAAAAAATAGTGAGACTATAAGAAATGACCATGTTAAGATTTTTGATTTAATAAATCTTATATTCAACTTCGAAATCCTCCAAATTAAAACCGGCGTCTTCTAGCATCGAGTTAACGAGATTTTTATCATTAGTTAATATCATAATAGCTTCAATACAAAGATATTTTATGCATGAACTTTTATCAGAGGCTCGGCGGATAGTAAGATCGTAAACCATAGTGTCTTTATCATCTATTATTGTATACTCAGTATGGTTGATTGGGAGTTCGGTTTGATAGAGATTGTAGTTTTTTTCAAATTTAGTAATAAAGGCTTCGGCGGAAGTGTCGTGGTCGGTAGTTTGGTTATCGGAGGAAGAAGCAATTCTGGAAAGCATAAGATAAGAGGATTGATTATCGTTAAGTTCGTAAAAGTCTAGGCTGCCGTCTTTGGTGAGGAAGGTCGTAATCGCAGCGTTGCTATTGGCCTCAAGCTCAATCGTGAAACTTTTAGAATCAAGTTCATCGTGAGAGATAACTACTTCATAGGTACCTGGGCGGAATTGGAATGAGCCATTTTGATAACTGCTATTGCCGTTTACTGTGATTGTGGCATCAATAGGAGCAATTGTGAAGGTAATAATAGCATTTTTGGTTGAATTATAAATCGCTATTGCGACGATAGCGATAATAACCAAAACGTCTAGAATCAAAATTAGCCGGACCCATTTGTTACGGAAAAAAATCTTTATAGGCGATGCGCTCCCATCCTGCATATGGTTATTATACTCTAAATAAGGAAATTCAACAAGCGACTTGGAGGTTTTCGAAAATTCGGGTATAATGTAATTATGCATAAGGTTAAATCCATAATTTTCTTTGTGATTTTCTTGTTGGTAACGATAGGGATGGGAGTGAGTGTTTATTTTTCGATCGAGAACGATTCTGGGACGGATTATGTAGTAGAGACAAATGTGCCTTTTGCACCGTTTGAATTTTATGACAATCGGCAAATTGTTGGGGTGGATGTAGAAATTGTGAACCGAGTAGCAGAAAAAATGAATAAGACGATACAGATTAAGAATGTAGAGTTTGATGTGATAATTGATAATGTGGAGGCGGGAAAAATCGCGGACGCGGGGGCGGCGGGCTTGACAATTACACCAGCTCGAGAGGAAAAAGTGAACTTTACGATTCCCTATTACACATCGGTACAATATGTGATTTTCAGCGAAGAATTTCCGCCATCGCTGAGGGATGATCACGTAGTATGGGAAGCGTTGGCGGGATATACGCTTGGGTCACAAACCGGAAGTACGGGATATTTGTTTGTAGATGATGAGATTGAAAATGGAGTTCTGGCGGGCACCGGAACAACTATAAAAGGTATAGATTCACATCAACTAGCGGCGGATGCAATTAGCGCGCATATTATTGATTTTGCAATTGCGGATGAATTAGCGGCGAAGTTTATTGTAGAAAAAAATCCAGGATTGTCGGCGTTGCCGTTATATTATTCTGGGCCAACGAGAGAAGAAGATTACCCGGTAGAAGAGTCGTATGCGATTGCGGTAAATAAAGAACGAACGGAACTTTTAGGAGCGTTTAACGAGGTGCTAGCCGAAATGTTGACTGCAGACTCTGAGGGTAAGACCGAAATTGATAAGTTAGTATTAAAATATATGGGGTTAACCGATGAGTGAGTTTTTTAGCAAAGTAGTAGAACTGTTTAGCACACCGGAATATATTGATTCCCTTTTGCACGGATTCTTACTAACGATTCAGATTTCGTATTTTGCGATTTTAATCGGGTTTTTGTTCGGAACGATTATTGCTTTAGTTGATACGGCGAAACCGTCTAAGTGGATGGTGGTGCCGAAATTCATTTGCCGAATTTACACAACAATTATTCGGGGGACGCCGATGGCTTTACAACTATTTATTATGTTTTTCGTTATCTTCGCGATTAAGGGTTTTCCGAGTATTATAACGGCAATTATTGCGTTCGGTTTAAACTCGGCGGCGTATACGGCGGAAGTGATACGGGGCGGGATTTTATCGGTAGATGCGGGCCAAACGGAAGCGGGATTAGCGCTCGGTCTTTCACGACGAACGATTTTCTTCAAAATCGTAGCGCCGCAAGCAATTAAGAATATCATTCCGGCGATGGGTAATGAAATTATTACGGTAATAAAAGAGACGGCGATTGTTTCGATGGTCGGGATGTATGATCTTAATATGGCGGCGAAAGATATCGGTTCGGGGCAAAATATGGCAAGTTATATTGTTCCGATGTTTGTGGCGGCTTTGTTCTATCTCGCGACAATTTATTTGATTGCATTTTTCGTGAAACGAGTAGAAAAAAGTTTAAGAAAAAGCGACTTAAGGACGGAGAAATAGAATGGAAAACGGAACCGATTTAAAGATAACTAACTTAAGAAAAACTTTTGGGAAGAATAAGGTTTTAAACGGAATTGATTTTGAATTAAAAGAAGGTGAGAGAGTAGTTATACTTGGGCCGTCAGGGTCGGGGAAGTCGACATTTTTACGCTGTATCAACTGGATGGAAGAGCCGACGTCGGGAAAAATGTACTTTGATGGCGAACTCGTGACCGAGAAAAACATTCGACGAATTCGACGGAATATCGGTATGGTATTCCAGCATTTTAACTTAATCTCGAATATGACGGTGATGGAAAATTTAGTATTGGCGCCGGTAAAACTGAAAATATTGAAACGAGAGGCGGCGGAAAAACGAGCGCGGGAGTTGTTAAAACATATTGGCCTTTTGGATAAAGCCGACTCATTCCCGGTTTCGTTGTCGGGTGGGCAGAAACAGAGGATAGCAATTATTCGGGCAATGATGTTGGAGCCAGAAGTATTACTATTCGACGAGCCAACTTCGGCGCTTGATCCGGAGTCGATTGGGGATGTTTTGAGTTTGATTCGAGAACTAGCCGACCGCGGAATGACGATTATGATCGTGACACACGAAATGAGTTTTGCAAAAGAAATTGCAACGAGAATTGTGTTTATTGATAAAGGTAAAATCATCGAGGAAGGAACGCCAAAGGAATTCTTCGAACACCCGAAAACTCCTAGAGTGCGGGAATTTTTGAAAAAGGTCTTATAAAAGCCTACCTAAGATAATATCATTTTTATGATATAATAAAATAAATATAA
>JAZMZP010000018.1:0-19138 GCA_045586015.1 Candidatus Nanosyncoccus sp.
TTATATTCTTCTAGTATATCATCGTATTCAGTTATTTTTAAAACCTTATGAATTTTATCGATTTCAAACGGTTTTACTTTCTGAACTTTAAAATACGGGAAAAACTTAAAATTATTCGAAAAATGATGCAAAACCGTGTCTTCGCGTGGCCTTTCTTCCTGCTCATTATATTTCCGATCCACCAATTTTCGTTTCTCAATCGACTTGTTTAACGCCGCCTGATCCGCGAGCATCATCCATCTCTTCGCACATAACTCAACTGTCCTCTCGAACATCCCCGACTTTAAACATTCCGGAATATTAAACAACATTACTCCCGAATTCATATAATCAAAATTAAATAGCCCGCGATAATGATAAAAATTCTTTCCATAAATATCGAGCACCCCCGCCGCCTCGACTCCGTCTAAATCCATATTATAAAACTCGCTTAAATCTCCCCGGCACACCACATCATAATCAAGATACAAAATTCGCTCTAATTTATTCAACTCCGGCACTTTATCAATATAAAGCCGAAGCATCGAACACGGCGTAAAATACGAACCCATATTTTTCTTCGGCAAATTCGCTGTAAAAATATCCGTCGCATCAATCAATTTAAAAAAACTCTTCGCATTCGTCTTTTTTACTAATTCGTCCAGAAACTTCGCCGACTTTTCCGTGAACGCCTTTGTATCTTTATAATTTATCGTCATCACAAAAAAATGGATCGGCGTCTTATTATATTTCAAAATCGACAGAACCGAAACCAAAACCCCCCGATTTATTCCTTTATCCCCACAGTATAATATATTCATATAAGTATTATATAATACACAACTCCGTTTGAGATTAAAAGCCGGTAGATCGGTGTTTTCTTCTTGCGAAGTGCGTCTACTAGACGAGCGAGCAAGAAAAAACGCCGGAATACCGGCTTTTTATCCAAACGGTGGTGCGACTTTATGATACCACTAGAACCTAGTTTAGCACAAAAGATCAATAAAAGAAAGATTTTTAAGGGTTTCCGGCGCCAAACCCTTAAAAATCTTTATAAAGGGGGCTTTTAGCGGGCTGAAATGGGGGCAGCCCGCGATAAAAGCCCCCTTTGCGACTAAAGTCGCTTCCGGCGGGGCGTCCCCGCGCCCGCCCCGCCGAAAAAATTCGAAAATTTACCATATAATACGTAGATATTTACATAAACTAAAAAAATGTTATAATATATGTTAGTGATATCTGCTGCACATTAAAAATCTGTGTTATCCGATCATTCTGGAAGGGGGTAATAATATGAATTTAAAAAATAAGTCGTTATCAGATTTATCCTGGGAATTAGTACCATATTATGCTAAGAAAGCAGAAGAAAAGAAGATTTCGGACATTAGTAAAATTGATAGGTTCACAAAGCCATCGAAAGTTTCTCAAAAAGCTTTTCTGAATGTAGAAAAAATCTTTCAGGATTATTTAACAGAAATTGAATTCGTAGAGCTTTCTCCGTTACAACCATTAGGATTAAATTGCGTCCTCGCTAACACCAACGGAAAAAAACTTATACCAACAATTCGCGGTCAAGAAGTCAATTCTGATGCTACTACTGCACTATTTTTAGAAGCATGTAGGCGTTTGTCTAAGGATTCTGATGTACGTATAGCTACTAATGTTCGCACTGTTAGACCAAAAATTTTTAGTGACGAATCAAAGTTTTTATCGCATTTTAAAGTATTTGCCGAAGTGAGTGTTGGTTGGCAAGCTTCACCGTTCGGGATGAAAGAAATTGACACGATAGTAAACCATTTGATTAGTGAATTGACCATTCTGAATCTAATTCGCGAGAATATCCCGAACAACATAACGCATTTTAATGTGTATATCAGCAATTTATCTTTGCTCAGAGATATGCTTGATTCTACGACTTATTATGAAGATGTGAAGAATCTCGTAGATGCCGCCAAGATTCTTTGGGAATCTTCTAATATGCCAGCAATTTTAGAGCTAAATAGTAAAACTATGGAAGAATTGCGAAAGTACGGTTTCAAAAAAGGAATGAAAATTCTTAATATGTTCTTAGGATCATTGACGAAGCAAATCGCCTCGCAAGAAGCTGTAAATTGGTTTTACGATCTCTCTCGTTCGGCAGGCATAAACTATTACAGACATATAGCCTATAAGATTACAGCTGTTTCAAATGACGGAAGTGAACTACCCCTTGCCGATGGAGGCTCAAATGACTGGGGATGTAAGATGTTCGGGAACAAACAGATTTATACTGTATCCAGTGGAGTTGGTACGGAACTTCTAATCCAAAATTATTTAAAGCTCGCTTAAGTAGCGAGCTTTTTCATTCGAATAAGCCCCATTTTCTTTCCTGATGGCAAAGGCCTTGCATTATTCTCTTCTTTTCCAACAAAAGTGAAATTATTTTTCAAATAAAAACAAATGGCATTTTGGTTAAAATCAACTACGTCTACAATTATATCCGATCTATGTTTCTTAGTTACCGATTCGAGTAGTTTTTTACCGATACCGAGCCCTTGATAACTCGGTAGAATATAAAACATGTCTATTTCGCCATGATTATTTTTTATCAAAAAGCGTATATGACCAACAACTCTGCCATCAAGTTCAGCCACTAACCATTTTTGATTAGGTTTTTTTATCCACGTTTTTAACAACTTGATATTATCTGGTGTCGTCCAATTACTCGTATATTCTTCTAGATCGGTTTTCGAAATAAACTCTTCAATTGATTGATATGTTGCGATCCACGTCTCCTGTTGAATCTTGCAAATAGCTTGGGCATCTTCCGTTTTTATTGTTCGAATAGTAAACATTAGACCTCGATCGATAGAAAAAGTTCTTCTTCGTCTGCGACTTTTCGCTTCTGCATCAAAATAGTCGAATATCCAGCATATTTATAATTATTTTCATTGAATAAACTATAAAAATGTTTAGCACGCTCTCTAATAATATCGTAATCTATAGATTTTTTTATCTTGGGATCTAAATTTTTTCTTAGAATATTATCAATATAATCATCTAATCTTTCACTTTGATCCAAATATCGATAATCTTTTTCGTATATTACCTCAAGATTATTATTATTTTCATCTCCGACTTCCTTAAATAAATCAATCCAAAATTTTTTACTCCAAATGCCTATCTTGCAGTCTATGGCTACTGATATTTCTTCGACCAATTCTTTTGGCGGCTCATTACGATAATAAATCGGCACAACCGCCAAAAAGCCATTTGGCTTGAGAACGCGCAAATATTCTGAGATAGCCCGTCTTTTATCGTCGATAAAAGAGGCGACGTTGCTACACCATATTAGGTCAAAACTTTCATCATCGAAAGGCAAATTAAGCGCGCTACCACATATAAATTCAGCAGTATTTGCACCCATCTCCTTGGCATATTTTCTTGATTTTTCCACAGACAATTTGTTGATATCTATGCCTGTAGCCTTTGCTTCGGTTAGAAGGCTTATATTGGTAGTTGTAAAACCGGTATTACTTCCAATTTCTAAAACTTTTTTGGAACTATCAATTTTAGCATTCACGATTACTTCTTGAACAGTTTTAATACCCCCTGATGGACGATTGCGCTCATTGATCAGCCCGACAAATTCCGAATAGTTCATTTGATTAATTTCTTTCATATAGTTTATCTCCTATTACCCCATTAGTTAGTATAATTTTTCTATGAATAAAATCAATTTTCATAGGCATATCGTATGGCAATATTAAACGCGGCGTTGTGTGCCCAAAATTTAGATTAAATACAGTCGGTAATTCATGCTTTTTTGCCAGACTCTTATATATTTCTTTATATTCATGATAATAAATTTCATCCTGTGGCTTGCCAATAATTAGCGCGCGCGCCATATCGAAGACCCCGAAATCTTCCAGTGCCTCGAGCATTTTTGTAAGTTTTTGAGGAGTTGGTTTTTCTTCGCTGGTTTCAATAAAAACTACTTTGTCTTTCCATTGTTCTTTAGTTGGAAAAATTCTATATTGCTGATAGACTTCAATCTGATCATTATATCTTCCGCCGACTAGCATTTCATAAAGACTATCCAAGCAACCACCAAGTAACTTACCTTTTATAACTCCATCACCATATAGGAATTCATGACCATGCTTTTCTTTCCGCTCTACTCGTTCTATGCCGAGTTGACTTTCGTCAAAAACCGTCCTAGCTTCATACCAAACTGGACTAGATTTAATTTCAATATTTTTATCAGCAGTAAATAATCTGTCTATCCATCCTTTCGTAAAAGAAAAAATCTCTGGCCCAAGTTCCGCAATGTCGGACAGAAGTGCTGGAGCATAAAGAGTCGCTAAACCTAATTGGTAAAACATTAGGTGATTATTGGTCGTATCAGAAAAACCCAAAAACGGCTTAGGGTGCTTTTTAACGATTTTCCTAAAATCATCATTCATTAGATATGGTAGGGTTCTGAATGTGTCATCTCCGCCCAATGCCGACCAAACTATATCAACTTCGTCATCTAAAAAAGCTTCCTTCAAGTCCTCTGCTTTTTTCTCTGGGTAATCTTTTAAGAATTTCTCACCCTTTAGAGAGTTTGTCATGTATTTGAATTTTAATCCTAACTGTTTTAAGCGTTCTTCTAGTAATTTTAGTTCATGTTTGGCAAACGGTTCGCCCAGCACACCATTAGATAAACAAACTATCCCAACCGTAGCTCCAGGCTTTATTTTTTGAGGATAAATCATACAACATCCTTTCCGTCGTTAAATCTACGAAATATTTGCATGTCACGAATATCGTTCTTTTCTAGAACAAATAGTAAAAATCTCTCTATTCCCATTCCGAAACCAGATGTCTTCATTGGAAAAGCATTCTTCATTTCAATATACCATTCGTATTCATTTCTGTTATTTTGGTGTTTTTTCAAAGACTCTAAAACTTCTTCACCACTGGTCCAACGCTCTCCACAACCGACTGTCTCGCCTATACCCATCAACAAATCAGCATTTTTCGCTTTTTTGTCTTCCGTACATTGATAAAACGGAACCACCTCCTCGTCATAGTGCGTCACCCATACTGGCCCATCGAAATATCGTATTAAGTCTTTTTCGCCTTCAGCGGTGATATTGCGCCAGGTCTCTTTATGCTCAATTTTGTTTTCCCCTAATATTTTCGCGACCTCATCGAAGGAAATCCTAGGAATCTCATTGTCTACCAAGCTTGTTAAGTGTTTCTTTTGACCTATAATATCTTGAATTCTTGTCGCTAAATGTTTAATGTAATCATCGACCAAATCCATGACAGTATTTAAGTTGCCAGGTACTTCGGCCTCGCTGTGAAAAAACTGCTTTAAATGACGATCGTCGACATCTTCACCGCGAAATGTTGGCATAATATACCAACAGCCATTATTAAAAAACCTGCAACCATACTCCAACAAGAATTGCATTGAATCTGCTAAATACGTATCACGGCCATCGATTGATATTTTTACCGGCAAAGAATCACTACCGAGCCCCATAGGGCTAGAAATGGTTCCAGTAGTAATTGGGGCCGATAGCCAATGGATGCCACGTTTTTTATAAAAATTTACACTTTCGATCAATATTAATTCTTCTAATTGTAATATTATAGTTTTTTCGTGATCTTTGATAGCTTCCAAATAATCTTTATATAGCGCCATATTGTTTTTATAATATCATAAATGCAAAAATATGCCACCAGATATCTCCGGTGGCATGTAACTACTGGTTTAAGTGAATAAGCGCAGGGCAGTCTTCGTTTGAATATATAAACTTATTATTGATATAGATTTTACCATTATCATAAAATCCAATTTCATATTCTGGTTGAATTAAAAAAACGCATGGATAGACTTTTAGGTCAGGAGCTATAGCGATGTTATTAATCCCACCGCCACAAAAGAAGTTATGCTTTTTTGGATTTCTGCCGAAGGAGCCGCAACGTTCAATTATTAATGATTCTTTAGGAATATCTTTACGTACGGAATCTATTATATCAAAAAATTTCATACGATCGGATGTATCCAGGAATAAAGCATTTTCTAATTGATTTGCTTTACCCTGTCTTAAAAAATTCGTGAAACGGATCTTTTGTATTCCGAGATTTATGCAGAAGTCACAATACTCGCGTACTTTCTTAAAATTTTCTTTTGATAGAGAACAATTAATACGGACTTTTAATCCACGACCCAAAATCTCGTGAAATAAATTTTCCAAAAAATCTTTTGGAACTGCCGATATCCTTTCATGTAAATCAAAGTGATAAGATATCGCTAGCTCTTTTATGCCAGTTGCTTTAATTTCTTCCAAATAGTCGTAATTCTCTTTGAAAACCAATCCGTTCGTCATCACCGAATATTGATTGACCTTTTTTAGCGTCTTTAGAAAATCTTTGTGCATTAATGGCTCCGAGCCATTAATCCTTACCTCATATTTTTCAGACAGTAACGATGCTACTTCATATAGCTCATCTCCACTGAAATTATCAGAATAAGGAAGGTAGCAATGTTGACATTTTGTATTGCAGTCCGCGCAAGACATAATGAAAACTAGGCTCCCATTGAACTCATGCACACTTCTAAGCATTTTATTCACCTCCGTTTTTGATGTACAATGACGCGTCAACGTAAAAATCATCTATATATATTATAACATTTTTCTCGTTTATGTAAATATTATACATAACGAGTTCTCGAATCTTCTCCGATGGGGCGGGCGCCCGGCGCCCCGCCGGAAGCGACTTTAGTCGCATTTATTAGCCAAAAAACAGTTGGCTTTGGATTTGTTTGGGTTGAACCTGTTTTTAATAAACCAAACCCCCATACTAACATCCTACCATAATGATAAAAGGGCCGGCGAAAATAGGCCCGCGACCCCCGCACCGCGAGCCTATTTTCGCCTATGCTCCGAGCTTCGCTCGGTAATAAAAAATTGCCCTGCGAGCAATAATTTTGAAAAAAATCCGGAAATGGTGCCCGAGATGGGACTTGAACCCATATGGAGTATTCCATTCGATTTTAAGTCGAACGCGTATACCAATTCCGCCACTCGGGCACTCTATTATTATACCATAAAATTACTATTTTAAAGAAACGAAAAACAAAATCAGATAAACTAAAAGAATTGCCAAAGTCGTGATTGACGTAATAGTGATATTTTTATTATCAAAATTATCAGTTTTCTTATAATAAAAACTATATCCTAAAGACACGATTGCTAGAATCGCCGAAACGCAAATCAAAACTAAACCTATTGCCGAAACGATTCCAAGTAGTATTCCTATAGCCGACGAAACCCCAAGCATCGCTCCAAGACTTAGCGCGTTACTTAAAACAACTCCTAAAATTACAAACCCAAGACTAAAACCCGCCGCCTTTTCAATACTTCTTAAAACTCGACTCGTATCCCGACTAAAACCCTTTATCTTCTTATTCTCTGGTTCCAAAAAAGCCGAATTAATTCTTGCTTCTTTATCGTCTTCATTCAAGGCTCGCATCGCCTTCATTCGTTCGGCTTCGATTCGTTTCGATTTCTCCCACTCTTTTCTAGTTTCTTCGTCCATATTAGCCTAAATACTCCAAAGCTGCTTTCGCTGCCACTGCTCCATCCCCAGCCGCCGTGACTAACTGCCGCACACTCTTCGTCCGACAATCTCCCGCCACAAATACTCCCAAACAAGAAGTCTGGCAATCTTCCCCTGCAACAATATATCCATCATCAAGCTCAACTATATTTTTCAAAAATTCCGTCTTCGGCACCCGCCCAATCGCCACAAACACCGCTTCCGCATCTTCCGGAATCGGCTCATCGTGATGAATATGATAGACCTTCGAACAAATCCCCGAAAGATATTTCATCTCTTGTTTCGCCGTATTTCCACTCCCGACCACGACCACCGGCTTCCCCTTATAAAGCGCTCCATCGCAAGTCGCACAATAAGAAATCGCTCGCTCTCCAGCATCTTTTGCCTGTTTTTTACTTAACTCTCTCGGTTCTGTCCCCATCGCTAAAATTATCGCACCGCACGCATATTCCGCCTCGTCAGTTTTTACCGAAAATCCCGCATTATTTTCTTTTTTCTCTATTCCTAACACCTCTTCGTATTTTATTTCTGCACCTAAATTATTCGCCTGATGATATATTTTCTCCATCAAATCTTTACCCGAAACTCCGAAATTTCCCGGCCAATTCTCAATCTTAGGTGCACTCACAATTTGTCCACCATAAGTCTTCGACTCTAAAACCAAAGTCGATTTCCCCGCCCTTTGAACATAAATTGCCACCGTTAAACCAGCCATCCCCGCCCCTACGATAATTACATCATAGTTCATCAAAACTCCTTTTTATCTTCTTATTATACTATTTACGGTCGCTAAACCAATTCCCACCACCACTAAAGTGACAAAACTCATCGCCGCCACGCTTTCACTAGTAGCTGTAAACATCCCGGTATTCGGCACTACCACCTCCATTAATTCAGACTTCTCCGCAACATCATCGGAACCTCCCGGCCCTACTTCCGTTTCGTTCGAATCTTCTTCTGGCGGCGTTTCTGGTTCTTCATCATCTTCAAAAGGACCTTCTAGCTGGAAAACGGCGTATTCATCGCAATGCCTTCCCGATATACAAAATTCCGCCTCCGAAAAATCTACAAAACCATACCCATAATAATCGTCCCTACCCTCATCTCCTAAATCTATCACTCTTGAGCGCAAAAGTTCCATTACTTCCTCAAAAGTCAATTCTTTATTGAAGCTCTTTAAGGCCGTTACTGCCGCCGCAAGATGTGGTGCCGCCATCGAAGAACCCTGATTCCAATCTTGAATGCTCTGACCTTCTTCGCCCGTGTATCTATAATTCAAACTGTAAATCTTTGTACCC
Organism: Candidatus Nanosyncoccus sp.; assembly: GCA_045586015.1. Classification (GTDB taxonomy): domain Bacteria; phylum Patescibacteriota; class Saccharimonadia; order Saccharimonadales; family Saccharimonadaceae; genus Nanosyncoccus. The sequence goes on from JAZMZP010000018.1 coordinate 8,874, forward strand.
GGGCCCGCAAAATCTATATATTGATTATGTGGCGAAAGATTCGCCCAAGCCAAACTAGAATTTACCGAAGTCACGCTAATAGCCGAATCAAAACTTGCCGGATATTCTTCGTGCCCATCCGTCCCGCTTCCTGCCGCCGCAACCACAATCGCACCCGCCTCTGTCGCCTCGTCAATCACCCCTTTTTCTATCTCCCAAATTTGACGATAAATCTCTCCCCAAGTCATACCATACTGCGAATTATAAGTTTCATTATTTAAATCTAACGGCGACCCCGCACTAATATTTATCACATCCGCCCCCTGCTCTACCGCATAGCGTATCGCCGTCAACAAATTACCTACCGAAAAATTCCCATCCGTACTCACTCGAATCATCAAAAGGTCAACATTGCTAGCTGTTCCTTCCGCAATAGTTCCAATTACGTGCGTCCCATGCCCCACCGTGTCGTCCATTCCGTTCTCACAAGTAATTACACAATATTCATACAAAGTCCGCTCCGGAAAATATTCATTAAATACGGCTGTCTTCACCCCAGTATCAATTACCGCCACCAACAAATGGCTAACATCACTTTTCGACTCTATCGCTTGAATAGCACGATCTAATCCCATCGCCTCAATTCCCCAAGACATATAACTCGGCGTCGTCTCGGAACTTTCCTCGGCTTCACTCTCTCCCTCATCTATACTTAGCTCTATACTAAGCATCATATCCATCAAATCATCTTGACTTAATTTTTCGTAAGTCATCGCCGAAGCATTACCAGCTACAAAAACCACAGTTAATATCGTTATCAACCAGCCGATATTTAAAAGCTTCCGCTTTGTCATTGTTTTATGACTCTTTCTTATTTCTCCTTATTGCTCCAAATACTACACCAACCAAAGTAGCTATAGTAAATACCGAAACTCCAGCTGTTACTGCATTGCTACTACCAGTAAACACACCAGTATCTGCCGCTGCAGGCGTCTCTGGCTCTGGGTCTGCGACGATGAAGGTCGTTCTCGCCATTCCGCCGTCGTTGAACAATACTGCAAGTCTATGCTCACCTAACGCCAATGAATCTACGTAATCAGCGTTCAAGCTAATTACCGTACTATTTTCCCAAGAATCGTAATTCTCCTCATCTACTAATTCATCGTCTACATAAACCGCACCGTCATCAAACAATTCATAATCCGCATCTATTTCAAACTCCGCCGCTCCATCTACGCCGCGAATATGCTTTTGACCCGCACCATCAATTACTTCATATGCCCTACGATAATATGCGATTACCATCAAATCATCTGTGCCTGCCGTCAAAACTAACTTATTGTTCGATACTTCGCCAGTCAAATCATTCCCATTTACCGTCACCATCCTAAGTTCATAACCCTCATCTGAAGCAAATGTGAAGGTAAGTTTATCGCCTTCTAATGCACTCGCACCAGGACCAGTTACTGAACCGCCATCCATCTCAACAACTGTTACTCCAATCGACTTCAAACCATATACCGGCACCGACACATTGTTAGTTGTATAATTCTGTGTGTCATTATTCTTCGTATAGGTTGCCGAGTAATTATTCGAACCAAGTTCTACTGCAGAACCAGAATTCGCCCAAGCAAAACCAGTAGTTCTCTCGCCTAACTCCGCCAAAGTCTTACCAGCTTCAATCTTTAATCCCGCACTAACTTCCGCCGGCTCACCAGAATCAGCTTTATTAATTGTAAAGGTTCCACTCGTAATCGGGATATAATAATTACTTACATATGGCGAAGCTACCGAGAAGCTATAATCGCCCGCTTCAATGAAATTACCGTGATTCAAAACTTCATAGTCATCAGTTGTAAACGTTACACTTTCGCCATTTACGATACCGGTTACCGTTGGGACCGGCTCTAAAGCACTACCGGTATAAGTTTGCGACGGAGCAGTTACTGATACATTACTTACTGGAGCCGCAGCAATACTAAATTGCAGCCCATTAATTGTCATACTGTAATTCCCCTGCCCCACAATCGTTGCAGTAGCTGTACCAACATTTATATTATTGCTATAACTAATCGTATAATCCGTCCCTGCAACCAAAGTCGTTTCATTTACACCATCACCATTAAGATCCGCCGTCACTGTAGCTGTCGGCTCAATCTCATCGCCAGTATAAGTAAACTCTGTTGCGCTTAATACGGCCGCAGAGCTACTATTTCCTAATACAAAACGTGTAATAGCTGCATTTGCCTCAATCGTCGCTGTCGTTGCGCCCGCATCGCTAAATTGATATCTATCAGTCGCCGAAGCGTTAAGCTCTATTTCTACATTAACATTAGTATAGCTTCCAACATTCGCACTCGGGAAATGCGCTTCACTAACACTATAATCGGTACCAAATACTAATCCAGCTTCGCTTAATGTCGCATTAGTTACTGTTGCATTCGTAGTACCATCATATGCTCTACTCTGAACTGTAGCACCAGTTAAAGCAATCGTCTTCTTCGCTACCGCAACAGTATAGCTCGCCGAACCCTCTGCATAAGTATCCGTTTCTTCAGCCGTTGCAGTTATTACAGCTTCGCCTACGCCCACAATCGTTACTAAGCCATTCTCGTCTACCGTCGCTACGTCTTCGTTACTCGAGCGATAAGAAATCTCGCCATCGCCACTTGTTGTTGCCTCATATTTAAAATTACTGTCGCCATATTTTTTATCAACTGTCGTATTAGTTACATCACCAAACGATACGGTTTGTGATAATTTCGCAACAACCTCAATGTCTGCCACCGCAACCCCAGCATAATTACCACGAGCAGTCACTGCAACGTGAATATTGTGTCCTACTACACCATCATTTTCGCCTTGAATCTCAACAGTATAATCACAATTAGTATCTTCAGTACTAGCGCATTGTACTAAATCGTGACCATCTACATTCATTCTGATTTCATCTTTAGTCAAGGTATGACCTTCTACAATCGACGACGGAGCAATCAAATTACCATTATTAATTCCCTTCGCTTCAATCGTAAAGTCAATCACTACCGGAACTTCGCCAGTCGTATAATTATTAATTCCGATCACAGTCACGTGCGCTTCATTAGTCACGCTAGTATTATTGCTATAAGTTACTTCGTAATCTTGACCTTCTACTAAAGTCGAAGGACCGCCGTGCGTATTCGCTTCTACTCTCACTTCCGGTTCAACTCCATCTACTTCATATCCGTAAGTGCCACTGCCAATTAGCGTTACATTATCTCTAATTAAATGATATGGCGCAATCGTCGCGGTCGTATTATAATTCGAAGCATTTAATATATAGTGTTCCGACGCACCTTCACTTAAATTAACCGTTACGCGAAGAACTTTATTCTCGCCCGCGTCTGCATCATCAAACTGCGCCGTTGCTTCATATTCATTATCGTTTAAGCCTCTATCTTCAAAACTTACATTCGTTACAGTTGCATCAGTTAGACCATTATAAGTTTTCGGAGCAATCGTCACGCCTACAATATCGAGCGGTCTTTTTACAACGTGTACAGTATAGCAAGCCTTCGTCGCTGCATAATTATCAGTTTCATCCACCCAAGCACAAATATCAACATCTCCGGGCTCGCCTACGCCTACGCTATCGCCATCAGGTGCCGTATGAGCAATCGTACCAGACCCATCATCATCCGGATGATACTCTGAAATCTCGCCATCACCAGTTGTTACGTCTTTAGTGATAATAAAATCATCATCGCCATAGTACTTCGTAATTTCCGTAATTGGATTATTTTCACTATCTCTAAATGTCACTACTTGACTCGGCTTCGCCGCAGGAGTATCGTTTCGCGTCACATCAATCGTCGCCGTCATAGTCGGCAAATGCTCTCCGCCAAACCCAGAAGTCCCACCAGTCATAGCAACATTAGAAAGTGACACCGTATAATTACCGGCTGGAGTGTTTTCGTCGATATGATAAACAGCAATCATTAAAACCCCACCCGCACTAGCTTGATAACCGACATAATTCGAATCCGTATAGATTATCCTTCCAATCGTAGTATCAGTATATGCCTGACCAGCATTTCCTGCTGCCACTAAACTCTGTAAAGTTATGTAATTATTTTCATCATTCGTCTCGCTCGTCGAATAATCACCCTGCATTGAATAAAATGTACCGCCACCCCTAGTCCTGAGATAAATATACGCGGTATCGCCCGAAGTTCCATCTAAAGATATAGAAGCATCAGACAAATAGTAGTCACTTGCTGTCGCAAAAACATTACCTAACATAAAACATACCAACGAAATCGTCACGACCCCAAAAATACCAGTCAATAATCCTGTCTTTAGTTTACCTTTTATTTCTTCTTTTATTTTTAGCATGATCCTCCTATTAGCCCTCACTCATTATATCATTATTTTTTAAAAGCGTAAACATTATTAATCCCATCCTATTGCCTCGTAGGCCGGAGAATCAGGATTCAAAAGCGACCTATATATTACATTCGTATCTAATAAATCAATAACAGTATCACCATTCAAGTTTGCTAACGCTGCCTCTAACGGACTTAGAGGTCGATAAGCTGGCGAGTCGGGATTCAAAAGCGACCTATATATTACATTTGCATCCAACAAATCAACTATCTGGTCTCTATCGTCTAAATTGCCCTTCAAAGCTACTACGACTGAATCAAATTCGCTCACGTCATACGAATTCGTCGTTACACCCTCAACAATCTCGCCCATTCCCGCTTCAACTTTACTATACACACCATCCTTAATGCCAACTACCACACAAGCTTTTCGCGATGTTACGGTTAGTATACCACCCTCAACCATCGCTTCAGCACTACTAGCAGCCCGATTATCGATAAATCCTCCCGGTTCTTCCGGTTGCGAAACGTCTACGATTTCGCCCGTCTCTTCGTTAATTTGGAATCCTTCTCCACGGAAAACGTCTTCCTCTGCCACATAGTCAAAATAAACCATATGTCCCGCATAAGAGCCTTCGCCACCCCAGTCATACGGATCTGGTTTTTCGTTGTCTCTCTCTGTTACATTAAATATAATTTCCGTGTTTTCCACATCATTCAATGTCTCATTATACGCCAACACATAATCATATCCAGCATTCAACTCGGCTCCAGTCACTACAACATCGTCGTTCAGCTCAGACAAATCAACATTCTCGCCATAACCTCCATTCTCATTCTCTACATAGTGATAACCATCATAAGAAATCCAAATTCGGTATTCGGTTTCGTCATCAAACCCAGCTCCAGTTAGCGTTGCCGTCGCTTCTACGCCTCTAGCTAAACGATAACTATGTGCACTAGTCTGCATAAACGAATCGCTATCTGCGTGGAAGGAAAATGATTCAACCATTGGCGCTTCCGTAAACATTAAATGGTCTTTTGATATTATTACAATTCCATTATTCTTCGAAATTACTAAAGTATACATCGAATTTCCCGTTGCGCTTTCTGGTACTTCAACATTAATTGAAAAACCATTACTATTCAAAACTTCCCCAGACACAGTTCCTTCCATTACTTTTGTTCCTGCCACCGCAGTCCACCACGAATCACCAGCATCGTCATTATAATAAATCGCATAGTCATAATCCAATTCTTCGTCAAAATTACTGCCAAGATAATGCAAGACTGCACCGCTTCCCGTGCCAACCGAAGATTTCCTAACAGTTATCGCTGAGCTCGTTAAATATGGTCCAGCAGCTCCCATTCCGCCAGCACCAGACGCAGCAACTTTACCTCCAGGATAAGTCATCATTGTGTAAATCCAACCATCATACATATAATACAGTGTTCCTTGCAGCTCAAGTCCATTAATTTCTAAACTAAATTCAAAAGCTTGATCATATTCTGAAGAGCCCTTATTTGGATCAAATTCCGGCAAATGCAACACTAATCCCTCTAAGACAAATGTTTTACCATTATTGAGCTCCTCTCCAGTCGCCATAAATACCTCATCATATATTTCTCCGTTTCTATCAGAAACTCTAGCGTGCACCTCATATTGCCGCTCGTCCTCATAACGCATCCCCTCAACTCTAACCCACAAAGGATGTTCCTCGTCGTGATACTTAGCGTTAATTACATCAAATACCTCCTCATCACTATCTGTATAACCCATACTCGCGCCAAATCGCGGTAACTCGTTATCCTCATAGAAATTAAGATAAAGCTCGTCACTAGTTTGACTCTCGCCATAATTCTCATATACTATCCTTTGAGAACCATAACCATAATTATCGCCAACCGTATTAATAGTAAAGTTCAATGAAATCGGCGAGCCCTCACTTAGCCCATACCCAGCCGGAATCACTAAAACGGTCCCGCCTTCAAGTTCCTCCCCAATTACTGCAAAAGGTTCACGCGAATGAATATAGGCGCCATTACTATAACCACTATACGAAATATAATAATTCATCTCGGAAGTCGCTCCGGTCGTATGTATATTAACAGTTATCGGCTGAACATCGTTCACATCAAAGGTATACTCTCGCATCCAACCGTTATCATTAAGCGACGGCTCTATTTTAACTCCGTTCTGGCTTAATTCATCAATAACAACATCGCCTAACGGCCTAAATTGTGTATCTGCCACTCTGAAATACAAATTTACCACTTCGTCATTGTTATAACCAGGACCATACAAGCGCACACTAGATTCAATATGCTTCTTTGTATAGTCTAACCTTAACTCGCTCGTTAGCGTTTCTTCACTGGAATTAGCCGTGAATGATTTGTAATCGCCTCCAACACTATATGAATAATAGCCCCCTATCTCCAAATTCTTAAATTTATAAGTTACTTCAATAGGAGTATCATAATCTTCGACCGCAAATTCATTTAACGTCTGCGGAATAGTGTCCAACTCTTCCCAAGTATTGACGTGTCTTCCTACCTTATCGAGAACTAAATCTTCTCCATTTTGTTGCACTGAAACGATTTCGATATTGTCGCTACCGATTTTTTCCGGACGTACTATTACATTTTTCGAAATCCAATCGCTCCAATTATTCTCGTGAACAGTCAAGCCTAACACATATTCATTTATAAGCGGCGTATAGCTACAATGCTCTTCTCCCTGTATCATTTGGCAATCTATTCCATCTCCCATCTGATAAGAATAGACGTGTGGTTTCATGTCTTCAAAAATTTCCTGACCATTATCTTCAGACGTTATTGTTCGATTATCAAAAATCGTATAAGAATTACCTTCTATCATCCCATCGACCACTACGCCGACCCTAATTTCGCTAGCACTATTAGCTACTTGGAAATAATAGTTTCCAAATCCGCCCAAATCGTCGTTATAAATATAATCATCCCATACCGGAGCAAGCTCCACTCCATTCTGCTGAACTGAAAAAACTGTAATGGTTAAACCATCGCCACTTGTCGCCGTCCAGTTCGCTGGATCTCCTTCTAGAGCCTTCGTCGTCTGTGTCGCACCTAAAACTCCGAACGTCGCGCCAAACGCCATCACAAACGCAAGCAAAGCACCGCCCCACCTCACGCGTCTTTTATGTTTACACCTCATTTTCATCATAAAAATATACTCCTTATGTTTTTATTATAAATATATAATTATGATTTGTAAACAAATTATTTTTTAGAATTTTTACCTCAGCGAGTATAAAAATAAAAATTATTAAACTTTATTAATTACCGGAATCACAATCGGCGTATGCCCCGTCGCATCAAACAAAATATGCGTAATATCTTCTTTTATTTCTTCTTTTAAAACTTTCATTTCCGGATCAGTCGAAATCGACTTGTCAGTTTTTTGCCTTAAATAATGTCGAATCTTCCCGATTAATTCTTCCGAATTATCTAGATAAATAAATGCCCTCGAAACAATATCTGGCGTTTTCATTAAATGCCCAGTCTTCTTATTCAAAGTCAAAATAATTACAAAAATTCCTTCCCTCGAAATATGAATTCGGTCTTTAATTACCGCTTCGTGCACCTGTTTATCTGCATCATCAAACAAATTATTCCCAACTGGAATGCGTCCCGCCTTCCGAATCGTTTTGTTCGGAAGCAACTCAATAATATCGCCATCGTCCGAAACCAAAATTCGCGACCGCTCAATTCCAATTACATTTTCCGCCATCTCCGCATTATGCTCGAGCATATAAAACTCACCGTGATATGGAATATAATTCGTTGGATGTAAACGATTTACGAAATCAACGTGATCCTCAAAGTAAGCGTGCCCCGAAAGATGTAAAGGCCCAATATTTGTCAGATGCGTTTTTCCGTTCTGAATTACCTGCGCTCCTTCGCGAAGCAACCCATCTACCGTCGAAACGACGTGTGGCTCATTGCCCGGAATCGGATTCGATGAAAAAACAATCGTATCCGTCGATTTAATCTTGATATATTTATGTGCCCCAGTAACCATTCGATTAAGGACTGCGTTTAACTCACCCTGCGAACCCGTACAAACAATACAAACTTTCTCGTCTGGAAGTTTAATAATATCTTCCATCTTCATAATTGTGTCTTTCGGAACTTTTATCGACTTCGCCCTTAGCGCCACCTCGACGTTATTAATCATCGAAAAACCTGAAAACGCGACCTTTCGTCCTCGCGCTGCCGCTTCCTTTAAGACCAATTCTATTCTCGAAATCTGCGACGAGAAACAAGAAATGATTACCCGTCCGTTCGCATAATGGTCCATTACTTTACCTAAATTCTCGCCCACATCATATTCCGAATGCGGATGTCGTCCCGGCGAATCGATATTCGTCGATTCGTTAAACAATAAATCAACCCCTTCTTTCGCCACAATCTCATCAATCCGCTCATAATCCGTCTGTCTTCCCATCGGTTTTTCTTCGTGTCGCCAATCCCCCGAAAAATAGATTAACCCATTCGGCGTCCTTACGACAATCGCCGTATTACCCGGAATCGAGTGCAAAGTATGAATAAACTCAACCGAAAAATGCTCCGAAACCTGAAATTTTTCGTGTTTTAACGGGTCCACGACTTGATAATTCATATCTGGCGCCTCATCTAACTCCGACAACTGCTTTTTAATCATCCCAATCGTAAAATCTGTCCCATAAATCGGCGTCAGATTCGAAAACTTCGGCAGTAAATGCCGGCACGCCCCGATATGGTCTAAGTGTGCGTGCGTAAACAAAATCGCCTTCACTTTCGACATATTATCTTCGAGATATTTAATATCTGGAATCATATAATTCACGCCCGGATAATCTTCCCCCGCAAACAAAACCCCCATATCGATTACGATCATCTCCGACTTATATTCTAAAATCGTCATATTTTTCCCGATTCCGAACTCCCCAACCCCACCAATCGGAATAATTCTTACCGCCTCCGGGTCCGGTCGCATCGTTTTCAATTTCGCGTTCGTAATTTGTTCGCCGTTATAACCGTTATAACGAGATTTATTTACCGGAATTCCGATGATATGTTGCGTCGCCTGTGCGTTCACATCTTGAGATAACATTCTCTGATGATGTACCATATCGCCTTTTCGCGTGCTAACCGATAATTTAACCTTTCTTTGCTCCGCTTCGGCATCTTTTTTCGGCAATTTGCTAGGCGCTTTCTTCGTCGCCTTTTTCGCCTTTTTTACCAACTTTTCATCCTTCCCGCCCTCTTTAAAATTCGAATTAAAGTTCCGGTTTTGTGCTTCTTCAAATTGCTTTTTAATGTCTGGCAACCGCTCCGCTCTAGATTTTAGCAGCCGGGCCCGACGCTCTTCTTCTTTTAAATTCATTAAATTTCCTTTTTTATTACAAGTATTTAAACAGTACTTTAAATTATACCAAACTCTGGCAAAAACCGCAAATGTTTTTTCAAATAAATATTATTTTAAAAACAGATAAAGACAAAGTAAGGACTGATTACTTATACGACGCCGCCACCACCGGACTCAGATTCTGAATCGGCGACCGGACGAGCAAGACAACGGACGGAGTTACCATTGCCGCGATGGTAGTTGTCTGACGGGTGGGCGTAGCCAACAACGTTGAAATCCGCGTTCCTGGCGCCGTAAGCCCCAAAAGCGACTGGCGACCAGAAGTTACCGGCGGTCCCAACGTCGTACAGCACGCCATTGAAGTCTCCGCTAGCGGTAAAGTATGACGGACTACCAGTAAGGCTAGAAATGTTACTAAATGAATAGTTATTTTCATCATAGCCATATTCTTCCCATAAAGCCTGGAAAGAGTCTTCGCCATCACCAATTCTAGGCAAAGTCCAACCAGCTGGGCAGATGGATTGTTCTACTAG
>JAZMZP010000019.1:0-14735 GCA_045586015.1 Candidatus Nanosyncoccus sp.
AGAACCGGGAGCTAGATTATAAATATGCAAATCATCAGAAGAAAGAGTAATCCCTAAACTCTGATTAAAAGTAAAGTTAACTCCAATTTCTTGTTGAAAAGTTAAAGCCGAAGCTACTCCAGTCATAACCAATCCCAAACATCCCAAGAAAAACACAACAAACAAAACTCGCAGTTTATTCGTCTTTATCCCCATACACTTATTATAACACAAGCAATATATTTTTTTGACAAAAAACTCACCCCCCGGAATTTATAATTCCGAGGGGTTTAAATCAATGTGCTACTGGCGGCTCTTCCGCCGCCTCTTCTTCTCCTCCTCCTGTTCCTTTTCTTCTTGGAGCTTTTGCCTAACTTTGGCTACTCGATCCTCGCGTCTCTCAATCCTATCCTCGATTTCCGCCTCAGCCATTGCTAATCCGACGGATGACCCTAACAGTCCAACCGCATATAGTATAACGGCTGATACAAGGATAATCAGAACAAGAATCGGCAAAGACTCCCAACTTAAGATCAAGTGTGCCTTACCTCCGAGTTCTACCTCGGACGGCACATTCTTATACAGGAGTCTGACAATCTTCCAGCCTGCGTCATAGAACATCACGACTCCGAATACGAAAGCCGCAACATAAGACGCCAGGCTTATAGCGTCCTCTGGGTATCTCTCCCAGATTTCGCCTTTTACGATGGTAGATTGTTTCACGCCTACAGCAAAAACAATAACCATCATCAAGATGCCAGCTGGCATCCACCAACTTGGCTGGAATAATTCTCCTACTATTTTCAGGTACTCCATCATTTTTTACCCTCCTCTTTTATTTCTAAAAAATGATTGACTATTTAGACCCTTCCGCCCGGATGAGCCTATACCCTAATTATACCACAAGCTCGATAAAAAGTCAACCCCCCAATAGCAAAAATCTCTATTCTTCTCCCATAGAATCGTAATCCATCCCATAATAAGCATATTGTAATCTCATATACGCTTCATCTATCCCTTTAGCTAAAGCCGACAAAGATTCATCTTTCTCTTTTGCCATTACTAAGAATTTCAGGGGTTTATTCTTTCCCCCGCAAATTTCCATCGATTCGCCATAGGCGAGCTCCCCTGGAATTGTAATCTCTCGGATTCCATCAATCCTCATTCCTTGGACTCCAGTATTCCATCCCTCAATCATCCCTAGAGACGCATCTAACGGTTTCGCGAAGCCGGTCGGGTTATCATTATCATTAAACGATGAATCGAATATTGACTCATCTGCGCACCATCCTACATAATAAGCATAATAATCGGTATCCCCCTCTTCGAGCTTCCGCCCCGAACCCTTCTTTAAATCTCGCGTCTGAACTCCACTTTCGTTTGCCGAAGTCTCATTATAGGCTTTTATTTCTGATTTATATTTAATAAATTCATTATAATCATCTTTCGTCGCTTTCGAGAATTCCTCCTCTTTTTTATTGTATTCCGCTTCAAGCTCTGCAATTTTCTCCTCATCGACCTCGGTCGAGGTATCTGTAGAGGTGGTACTAGTTTTTCCTCCGTTTGCAACGATTAAGGCATAGCTCGCCACAATAGATCCGAGCATCAAAACCGCAATTAAGATAATAAAGAACCGCTGTTTCGGACTAGTTTTTAACTCTTTCTCATCCATTTTTTAGTAACTCCACTGTTAATTAGATTAATTATACCACAAAATAACCCCTCTAAAAGGGGTTATTTCGGTTTTTTAAGCTTTTATTCAGCTTTTTTGGCTGCTTTTTGTAAAATCGCGACCTTCTTAAAGCTTCCTCCAGCCTTCTTAATCGCTGCGACCGCCGATTTCGAAGCAAATTGCGTTTCGATATCGATTTTCGCAGTTAATTCTCCGCGTGTAATAATCTTCACTTTCACGTATGGCGAAGAAATCAAATCCTTCTCCGCAAGCGTGAAATTATCAACTTTGCCCTTCAAATCGTTCAATCTATCGGTATAAACTACCTCAGCTTTAGGATGAAAACTCTTAAAACCTTTAAGTTTTGGCACAGCCTGCATAATCGCGCGTTGACCGCCCATAAAGCCCGCTGGCATTTTATTATGACCAGCTCGGGACTTTTGGCCTTTTGTCCCGCGACCTGCGGTTTTACCTTGGCCCGCTGAAATTCCGCGTCCCTTTCGAGACGGACGAGTATTTTTCGTCACATTTAATTCATTGTACTTCATTATTTAGTCTCCTTTTTTGCAGCGACCTTTTTCGCAGCAGTTTTCTTCGGAGCGACCTTCGCTTCAGCTTTCTTCTCAACTTTCTTCTCAACCTTCTCAGCCTTCTCTACCTTTTCGCCTCTAGTCCATTCTTTTCTCGGAGTTTGCTGGCGAAGTCCTTCGATTACTGCGTAAGCGATGTTGACTTTGTTCGTCGAACCGAGCGATTTCGAAATCAAATTCTTTACTCCGGTAAGACCCATAATCGAACGTACGGTTCCGCCAGCGATAATCCCGGTACCAGGCGCTGCCGGTTTCATCAATACGTCCGCTCCGGTTACCTTCGTACGAGTTTCGTGGCAAATCGTCTCGCCATCCATATTAAAGGTAATCATCGCTTTTTTCGCTTTCGAAGTCGCTTTTGCGACCGCCGTCGTCACGTCGTTACCTTTAGCGACGCCAACGCCGACTTTATTCTTGTGATTCCCAACCGCAACGAGAGCTTTAAATCTCATTCTGCGTCCCCCCGCCACAGTACGAGAGACTCTGTCAACTGCGATGGTGATATCATCAAACTCTTTCGGACCGACATCTGCGCGTACGCGATCTCTTCGGCCTCTTCGTTCCATTTTCTTTCCAGAAATGTCACGAATCTCTTTTTTAGCCGCCGTATCGTCCGTCATCTTTAAAGTTCCGGACTTGTTAATCACTTTCGGGGCTTTTTTCTCAGTTTCTGGCATCTTAGAACTCCAATCCTTCCTTACGCGCCGCATCGGCGAGTGCGCTCATTCGGCCCGCGTATAATTTAGAACCACGGTCAAAAACTACTTTCTTAATTTTCGCCGTTTTCGCCTTTTTCGCGATTTCTTCCCCGATTTTTGCAGCTTTTTCGGTCTTTGTTCCAGTCATTTTCGACCCGACCGTCGTTGCGTAAACGAGGGTTTTCTTTTCGTCATCATTGATAATCTGCGCAATGATATGTTGGTTGCTAAAGTTAACCGTTAAGCGCGGTTGTTCTTTAGTGCCGTGAATCTTTGCGCGTGTTCTTTTCGCTCTAAATATCTTATTCATTATTTCTTACCCGCCTTTCCTGCCTTGCGAAGAATTACTTCATCAGCATACTTAATACCTTTGCCCTTGTAAGGTTCCGGTTTCTTTAAGGCTCGGATTTCTGCCGCGACTTGGCCGACCTTTTGTTTATCGATCCCCGAAACGGTAATCTCCATCTTATTAGTAGTAAGTTGAACCCCTTCTGGTGCGGTATATTTCACTGGGTGTGAAAAACCGAGGGCCATCTCAATCGATTGACCTCCGCCCGAAAGACGGTAACCTACTCCGTTAATTTCTAATTTTTTCTCGTAACCCTTCGTCACTCCTGTAACAGCATTATTGATTAATGCTCGTTGCAAACCGTGCCAAGCACGAGACTTTGGTTCGTCATTTTCTCTAGTAACGCGAACCGTAGTGCCCTCAACCGTCGTTTTAGTCTTCGGTTGTACCGGGACGATGAGCTGACCCTTCGGGCCTGCGACAGTTATTTCTTTGTCGCCGACCGTGATTGTCACTCCCGCCGGAATTTCGATGGGCTGTTTTCCGATACGACTCATATCATTTCCCTTTTATGTTAATATCCGTGCCATTATACCACAGATTATCTAAAAAGTAAACCCCTGTAAACTCGCCAAATTACTTTTTTAATAAAATTTTACTCGGATTTAAAACTAACAGTTTTCTTAGTTCTTTTTTATCATAATATTTCGCTAGTTTTTTCTGCGCTTTTAATATACTGTCGCCTTTTCCCGAATGATGAATATCGCTTCCGAACATAAAAACCATTTTTTCTTTCGCTAATTTCTTCATCAACTTTTTCGCCCCCTTGCCATACTTCCCAGTTATACTACCGATATTACACTGTAACAAAACTCCCATTTTGCATAAATCTCGTAAAATCGTCTCATTTTCTTGAGCAATTCTATATCTTTCCGGGTGCGCTAAAACAACTTTATACCCGCGCTCTATTAAATCTCTCAGAAAATCTTCATAATTCGGAAACTCTTCGTCTAAGGGCAATTCAACTAATATATATTTACTTCCAGCCAGCGTCGAAATCTCCCCGTCTTTAATTAACTTCTCAATTTTATCGCTAATATAAACTTCATTACCTAAATAAATTCTAACTTTCACGCCTTCGTCTTTCAGTTTTTTCTTCAGAGTCGTCAATAATTTTGCATTTTTCGCTTTTGGCGAAACAAAAACCGTTTCATCAACATAATGCGGCGTCGCAATGATATCAGTTACACCCTGACTAACCAATTCTTTTACGATTTCTACGCTATCCGCTAGTGTCCTAGCCCCATCATCAATTCCCGGCAAAATATGTGAATGAGTATCTATCATCTCACTTCGAATCACCATAATAATAGTAATAATTATAGTATTTCGATGATTTCTTATTGACCATATTAAACACGATACCCGCAACCCTTGCGCCGACTTTATCTAGCGAATCCTTCGTCGCGATTAAGTCATTCTTATTCGTCTCGCCGTCTTTTACTACGACCAATGTTTCATCAACAAAGCTAGATAAAATTACCGAATCTGCTAAGCCCCCGACCGGCGCCCCATCGAAGATTACAATGTCATAAAAGTCGCACAAAATACTAATTAAGCGTTTGTTCTTCTTCGACGCGAGAAGTTCACTCGGGTTTGGCGGATAAGTTCCGCAAGTAATAATGTCTAAATTCTTAACCTTTGTCTGGCGAATGTATTTTCCAAAGTTTCTTAAATCGCCCGTTAATAAATTAGATAACCCGCTCGTATTCGGAACGTTAAATAATCTATGTAAACGGCCTCTTCTTAAATCACAGTCAACAATCAAAACCTTCTTATCGGCTTGTGCAAACGAAATCGCAAGGTTCGCCGAAACGAAGCTTTTCCCTTCGCCAGCATTAGTACTGGTCACTAAAATCGTTTTCAAAGTTTCATCGATCGAAGTAAATTGTAAATTCGTTCTTAAACTCTTAATATTTTCACTTACAATCGCCTTCGGGGATTTCTCAACGACAAGTTCGCTAGCATTTTTCCTATTTTTTACATCGCTCTTCAAAATCCGACCCGTAATTGGCATTCCGACCGCCTTCTCGACATCATCGCTATATTTCACAGTATCATCGAGATAGAACCTTAAGAATGCAAATCCGGTTACCGCAAGCACCGTAATCACCGCCGCCAAAGCTAAATCCCGCATCAAAGTATTATTCGCTGGCGTTTCTGGCGTTACCGCTACGCTAAGTTGAGTCACATTTTCAATCTTATAAATGTCCGTTACTTCTTTCGAGAAGACGGTCGCGATTTCGTTCGCAATCGACGCCGACAATCTCGCGGTCGGATCTTTAACCGTGATACTTAAAATCGCAGTGTCTTCTACTGGTTTAATCGTAAGATTCTTACTTAATTCTTTAACCGTAGTGTGTAAACCTAAATTTTCAATGACTTGGTTTAAGACTAATTCACTTTTTGCGATTTCGCTATAAGTTGTCGCTAATTTTTGGCTTGCATTAATATCATTTAAAGATACTGCTGAATTTTCTGTCGTGTCGGATTTTGCAATTACTACGGTACTCTTTGCTTGGTAAATCGGTTTTTTGAACATTGTGTCATATATCGCTACGCCACCAATCGCCAAAACACCTATAATTACATAGGCTAAAATATAATGTTTTAAATAGCTAAAAAAATCTCTGATATTTATTTCTTCCATAATAACTCCTGCCCCCTATTATAACATAAGCCCTTTAAAAGTAAACAAAAATACATAGTTATTTCTCCAAATATTCATTTATTTTATTTGTCATATTTTCTATAGATTCCTCTTTTGGTATAAACACGAAAAGAATCTTTTCTTCTCCTTCAGAATAAGTTGGCAGATGTGCCTCCTCGACCTCTAGCGTCATCGACTCAATTTGCCATTTCGTCCCCTTTGCAAGCTGCGTTCGTACGACTTTTGTGATATCGTCCCGACTAAACGAAGTTTCAAAGGAATCGGCCGCCACATTTAAAATCTCCGGCACTTTCAACAAATAATCCTTTGATCCAGATAATCTTTCTATGATAGCCGTGAGTACTTTCTGTTGATTTTCGATTCGATGCAAATCGCCCGTTCCATAAGTTTTTCGTTCTCGTGCGAATCGTAGCGCACAATTACCATCCAAATGTTGCACCCCAACTACATATACACATGTTTCCCCATTTCCCTTTAAAGTCATCGCCACATCCGATTCTACATCAATTCCATCTAGCTCATCCACTACTTCTATAACAGTATCAAAGCTGACTTTTACTGTATAATCGACCGCGATTCCTAAAAAATCCTCAATCGTGGTCTTGCTCATTTCTATGCCGTACAATCCCGCATGAGTCAATTTGTCTTTCAGGCCTTCAGTGTCATGTAGTTGTACATACGTATCTCGTGGAATTGTTGCCAACAAAATCTTTTCTTGTTCAGGATTTACTGCCATGACTATATTTACGTCGGAACGCGCATTCGGATCGTCTACACTTGTGCGAGAATCGCTACCCGAAATGTATACTATAAACGGCTCAGACATAACATCTTTTTTATCATCTGTCACTTCCGTTTCCGCCACGCTTACTTTGTCTAAAAATGCATCAAGTGCATTCGTATATCTAAGAACAAACACACCGCTCGTAATTACAATTATGGACAGCAATATTCCAATAATTCGCAATACGATTATTAGTCTTCTTTTTATAAATAAAGGTATTGCAGAAATAATACAAAGCACCGCCAGACCTATTATCGTTAAAAATACAACCCAATTTTCAAAAATGCCAATTTTAATTAAAGACGAAGCGAAAATAATCGAAACTGCTACTTGGGCTACTAAAAGAATTCCCTCAATTACTCGCCAAACTAGAGTTTGTTTTTTATGATGGTGATGATGCTCGCTATATTCTTCAGGCATTTATCTAATCCCTTGTAAACAAATCTCGCGTATAGACGATATCTGCTACATCGCGCAAATGATCCTCTAGACGGTTCGCAATGATTAAATCACTTCGCTCTACGAAAGTATCATAATCATTATCAACTTCAAATCCGCCATATTTTTTCTCGGAAAGTGTTGGTTCGTAAATAATTACTTTAATTCCCTCGCCGCGTAGATATTTAATAATGTCATAAATCGCAGCTGAACGGAAATTATCCGAACCGCTCTTCATAGTTAATCGATACACCCCAACCGTTTCCGGTTTACGTTTACAAATATCTTTCGCAATAAATTCTTTACGAGTTTTGTTAGCTTGGACAATTGCTTTAATTAAATCTTGCGGGACATTGTGGTAATTCGCGAGCAATTGTTTCGTATCCTTAGGCAGACAATACCCACCATACCCAAACGACGGATTATTATAATGTGCGCCAATCCGCGGGTCGAGACAAACACCCTCAATAATAGCTTTAGCATCAAGATTTTTGACCTGGGCATAAGTATCTAACTCATTAAAGAACGAAACCCTAAGTGCGAGATAAGTATTAGCAAATAACTTAACCGCCTCAGCTTCGGTTGGCTCCATATACAATACCGGCACATCTTTATTGAGCGAAGCTTTCTGGAGCAACTTGGCGAATTTTTGCGCTTGCTTCGTTTCTTCACCGACAATAATACGTGCCGGATAAAGGTTATCATAAAGCGCTTTGCCTTCACGTAGGAATTCTGGGGAGAAGAAAATGTTATCAATGCCATATTTCTTACGTACTTTTTCAATATAACCGACCGGAATTGTTGACTTTACAACGATCGTAATATTGTCGTCTTTCATCCGAATTACTTTTTCGATAATATCTTCAACAGCTGACGTGTCGAAATGATTTGTCTCGTCATCATAATTTGTTGGAGTCGCGACGATTACAAATTCGGCGCCTTTCATGGCGTCTTTAAAATCGGTAGTGCCCCGAATATCTAATCTTCGCTCCCCCTTCCGGGCTTCATCAAAGTATTTTTCAATATATTCATCTCTAATCGGAGAAATTAAATCGTTAACCTTATCGGCTTTTTCTTGGTGAATTTCAAGTACGACTACTTCATTATTTTGGCTCAGTAATGTGGCTAAAGATAATCCGACATAACCACCGCCCGCTACAGCTATTTTCATTTTTTCTCCGTTTTATAAATAATCTAATTTTATTGTAAGTTATTTTTGACTTTTCGTCAAATCGACTTTACCCGTAAAATTCTTTATACCACTCGGCGAACTTCCTTAAGCCTTCTCGAAGTGGAGTATATGGCTTAAAACCAAAATCTTTTTCAAGCGCCGAGGTGTCAGCATAAGTCACCGGCACATCGCCAAGCTGCATCGGCACGAGTTCCTTGTGCGCTTCGAGGTCGTAATCTTCCGGGAGGACCTTTGCTCGAATTAATTCTTCTTGTAAGATTTGGACGAAATCTAATAAGTTTTCCGGATTCGAATTACCGATATTATAAACCTTATATGGTGCGACCGGTAAGCCGTCTTCGCCATTCCGTTTTTCCGGCGCCTTTTTCATTACCCGAATAATTCCCTCGACAATATCATCAATATAAGTAAAATCGCGTTTACATTTACCAAAATTGAAGATTTGAATTTTTTCGCCTTTAATTAGTTTATTCGTAAACCCGAAGTATGCCATATCCGGTCGTCCCGCTGGGCCATAAACTGTAAAAAATCTTAAACCCGTCGACGGTATATTATATAGTTTCGAATAAGCGTGCGCTAAAAGCTCGTTAGATTTTTTAGTCGCTGCATATAAACTAACCGGATTATCGACTTTATCATCCGTCGAAAATGGAACTTTTTTGTTCCCGCCATAAACCGACGACGACGAAGCGTAAACTAAATGCTTCGGTGTGTGATGACGACAAGCTTCTAAAATGTTATAGAATCCGATTAAGTTCGCTTCGATATATTTATCCGGATGGCTAATTGAATATCTTACTCCCGCTTGCGCTGCGAGGTTAACGACAATCTCCGGTTCGTATTTTTCGAATAAATCATCAACGGCTTTTTTATCCGCTAGGTTCCCTTTAATAAATTCGAAGTTTTTATATTGTTCTAAATCTTTTAGACGGTATTCTTTTAACTTAACATCGTAATAGTCGTTTACACTGTCAAATCCAATGACTTTCGTTTTCGGATTCTCTTCGCAAACCCTTTTCGCTAATGCCCAGCCGATAAATCCCGCCGCCCCAGTAATTAAAATTGTTTTATTCATAGTCCATATTATATCACAAAAAAGATGAGGGCTTGGTCTAGTTCAATTCAGAGCTAAGTCGCCCTCATTAATTATATTTTATCGGATTAATTAGAAATGTCAATAATCTCTCCTTTGCCAAAACCCTAAAACGATAAAACCGGGTAGGAACTAACTCTCGCCAGGGTCCTACACAATGAGCTCCTAAGCTATAATATGCTTTTGACATTTTTTAAGCTCATTTTTCATTTTGTAGCATTTCTGCGTTCTACCTTTGGTTTATCGCCTCCCAGTAACAGACCTCTCGGTCTACAGAATGGCCTTAACCGCTTAGGTGGATTTATTAAGCGACCGATTTTATCATTTTAAGGTTCTAAAAAGATTTTATACCGCCGAAACTTGTTTGTCAATACTAAATTATATCAAATTGCAATATAAATAGATAGACTTTTTGATAAAAGTATTGACAGTGAAAACAGTACGGTCTATCATAAATATATGAAGTCATATCAAGAAATGTTAAAAAGTATTCTAAATACTTCTGGTTGGTCGCAGCAACGACTCGCCGTCAAACTTGGCGTTTCCTTCCAGACAGTGAATTATTGGCTCAATAATAAGGTTACTCCGCGTCCCAACATGAGAAACAGAATCCGAAACCTCTATATAGCACGTGATATCCCCTACGAAGGTCCGGTTTTTATAACTTTGCAGTCCAACAATATTTCTTTCAAAGTCGGAGACAATATTTTATTATTCAAATCTCTAAATCAGGAGGATGAAGCATATGAATTGTTTGGGGCTAAACAAGATGATTTTAAAGAAAGTCCATTAAATAAAGCTTTATTGTCATCAGAAAAACAAATTCAAGTCGCAAATTCTCCAGATTTAGTTATCAAAGGCACCAAGCCAGGTTTTTCAATATACAACCGCATTTATCCAGGCGCTTTTGCCCGCATCATGTTTGTTTTTAACGATTACGCTATCGCAGTGGTTGAAGATTGGGGTATAGAATATGGTGGATAAGAAAGTGCCGTCAAAAACCGGATATAGCAACCTTGCTCACGAAGAATCTTCTTGTTATAATGAAGATAGTATGCAATATCCCCGCACTAAAAAACTAGTATTCTTTAACAACAAGGGTGGCGTTGGAAAGACCACGCTCGCTTTCAATACTGCGGTAGAGTTTGCGAATAAAGGATATAAAACTGTTTTAGTAGATTTAGATCCGCAATGTAATTTAACTAGACTAACGCTAGGTGAGGAATATTACGACAACACATTGTTCTCTGCTAATAGCAAAACGATTTACGACATACTTAGTGGAGTGATAAATGGTGGAGCGGATATAGATACCGATATAGAATTTGAATTGGCAAAAGGTGCTCCTAAAAATCTATATCTCTTGCGAGGAGATATGCGGCTCTCCGAATATGAAAACATTCTTTCTACTGGCTACAATGCGGCTGCCGCTGGTCAGCAAATTGGCTACTTTCAAACCAGCGCTATTGATAGATTTCTCAGACACAAGGGTTTAAGTGACGAAATTGATATTTTCGTAATAGATACTTCGCCTACCCTTGGGCTGTTAAATCGCGTAATCCTATTGGGATGCGATTATTTCGTGGTCCCGCTCATGCCAGACGCCCTCAGTTTGCAAGGAATTGAAAACCTCGGCAATATTTTCTCTAGCTGGAAAGAAAACTGGAAAAACACAGGCAAAGCTCTTTCTGGAAGTATTGAAAACCAGTACGTACTAAACGGCGAAGGTCTTTTTATTGGTTACATATTAAACTCTTATAATGTTTATGGTAGGCAGCCTATTAAGGATCATCAAAAGTGGATTAGTCAAATTCCAGGCCGAGTAAAGGAGTTTTTGAGTGAAAAACATTGTCGTAACGGTTTAGTAGCTAAAACCGCCGAGGGTTCTCTTCAAAATATCCAAGATTACGGGCGATTACCTGCTATTACTCACGAATCTGGCATTGCAATCTTCGATATCGATCCAAACGCAGCTGAGGCTACTCAGCCTGGTTCTCGCGAGAATATTGAAAAAGCTAAACAAGAATTCGATGCTCTCTCAAATGCGATTTTAGAAGTACTGAATAATTACTAACTGAACGCTACTTTAGAGATAGTCCTTTATATTATTGAATTTTCGCACTCCGCTCATGCTAATTATTATTTTCCCACCATCGCCAAAATCGCCGCAAGAATAATTCCACCTACAACTGTAACTATTATCCCCACCATTATCTCCTTTGACATGATACCCTCGGGCTCAGTAGTTACTTTATTCTCGTTGCCAATAATCGACCGTTTTATTTTATTCTTTTTTCCTATTTTTATGCTCATTCTTATCTCCAACGATAGATTTTTCAATGGTATTGTTATCTCCAATTTTAACACTATTATCTTGATATATAATGTTTTTTATAACATTGGTCACCGATTCTTTCTCTTTATCTCCGATGCAAGGAATCAAATACTCGTCAATAGTGTCATATCTTTTCTCTAAGTCTAACAAAATATCTAATATTCTCATTTTTACGGAATTTATTATTTCAGAATAGCTAGCAGGTGGAATCGCCAACCACGCACTTATTATTTGGGAATGATCATTTATTTCTAAATCCGCAATATTATTTGCCAACCTTAAATCTACAGGAATCTTTTTATCATTTCCTTCATCTTTTGCCCATTTTTCTAGAATTGTGATATTTTCCCTTAGCCTAGTTTTATTTATATCTACAAAATCAGATTTTACCGGTATTAATAAATCCTGCGTTATTAAGTTTCTCATAGTTACTTGTCTAAGTTTCCCAAAAAGATGCACATTTATAATTCGATATGGAGGAACATCGTCTATAGTTTTGAAGCCCTCTAATTCTCCATGAACCCATCTTTCTATTGATTCGTCGCCTAAATCAGATAATAATATTTTTAGGCGAAAAAGAGCGTCAGAAATACTAATTTGATTATTTATTATATCTATAATTATTTTGCTGTGTTTTTTATTAGAACCCATCACAATCCCCAAATAGCCCTTATATATTATACTATAGTTCTGCTCTTATTATCCATTACTATCTTCTTTTTCTCGTCTTTGTATTATTTTCTTAACATCTCTACGTAATGCTTCAAGTTCCTCTCCTGTTAATTCATTTTTTTTGAGATTAGCCTTCAGAGATTTTATATCATCAAGCTCCTGCTCGCCTATGTCGTCTCCTTTAGTTGTTATATTATTATTGTAGTATCCATCTAACATAACGGCAAAAATAATTCAACCCTCCACTAACGCCTATGCTTTAATTATTACTTTTTTATATAATGTTTTTTTATTTACTTTTTAAGCTTAGTTTCACGATGTCTTGTTATTCGATCAATGATTTGTCATTGTTGCTAAAAGCAATAAAAAGCAAGGATACTATTACGCTTGCAACTACAAAACTATTGGTAGCTGAATAGTCCACAAGCCAAAATCACAACAAAAACCAATCCCGCACCCGATTTAATATTTCGTCGATTTATTCTATAACGAATGCCATACTTTAATTATACACCAAATATTTTTATAATCAACAAGCAAAATACTCCGCTAATCAAAAAATATGTTCCCATATCGGACAAGATTTTCATTCTATGGACTTTTTTAACGCAGTGATCAATCGCGTCGTAATATTCTTTTATCAATTCGTGTATAAGTTCCTCATTGCCCATATTTTTATATTGATTATTCAAGAGAAGTATACGTTCATCGGGCGGAAATTGCCATCGCCTATCAGTAGCTAAAGTTAGAACAAATAGTGTAGCAGAAACAATAAATGTTAATGCAGCTATAATTGCAAAGATATACCAGCCATTGCTAGTTTCGTCGAACAAGGATTTCAGATAATGTAATTCTTCTCCTTTCATATAGAATAAAAGCATCGTCAATTCTGCTCCAAAAACAGTGAATGTTTTCGTAGTGTATTTTTTAACCGACAAATAAGCCGTATCAAAAGAATGACGCAGCTCATTCAGCATTATTTCAGACGAATCCATTGAAATACTCATATTTTACATTGTACCAGTGTGAAAATAAAGTAGCAACTTTAAGCATTTTGATATCCCCACATCACGCTTAGGTTATACCTTTTTATTATTCTTTTTATGCATAATTCTTTTAACTCGTCTTAGAATTACCCAAAATTCTTTTTTGTAAAAAATGAAATATAATGAAAAAGACACTATAGTTATAATCACAAAAACTATCAAGGCGTTAACTATCCACGCAGTAAAACTAGTTGAAGCATTTAGATCCGCGAAAATCATAATTAACGACACGACAGTAGCTATTGTAGCCGCAACGATTATTTTCCCTACGCTTTCCCAAACGCTACGCTTTAATATATATTTATTTGCGTGGTAAACAAATTCTACTGTACGTATTAGCATTGCTACAATCGTCCCTATAGCGACACCAATCAAACCAAAATGAAATACAAGAATTACGGAAAGGGCTATATTAACAATGGCTTCAATCCAGGCACCCCTTCTCGTTTCCTTAAAATGCCCGGCCGCTAATGTTATTGAACTATATGGTAATCTAATCGCCCAAATAAATTCGCTCACAGCAAGCAAACACCCGAATAATGGTCTTATATAATCGGCGTCCGTTACTCCCTTCGTATATACTTCAACAAATGGCGTTATCATTACGATTGTTGTCGTAAATATAATTGTCGCAATTATCATATATAATAATTCGTATGCTGAGAACTTTTTTCTCAAATTATCGTCTTCTTTTTTAGCAATCATGTCGCCAAACGAAGCATCTAGACCATTATTAAAGGATTGCACAATTCTCTTTACTCCCGCTATTACTAAATAATAAACCGAGTATACAGATACTTCGGCCAATGAAGTAAATATCGTTAATACAGTCACATCAGTATTTCCATGAATTACCGCCGCGATATGTTGAGCTAAACCATCCCATTTTTGTTTTATTGGGTAATTACTAGAAGCTCCATCGAACTTAATATTATATTTTCGTTTTACGTAAATATTTTGCGCTAAAGGTCTAATAACGAAAATTAACCCAGAAACGAGTTTGATCACTAAGATATTACACCCCATTAGAGCTAGCATCACTACTGCAATTACACTTAAAATATATGTTATCGCCTGGATAATTGAGACTATATAAGTCTTTTGTTTCGCTTGTAAAAACAACCTATAAGCCATACCAAAATAGTATTCAGCAAAAGTACTAATTGCTATTATTATTACAAGCGAAATAGTAAAAATTGCATCAAAATCAGCCTTA
>JAZMZP010000020.1:0-47664 GCA_045586015.1 Candidatus Nanosyncoccus sp.
TGATTAGAGCGCTACTATGGCATAGTAGAGGTCATGAGTTTGAATCTCATACGCTCCACCAGAATTCTATGAAAACTATTTTAACTGGAATTAGGTCGAATTCGGTACTGACGCTTGGGAATTATCTCGGGGCGCTTTTGCCGATGGTAAGACTTGCAAATGAACATTCAAAAGATTTTAAGGTGAACATTTTCGTGCCGGATTTGCATTCGATTATTTCGGAAGTGGACGGAGATTTACGCGAGAATACGGTTAGAACGCTAAAATATTGGTTAGCGGCGGGTTTGAATCTGAACGAAAATGTGCATATTTATCGTCAGAGCTTTGTTCCGGCTCATTCGGAACTTTGTTGGATTTTGAATTGTACGGCGACGATGGGCGAAACTTCGCGGATGATTCAATATAAGGAGAAATCTAAGGGGCAGGAATCTTGTAATGTGGGGATTTTTGACTATCCAATTTTGATGGCGGCGGATATTTTATTGTATGATGCGGAATATATCCCGCTTGGCGAGGACCAGTTCCAACATATCGAGCTTACGCGGAATATTGCAATGCGGTTTAATAATAAATTTGGCGAAGTATTTACGGTGCCGGTAAAAACGAGCGATCAGGTTAAGTTTATGGAGGTTGATACGGCGATTAGAATTCGAGATTTACTGAATCCGGAGAAGAAGATGAGTAAGTCGACAGTGGCGGAGGGGTCGAAAATTATGCTTGATGATACGCCAGAAAAAGCGGCAAAGAAGATTATGTCGGCGACGACAGATTCGCTCGGAAAAGTCAAATTTGATATGTTTAATCAGCCAGGGATTTCGAATTTATTACAGATTGAGGCGTTGGTTAACGATATTCCTTTGAGTGAAGTGACGGCGAAATGGAATGGTGAGACGCGTTATGGAGAATTGAAGAAGAAGGTGGCGGAGAGTGTTTCGACAATGTTATCCGAATTCCAAGCGAGGCTTTCGGAGATTTCAGACGAAGATGTTTATCGGTTACTTGAAGAGGGGGAGAAATATGCAAACGAAATTGCGAATGCGAAATTATTCGAGGTACAAAAAGCGGTTGGTTTGAGATAAAATTGACTTTTTAGCGTAAGTGTGATATAATAAGGGGAGATATGATTAGGACGGGGAAAAAGTTTAGTAAACCGGAGATGTCTCGGGTAATTAATGGGGACACTGTTTTGGTGGCTGAAGAAGAAAAGCCGGAAAAGGTACGGCTTGATGTTTTGATGACCGAAATTTTTAAGAGCTATAACCGTTCGACTATTCAAAAATTTATCGAATATGGATTTGTAACGGTTGATGGGGTTTTAGTGAAGAAGGCGAATGCGAAATTCGAGAGGGGCGTGAAGATTGATTTAAAAATCCCGAAGATTATGAAAAACGCGGATTTGGTGCCGGAAGTGATTTATGAAGATAAAGATGTGGTGGTTTTAGATAAGCCGGCGGGACTTTTGTCGATGAGGCGAAACCAGCAATATTGTCCGGAGATTACTTTAGAAAAATATGGGCTTTTAGTACATAGATTAGACCGCGATACTTCGGGAGTAGTGATTGTTGCGAAAATCCCGGAAATACAAGATTTTTTGAAGAAACAGTTCCAGGCACGGACAACGAAGAAGACTTATTTTGCAGTAATCTCAGGGCGGCCGAAGTTAGATGAGGCGAGAATTGATTTGCCTTTGGCGCGAGATTTGAAACGCCCGACGACTTTTCGGGTTGATCCGAATGGGAAAGAGGCGGAAACTTTTTATAAAGTCAAAAAGGCTAACGATAAATATGCTTTGGTCGAGCTTCGACCGACGACTGGGCGGACGCATCAGTTAAGAGTGCATTTAAAATATTTAGGGCATCCGATTTTGGGGGATGCGGTTTATGGTGGAGAGAAAGCGAAGCGGTTGTTTTTGCACGCAAATAAATTAGAGATAACTTTACCGAATGGGGAGCGGAAGGTTTTTGAGGCGAAATTACCGGCGGAGTTTTTGGATGTTTTTTGAAGATTTAGCGAAAATTCCGGAGATTAGTCGGAAGACGAATTGTGTGATTTTTGTGTTACCGAAAGAGAAGGAGATTGAAATTCCGCGGGCGTTAATTTTAAAGCCAGAAGAAAAATCAGTGATTACGGTTGAGCAGGTTAGAGGGATTATTGGGAAAGTTTCAACTAGACAGATTTCGGATCAATTTATTGTAATTCGGCCGGCGGAGAAGTTGAGCGAGGTGGCAACGAACGCATTTTTAAAAAATCTTGAAGAACCGAACGAGAAAATTCATTATATTTTAATTACGGATAGCCCGTCGAAATTATTGCCGACGGTTTTAAGTCGGGCGCGGATTTATTTTTTGCGCGAGAAAATGAGTGAGGGTGTTTTTGGAGACGAAAAAGATAAGGCCCTTGCGAAGAGGCTGATGGTGGCGAAGCCAAAAGATTTAATTTCAATTGCGGAGGAAATTTCGAAGAAAAAAACGGGGGCGCGGGCGGAGGCGTTAAAGATTGTTGGGCTTACAATTGAGATGCTTTATAAGTCATATTTTATTACCGAAAAGGAGGTTTTTGTGCGGAAATTGCCGAAATTTTTGAAACTTTATGAGAATCTTGAACAAAATGGGCATATAAAACTACATTTTGTGGCGGATTTGTGCTAAGATAGAGTTATGATTGCGATTTTGGCTATTTTGACCTTTGCGATTTATCTGTCTTTCTTTTTCCCGCTTGAGGCGAGGGCGAAGAAAGAGGAAGAAAAATCGCCGAAATATACAGCGCAGATGAAGAAGTTATGGCAGATTGCCCAGACTTCGATGAAGGAAAGGAAACCGTTCCGAGCGGAGAAGGCGCTTTTGACGATTTTGAAATTTGATGAGAAAAATGCAGCGGCGTATAACCGGCTAGGGATTTTATATGCGAAGGGTCAAAAATATGACGAGGCGGTTGAATGTTTTGAAATTGCGCAGTCTCTAGATAATAATCCGGCGTCGATTCACAATGTAGGGTTAATTTATTTAGAGACGGGGGCATATGAAAAAGCGGCGATGGCGTTTAATCAAGCGATTGAGCTTGAGGGCGATGTGCCGGCGCGGTTTTTAGCGCTTGCGAAAGCGGAAGAAAAGCTAGGAAATTATAAGAAGGCGATTGATGCGCTAGAGAATGCCTATGAGCTTGATCCGAAGATTACGATTTTGAGACAGATTTTGTCGATTCACGAGGAAACTGGCGATACTGAGGCGGCGACGGCGACGACGGCGCGAATTGAGGCGCAGATTGCGAGAGATGACGAATTAAAGAAGAAGCGTAAACTTGCGAATATGAAGCGTGGCAAGGCGGAGCGAGGGTTGATGAAAAAGGTCAAGAATCCTGTAAAAGCTGTTCCGAATCAGAAGAAAACGCTTAGTAAAAAGCCGGCAAAAGCCCCGGCGAAGATTATGAAGACGCACGTAGGGCGAAAAAGAATTTAGGTTGATTTTTAGGTTAATTTTGTTATAATTAAAATGCGTGCTGGAGTCGTCTAGTGGCAATGACAGGAGACTGTAAATCTCCCCTCTTCGGAGTTCGTAGGTTCGAGTCCTACCTCCAGCACCACGTCTTAACAGACGTGCATTAAAAAGCAGGACATCGGTTCTCGCTTCGCTCCAATCGAGTCCTATCACCATTACTATGAAAAAAAGATACCCCCTATTAGATAGGGGGTGTCACTTTTAATAGTTCATAGACATCATTGGCCACTAGGTCAAGGAGACAGTTCTCCACTTCATCTGCTCCTATTTTGCCATCTGCGACCATATTGATTCTGTAGTGGTTGAAGCCCTTTTTGAACCTTTTTCTAAAGGTCCTTGATTCTACTGGATCTACCTTTCTTTTTTTTGTCATTTCCTCATATACTAGTTCTCGGATTTTCTTAGTTTTCCAGTAATTTTTGATACAATAATACGACTTAATGGATATTAATAAATCTACAAATAGTAACGCGAGCCCTATGAAAAATATCTCTTTAATTTTCGTCCTCCAATCCTACTAAACAATTTTAAGGTGCAGCTTATCTGTTTATTATATCATACATAGGCTTTTTTGTCAATTATTCTTGTTCATCGCCTTCTTTGCTCTTTTTTATTATGAAATAAGTTGCACCGGCTACTGTTGATGATACTGCGAATCCTATCAATAATTCATTGAGCGAAGAATCGTATTCGTTGGTTCGTGTAATATTCGTTTCAGTAACGCCTAGCGGCTCGGCAGCTTGGTCGATTAGCTTTTCAGATTCTGAATCGTTTTCGGTTTGTTCGGATTGCTCAGTCTGACTGTTATTATATATAGTATTATTACTGACAATTGGAATTACTTCCTCTTCCTCTTCAACAGGACAGAATTCGGCTCGAAGTATTACGGAGCCATCACAGTAATGAAGCCAAATATCTGTATTGAGCTGGTTCGAAACTAAGTAGGCTTTGAAGGCTTCTAAGGTGATTCCGTATCTAGATGCAAGGTATTTTCCTTCTTGTACTCTTAAATCATTAAACATCTTTAGTGGCATTCCGATATCTTCGAAGTCTTCATAGGTATATAGATTGTCTGGGTCAGATATAATTTCTTCTCTTAAAGCTGGCCATTTGATATTGTCGTCGAAACCGTATAAGTTAGAAAGGTATACTGCGCCATCTGTCGTGATAATGTTGTTGGCTATAATATTATAATATTGGCTAGAAACGACGTGATAATAATTTACTTCTTCTTCGACTCTTTCGATACTGATTACTGTAATGATTTCTAGTTCGTTATTTTCGTTGACTTTGTAGACTCTTGTGCCAACATCGAAGCCTTCGCTGTCTACAGATATGAATTCATTTCTGTCAACATCAAATATGCCGTGCCAACCGGAAGTTTTTAGTTCTGTTCCGTCATCGAATTTTGTTAGTTGATAAGAAGTTGTTATGCCTCGTTTTTCGATCCAGGCAGGATATTCGGCCCCAACGCTGCCGGTTTCATAATCCCAGACTTTAAGAAGCGTGTCATATGTGATTTGTTCGATTGGAACAGAAGTGCCGTCGGCAAGTGCAACCATAGTTCCTTCAATTAAGCACCAGTCCCAAGGACAGCTAGCTGTAATTTCGATATCGCCATCTACTGGAATAGTAATACTTACGCTTCCGCTTCTATACGAATATTCGCTGCTCGTTAGGGTTCTATCGTTCATTTTAACGGTAATGGAGCTTGGCGTACTATATCCGCTGCTTGGGTTGATAGTGCCCGTATAGGTAGCTCCCATTTGAATGGTTTGACCGTTATTACTGAGCGAACCATTGGTAATTTTGCCAGTAATATTAAATGTCCATCTAATTTCGGTATCTTCACTTCTACAAGCGTGACCTGGGTCGGTGTTGGCAGTGTCAATTTCGTTTTGGGTGGCAGTATTGCCTTCGTCGTCATACCCGACAACAACTACTCCATAAACACCGTCAGAAAGACCGGTGAGAGTATAAGAAGTGGCATTTCCGCTGATGCCGGTTACAGGGTTTCCACAAGAATAACTATTTCCGTTTTTGACACAAGGATAAATGGCGTAACTAGCGACGCCGACATTGTCAGTCCCACTCCAGGTTACGGTTGCAGAGCCGATAGTGTTGTTCCGTGTGATAGTGACATCACTAATGTATGGAGCTTCGCTATCAACATAAGACGGGTCTTTGTCGACGGCGAGTTTTAAAGTGCCGCTGTTAGTTTGGATACCGTCGTAACTAATGACGACTGCGGCGTTGACATAGTCGCTACCATATGTCGCACCGTCAGCTTTTTTGACATAGAAAGTATATGTTGACGTAGTATTAGCGGCGATTGTTTGGGCTCCGAGATAGTTGCCGGAGGAATTTGTGATTACGAAGTCATTACCCAATAATTCTATCGTGAACATTTTTTCTGATGAGAAGGTGTTGTTTACGCTAATTCGGAACATAGCGAGGTCATTGTTGCCAGTTAGGTCGCCTTCGTTTGTGCCACTGATGGCGCCGACTAGTGCTCCGGTTTTGTCTTCGACGGGATTAACTTCTACGCCACCTTCTACGCCGTGTGAACCTGAGACGTAGTCGGCAGAGAGGATGATATTGAAATTGACAGTGCTATTTGCTGGGATAATATCTCCGACAGAAATTCCGCTTAGTTCGTAGTATACTTCGGCTGTAGTGGTAGACGAGAGGCGTATGACTAGGTTTGAAACTGGAGCAGTGAAGATGTAATCGCTTGATGTGGTGTTCGACATCGTTAGGCGATATGTGGCCGAAAAAGTGTTGTCGTTTTGGGTTATGCCACTTTGGAAAGTCAAGTCAAAATCGACATTATTATCGTTATCAACTGTTGGATGAGGCGTTCCACTAACGTTTGTACCAGATACATAACTGACATTAGTGATTTTAACATCACCAGTTTCGAGATATTCATAGCCGTCTTCTATTGTGTAGTTTATACCCAAAGAACTGATATCTACTACTACGTCTGTTGATTCTGGTGTATGTGCTTGAGTGACGCAAGTTACAGTTAGCGTACCGGTGCTAATACTTCCTCTTGGATTTGTGCAGGCTTGGTTTCCGATTGTTACACTGATGCCTTCTGGAACAAAATCACTTTTTAGTGAGGTTGTAATGTTGACGGTTTCGAAACCAGATTTTGGACCAGATGTAGGGAAGATGGTTGCTTCTCCGCCAACTACGTTCGTAGCTTCAATCAAAGGATGATACGCAATGGTAGTTTCGTAGGTCCCTGGAGTCGTCAGCACATCGTAACCGAGCCTCATTCCGTAATAGATATTAAAGCTATCGGTTCCAGATACGGTGCCTTGAACGTTGCGAATTAATGTGTAATTTGGGCTAACCTTAACACCAGCGTAAGTGCTACTTGAAGAAGGAGTGGAGGCATTATAGGTTGCACTGTAATTGTTGGTTGGAAGACCAGTGGTTGTATTCGGAATACCAAAGCCCCAAGTGTCGTTACTTAGCGTGGTTGCGGTGGCGGGGGTGGCGGCGATTGGATTGATTGAGGGGCTAGACGAAGTTCCGCCTACTAAAATGAGACTACCATTTGATTCTTCTTCTGTGGGGACTTCAACGTAAATTCTGTAACCAGATGGTGAATTTGTGCTCACAGAAATGGTGCGAGCGGTACCGACGTAACGTTCGGAGTCAAAAGTTCCCGGAAGATTGATGCCTTGATTCTGATTTTGCATACTAACGTTGATTCTGTAATTATTTGGGTCGATAGTCGCAAAAACAGATTCGCAGTTCAATGCGGTTACAATCAAAAACGTAGCCAAAAACAAACGCTTCATCACTTTTTTACAATTTCTCCACATCCTTTTTGTCTTAATAAAAGCATAACAAATAATTGGGAAATAAGCAATAACTTTTTAAAGATTTTTTACTATTTAATTGTTCAAAAAATGTGCTATAATGAAGGTGTGCCGCGATAGCTCAGTTGGTAGAGCGCATCCATGGTAAGGATGAGGTCACCGGTTCAAACCCGGTTCGCGGCTCCATTTACGAGTGATATTATTAAAATGATATAAACTATGGCACACGTTTTTATTGTAGACGATAAAACGTTATCTGTGCATCTGCGCTATTTATTTGCGGGGACAGGTGCGAAAGATTTTTCCTGTGATTTTCTTTTAAGACCTCGTTCTAAATTTCAAAGTACGCGAGAGCGGCTTTTGGTTGGTATGATCGCTGATATTTCTAGACTTCGTGTGGGCGATGACGTGATTTTTTACTTACAACAGTCTAAACAGCATGAGGGTATGTTTTTTGGTAGTTTCAAAGTGGCTTCTGAGCCATTTCTCGCTTCGGATGGTTATTTGATAGATGAGCTTGGTAAGAATCTTACTTTTCGGGTACAACTTATGCCGTCTAAAGTATATGAGAATGGCGCGACCGAAAGAGATTGTTTAGATTCTTTGCGGGATATCTCTCATCCTTATGAAATGTGTTGGAGCTTGATATACAGAAAGCTAAAAGGTAATCGTGGTTGTACTATGATTACAGATTACGAGTTTAAACATATAATTTCGAAAATTCGCAAGAATAATGTTGGTGCTTTATCTGATTGTCAAGGATATGACTATGATTCTAACGGATGCAAAATTATTGATAGCAAATGTGATACCTTTGAATATAAAGGCAAGAAGGCTAATCTCGGCATATTAGAAAGACTACTGTATAAAGCAAACAGAAAGAATGCATATGAATCACATCTTCAGGCATATATTTCCCAAAATCTCGAGAAAATTATTCCTTTGCAAGTAGTTGATGGACCTATCAATTGGATCGGAAACGAAGTTTCTTGCGGTGTCGGAATGCAGAGTATTGATATAATGTTCATTCAAAAAGACGACAAAGGTGTTCATCTTGTGGTGTGCGAGTTGAAGGATGAGCAGCCAGCCTCACATATCGAAAAACAGTTGAAGAAATACGTTGATTGGATTAATGACTATTTGGCTCCAACATTTAGTAAAGACGTTTTCGTCCATCCGACAATTGTCGCTCCGACGCCGAACGGTGATTCGATAAAAAACATATCTTCGTTGATAGGTAAAAAGTTAGGACGTAATTCTGAACCAGTAAGATATATTGCTTTTGACATAAAGGGTAAAACAATTGATTTTAAAGAAGAGTTTAATGGATAATTTAGATATAACTCTTACGCCGGTGGAGCTGGAACTACAAAAAGCTCTAAAACTTATATCTCCCCAGTGGGATATGCAAAATAATTTTAATGACTATAGAAGTAATTTTATTTATAAAGTAGAGACCGTAGATTCTTGCATACAACAGGCTAAACAAAATGACGTTGCTGTGGATTATGCTCTTCATAGGTGGTATAATTTTAAAACTTCGACTCAGTGCGAGAAAATCTTTTGTGATTATGGTGCTGTCAAAGAAAGTGATTATAAGAATCGTGAAATAGATATCTATATTGATGGTACACCGTTCGATGTTAAGCTTACCGTATATCCTAAGGCGCTGTCGTCTCATCCTTATGATTTAACTACTAGAGCTGGAAAAAACGAGATGATAAAGTGGATGTATTCTCATCAATCTCAGCAACAAAGGAAGCATTTGGCTAACCGCCTATTTATAGTGTGCGACGGAAAAACTCAGTACGACTCTCTATGTTTGAAGAGCGACTTTATTCAAATACGTTCTAAAATTCGTTCATTTTTATCTTATGTAAGAGATAACGGATTTAACGAAATCGATATTTATGATTCGGGCGAAAAATTCCACGTTTGTAGTGATATTATTTGCATTAATTAAGATATCAATACTTACGCGGTTTGTTTTTTTACGTTATAATTAGACTTAGTATTTTCGCGTGGAGGTATATGAATTATATTGGCTCAAAGTATTCTATCCTTGACTACCTTGGTGACGTAGTCAATGATTTTGTCGATGATATCTCTCGGCCATTGACGCTGTGCGATATTTTTTCGGGGACTGGTTCTGTTGGGAAATATTTCAAGCAAAAAGGCTACAATATTATTTCGAACGACCTTCAATATTATAGCTATGTTACGGCGAAGCATTTCATTGAAAATAACGAGGATATTACCTTTGACTTACTAAAACAGAACGGAGTCGATGACCCTTTTGGTTTTTTGAACTCCATCTCGGGAGTAAAGGGTTTTATTTATAATAATTATTGTCTCGGTGGAACTACTGGTAAAGAATTTGAGCGTTTGTATTATAGTGATGAAAACGCACTAAAGATTGATGCGATTAGGCAAAAGATAGAAGAATGGAAAAAAGCCGATTTTCTTACTGATAACGAGTACTATTTCTTACTTGCCAGTCTGATCGAGAGTGCTGATAAAGTAGCTAATACGGCATCTGTTTATGAGGCATTCCTTAAGAAGCTTAAAGGCACTGCAAGTAAAGAGATGATTCTAGCTCCGGTCGACATCCTGAAGGTGAGGCCAAGTGGTGAGTACAAAGTTTATAACGAAGATTGTAATTCATTGATTAATCATATTTCGGGCGATATCCTTTATATGGACCCACCCTATAACACTCGTAAATATGATTCTAATTATCATATGCTTGAAACGATTGCATTATATGATAATCCTAAGATTAAAGGAAAAACTGGCGTTCGAGCCGAGACGACTAAGAAATCAAAATACAGTTCTAAAAAGGATGCTGCATCTGCTTTCGAGGATTTAGTTAAACGCTCTAAGTTTAGATATTTACTTCTTAGCTATAACGATGAAGGTATTATTCCGATTGATGAAATCGAACGAATTATGTCGAAATATGGTACGTATAAATGTTATGAGAAGCAACACAGAAGATTCAAGGCTGATAATAAAAGGAATTATTTAAAGGATTACACTATCGAGTATGTGCACTGTCTAAGAAAGGCCTAGTATTTTTGATTTTTAGGGGTCTTATTGACAAATAATAAGTTCCGTGATATAATTAGGGGAGTGGGCAATTGTGCTTGAACCATAAGGAGGGTGTAAGTATGGTCAAAAAAGCAAGTAACTTGAAAAACTTGAATGAATTGAGGCTTTCGGAAAGAGCACGCAAACTCATCGAAAGAAAGATGGAAATCGAAGGGCTTTCTCTTGAAGGCATTGTATTTGAAGGTCGTAAGATGGCTTATGATCTTTATACTGGCGGGACCAAGAAGGCTCCTAAGTATATGATGGAACTGGTTGTCGACCTCGAATACGCGGGATACATCAGGCCTGGCTCCGATTTTGAAACATTGTTCCATTTCGGAGAGCTTTATCAGGATGTTTTCCAGCGTTCTTTTGTGGTTTCTGTCGGCGATCTCGACAATGAAACCTACGAAAGCCTCGAGGTAGTGGAAGGAAGTTTTGATGATGCGCTGGCGGCAATCTGGTATATTATTCAGATTGCCAGAGAGTATAGAATACTGATTGATTATTACGGCCTTAAAGGTCGTAAGTATGGAGAGGAGGAAATCAGCGAGCGTAACAAAGTCTCTCCTGAGAAGATAAAGTTTTATCTTTGGAGGAGTTTAAAGAAACTGAAGTACCACAACGAAAAACTCCCTAGCATCGATATCTATTGATGCTAGGGATGCCTAGGTTTAAGCCCTGACTGTTTACAGTCGGGGCTTACTTTTTTCCGCAATGGTCGTGGTCGGGGTTAGATTCGAGATGATGGTGATGATGATGCGATAAATGCGGAAAGATGAATTCGAGACCGATTTTAATAATAACTAGAGCAATGAAGATGCTGGCGTATGATTCGATGTTAATTCCGAAGATTAA
The DNA here is from genome assembly GCA_045586015.1 of Candidatus Nanosyncoccus sp. GTDB lineage: Bacteria > Patescibacteriota > Saccharimonadia > Saccharimonadales > Saccharimonadaceae > Nanosyncoccus. The sequence continues at coordinate 11,279 of JAZMZP010000020.1, forward strand.
ATAAATGATGACAGAAGCGAGAACGACGATTGAAATCCAAGTGTCGTTTGTGGTTTCGGCGCCAGAGGCGACCAAAACATCAGATTTTACATCTTTGCCGGTGTTTTTAAGGTATTTTGCGAGCAGGAATTTAGTTGCGATGGAGGCAACTAAAACGATGATGGTAGCGGCGGAATAACTTAGTTCTTCTGGTGTAATGATGTTTTTGATTGAATTAACTACTAATTCGATGCCTAGTAAGATGATGATTAGGGCGATAATAATCGTCGTGATGCGTTCGATTTTAATGCGATAATCTGAAAGTTTGTGGTGGCTGGCGAGTTTTTCGCTGATAATAATAAGAAAGCCGGAAATTGAATCGGTTAGACTATGAATTGCATCGGAGACTATCACCAGCGAGTTCGACAAAACGCCAACTAAGATATTAAAGATGGCGAGAAAAAAGTTTATAGCAATAAAAAGGTAGCCAGATTTTAAAATTGTTTTAGAACGAGATTTTGTCATGGTTTTATTTTAGCATATTTGGTATAATTTGAGGAAGAAAGGAGTGTATGTTTAATCTAAAAGGAAAGGTTGCGGTTGTTTCGGGCGCTTCGAGCGGACTCGGACGACAGATGGCATTAGCTTTTGCAGGGCAAGGGGCGGATCTGGCGATTTTAGCACGACGAATTGAGCGGCTTGAGGAATTTAAACCGGAATTAGAAAAAGTGGGAGCGGGTAGGGTTTTAGCAATTAAATGTGATGTGACATCGAGCGAGGAAATTAATAGTGCGGCAGAAAAGGTCGAACAAGGTTTTGGACGAGTGGATATTTTGTTAAATTGTGCCGGTTCGTCGAAGGATAAAGGCGTGATTGAAATGACTGACGAAGAGTGGGACTTTACAATTGCGACGGATGAAACGAGTGTGTTTAAAATGACACGAGCATTCGCGGCGATTATGAAGAAAAATCATTATGGGCGCATTATCAATATCGCTTCAATGTATGGTTTAGTGGGAAATACGGAAATTCATACAGTCGCATATCACGCTTCGAAAGGCGCGGTAGTGAATTTTACGCGTGCGGTAGCGGCGGAGCTTGCAATGGACGGAATTACTTGTAACGCGATTTGTCCGGGTTATTTTGAAACGGAATTGACAAAAGAAGTATTAGATGCGCCGAGATTCCAGGAATTTACGAAAACGCATGTTCCGATGCAACGATATGGGAAGCCGGGCGAACTGGATGCGGCAGCGGTGTTTTTGGCTTCAGAAGAAGCGTCATATGTAACCGGTGCGATTTTGCCGGTTGATGGTGGATATACTTGTATTTAAAAGAAAGGAGAAAAATGAAAACTAAATATGATGGAACGAAAACTTTAGAAAATCTAAAGGCGGCGTTTGCGGGCGAAAGCCAGGCGCGGAATAAATATGATTATTATGCGTCGAAGGCGAAGAAAGATGGTTATGAACAGATTGCGGCAATTTTCGCGGAAACGGCTTTGAATGAAAAAGAGCACGCAAAAATGTGGTATAAAGAATTACACGGCGGGGCGGTCGAGGCGACAGATATTAATTTAGAGGCAGCGGCAGATGGCGAAAATTATGAATGGACGGATATGTATAAGGAATTTGCGGAAACGGCGCGTGAGGAAGGATTTGATGAGCTAGCGGAAAAATTCGAAGGTGTGGCGAAGATTGAAAAAAATCACGAGGAGCGTTATCGTAAGTTATTAAAAAATGTGAAGGAAAAAAAGGTTTTCTCGCGAGATGGAGATGCGATCTGGGTTTGTCGAAACTGTGGGCATATCGTAGTTGGGAAAGAAGCGCCTGAAGTCTGTCCGGTCTGTAATCATCCCCAAGCGTACTTTGAAATTAAACCCGAAAATTATTAAAATGTTTAGGTATGTGATATAATATATTGCATACCAAATGCCGCCTTAGCTCAGTTGGTAGAGCAACGGTTTTGTAAACCGTAGGTCGTCAGTTCAAGCCTGACAGGCGGCTCCACGAGTGAAAATAAAATATGGACGCTTGCGTCCGTATTTTGTTTTCCGAGTGGAGCAGGCTGTACGAAGTACAGGCGGCTCCATTTTTTCGCACAGTTTTAGCGATAATTTTTATGTTTTTGTATTGAAATTATGTTTATCATGCTATAATGGTTATGTGTGGTGTAGTTAAGTGTGGAGGAACAAAATTAGGTGACATTATACTCGGGCGTCTGCGCACGGAAATATGGTCGTATTAGATGCACGGTTTTTGGTGTTTTATTGCCTTTGATGTTGGTAATATTTGCGGCTGCGATTTCCCCTACAAACTCTGCTTCTGCGATTGCAAAAGCGAGTAGTCTTTCGATGCAGATTGATACTGATTTACTTGAGCTAGACGTTTTCACTTCTCCGGTGGGAGAGTTTGATAGCACTGACGATGCAACGATTTTGGTTCATACCGATAACTATACAGGTTATACTTTGAATGTTGTTGCGACGGGATCTAATTCTTTGGTAAGCCAGAATAATAATGAGATAGTTTCTTTGCCAGCGGCTTCGCTCGTAACTGAGCAAGATTTTTCTACTAATAGTAATTACAACAATAAATGGGGCTATAAGCCGAGTAAACGAATGGTTACTAGCGGCGGGGTGGATTCATTTGTCAGCAATACCAGTTATTTGCAGGTCCCGACTTCTAGTGGCACACTTCTTGATGTCACTAATGCTGCGAACTCGGTTGATAATTCTTATACGATTTCTTTCGGAGTGAGAGTGGACTCTTCTCAGTCGACTGGTGTTTACGAATATACCTATGTAGTGCAAGCGGTAGCTAATTCGATTCTTTATAATGTGACCTATGATGATAATACGACTGGTACGGTCAATAGTATGCCTTCGCCGAACCCGCAGGTGCTAGAAATTGATGGTGGGACTCCGACGGCACAGAGTTATGGCACATTAAGTAGTGCGGTGCCGACAATGGCCGATAAGTCATTTGGCGGATGGTGTGATGTTGTGCCAACTCATAATTCAGTAACCGATGAAGACGAATGTTCTGGTAATACTTATGCCGCTCGAGGGCAATATCCGATTGACCAGACATCGAGCGTTAACAATATTACACTTTACGCGATTTGGAAAAACGATCCGTTCCCGATGGTCTGGACCCAAATGGGAGCTTGTGAATTTCACGCTGCTACCAACGGCAACATAACTGGTACAGAATGTCAAGATTATACCAGCGATAAATTTATAGATACAGGCGTTGCATTGTATAATACTGCTAACTATCTAAAAGACTATGAGGTTCATTTTACAATTGACCGTTATGTTCCGAGTGAGAATAATGGCTTAGCTGATCAGCAACAAACTTTCGTGAGTGATAAATTATCGCCCGATGTCACAAGTTCGCCTTATGATGGAAAAGGTCCGGGTATGGTTGTAAGAAGGAGCGGAGATAGTATCCAGATTAGAAGTACTTCTGGACACGCTAGCAGCGATAGTAACAATTCTGCCGAAATAGCCGTGTCATCAAGTACCACTACCGATATTAGTGTTTATAGGATTGACGGTGTAATTTATGCGAGCATCAATCACGGTGCGTTACAAAAGATTCAGGACATCACTGGTTTTGACCAACAATTTGGCTTAAACACTTGGTTCGGGGCTTATCCTGGCGATGATTGTACTGGTAATACTACGAATGGTGTCTGTACGAATGCAATTAGATATATTGAGGCGACGCTTAGCAATATGTATATCAAATTAGGCGATTTTGGTAAAACTATACATACAATTACATTTAATGGCAATGGTGGCGTTCCCTCGACGACTACTTATTCAGTTATTGATGGCGATAGTTTAGGAACATTGCCAACGGCAACTCGAACTAACTATGTTTTAATGTATTGGTATACGACTTCGGGTGGGAATAGTATTGCTACTCCTGAGACAAAGCCACATGGCGATGCGACTTATTATGCTTTTTGGTTAAAGGAAGTATCTCAGGCGACGATTAGTAATTCTTCTATTACTCTTGCTCCTGAAGGTACTGAAACGATTAATGTTACGAATTCGGCAGAGCTTGAAGACTATACTTTTACTTCAAATGATGAAGCAATAGCAACGGTTAATTCTGCTACAGGGTTAGTAACTGCCGTAGGGACGGGAACAACAACAATTACGATGACGGGCACACATTCTGGCACTACTAAAACCATCACTGTAACCGTACTTGATAGTTTAGCGCAGGTAACATTTGATGCAGGACAAGGTTCGAGCGTAAACCCGATAGAAGTAGAACACGGCGGCACTATTAGTGAATTGCCTATTTCGATTAGGAGTGGTTATACTTTGGAAGGTTGGTATACTGGTGCAAATGGAACCGGGACCAAACTTACTACTTCGCTGCAAATTAATAATGATATGGAATTTATCGCTAATTGGATAGTGACAACGAATGTATGTAGGCTCGCTGACCCTAACGCACTACATTCAGAAAAGTGCCTTAGATCTAGTTCTGGATGCCGAACCAGTAATGTTTATGCATATAATGAAGATATTACTTATGGCAAAACTCCAGACGATTTAGAAGACCCAACTGTGCTTGAACCTGGTCTTGCATACACATGCGACATTAATGCAAATAATGAATATGATGAAGAAACCGAAAGGTTTTATCTACTTGCTGCAGATAGTAACAAGGCTACTTTAGTTTGGTATAAAAATATTTCCGATGTTAGTATTAATTACGATGCTGCCTATGCTTTATTACCAGATTCTAGTACTTGGCGGAACACCAATTTAATATCACAGGCTAACGATAAAGTAACTAGGTATATGAAGGCATCAGAAGTAACTACTGCGTGTGGTGGAAGTACGAATGGCTTAAGAACTAAAACCTGCGTCTACCTAATGGAAAAATCAAATTATGCAAATACTAATATGATTGATGGTATATGGCTAGAAAAAGTTAGCAATGCTAGTAATGGTGGTAGAAGAATTCATACTACTGGTTTGTCGCTTGGTAATGTAAACCCAAATACTGGCGGTAGTAACAATGCCCCACGCCCCGTCATCGAAATACCGCTAAATATGCTTGAAGTCTGGTCGGCATCTGATTATACGATTACTTTCAATCCGCATAATGGGACTGTTTCTTGGGATGAAACAGTTTCTCCTGGCGATACGCTTGGTAATGCCTATCCTGCGAATGATCCAACTTATACAAATCATATCTTCCAGGGTTGGTATACTGCAGATACTGGTGGGACGCTCGTAACGAGTAATACTGAGCCGAGTGGCAGTACAACTTACCATGCGCAATGGAAAGGGACGGTTGCGCTTGCGACGGTTGCGAATAATAGCATCTCGTTGACCACTAACGATACGGCTACTGTTACAGTAACTAATGCTGCAGAACTCGAAGGGTTTAGTTTCTCTTCTAGCGATACAAGCGTAGCGACGATTGATGCTTCAACTGGTGTGATTACTCCTGTGGCGGCAGGTACAACAAATATTTCAATCACTGGCGCAACTTCCAATACGACAAATCAAATTGTAACCGTAACGGTAACTCAGGGTGTCGTCCAATACATAGTTTACTTTAATCCTCACAATGGCGAATCTAATTCTAGTGTCACGGTTAATGCGGGGAGCACAATCGGCAACAATAATATTCCTGCCGACCCGGTTAATTCTGATTCCGATATGATATTTATGGGTTGGTATACGGCTGCAAGTGGCGGTACTCTTGTGGACGGTTCAACTACACCAACTGCTAATGGCGAAACCTACCATGCTCAATACGAGAAAATTGTTTGTAAAATAGAAACTTCGCGCGATAATCTCCATGTCCATGGCGATAATGTCAAATATGGCGATATTGCTGATGACCCGACTCCGGCAGCCGGCGATGCCTACAACTGTGATGTAGATTACGATGATACTTATAGTGCAGTAAATGAACGATTCTATTATGTAGACCAAGATGCCAATAATAATGCAGTCCTCGTGGCTTGGAACAGTTATTATAATGATACTTGGGCTGCAGGCACATCTAATGATACTATCTTCACCTACACAGATGCTCTTGCTGAACTTCCTGATAATACTAGCGGAGCTTGGGACAATCCTGGTCTGATTGAACAAGAAACTGGGAAAGCCGCTAGGTTTACTTCACGTGCCGAAGTTGCTTCGGCTTGCAACAAGACAACTTCTCAAATGTCTACGGCAGATTCTCTAGTTAGTTGTGACTATTTCATGGAACATTCTAGCTACGACGGCGGTGGTAGATCTGCATTATGGCTAATGAAAGAAAACACGACTCAATATCGCATCCATGGTGGTAGTGGTAACCGCAGAATTAGTACAAGCGATACTGGTAGTAGTATGGTACGCCCAACTATCGTAGTCCCATACAAATTGATTGAGAAATACTCATCAGCTTCAGGTTCTGATACTCCAGTAACATTCGATGTTTCGAATGATGCTACTCGTGGCTACCAAGCTTTATCTGCCCAGTGGGCACAGAGCCCGGTCAATTTGACGACCTTTAATAAAGATACTACTACTATTAATGATTCGACTTGGGGTGACACTTCGGAACTATCAGAATTGCAATATTGGACTGCAATTCGAAACAATTTCGTAAATAATCAGTGCTTTATACAAACTAGTACTGCCAATAATACAAATAGTGATGCAGTAAAGCCATTATCTGCTCTATCCGCCTGGACGAGCGGTTCGGTAGACTGTTCGAAACCAGATGTATATGATACTGAGGTTGGCGCGGCCCTTACCGTACGGCTCAACGACGCTCAAGGAACTGTAGTCGCTTACGCTAAGGCAGAAAGTGGCGTCATTCATAATATGATTCCAGGTCAAACTTATTATTGGGAGAAAACTAGTGACAGCTCTGTGTATGGATATGTGACGGCGGTTTCAAATGGTTCAAGTACTGGTACGCGTTGGGTTGATACTGATGTGGTCCGTAATGCGCGCGATCTTGGTGGTTTACCAGTGACCTATACGGATAGCAATAATCAGACCGTAACTGGCACTCTTGCTTATGGCAGAATATTCCGTGGAGAAAAATTGCAGAATGTTTCGGTTTCAGAACTAACTAATTTAGGAATTACGACAGAGTATAATGTTGGCGACGAATATAGTGGCGATACGCACCTATCTGATTACCATCTCAATAATGTAATCCACTATGATTTTGATTACAATTCTGGCGACGAAAACAATGCTAGCTCTAATTATATGAAGGCGTGGACCGCGGTGACTAACATTATGACCGATATTGCAAACACTAACACTACTAAGAATGTTTATATCCATTGTCGCATAGGAGCAGACCGAACTGGCACGGTAGCATATCTTTTGGAAGGTCTTCTCGGTGTACCTGATGAACAAAGGTATGAAGAATATGGTCTTTCGAATTTGGCTGGTCTATACGATAGAACAAGATATTATAAGCAAAAAGCTAGTAATAACGCTAATAAGTTTGTCTATATGATGGGTTATGTTTTAACTAATCAAGATATTTATAATTGGTATATGCATAATCCAAACGCAGACGCAACGCTAATTCAGAACTTTAGAACAGCAATGACTGTTACGAATGGGTCGCAACAACAACAGTCGCCAGCACCGGCTCAGCAAAACAATCTTTCGTCGACAAATCTTAATTCGGTTCAATCTTTGAATACAAATAGCGAGAATGAAAGTGAAACTGAAACTGAAAATGAAAATGAAACTGAAAATGAGACTAGCTATTCGAATAGTGACAGTGTTGATGAGAATATTGCAGATGGATATAGTGAGCCACTTGGAGTGAGAAAAGATGATACGAACAATCAGGATTCTTCGGTTACTGGAGTAGCGATTGCGGTTGCGGTGGTGGCAGCAGCTGGGGCGGCGGCTTATGTTTTGGAAAAAGACGACAAAGACGAAGAAAAGCAATAGTGATATAATATATATATGGATAAAATTTTAATTGTTTTAGGTGTGCTTATTGTTGTATTACTCATTGTAGTAATTGTACTTTTGATGAAAAAATCTAGTAAAAACGAAAAGACGGCTGATTTTAAAGCGATGGAGGAGCGGTTGATTCGGATGGAGGGGGAGGTCGGAAAGATTAACCCATCGATTGACCGAAACTTTCGAGAAAACCGGAAAGAAATTGCGGAGAATTTAGAAAGATTGCAGAATGGGAACGAGAAGAAGTTGGAGGAAATGCGTGAGACGGTGGATGAAAAATTAAAAGCGAGCGTCGAGAAGCGGTTTAATGAAAGTTTTAAGTCGATTTCAACTCAGCTTACCCAAGTTTATCAAGGTTTAGGCGAAATGAAATCTTTGGCGACGGGGGTTGGGGATTTAAAGAAAGTGATGGAAGGCGTAAAAACGCGGGGGATTTATGGCGAAGTACAGCTTGGTGCGATTATTGAAGACATTTTAAATAAGTCTCAATATGAGGAAAATGTGATTACGAAAAAAGGCAGTACGGACAGAGTTGAATTTGCGATAAAAATGCCGGGGAAAGATGCCGAGAGTTTAGTATATTTACCAATCGACTCGAAGTTTCCGGTGGAAAATTATTCGAGGCTGATTACTGCCTATGATAATGGCAACAAAACGGAAATTGAGAAGTATTCAAAAGCTTTGGCTGCGGATGTCAAGGAGCAAGCAAAAAAGATTTCAACTAAATATTTAGATCCGCCGATGACGACAGACTTTGGGATAATGTTCGTGCCGACAGAATCTTTATATGCAGAGATACTAAGAATATCTGGTTTGTCGGATGAAGTGCGACAAAAGTATCACGTTTCAGTTACAAGTCCTTCGACTTTGCCTGTAGCATTAAATGGACTTTTGATGGGCTTCAAGACGGTTGCAATTGAAAAGCGTTCGGCGGAAGTCTGGCAAACGTTAGGTGCAGTAAAGACACAGTTTAGCAAATTTTCTGATTTGCTTGAGGGCGTGCAAAAGAAGTTACAAGAATCGGCGAATAAAATTGATTCTGCGAAAACAACTTCACGTTCGATTGAACGAAAATTGCGCGAAGTGGAAGAATTGCCAGAAGCTGAATCAGTTAAGATGATTGGCGAAATATAGCACTATATATTATATATGGTGTAACAGGGGTAGGGTTTTTAATTAAAAAGCTCGAATTTTATCTAAGGGAAAAAGACGGAGAATAACTGGACCAATGATGCGGCAGTAAGGAATAGTACCAAGACCGTTTCTTGAATCCCAGGAATGTGAACCCTCGCGGTTGTCACCGGAAACAAATAATTCTCCTTCGGGGACGACAGTATCGACTTCGCCGGAAGTATGGTCTTTCGGGCCGTCGGTTTCAGAAACTCGCCAGTCTTCGTCATAGACAAAACCATCAGGATGTTCTTCGTTGTAGATAGTCATAGTGCCGTCTTTGACTACAACGCGCTCGCCAGGAAAAGCGATTACACGTTTGATGATATATTGGTCACTAACATTTGAAGGCACAGAGCAGGTCATTGGGTTAGAAACGCCTTCTTCTTTATATTTTTTGACGGCTTCTTCATCTTCGTTTAGGAAAACGATAATTTGACCGCGCCTAGGGACATATTCTTGACCGATAAAATGTGACCAAGAAACAGCGGCGCGATTAACTATCACACGGTCATCTTCGTGGAGCGTGTTTTCCATACTACTACCGACGACATTATAGGAACGATAAATAAAGGTATTTAAAAATAAGGTGCCAAGAACAATTAGAATAATAAAACTAGCTAAACTCAATAAATCTTTCAATAATGGATGTTTCTGAAAAAATGTTGGTTTCATGACGACTATTATATCATTTTTAAGTTTATTTTTAAATATTTGTTATAATATAAGAGTATGGCAGATTATGTTTTAGCAAGAAAATCTAGGAACATCGCTTCCTCACTCGTACATGTGTTTTTAAACTTGTTGCTTGGTGTGGGTGTAGTTTTAATTACGGTACTTTCTGGTAGCCCTTTGATTGGGATTTTGTTAGTTTTGGTTTCGAAATGGCGAATTTTTGCGGTTAGGTCGCGATATTTCTTTTTAAATCTGAAAGCGAATTTAGTCGATATCATCGTCGGAATTAGTGTGGTTTTGTTGGCTTATAGTGGCGGATCTGCATTTTTAGTAAGTGATGTGATTTTAATGATTTTTTATCCGATTTGGCTATTATTTATTAAGCCATTGTCTTCTGAGGCGGCGAATTTAGCACAATCTTTAATTGCGGTATTTCTCGGGATGTCGGCAACAACAATTATGTGTGTAGGTGTAAACTCAATTTTATTGGTTATTTTAGCATTTTTGATTGGCTATGCAGCAAGTCGACATATTCTAATACAGAGTAATGATAAAGATTTCACTTTAACGACATTAGTTTGTGGTTTAGTGTTTGCGGAAATTGCGTGGTTGTCTAATTCGTGGTCGATTGTTTATACCTATGAGAATTTAGGTTTGTCAGGGGTAATGGTGCCACAACTCGCAATTATTTTGACGATTTTTGCGTTTGTTTATAATTATGCAAGGCAGGCGGTAATAAAATATCAGGATGATTTTCGGTTCGTGCATATTATCGGACCGGTCGTGTTTGGATTAGTTTTAATCGGCGTGATTGTAGTTTTCTTCAGCGATCCGCGCTTTACGATATTGTTAAATTAATTAAATAGGAGGCAAAAATGGAAGAAAGTAAACAAGAGATTAATAAAGGTGAGCAAGAAATAAAGCGAAGCTCAGCGAACCCGCTTTTGATTTGCTTAGTGGTGGTAGCTTTGCTACTAGGCGGAGCGGGATTCTATTTCGGGTTCTTAGCTTATAATAAAGTAATTACTCCAATTACATTTTTAGATAATGGGACGGACGGAAATTCGGCGAATTTTACTGAAGAGTCGATTGCGGATGTTGCGGATAAGGTTTCGGAGAGCGTAGTTTCGATTGTGACATCGACAAAAACGCGAGATTTCTTCGGTCAGAGCTATAGCTCTTCAGCAGCCGGGACGGGGATTATTGTGACGGAAGATGGGTATATTTTGACTAATAAGCACGTAATTTCGGATGCGACGACTGTTTCGGTAGTCTTGGATGACGGGACGACTTATGATAAGGTTGAGATTGTGGCGACGGATCCTTTAAACGATGTGGCTTTCTTAAAGGTTAAAGATGCTTCGGGATTAAAAGCGGCGACTCTAGGCGATTCGAAGACACTTTCGGTTGGTCAACAGGTAATCGCAATCGGGAATGCACTAGGTCAATATCAAAACACGGTAACTTCTGGGATTATTTCGGGACTTGGGCGCTCAATTGAGGCATCGGACGGAACGGGGTATAATACGGAGACTTTGTCGGATATGATACAAACTGATGCAGCGATTAATTCGGGCAATTCGGGAGGTCCGTTAGTAAATGCGGCGGGGGAAGTAATTGGAATTAATACGGCAACTTCATCTTCGGCTGAAAATATGGGTTTTGCGATTCCGATTTCGAGCGTAAAAGGAATGCTAAAACAATTAGTTGAGAAAGGGGAAGCTTCGAGAGCATACTTAGGGGTTTATACGGTTGAAATTACGCCGGAAATTGCGAAGGCTTATGATTTGCCGGTCAGTGCGGGTGCATATCTTTATAGTTCATCAGCTTATTCAGCAGTTGTTTCGGGAAGCCCAGCAAGTAAAGCGGGATTGAAAGATAAAGATATTGTAACGGCAGTCAATGGAGTGAAAGTCGGAGTTGCTGGAACCTTGTCGGATTTGATTGGCGAATATAAACCGGGCGACACAGTTCAATTAACGGTGGTTCGCGAAGGGAAAGAAACGGCGGTTAATGTAACTCTAGAAGGATACAAAAACCTCTAGTTTCTAAGAGTTGATAAGAATTTACGTTCGCGAAGTCGACTATAGCCTTGTGTTGGCAAGGGTCGGCTTCGAGAGCGAGATACTGAATTTGGCGGGCAGAAGATTGTTTAATAAGGTCTTTGATTAGTTTTAGTCCGCCGTCTTCTGCATAGAGGGCGATTTTAGGTTCTTGGCCTAAAGCGTCTTTATCGAGCCATTTCCAATTTTCATCAACGTAGGGGAGGTTTGCGACGATTAAATCAGGGGTAAACTTGACATTTTCGAGTAAATTTGATATAATAAAGGAATGGGGATTGATGCCGCGAAAGGCGGCGTTTTTTTGTGCTATCTCAAGAGCGGGTTTAGAGACATCGGTCGCGAGTATTTCGGCTTCGGGTAGTTCGAGTTTAAGGGTAATAGCGATACAGCCAGAGCCGGTGCCGACGTCGAGGATTTTTGGACGTTCGGGGAGTTTTCGATTTGCCGGTTTAACTCCGGGGAGATAGGGTTTACCGGCGAGGTTTAATACCGTGTCGATTAATTGTTCGGTTTCGGGACGGGGAATTAGAACATCTTTAGTCACGATGAAATCACGGCCATAGAAGTCTTTGAGATGATTATTCGGATAAACTGCGTTCATGTTTGATTAATTCTTCGACAATATCGTCGATGTCGCCGTCCATAGCGGCGGGAATGTTGCTACGGGAATAATGAATGCGGTGGTCGGTAATGCGGTCTTGGGGGAAATTATAAGTGCGGATTTTTTCAGAACGGTCGCCGGTACCGATGAGAGATTTACGGGCTTCGGAAGCGTTTTTTAATTCTTCTTCCTTTTGTTTCTCGAGGAGTCTCGAACGGAGGATGTTCATTGCCTTAATGCGGTTTTGTTGTTGGGAACGCTCGTCTTGCATCGCGACGACGATACCGGTCGGGAGATGAGTAATTCGGACGGCCGAATCGGTCGTATTAACTCCTTGGCCGCCATGACCGCCAGAACGGTAGATGTCGATTCTTAAATCTTCAGGGTTGATTTCGAGGTCACGTTCGGAAGCTTCGGGAAGAACGGCGACGGTAACAGTCGAGGTATGAATGCGGCCTTGGGACTCTGTAATCGGGACGCGTTGGACGCGGTGGACGCCACCTTCGAATTTTAACTGTCCGTAGGCATTGTTGCCAGAGATTTTAAAGATGACTTCTTTAGTTCCACCGGCTTCATTTAAATTCTCGGAAATTGGTTCAGATTTTAAGCCATGTTTTTCGGCGTATTTGAGATATAGGCGATACAATTCGCCGGCAAATAAACTAGCTTCGTCGCCGCCGGCTCCAGCGCGAATTTCAATGATGGCTGGCTTGTCGTCTTCGGGGTTACGGGGAATTAAAAGCTCATTTAATTTTTCTTTTAGGCTTCCGATTTTTTCGTTTAAAATCACAGTGTCTTCTTTTGCGATTTCACTCAGTTCCGGGTCGTTTAACATTTCTTTTGCTTCAGCGAGATTTTTTTCGGATTTTTTAATCTCATCATCTAGGTCTAAAATTTCTTTCAATAATGATGCGCGCCTTCCTTTTGCAGCAAAATCTGGGTCGCTATAAGCGTCTGGCTTGCTTAAAAAAGCCTCAATATCTTCTAACTCGTTTCTAATTTTGTCTAAATCCATGATATAATTATATCATAATTTGGGGTTTTAGCTCAGTTGGCTAGAGCGCACGATTCACATTCGTGAGGTCACAGGTTCAAGCCCTGTAAACCCCACCATTTTTTATTTGATATCTTGTGAGAGGTTAAGACTACGAGGCGAGAAACCGACTTTTTGATAAAAATTCACAGCAGCCTCATTGGCGGCGAGAACACTAACATTTATGCGATTTACACTTTCTTTTTTACAATAGGTTTTAAGCTCTGAAATAAGCATAGAACCGATATTGGAATTGCGAGCAGAATCTTCTACGTAGATATTTTCTAGATAGGCTTGTTTGATAGGGCGAGCGGAATTTGGGGTAATATCTATGATTTTGGCAATAAGGTAACCTATGGGCTTATTATCTTTTTTGGCAATGATGGTGTATTTTTCGGCGATAGCGGTGCGATATTTTTGTTCGCCTTCTTTAGAAAAAGGCCAGTTGGGGTCTAGGGCGGGGTCCCAATTTTGACGTTCATATTCTAATAATTTATAGCCAAACTGTTGTATCGTTTCTAGATCGTCTAGCGTAGCACGTTGAATGATTATATTATTTGTACTCATTTTTTCCTTTTTTATATTGTAGCATAGAAACTATATGCATTAAAGTTGGGCGAGCATCTATGATATAATTGTTTCGATATATATGTTGAATATAGTTAATATAGATTTTGAGGTGAAAAGGGGTAGGTCCAAGGCGAAGATCCTGGACCATCTTTCGCTTGAGATTAAGCCGAATACGCTGACGGTGATTACTGGACCGAATGGTTCTGGAAAGTCTACGCTAGCGGAAATCATTATGGGTGTGAAAACTCCAACGAGCGGGCAGATTTATTTTAATAATACAGATATTACGGATGAAAATATTACTGAGCGGGCGAAACTTGGAATTGCTTTTTCATTTCAGCAGCCGGTAAAATTTAAAGGTGTAAACGTTTATGATTTATTGAGCATTGCTAATGGTGAATTAATTTCGAAAGAGGAAGCCGGCGAATATTTAAAGACCGTTGGTCTAGACGCAGAAAAATATCTCCTCCGTGAAGTGAATGGTAAGCTTTCAGGTGGAGAGTTGAAGCGGATTGAAATCGCGTCGGTGCTGGCGAGAAAGGCTGAGCTTTTGATTTTTGATGAGCCGGAGGCGGGGATTGATCTTTGGAGTTTTGAAGATTTAACAAAAGTATTTAAGAAATTACGAGCCGAGAAAAAGACTCTGGTAATTATTTCGCATCAAGAGCGGATTTTGAAAATTGCGGATGAGATTATTGTTTTAGAAGCTGGGAAGATTAAATCTATGGGCAATCCAGCGGAAATTTTGCCAAAGATTAAGGAGGAAAAGCGATGAATTGGAGTGAGGAAGAAAAGCAAATCTTTTGTGAGGTGGCGGATGTGTTCGAAGTTCCGGAAGGAGCATATAATTTTCGAGTGAATGGGAAGTCGGTCGGGCGAAAATCGACTGATAATATCAACATTGAGTCAAAAACCGATGTGAGTGGGCTTGATATTTATATTAAACCAGGGACAAAAAATGAAACCGTGCATATTCCGGTTGCGATTAGTGTAACAGGGCTAGAAGAAGCGGTCTACAATGATTTTCATATCGGTAAAAATGCAGATGTAGTAATTATCGCAGGATGCGGGATTTATAACTGTGGCCCGTCTGACTCGGTACATAATGGAATTCATCGATTTTTCGTCGAAAAAGGCGCGAAAGTGCGATATATTGAACGACATTATGGCTTCGGTGGCGGACGGGGCGGCAAAGTTTTGAATCCGATGACCGAATTATACCTAAAAGAAGATACTGAGGCTTATCTTGAATTAGAACAGATTAAGGGAGTCGATTCGACAGTTAGACGTACTTTTGCCGAATTAAAAGAAAATGCTAAGATTTTTGTAAAAGAACGTTTAATGACTCACGGTCGCCAAAAAGCAGAGAGTATATTTAATATTTCTTTAGATGGCTCCGATTCGGCGGCTGATGTAGCTTCTAGGGCAATTGCGCAGGATTATTCGGTACAGACTTTAAAGATAAATATTGACGGGAATAATAAATGCCGCGGGCATTCTGAATGTGATGCGATTTTGATGGATGATGCACGTGTAATTGCGATTCCTTCTCTAAATGCTTTAAATACTAATGCGGAGTTGATTCACGAGGCGGCGATTGGGAAAATCGCGGGCGAACAGTTGGTTAAATTAATGACTTTAGGATTGACTAAAAAAGAAGCTGAATCGCAAATTATAAATGGATTTTTGAAGTAGACCTGTTAATGTTGTAATTTTTACATTTTTAGCATAAAAGTATTGAAAATCCATATATAGTGTTATATACTAGGCATAAGACGCTAAATGTAGGGTCGAAACCGAAATAGCATTACCATCAGGTCGACGAATTCTACAGAAGGTCATATAATAGAAAAACAAAGAAATACGTGAAGGAGGTATTTTTATGTTTAAAAGGATTGTCAAACGGGATGGAAAGATTGTAAAGTTTGATCCAGAAAAGATTGTTGATGCAATTACAAAAGCCGGTCTCGCGACGGAAGAATTTAAATCAGATAGAGCAAGGGCTTTAGCTGAGAAAGTAGTGCAACGAGCGAACGAAAAAATAACGGCCAGAACGCCAAATGTTGAACAGATTCAAGATATTGTTGAAGAGGTTTTGATGGAATCGAGTTTCAAAAAGACGGCGCGAGCTTATATTCGTTATCGTCAGGAACGTTCGCGGGTACGTGATGCGAAATCAGACCTGATGATGATTTATCGAACGATTTCGCACGCAGATGCAGCGGAAGATTCTGATATTAAGCGTTCAAATGCTAACGTTGACGGTAATTCAGCGATGGGTAAGATGCTTCAATTTGGAGCTGAAGGCTCAAAGGTTTTTACGAAGACTTTATTACTTCGCCCGGACATCGCGACGGCGCATGATAATGGCGATATTCATATTCACGATTTAGATTTTTATGCTACGGGAACTTTGACTTGTTGCCAGTCTGACCCATTTGTTATGTTTGAAAATGGTGGGTTTAATACTGGCCACGGGCATCTTCGCACCCCGAATTCGATTAGTTCGTATGCTGCGCTTGCTGCAATTTTGCTTCAAGCGAACCAAAATGAACAGCATGGTGGTCAATCGATTCCAAACTTTGATTATGCGATGGCGCCGGGTGTAAATAAATCGTTTAGAAAGGCTTTGAAACGCAATCTTGCTAAATATAATAAATTTACCGGTAAGAAACTCGACCTAGAAATTAAAGAGAATTATGAATATGGCGATGATAAGAAATTAGAGCGGGCTAAGTGGCCAAAAGAGGTTGTTGATGCGTCGAACGAGGATGTCGAGAGAGAAACGTTACAGGCGATGGAAGGATTTGTTCATAATTTGAATACGATGCATTCGCGAGCGGGGGCACAGGTGCCGTTTACTTCGATTAATTTTGGTACGGATACAACTCCGGCAGGTCGTTTGATTTCGTTTAATTTGTTGCAAGCGACGGATAATGGTCTAGGAAAAGGCGAAACGCCGATTTTCCCGATTTCGATTTTGAAAGTAAAAGAAGGAATTAATTACAATCCGGGCGATCCGAATTATGATATTTTCAAACGTTCGATGGAAGTTTCGGCAAAGAGATTGTTCCCGAATTTCTGTTTTATCGATGCACCTTATAATTTAAAATATTACAAAAAAGGCGATTATCGAACAGAAATTGCGACGATGGGTTGTCGGACAAGGGTATTTGCGTCGGTCTTTCCGGAAAGTGATGGTATTGTGACTGGTCGCGGGAATTTATCATTCACAACGATTAATTTGGTTAGAATCGGTATTAAACACGGGATTTGTTTAGGGGAAAGAAAGGAAGCGGATTGGGAAGGATTTTATAAAGAATTAGACGAGAAGATGGATTTAGTGAAAGATGAACTTTTGGAGCGTTTTGAGTTTCAGGCGAATCAGCATGTTCGCAACTTCCCGTTCCTGATGGGTCAAGGTAACTGGTTCGGGAGCGAGAAATTAGGGCCGAACGATACTTTGCGCGATGTAATTAAACACGGTTCTTTATCAATTGGGTTTATTGGTCTTGCTGAAACCTTAGTGGCAATGGTCGGGAAACATCACGGCGAAGATGAAGATGCAAGAGATTTAGGGCTTGATATTATTACGCATATGAGAGAAAGATGCGATGCCTATGCGAAGAAATATAAATTGAACTTCACATTGCTTGCGACGCCGGCGGAAGGTATTGCTGGACGCTTTACGAAGATGGATCGAAAAGAATACGGAAAGATAAAAGGCGTAACGGACAGAGAATTCTATACAAATTCGTTCCACGTGCCGGTTTATTATCCGATTTCAGCATTTGAGAAAATTGAAATTGAAGCGCCATATCACAATCTCTGTAACGCTGGACATATTACCTATATTGAGCTTGATGGTGACCCGTCTCAAAACATCGAGGCTTTTGAAGCGGTAATTCGAAAAATGCACGATGAGGGGATTGGCTATGGTTCAGTAAACCATCCGGTTGATCGTGACCCGATTTGTGGATTTTCTGGTGTGATTACCGGCGAGAGATGTCCGCATTGCGGTAGGCTTGAAGGCGATGTACCGTTCGAAAAAGTAAAAGAATGTTCCTGTAAGGCTTAAGATGGTTGATACGCTAGATGTTTCTTTAAAGAAAATCAAGAAGACGGCAGACGTTCCGGACGGCTATATAAGAGTTTCGGGTCCGATTGAGCACGATAATATTGTAAACGGTGAAGGTCTTAGAGCGGTACTTTGGACCCAGAGCTGTCCGATTCATTGTATGGGTTGCCAAAATCCGGAAACTTGGGACTATAGTAAAGGAACTTTGGTAAAAATAGACGATATTAAAAAAGAATTGGCTAGTTTAAAGGGGCAAGCAGGACTAACATTTTGTGGCGGAGAGCCGTTTGTGCAGCCAAAGGCTTGTAAAGAGATTGCGGATTATGTTCGGAAAGAATTAGGATGGAATGTCTGGAGTTTTTCTGGTTTTACGCGGGAAATTATTGAGGAGGCTGGGGGAGATGCCTTTGAGTTTTTGAAATCTCTTGATGTAATAATTGACGGACCATTTATTTTAAGCCAAAGAGATTTAAGCTTAAGGTTTCGTGGCTCGAAAAATCAGCGCCTAGTGAGATTAGAAGTCGGGACCGGAAAAATTTTGTCAATCGAATAAATTTTTGCTATAATTAATAGCAAGTAATGTGGAGGAAAAATGGAAAATAGCTCTTTTACGGTTTTACCGATGAGCCAGAGGTTTACTTTGGAACCTGGAAAAACCTATACGGGAAGTTTATCAATTGTTAACCCTGCTGATTCGACTGAGGATTTTCATTATATAATGTCGGTTTCGCCTTACGGTGTAACAGATGAATATGATGCTGATTTAGTAACCGAAACGAATCGAACTCAAATTGCAAAATGGATTAAAATATCTGAGCCGACTGGGAGCGTAAAGCCGAATGAGACAAAGAAAGTAGAATTTACGATTACGGTGCCGGAAAATGCTCCGGCGGGTGGACAGTATGCAGCGATTGCGGTTAGTTCGAATGATACGAGTACGGCATCTGAGGGTGTAGCAGTAAATAACGTTTTTGAACTAGCGAGTTTGGTTTATGCATCTGTAGCTGGCGAAACTAAGCACGAGGGCGAAATCATTGAGAATAATGTCCCTGGATTTGTAGTAAAAGCGCCGATTACGCTTAGTGCCTTGATTTCGAATGGAGGGAATGTCCACGAAGATGCGACATTTGTTATTTCGGTTTCGAATATGTTTACAGGCGAGGTAATTCTTCCGACGGAAGACAATGAAGGTCGCTATAATGAGTTAATTATGCCGGAGACAACTCGGGAGATTACGCGCGAGGTAAATGATTTACCAGCATTAGGTGTAGTGAAAGTTAATCAGACGATTTACTATCAAGGAGAAGTGAAGACGGTTGAAAAGAATGTGATAATCTGTCCGATTTGGTTTATGTGTCTTCTATTTGTGACGATTCTAGCGATTATCGCGGCGATTGTCGGGATTATCCTAAAGCACAAAAGGAAAAGTAAAAGGGTTACGATTTAGACTATGAAAATCGCAATTATGGGAGCGGGGGCGTTTGGAACTGCACTTGGCGGTATTTTGGCGGAAAATGGCTATGATATTGATTATTATGATAAGAAAGAGGAAAAAGAGCCCCTCGCGGATGTTGTTTCTGACGCGGAGATGATTTTAATAGCGATACCATCGGCGGCGATTCTATATTTACTGCCGCATTTACCGAAAGATAGGCAGACGATTGTAGCGACAAAGGGAATATTATCGCCGGAAACTTTTGAAGACTTTAAAGATTATATGGTAATTTCGGGACCGGGTTTTGCGGATGATATCAAGGCACACAAAGAGACGAAGCTAACGATAACTGATAAGCGGCTTGAAAAATTATTTAAACGAGAGTATTTGGTTTTCGATTTCACGGATGATAAAAGAGGAGTTTTAATGTGTGGGGCTCTAAAAAATGTTTATGCGATTTATGCAGGGATGAAGGGGTTAAAACGCGGAACGAAAGAATTAGAAGAATACATTAAAAATGCTTCCGATGAGATGAAATGTATACTAAAAGTAAATGGAGCTAAACCAAAAACGGTTGATTGTTATTGCGGGATTGGGGATTTGATTTTGACCTGCGGGTATCCATCTAGAAATTATGAGTTTGGGGATTTATTAAGACAGAATCCGAATTATAAGGCGGAAAAAACCGTAGAAGGGATTTCGGCTCTGAAGAGGATTCGTCGGAGGGAAATTGTAGTGCCAAAAGAAGCAGTGCTGTTGAAGGTATTATTGGGATTAAGTAAAGATTTTGCTTAATTTTCGGAAAAACCTTAGGCGCTTGCTTGAAAAGGAGGTAAGATGAAGCTAAATCAAAAGCAAAAAGAAGCGGTAGAATATCTAGAAGGTCCACTCTTAGTTTTAGCCGGACCGGGAACCGGAAAAACTCAGCTTTTGTCGGAAAAAGTGGCTTATATTTTGAAGAATGTCGATATTGGACCAGAAAATATTTTGTGTTTGACCTTTACGGACTCTGGAGCTTTAAATATGCGTGAGCGCTTAAAGTCGATTGTTGGTCAGGAAGGCGCGAGAGTAAATATTGGAACATATCATTCTTTCGGTTCTGATATTTTGGCTCAGTATAAGAATTATGCTGAAAATTACGAACGGAGGCTTGATGCGGCGATTGACGAGGTAACGCGTTTTAAAATCGTAAAAACGATTCAGGAACAGCTGCCAGGAAAAGATATTTTAAGGGGAGATTCAGTTAAAGATGTTATTAGCGTAATATCTTCGGCGAAATCGGCGGGGCTGTCGGGTAAAGACTTGAGAAAAATTGCCGAGGTCAATATGGAGGATTCGGAGGTCTTATCGAAGGCAATTTCGCCATTGCTTCTTAATGTGGTGCCGCGAGCCTTTAAGGAATCTTATGAGGGGGCTTACCAACCTATTTATGATATATTGAAAGATTATACGAATTCAGCGCCGATTTTTGGAAGAATCGAAAGGTTAATTGTTGGTTTGGCGCGAGATTTAAAGGCGGCGATGGTTGAGGCGGAGGGTGAGGAAAAAATAAAACCATTGTCGAATTGGAAAGATGCTTATTTTGAGAAAAATGACCGAGGACGATATCGCTTGAAAGATCGGGTGGCGAATAAAAAACTAGCTAGCCTTGCAAATGTGATGGAAGCTTACGATAAATATTTGAATGAAAATGGGTTGTATGATTTCGACGATATGATTGAAGAAGCGGTCAGGGTTTTAAAGACGGATGCTGGATTTAAAGCGACGCTTTCGGAGCGATATCAATTTATTTTACTAGATGAGTTTCAGGATACAAATCCGTCACAATTTATGATTATCAAGGAACTAACGGACTATGAAAAGCCGATGATTATGGCGGTTGGGGATGATGACCAGGCGATTTATGAGTTTCAGGGCGCGCTTGCGACGAATTTAACCGATTTCCAGAAACACTATTCTGCAAATGTGATACCTTTGACTGAAAATTATCGAAGTACGCAGGAGATTCTAGATTTCTCGAGAAAAATTATTAATCAAGCCGATGATCGGTTTGCTGATAAGGAACTGACGGCACATCGTGAGAATCCGGCAAAATCGAGGATTTATCGACACGAATTCTTGTCTTCAGATATGGAATATGGTTTTATTGCCGAGGAAATTTCGAAATTGATAAAATCAGGTGTGCCGCAAAGTGAAATCGCGATTCTTTCTTATAAGACGAAGTATTTTATGCCACTACTGCCGTTTTTGAAAGCAAAACCAGAGATAAAAATTGCCTATGAGAAACGGGATGATTTGTTTGAAGATGAGAAGATTCACGAAATCATTAGTTTAAGTAAGTTCGTAAATGAACTGGCTAATGATAAGCGTCCGTCGGTTTCGATTTTAGAAATTTTGTCATATCCGTTTTTCAAGTTACCAATGCTTGAGGTAGTGAAGTTAGTTGGACAGGCAAAAAATGATAAAAAAGCGGTGTTTGATGTTCTAGTGGGTTCGAAGCAGGAAAAGATTCGAGAGGTGGCAGAGTTTTTGGCTAATTTGGTAGCAAAATCGTTTAATGAGCCGCTAGAAATTTTCTTGGATTATTTGATTGGGGCAACGGAGCTAAATGGTTTTCGTTCGCCGTTTTTGAAGTATTATACAGATGAAGATGATTATTCGACTTTTTCGCTATATGAGAATCTGGCGTCGCTAAGAGGTAAATTAAAACAACATTTTGGCGAAAAGAGTTTGAAACTTTCTGATTTGGTTTCGATGGTGGAGGACTATGAAGCAGCGGAGATGAGTTTAAACACGACAAGCCCATACAGAGATGCCGATGAAGCAGTTTCGGTTTTGTCGGCACATAAAGCTAAGGGATTAGAGTTTTCTTATGTATTTATTATCTCGGCGGATCACGTGGCGTGGGGTAAAGGAAAAGGTAATAATAATTTGCTTAGCTTACCGAAGAATTTGATGCAAATTCGTCATACAGGGACGACGGATGGGGAAAAATTGAGAATTTTATATGTGGCTTTGACGCGAGCGAAAGACGCGATTTATATTACGAATTCCTTAAAAGATTTTAACGGGAAGTCTCCGAGTCGATTGGAATATTTCGAGGAATATACGGATGGAGATGAAGTGATTTCGCCGCTAACTCCAGAGAAAAAAGTAGAAACGCATTATGAAGTAAGCGCCTATGATTTTGCCGAAAATAATCTTAAGAATTGGCTTTTGCCTTATGTAGCGGCAACGCCGGATATGCGGGCGATTTATCGTGAGAGAGTGGCAAAGTATCGGATGTCGGCGTCGAGTTTAACTTCGTTTATTGATATTGTCTACGCGGGGCCACAGGAATTCTTTAAGAATTATATTTTAGGGGCACCACGTGAGCCGGAAACGGAAGCTTTGGCGTACGGAGATTTGGTGCATAAGACTTTTGAATATGTTACAAACAAAAAAGCTTCGAAAGAAGAGGCCTTAGATTATTTTGTTGCAGAATTAGGGAAAAAGGAGCTTTCGAGCGAAACTCTGCAGAAAATGCGAGAAAAAGGTGTCGAAGATATTGCGGTAGCACTAGAGGCCTTTAACGAAGTTTTGATGGACGGAAAAGCGGAAGTAAACCTTGGGGCGGAAAAGCTTTCTATCGAAGGAGTGCCGGTAACTGGTAAGATTGACCATATTTTAATTAATGAAGATAAAAAGACAATCGAGATTTATGATTTCAAGACAGGAGGGTATCATAAAGAAAAATGGCGGTCGCACGCGACACTATATAAATATATGTTACAACTTGGTTTTTATAAGTTGCTTTTAAATAATTCGCCGACTTATGCGAAATATAAAGTCGAACGGGCGCATATTCTATTCGTAACTCCAGATAAAGATGGAGAGGTTTACGATAAGGTCTATGAGTTCAACGAAGATGATGAAAAAGAGCTAAAAGCTTTGATTAAAGCGGTTTATGGTAAAATATCTAGTTTAGAATTTATGGATGATCCTAGAATATTTGTTTCTCCGGACAATAGTTTGGGTCTGAAAGAAATTAAAGAATTTATTGAGCTAGTGCTTGCAAAAACATAAGAAATCTAGTAAAATACTGGGGATGTGTTGATTCTATAGCATATTGCTCTTTGAAAGGGGGTGGAGTGGTTGACTTGGAGTTGTGACAGATGCGGAAGAGTGTTCTTGACAGAGCAGGATCGCGATCGTCATAGAGCTGAGTGTGGCTTAGGTTATAAAGCGAAGAAGTGCTTTTACTGTAGTGGCACCGGCTACGATGTCTATCGTGTGAAATGCCCCTATTGTAAGGGCAGTGGGCTTCTTCCTTGACACTATCCATTTTTCGACCGCGATGGCAAGGCTTAGAAAGTCTTGCCATTTTTTCTAGAGTATGATAAAATAATAGGTAATTATGGCAAAAAAGAATAACACTAAGAGAAAGTTAGTTGGGCTCGTTTCGGAAGAATCTGGGGTCCGGGCTTATTATACGAAGAAAAATACGATGAATACGCCGGACAAATTGAGCTTAAGGAAATATGATCCGGTTTTACGTAAGCATGTTTTATTTGTTGAGACGAAGAAAAACCTCGGTCGAAACGAAGTAAAAGAAAAGAAACGTTAGTTTGACTAATTAAAGCGCCGAAAAAGGCGCTTTTTTGTTTTTCAAGATTTCGAGAGGCGATATTCGAGGTCGTGAAGGATGTTCATAAAATACATGAAGCTTTCATAGGGCGAAGCATAGGCGGAGAAATAGGCATGGACATCACCGTCATTCCAGTATTTAGTACACATTGAATAAGGATGGTCAGATGTAGTAAGGAGTCGCCAATCGGAGATTAATTTCGAGTCACCCGTATTTAACACTCTTTCGCGGAGTTCATAGATAGCGTCGGAAGCGGAGTTTTGGAGCGAATTTGAAAGCCAGGCTGATAAATCCCGTTCTGTATCTGCCCAAGTAATGGTTTTCGGCATTGAAACTTCGTCGACCGGTTCCATTAAATCGCAAGCTTCGGAGACTGTGACGAATTTATTATCATATTCGGAAAGCCAGGAAGAGATAAATTCGTTTATGAAATTAAAAATACCCGTATCGGCCCATTGATGTTCGCCGAAGGTTTCAAAGTCCATAAATAAGTTAATTAGATTACCGCGTAGACAATCATTATCAATCCAATTTTGATATTTTTTTACGGTTAGAGGCCATTCGCTCCAGTTACGATTCGAAAAGCGGAAGGCGATATCGTCAGA
This sequence comes from Candidatus Nanosyncoccus sp., assembly GCA_045586015.1. Lineage (GTDB taxonomy): Bacteria > Patescibacteriota > Saccharimonadia > Saccharimonadales > Saccharimonadaceae > Nanosyncoccus. The sequence continues at coordinate 36,090 of JAZMZP010000020.1, forward strand.
AAGACGGTAGTTTTTCAAGAGAAGTTTAATTTTTTCGCAACCGGCTGGTCGGTAAACAAAGTTTGGACTGCGCCAACCTAGAACCTTATCCCAGCCTTCGGCTAGGATGCCCTTGTAACCTTTTTTCTCGGCCCATTTTGCTAATTCGTCGTTATATGACAATTCTGTATTGCGGAAAATTTGAGGCTTGACGCCGAATAATTCTTCGATTTTTTCGGTATGGAAGCGGACTTGATTTTCGAATTCTTCGCGATTAAAGAAAAAGGCGAGAGAATGATAGAAAGTTTCGTCGACGATTTCGGCTTGACCACGCTTAACCATATGTTTAATTATTTCAATTAAATCTGGTGCCCATTTTTCGGCTTGAATTAGCCAAGTGCCAGTAATTGAAAAAGACACTTTGAAATCAGGAAATTCTTGCATTTTTGCTTCTAATAAATCAAGCATTGGACGATAGCTTTTTTTGGTAACTTTGTCGAAGATGCGCTGATTACTTTGACGAGCATCGTAGTCGCTATTGAAATAATTAGAGTTATTCGAAACATCAAAAATTGAGTATTCTTGATAGCGAATGGGCTGATGGATATGTAAATAGAGGCAGATAGCTCGCATTAAGTATTTCTCTCCATCGTTTTATTGTATATTTCTAGACATTTTTTAGCGACTTTGTCCCAAGAAATACGGTTGAATTCTTCTTTGGCGTTTTCTTTTAAGACTTTAGCGAGGATTTCGCTACTTGAGATGGCAAAAATTTCGTTTGCGAGTTTGTCTTCGTCCCAGAAATCATACTTAAAGGCAGACCAAATGATTTCAGAGACGCCGGATTGTTTGGTCAAGATTAAGGCGTTGCCGTGATAGGCGGCCTCAAGCGCGGTCAAGCCAAATGGTTCTGAGATTGAACTCATGACGAAAATATCGGAAATTGTATAAACATCTCGGAGTTTTTGGCCTCGAATAAAGCCGGTAAATACGACATTTCGTGAAATGCCTAAATCGGCGGCGAGCCTGATTAGTCGATTTCTTTCTTCGCCGTCTCCAGCAAAGACGAAGAGTAGCTTTGGATTTTTCGAGATGGCTTTTTTGGCGGCACGCATTAGGAAAACTAAGCCTTTTTGAACAGTGAAGCGACCGACGGTAGAAACGATAGTATAGCCTTCTGATTTAAGTTTTTTAATATAATTATAGTAATTCTCGTCGAATTCATAGTCGCCTAGTTCGTAGTCATTGTCAAGGGAATTATATACAACATTTATTTTTGAAAGAGGGATATTATATTTTTCATGGATGATGCGTTTTGTAAGTTCGGAAACCGCGATTATCTTATCGGCAATCATGAGTCCTTCGTATTCAATTTCGTGGATGATGGGGTTCCCGCTATTCATACCAGAACGGTCGAATTCAGTTGCGTGGACGTGTGCAACTAGAGGGATTTTGTATTTGTTTTTAGCTTTGATGCCGGCTTCATAAGTCAACCAGTCGTGAGCATGAATTACGTCTGGGCGATGGGTTTTAATAAAATCGTCGACGAATTTTCCATATTCGTTTTGGATTTCGCGAATTGAAGTTAGTTTTCTATTATCGAAAGTCGGGATAATGTCTTCATCGATTTTTAGTGACTCATATGAGCCGCCACCGTATCGGAAAAGCGGGTCAATCATGGTTGCGGAATGAACATCCATAAAATCGATGTCTGAAAATTTTGCATTATATGGTAGGATGAAATCAATTTTGGCGCCTGCTTTTGCTAGGGCTCGAGAAAGATTCAAACAGGCTACGCCAAGACCACCACTATTGTGTGGCGGAAGTTCCCATCCTAACATAAGTATTTTCATCTATATTATTTTAGCACAATTTTTGGAATTTGTGGTAAAATTAATTTATGGATTTTAAAGGGGTGTAGCTCAGTTGGTAGAGCAACGGTCTCCAAAACCGTGTGTCGCGAGTTCAAGCCTTGCCACCCCTGCCATTAATGTTATAATGGGAGGTATAATGGAAGGGAATAAGTCTAAATCGCGTGCATTACTTGTTTTCGGTGCGCCTTGTAGTGGTAAAACGACATTCAGTGAGAAATTTGCGAAAAAATTTGGTTTAGCGTTTTACGATTTAGCTGAATTGAAAGAAAAAAATGATTTTTCGCGCAAGAATTTGTTAGTGATTTTAGAACAAATTTTAAAAACTAGACAGACTATTTTGATTGAAGGTGGTATTGAAACCGAAAAAGAACGCGAAGAAGTTCGAAATTTATTAAGAAAGCATAAATATGAACCTTCTTTAATTTGGATTCAGACTGATGTGGCTACGATAAGGTCACGCCTAAAATCTCGTTATAAAGATGTTGCAAAAGCCAAAGAAGTTTACGAGAAAGCGGTTTCTGAAATTGAAGCGCCGACTGATGCTGAGAAGCCAATTATTCTCTCTGGAAAACATACTTTCGAAACGCAAACAAGACACGTGATTACCGGCCTGGCTGAGCTTGGCGAAAATAAATGATTATTGTTGATAAAGAATTTGGGGAAGTAATTGTTCGGAAAAATCCGCTTTCTCGTGGTGTAAAATTTTCGGTTTCGACCTCTGGGCGTCTGCAGATGTCGGTTCCGAAATATACTTCGGAGTTTTTAGCAAAAAGATTTTTGAATTCGAATCGAAAAACTATTCGAGAGAAATTGCCGATTAAAGACCCGAAAGATCAGCGTTCGAGAGACTATCAGAAAAAAGTTTTAATGAAAAAGGCGAAAGAATATTTACCTTATCGATTAGAATATTTGGCGAATTTATATGGTTATAAATATAATAAATGCCGTTTAACGCACGCGAATACGAGGTGGGGAAGTTGTTCTTCAAACAAAACAATTTCTTTAAATATTGGCTTAATGAATGTGCCGGAGATTTTAAGAGATTATGTTATTTTGCACGAGTTAGCACATTTAAACCATATGGACCATTCAAAGGCTTTTTGGAGTGAAGTTGGTTCGCATGATAAAAATTATAAAGTTCATGAGAAAAAAATAAAATATTTTAGTCCTGGTATTTAAAAAAGCTTGTGGTATAATTGATTCAAGGAGGAGTGTGTGGAAATCGGGAAACGATTAAATCCTAGGTATATATTCGTTGGATTATACTTTTTGGCGTTTCTGATATATGTAGTTGTCGGTTTGCAGCCGGCGGAAGCTACAAATTACCAAATTTCTGGCGAATTAGTTATTCCGAAAATCAGTCTTGATTCCGATGTCGCTACTTTAAAGATGGAGAATCACGAATTAAAAACTCCTGATACAATTGTTGGAAGTTATTCTAGTGCGGATAATAAGACGCTTTTAATTGGTCATTCGAGTACGGTATTTAATAATCTAGAACAGTTAGAAGTTGATGATGAAATTGTTTACGATAACAATGAATATGTTGTGAAAAAACGGGAATTGGTCGAAAAAGAAGAAGTCGTGATGCCTGAGTTATTAAGCGCGAGTGAAAAAGAAACAATTGTAATAATGACTTGTGCTGGAGAAAATTTGGAAAATGGCGATGCGACACACCGATTGATTATCACAGCCGAACGAGTTTAAATTAAATCTTTTTTAGCCTAATTGCAAAACCACCGCCTGGCGCCATATAGATGTCGAGAGTTTGATTTTTTTCAACTCGTTTTTTAGTAATTAAAATGCCGAAAGGGTTATCGCGAAAATGAGCTTTATCAGAATCCGAGTAGATATCTGCTTCGTAGATTCCTTCTGATAGAAAATCAAGATGTAGATTTATACGACGACTAAATTCGTCGGTAACACTGCCAATATACCAATCATTACTATCGCGATCTTTTCTTGCGACTATATAATATTCGCCGATTTCGCCGGCCAGTGGGATAGTTTTAGAAAAATTCGTCGGGACTTCGGAAATAAAACGGAAAACATCTGGGAATCGGTTTTCGTAAATATGAGGTCGATCGGCTGCCATCTGCATTCCGGAATAAAATGTGATAAAGTAGGCGACTTGGCGAGCGAGCGTAGTTGCAATTCTTTTAACTGCATTTTCTATATCAAAGATGCCACTAGTATAATCCATTCCGCCGGAAAGTAAGCGTGTATATGGTAAATAGCAAGCGTGTGATGGGCTTAAAGCACCACCTTCGTATTCTTGGCCACGAGCGCCTTCGCGAGTTAATAGATTTGGCCAAGTGCGTTCGATGCCGGTACCTTTGATTGGCTCGTGAATGTCTAAGCAAATATGTTTTTTGGCGGCTAATTCAACGGTTTTTTGGTAATGCTTGACCCCAATTTGAGAATGATGATATTCTCGGCGGCCGTTGACTAGCATTTTACTACTAGCGTAGCCGGTTTTAATGTAATGAATACCGTTGGCGGCGTAGTAGTTATAGGCTTCTTCAAGTTGTTTTTCGTAATTATCGATAAAACCGACGGTCTCGTGATGCCCGACTATCTCAACATTTCGAATTTTAGCATATCTGGCAACTTCTTCGAGATTGAAATCTGGAGTGGCGACGGTAAATTTATTGTTGATGCCATTATCGAGCCAGTCGCCTTCCCAGCCATCATTCCATCCTTCAATTAAAAGACCGGAAATTCCTAAACGGACGGCCGCATCGATGTATTCTTTGGCGTGTTCTGTGGTTGCGCCGTGTCTTTCTCCGGGCGCCCAAGTCCATTCGCCAACATACATTGCCCACCAAATGCCGATGAATTTTAAAGTTTTAACCCAAGAAAAATCTGATTTTGGCGGATCGTTTAGTACATACATAATTCGGTTGCCGGTCAGTTCAATTGCCGAATCGGCGAGCATAATTAGTCGCCAAGGTGTTTGAAAAGGAAGGCTAACGTGGGCCTTCGTGTCATCAGAAAGAGGTGTGATATCAGTTTTTAAAACATTCTTTTCGTTTAGTTTTAATGTCATTGAGCCATAATCATAAAGGGCTGCTTCGTGAATTGATAAATATACTTCGTTTGGAGTTCGGAGGGTAAGAGGGGTATGAACTGATTTTCTTAAATCATAGACTGCACTTTTAGCGTAGCTATATTCATAACGATCTGGTTGATAAGCTGGAATACTCCAAGCAGTAGTGTTTGGCTCTAAGTTGAATTCAGTAAGTTCATCTTTGATTGTAATTTGGCTGAATTTAGGTTGGGGCGGGATTTCATAGCGAAAAGCTACGCCGTCGTTGAAGATACGAAAACGCAAAGTAAAAATACGACTCGGTTCTTTTTTCTCGGCGAGATAAAAAGCGGATTCAGTATAATTATTATTTAAATACCGATCTTCACCCCAAGGCATTTCTACGATTTCTTGATGTTTTTTATGTTGTTCGCGAATAAGTTTTAAATTTTCATACAAAGGTTTTTCGCCACAGATTAGAAAACCGAGATGAGAAGGTTTAATGACCAATTTATCGTTTTTGTAAACTGAGTAAGAAATTTTACCGGTCTCCAAAATGACTTGGCATTTTACTGTCTTATCGGGAGAATAAAGCTCTTTTTTGATTTCGTTATGGGTAAACCAGCTAAACATAAGCTTATTATAGCACGCTTGGGTAAAGGTTTCACGTTCGATTAGTGATATCTTATGTTAAAATAGAAATATGAAAAAGAGAAGTAAAGGAAAACATTTTTTAGTTGGGTCTATTATATTCGTGTTGACTTTTGCTGCGGTGTTTTTTGGTGTGCAGTGGTTTACTAAGACTGGCTTTTTTAAATTGCCTGGAATAGTAAAGTACGATGAGAGTTTAAATGATGAGGAACTTAGTGCGCTTAATTCAATTTTTACAGACGAAGTTAGACTAGATGAAGATGTAACGATTTCTGCAAAAGAATATCTTAATTTACCAACATTAAACGAAAATGACTTTTTAGATAGTATTTATGTTCCTGTTACGGATTTTTATGGTTTAGAAACGGATGTTGAGGCGAGTAGTCCGGAGGTTTTGTTTTCTGACCCTTATGGTTCGGAAATTTATTTTGATATGATTGATGTGAACGATTTGACTTTTCAAAATAAATTACTGAGCGTAAATGGAGAGTATTATTTAGATAATTATAATGCTGGGGCAGTATTTAGGGTAATAACTTTTGATTCCGAAAAATATGAAGGCGAAATAAAGCCTCTAGTGGAGCAAGTTTTTGCGAAAACTTTTCCGAATAAACAAAATGTGCTTTCTATGGCTCAAACTGGCGTGACGGCACTTGCGCGTGGGATGAATACAAAATTAGACGAGGTTTCTGACGCGACTTATTTTGCGGCGAATATAAAAGAATATTTGTCGAGTTTTGATTTGACGCATACTTCGAATGAAGCTTCTTTTTCCGAACAAGCATATTCGGGAAATATTTGCTCGGACCCGCGTTTTATTGATACTTTAACTACGATTGGTTTAGATATCGTAGAATTAACGGGAAATCATAATCTAGACTGTGGCGATGAGGCTGCCCTTGAAACGCTAGAAATATATAATGAGAATGGAATTAGAACCGTTGGTGGTGGGAGAAGTGCAACTGAGGCGGCGATACCCTTGAGACTTAACGAGAAGGGAAACGGAATAACTTTTCTAGCTTATAATTTGTCGACCGGCGGTGCTACTTCGGACGATACACCGGGTGCTAATGAATACAACGAAGAAAATGCGTTGGAGGAAATTGCGAAAGCAAAGGAGCAGGGTAATTTTGTAATTGTAGATATTCAATACTACGAATGTAGTGCTTATGTTGCTACTGAGGAAGATGCAACTTGTGACTATGCAGATTCGGCGGCTGGCGATCAGGTTGGATTGTTTAGGCATTTAATTGATTTGGGTGCAGATTTAGTAGTCGGAACAAGCGCACATCAGCCTCAGACCTTTGAATTATACGGTGATGGTGTAATTTATTATGGGCTCGGGAATCTCTTTTTCGATCAAGCTTGGTGGCCGGGCACTACGAGAAGTTTGATTTTAGAGCATTATTTATATAACGGTAAGTTATTGCAAACAAGAATAACACCTACAGTTTATGATGGGGAGCTACAAACAACCTTGATGGATGAAGAAATGAAAAATTGGTTTTTAGGACGGTTGATTAGCGAAAGACCTCAATATTAATAAGTACTAAAGAATTGGGACCAATGGGTTTTATATTCGCTGTTTAAATCAAAGATAAAGCCAACGGCGAGTTTAGTATAATCAGGGTTTAAAATGTTAGCGCGGTGCGCTTCAGAACCCATCCATAATGAAACTACGCTAGCTGGAGAAACCGCAGCATTGCCAATAGCGAGATTTTCGCCACTAATACCACCAGTTTCAGGAGATGGACAAGCGGTTGACCAATTACTACCATCTGGGCGCGTGTGGCTATAGTAGGTAATAGTTTCGCTCGCTCGTGTATCGGCGGCGGATTCACAGGTTTCGCCCCAGCTTAATTGGCCAAGATTATTCTTCGTACGAATTTTATTGACGAGTGTTAAGACTTCGTGTTCCCATTGTTCGGCCGGGGGTTCGACGACTGTCACTGTGATTGAGTCTTTGCGTTTACCATCGTAAGTACCAGCAGTAATGGTCGTAGTCCCAAAACCACTAATTAATGGGTATCTGCAGGTTTCATTATTGTAGCCGAGCCAAGTTCTTGCGGAATTGTAGAATCCACTAATGACATTTGTATCGGACGTCTGCCAATACATTTCGCCGAGATTAGTCAAACCACCGCCGACACAAATATCGATATCTGGTGTGGCGTAAATTTGAATTGATTTTTCATTCCAGAGTTCACCGGATGGGACATCGGAGTTGTCAAATTCGTGGCTCGAGGTCGAAACATAATCGTCGTTTCCAATATAGTTAACCGTTTCTGGTTTTGTGTTCGAATTTGAGGCTGAATCGATAAGCTCAGTTTCCTCGGCACTATTAGAAACAACATCAGAGCGCTCGCCAACTACCCTAAATTCTAGCCCACCATTAAACCAAATTGCACTAGCGATAGCAATACCGGCAATTAAAATTGCAACAGCATTAATCGAAAGCAATATAGTCCAGCGGGTTTCTTTGAGCATCGATGCCATAAGGCTTCTTACCTCCCACTAGAATGGTTTTTAGAATCAATAATAACAGACACTATATTCAAAATGGTTTCAATTTGAATTAAATCTTGGCGACTGAAATTAGATTTACCAATCGGTTTGCCTAGCATTATTTGGCCATAAACTTTGTCGTTAGCGTCTCTTAATGCCGCGACGGCTGAGAGGTCTAAATGTTGCCATTCTGGCGAGGTTTCATCGACTTTTTGCCAAATATTATTTTCGGGTTTACCGAGTTTTGAAATCATTTTAATTTCGTTCGCGGTAATTTCACGCGGAGCGGAGCCGTAAACCTGATTATCGATGAGGAAGCCTACATATTTAAAATGCATATGCTCAGCTAGGAAACTTGCTAATTCGTTAAGGCTAGTTTGCTTCGGCGAAAGTTTAACTAGTTTTTTTACTATATATGCCGTATCGATACTCTGATTCGAGATTAGAGAGCGAATGAACATATTGAGTTCGTTTGTGGCCGGGAAAAGTAATAAGACAATAAGAATCATAATAAAGTTCAAGATAATTACTTCAGTTGATGGGGTTGCACCTCTAAACATAGCGGCGAAGACGATAGAGAAGATTACCATATATACTACTGCCATTGAAGTAATAATGACGATGTAGGAAAGAATTTTTAGCCAAGTAGAATATAAATTTAGTACTCGGTAACGTAAAATCGAATAATAAAAGGCGATAATTGTTGTCGAGATTGCGAGGGGGCCTAACCAGATTAAATCCCAACGCCAGAATGTAAGGATTAAGTTAAAGATTAGGGACATTGTTCCTGAAATGGCAAAACCGATAAGTAAAACTAAATCCCCACCACGCTTTTTTAACGATGATGAGGTAATGATTTGTTTTAATAGCGTAAAGATGACTGCAGGAACTAATAGACAGAAGAACCCGGCATAGATAAAGTAGAATGGTCCGACATTCGTGACAAGACTATTGCCGGAGTGCGCTAATACGATGTCTGTATATAAAAGTCCCGGATTTCTAATAAAGATTATCGTTAGGATTAAACCAAATATAAAAAAGAAGGCAGTAATGAGTTTTCCGTATTTTTCTTGCCAACTAATATAAGCAAGAAGAGCTACATCGATGAAGATTGCACTAATAAAGGTCCAATTTGTATGCCAAACCATATTCAGGGTCGATTCGGGCGTTGCTCTTAAGAATAGACAGATTGATACAATCCAAATTGCGGCAAAAATAGTGGCTACGAAAAACCAAAATGATTTTAAGTGTTCACCTTTTTTGGCGCCAAAAAATACTGTCGCGCCAGACAGAACTGTCAAAATTGATACAGTAATTAATAAGATTACAATTAACTGCATTTACCTCCTTTGTTTCATTATATCATAAGAATTTCCAACCGTGGTAACATTATTCGAAATTGTGAATTTTTCATATTCTTCGCCATCGATATAAATGGTATAAGTTCCCGTAGGGATAAATATTTCAGAACCGGCAGCAAGATGACTAAAAGATTTTGCCGAAGTGTGGCTTAAGATGATTTGCCCGCTCGAGTCTTTAATTTTAATTTCAGTTCCTGCGGGTTTAGTGTTTCCAAAATAAATACTGACGCTATAGATTTTCGAATTAGTACCTAAATTTTCTGCCATTCCGGAAGCACCGACCGCGATAACTTCGCCGCCATTCATAACAATACCGACACCGCTATCGAGGGCACCGTTGCCGTCGTTAGTTGGTCCATCGATGATAACTTTCCCACCGTTAAAATATAGGTAACCGTTCGAATCGACGCCATCGCCGGCAGCATTGATATAGATATTTCCGCCGCTGATGGTTAGGACGCAATTCTCGTCAGCATCAAATGGATTAGCGCCTGGTCGATTTATCGAAGAGGAATCTGCGCCACCACCAGCGTTGATACCGTCGTCAGAAGTAACGAGAGAAATGTCTCCGCCGTTGATGGAAACGACTTGCGCCTCGAGTCCTTCGTAGCTTTTTTCAATATCAATATTGCCTCCATCTATGATTAAAGCACGATCGGCGTGGATTCCATCATCGCCAGAAATAATTTTAATATTTCCATCAGCAATATTGACGTAATCACTTGAATGAATTGCGTCGCCGGTAGATTTTAATTCGAAATCGCCATTTGCGATATAAACAGAATCTTTACCGCGAATCGTATCGTCGACGGCAGTAATATTATAAGTGCCTGATTTGAATTTTAAGTCATCTTTTGAAACGATTCCGTCTTCATAGTTTGCGGTTATAGTTAAACTGCCGTCGCCTTCGAAAGTCAAGTCGGCCTTTGAATATATAACTGCCTCGATATCTTCATCTAAATCGGTTGAATAATTAGTTCCATCTTCTAGATAATTTTCGCCAATTAGTTCAATTACTAAATCGTCGCCTTCCAAACATTTAATTGCAGGGCCAGAATTATTTTCAATCGTGACATTGTCTAAGATTAGTTTTACGGCATCAGTTTTAGTTACATCAATTGTAATAGAGCCATCATCAAGCGTACCAGTCAAATGATAGACACCTGATTTCGTGATATTGAACGATTCAGTTAATTCAACATCAACCGTAGCATATCTACTCCAATTGATTTTTTCGTCACCATTGTCGATAGTAATACTATCCGATATTCTCGCAGCAAGATCGTTAGCTTTCCCTAGATTAATTATTAGAGTGACGGTAATAATCACTACTAAGAGGACGATGAGGAAAAACCATTGAAAGTTGAAGTTTTTTTCGCGGGATCTCACCCTTTCTCCCATCAAATCTCCTCCTCAAGCACTGGATGCGAAAGCAAAACCTTTAGATTGCAGTTTTTTACCCTGAGTTCATCTAGAAATGCTTTTTCTTTAATGCCACTTTTTAAAACTACATCATAAGTTAGCTTATAGAGGCTCCCCATATTCATGGTTTTCATACGGACAAGTTCAGCTTTTCTTGTATACTTTTGAAAAATCTCATCAAATACTTCTTCGTAGTCTAAATCTTCTGGTACGACAATTTTAAGAACGCGTTGTTTTTTGTTTGGCTCGAGAAAATGAGTATAAGAAAAGAATAAAATAGCGACAACCGCAATTGCCGTAATAACTGCACCAAAGAAGACATGACCCATACCGCAAGCGAGGCCAATCATCATAGCGAAAAAGACGCTGAGGAGTTCTTTTGCGTTACCCTGGATGGAGCGGAAGCGAATTAACGAGAAAGCGCCTAGTATAGCAATCGATGTTCCGAGATTACCATTAATCATAATCATAACAGCCATTACGAGAAGAGGTAAGACCGCTAGAGTAATGAGGAAACTTTTGCTGGTTTGAGAAGTCATCATATGGGTAATGGCGATGACTATGCCGAGGCCTAAAGCGACACCTGAACAAATCAAAGCTGTCGTAATATCGAGACCAGTTGCGGCTGAATCGAATATTGTATTAAACATATTTTTCCTTTCTTATTTTTTCAAATATTTTACCAACTTTACTAAATTGTTGAGGATATACTTTATTTTCCGACATCGTTTTTACTAACCATAGTGGCAAAACTC
>JAZMZP010000021.1:0-5674 GCA_045586015.1 Candidatus Nanosyncoccus sp.
AGTATCAGGAATAACGGAATAGTTACCATAGCCATTTTCTATAGTTAAGTTTTCTGGATTATAAGTAACAGGATCTTGTCCAGAAGTATTAGTAACTTTAACTAGTTTCATAGCCCAGTTAGATGGATCATTAGAATTAGAGCCTGTAGCAGTACCGGTAGCTATCTTTTCGTTAGTGATATCGCCTATGAGTTTAGTATGGTCAGCTCCGGTATAGGCATTGCCAGTATAGCCTATAGCATAAATAGCGAAGCCTCCACTATCATTACAAAAGGCAGTTAAGGTAGTTTTACCAATATTAGTCTGATAAGTACCCGGATTAATAGTAGCAGTATGAGAGTTCATACCAGAACCAGTCATAGTACAAGAAATCTGAACTCTAATACTAACATCATCAATGATTGAATCGTCAGCTGAGGCGCGAGAGGAAGAGAGGAGGGAACCGGAGAGAAGAGTAAGGCTAATCAAAAAAGTTATTACACACAGACCTGGCGTTTTTAGGCTTTTAACCATAATAGTTTTATTATAGCACATTAGTAAATCATTTATAAAGAATTATGTTTTTAATTCTTTCTTCGTAAAGGTTTTTAGTTGACTAACAACCATCTCGCGCAATAAAATCAACCTTTCGCTTTGCGGCTTATTTTGGTTAATTAAAATTGCATTATAACTCTCAATATTTGCCAGAACTAAAAGTTGGTCAATATTAGCATAATCACGAATATTGCCTTCCTTCGTTTTGTTTTTATCTCTCCATTCTTTAGCTGTCATACCAAACAATGCAACATTTAATAAATCAGCTTCACTCGCATAAGTAAAATGAATTTGCCTCGAAGTTAGTTCGGGTGGAATTAAATTTTCTCTTATTGCATCAGTATGAACACGATAGTTCAGTTTACTTATTTCACGATTCAAATTCCAATTTAAAGATAACCTAGAATTTTCATCAGATTTAAGTCTACGATAATCCTTCATAATATAAAGTTGAAATTCAGGTGATACCCAAGTCGCAAAAGACATTGCAATATCACTATGCGCATAAGTCCCACCATCTTTTCCTCGTTTAGCGACCATCCCCTTTGCTTTCGTGTTTTTAATCCATAATTCTGGGGATATCACAAAAGCGTGTTTGCCTGCTTCATTCTTTAAGGTGCGGAATTCGGCACGTTTAAAATCTGAATTATGTAATATTTCCCATAAACCTAAAAAATCGATAGTATCACGATTCCTCATCCAATTCCGAATGACAAAACGCGGATCCTTTATGTTTTGATATCTCGCAATATCTGTTAATGAGATAAACTCATTCTTAAAATCATCGGTGTAAATACCGATATTAACCCCCTTAGCGTGGATGGTTTCTTTTGGCATAAAAATCCCTTCTTTTTATTAGTATTTTTATTTATCCATCCTTCGCTAGAAAAACTATATCATAGTTCAATCGTCTTGACGCGGGACGTTGCGCCGCGAGTGATTTTTAGAGCAGTTTTCGGGATTTTAAAGTGTTTCGAGAGCAGTTTAATAAGCGCATCATTCGCCTCGCCGTCGTGCGGTTTCGCACGAAGATAGACGGTCAATTCATTCTCGGCAGTTTCAACGATTTTTTCTTGGCTAGTTCCGGGTTTAACAGTGACAATATATTTCATTTAGCGTAATTATAACACGAAACATCCTTTCTCGGACACGCTCAAGGGCGCTCGCCCAAGCTTACGGTCCTCGAAAGGATGTTTCGTGTTATTAAAGCAAAGTGATATAATAATAGATATGGCTAAATTCGAATTAGTGTCTAAATATCAGCCGACTGGCGACCAGCCGAAAGCGATAAAACAGCTCGTCGAGGGACTTAACAAGGGTGTCCACGAACAAACTTTGCTCGGCGTAACCGGTTCCGGAAAGACTTTTACGATGGCGAATATTATCCAAAAAGTCCAGAGGCCGACGCTAGTTCTTGCGCATAATAAAACTCTCGCGGCGCAACTATACGCCGAATTTCGCGAATTTTTCCCGAAGAATGAAGTCCATTATTTCGTTTCGTATTTTGATTATTACCAACCGGAAGCCTATATTGCCTCGACCGATACATATATCGAGAAAGACTCGGCGATTAATGATGAGATTGATCGGCTGCGTCACGGGGCGACGGAGGCGCTTTTATCGCGAAGAGATTGCATAGTTGTCGCATCGGTTTCGTGTATTTATGGTATCGGTTCGCCGGAACATTACTTAGAGATGTCGTTTTGGGCCGAGCGCGGAGAAGAATTACCACAGCTCGAGTTTATCCGAAAATTAGTGAATATTCAGTATCATCGAAATGATTTAGCGTTCGAGCGAGGGAATTTCCGGGTAATGGGAGATACCGTCGATTTATATCCGGCAAACGGCGAGTTTGGATATCGATTCGAGTTCGGATTTGATACTTTAGAAGATATTAAAATTGTCGATCCTTTGACGTTTGAGATTAGAGAAAGGCCAGAAAAGGTACATATCTTTCCAAATACGCATTACGCGACGCCGATGGACCAGCTCGAAAAGGCACTTATCACGATTCGGGCGGAGTTCGACGAGCGGTTGGCGTATTTCGAGAAGCATCAGAAATATTTAGAGGCACAAAGACTTTCGCAACGCACCAAATATGATTTAGAAATGCTAAAAGAAACTGGGTTTGTCAAAGGAATTGAAAATTATTCTCGGCATCTAGACGGGCGGAAGCCGGGCGAGCCGCCGGCGACTCTACTCGATTTCTTCCCAGACGACTTTTTATTAATCGTTGATGAGTCGCATATGACTTTGCCGCAAGTTCGTGGGATGTATAACGGCGACCACGCCCGGAAAGAGACGTTGGTCGAATTCGGATTTAGATTGCCGTCGGCGCTCGACAACCGCCCCTTGACTTATGGCGAGTTTAACAAAAAGATAAATCAAGCGATTTATGTTTCGGCGACGCCAGGCGAATACGAATTAGAGCATTCGCCGACGCCGGCGGAGCAAGTCATTCGTCCGACCGGACTTTTAGACCCAGAAGTCGAAGTGCGCGGTTCGGAAGGGCAAATTGATGATTTAATGGAAGAGATTGATCAACGCATCGCAAAGGGCCAGAGGACTTTAATCACGACTTTAACGAAGCGAATGGCGGAAGATTTGACCGACCATTTAAAAGAGCGGGGCGTAAAGACCGCGTACATTCATTCCGACATTGATACGCTAGAACGAGGGGATATTCTAAGGGATTTACGGGCGGGGGTTTATGATGTTCTCGTCGGAATTAATTTACTAAGGGAAGGGTTAGACCTTCCGGAAGTGTCGCTAGTCGCGATTTTAGACGCTGATAAGGAAGGTTTCTTAAGGAGCGAATCGGCTTTAATCCAGACCATTGGGCGAGCAGCAAGGCACGAAGAGGGGAAAGTAATTATGTATGCCGATTTTATT
Source organism: Candidatus Nanosyncoccus sp. (assembly GCA_045586015.1). Lineage (GTDB taxonomy): Bacteria > Patescibacteriota > Saccharimonadia > Saccharimonadales > Saccharimonadaceae > Nanosyncoccus. The sequence goes on from JAZMZP010000021.1 coordinate 3,427, forward strand.
ACCGAAAGTATGGGAAAAGCGATTTCGGAGACAAATCGGCGTCGGGAAATTCAGAAAGCATATAATGAGAAAAACGGGATTACGCCGAAATCGATTGAAAAAGATGTTTCGGAGGGGCTCCGGGCGATTATTCCGGAAAAGGAAAAAGTTGATAAATTAGATATTAAACGAATTCCGAAAGATGAATTGCCGGCACTCGTCAAGCAACTATCTTCCGAGATGCAACTCGCGGCGGCAAATCTAGAGTTTGAACGCGCGGCGTTGCTTCGAGATGAAATCGAGAAGATTAAAGAATTCTTAGATGGTAAAAAATAGTTAGCTCTATGTAGAGGGGATGAATGTGCCGTTATTGCTCCAAGTTCCAGCCCGCTGAGTGAAGGCTGGGCGGTATGGAGCGCTTGCGAACATAGCGTAGAAATTGTTATCTGCTATTGCTGTTGAACCAGCCGTAGCAGTAACTCCGGTTATATCCCAGTCTTCGATTGCAGAAACATCGTTGAGTGTCGATATGTATGCAAACATATATTGCATATTATTAGCACTAGAAACATTCCAGTTTTCAAGGCCGGCTAGACTAGTTACAGCGTGAGTTTCATTTTTTGCTTGGTCAAACATATAGGAAAAATCTTCTACTGAGCCAACATCCCATCTCGCAAGTGGCCTAAAGGAAGCTATGTTGACGTTCTGGAACATAGTTTTCATAGATGTAACGTTTTCGGTGTTCCAATTAGCCAATGGACGGAGATCAACAACTGCGTTGCCCGTTTTTCTCATATTGATTAATCCTATAAAACCTTGCATATTCTCCACGTTCGAAGTATCCCATCCGGAAAGCGGAGATAAATCAATTAAATTTGGCGTATTCCAAAACATAGCCCTAATACTTTTAGCATTTCCGACGTTCCAATTAGCTAAGCCGGAAATATCAGAAAGACTAGTGGCACCATCAAACATTTCAGCAAAACCTGTTGTAGCTCCAGAAGTATCCCAATTAGCTATGGTATCTATATTAGAAAGGCTGGTAGCCTCCTTGAACATCATAGAAAAGGATTTCACGCGAGAGACATCCCAATTGGCTAGAGCTGAAATATCAGATAGGCTCGTAGTATTTTGGAACATTTGGGCAACCATCGATAAGCTGCTTGTATCCCAGTTGGCTATGGCAGAAATATCGGAAAGGCTAGTAGCGCCATTGAATAACATCCCCATTTGTGTAATTTTTGAAGTGTCCCAGTTGGCTAGGGCCGATACGTTAGTTAATCCTGTTGCGCTATGGAATAAGCCACTTATACTTGTAGTACTCGAGGTGTCCCAGTTTGCTAAAGCCGATATATTGGTTAGGCTCGTATCACCTCTAAATAGATAAAGAAAGGTAGTTACGTTCTGCGTATCCCAATCTGACACTCCGGAAATATCCGTTAATGCAGTATTCCTAGAGAACATATTAGAGGAAGTGGCATTCATTTGAACATTTTCTGCCGTAGTATAAACATAGATAATACCGGCATCGTTAGTATTATCATAAAAAATATAAATCGGCGTTTCGGAAATACTAATCGTATTTCCGTCGGAAGGAGTAAAACCGGAAGGTAAAGTATCAGACATTCGGATTGCTTTAATGTCACTAGTTTCGGTAGAATAGGCGACATTCGTGTTAGCGGCTAAACTCTTCATTTTAGCATTGACATTTTGACCCGTATCCAAAACAGCAACAGTTTCCCAAAGCGCATAAAGATTTATACCGTTAGAACTGCCTTCGGTTAATGGAATTTCTTTACCGGCGCGGTAGGTATTCCCCGAACAGCTAGAGCCGCTCGGAACCGTTGTGCACCAACCATAAAAACCATATCCTTCGCGTTCGGGCTTCGTAGAACTTAGCTTAGCCATTCCCGAAGCAGAACTGCCGTAATAGGTTTCTGGCAGATTATCTACATCGTCAGTTGTATTGGCGTTATAGTTAATAGTGTATGAAGCGGCGTAGGACGAAATTGGGTGCACTACGGTGTACTTCACTTTCCCATTATAAACATCAGTAACTTGGGAACTGGTAATAAAGGCAGCATAGGTAGTTTCTAGTTTAGAGCCCAGAGTAAAGTCAGTAGTAGAAGAATAGGAAGCTACTTTAGTATAAGTATCAGGAATAACGGAATAGTTACCATAGCCATTTTCTATAGTTAAGTTTTCTGGATTATAAGTAACAGGATCTTGTCCAGAAGTATTAGTAACTTTAACTAGTTTCATAGCCCAG
>JAZMZP010000022.1:0-21378 GCA_045586015.1 Candidatus Nanosyncoccus sp.
ACATAGAAAAAGACCGGTAACTGCGAGGAAAACCGGTCTTTTTTGTAGAGTGTGGAGTTATTTTGGCTAAATTTTTGTTTTGACCTTCTGAGTAATTTTTTTATTCAGAAGCTACCTCTATAATAACGCTAAAAAATGCTAATGTCAATAGATTTTTTGAACAATTTTTGTATTTTTTTGCAGAGTTTTCCACAAGTAAATTTTGAATAAAAATATGTATCTAAGCGTAAGTAGGATGCGCAGGTTGAATTATTCTGATAGTTGTGCTAGTTAGGGCTTTATGATTAGTAAAATACATTCAATAGTGCCCTATGGCTTTGAAGGAAAGCTGGTTGAAGTCGAGGGTGATATGAATCGTGGGCTTCCAGCTTTTAATATTGTCGGAATGGCAAACAAAACTATCAACGAGGCGAAAGAGCGTGTCCGGAGTGCAATTGTCAATTCGGATTTTTCGTTCCCTGATAAAAAGGTGACGATAAATTTAGCGCCGGCAGAGCTTTTAAAAGATGGAGCGTACCTAGATTTGCCGATTGCACTAGCGATTTTAACGCTTTCTGGGCAGTTGATAAAAAATGATACGGCAGGTAAGGCTTTTGTGGGCGAATTGTCCTTAAACGGCGAAATAAAGCCCCTAAAAGGCATAATCAATATCGTTGAAACGGCGAAAATGGCCGGATATGACGAAATTTATGTGCCGATAAAGAACCTCTCGCAGGCGTCGCTAGTTTCTGGAATTACAATTTACGGGGTGGATACGTTACAAAAACTCTATCTTGCGCTAAAAAATCAGATAACGTTAACCGTGGCGGAAAAAGGTGGCGGAAAGAGAGTGAAAATGAAACCAGATGGGGCAATTTTAGATCATATCAGGGGCCAGAAATTAGCCAAAAGGGCGATGGAGATTGCAATTGCGGGACATCACAACATCTTAATTTCGGGCCCACCAGGGGCGGGCAAAACTTTACTTGCGAAGGCAGCGGCGAATTTACTACCCGAGCTTACCCCTGATGAAATGGTTGAAATTACGAAGATTTATTCGATTGCGGGACTTTCAACCGATGAAATTATCACTAAAAGGCCGTTTAGAAATCCCCATCATACTTCGAGCGCGACTTCGATTATCGGGGGCGGGGCGGTTGCGGCTCCAGGGGAAATTTCTTTAGCACATAAGGGGATTTTGTTTTTAGACGAGATTCCGGAGTTTCCCCGTTCGGTTTTAGAGGCTTTGCGTCAGCCTCTCGAGGATAAAGAGATTTCGATCTCGCGAGCGAACCGAAAAACGACCTATCCGGCAGATTTTATGTTGGTCGCAACGATGAACCCCTGCCCCTGTGGTTACCTCGGGGACCCGACGCACGAATGTAAATGTACAGAAACCCAGATTCAGAACTATCAAAAGAAGTTATCAGGGCCGTTATTTGACCGAATAGATATGAATATTACGGTTGAAAAAGTAAATAATGAGGAACTTAGAGCGCCAATTCCCGACCAAAATAACGAACATAATGTTGTAAAAAATACTATAACAGGGGCAATTTCGCGTCAAAAGGCTCGGTATGGGCGAGATGGAGTTTTTAATAGTTCCCTTTCTTCTTTTCAAGTTTCACAGAAATTAAAGTTAGAGCCGGTGGCGGAAAAATTACTTTCTAGCGCTTCTGAAAAGTTAAATCTTTCGGCGCGGTCATATTTTAAAACTATCAAAGTCGCACAAACGATTGCAGATTTGGATGGTTCGGACGTGATTAGACAAAAACACCTAGCGGAGGCGCTAACTTATCGAAAACGGTAATGTTTTAGTGTTGACCTGAGCATTATGGTAACGTAGAATTAGAATATGAATAAAGGCGAGGCTGTTTCAATGGATGATTCTGATTGGTCGGAGAATACGAATGCGTGGGCTGATCTTTCGGCGAATAATTATGATCGATCGAAAAATGTGAATGAGTGGGCTGAATTAGAAAATCTTATGGCGAACTCGGGGGATAGTGGTGATGGCGGCGATGGTGGTAATCGTAATGAAAAGCTTTTAAAACGTGCGTTGTTGTACCGCAAGGTTGGTAGAGTTGCCTTAGCTCTTTCCGCAATCGAAGCGCAAGCAGATAAGCCTTCAGAAGATGTCCCTAGCGAAGAAGAAAGAAGTGATGAAAAAAGAGTTGCAGAGATGATAGAAACCTTAGAGAGTATCGAAGCTGAGCAGGCTGATGCATTAATTTCTCAGATTGAAGCGGGGTTAGAAGAGGTTGATGAATCTTTAGAAATGCAAAATGAGTGGAATATCGTAAATCATAAACAGATAAACGACAGAGATTCGTTGGAAAAAGAGCTGCAAAGTGGTACCGCTATCGTAGAGCTCGATATTCGTTTTGATAAAGACGGGACACCATGGATTTCTCATTCCCCGCGGTCTGGAGCTAGGTTCCTATTCTCTAAACAAATACATGAAATGACTAGCGAAGAAGTTGCAGCAAAGGGTAAGCGTCTTTCTCTCGAAGAAGGCCTGGAAATGATAAAAAAATATAACGAAGATAACCCGAATCATAAGGTCGTAATCGAGATTAAGGAGCTCGGGCCATCGAAGGAATCGGCGGAGCGAAATCTCGAAAATATTCAAAGAATGCTCGAGGATACCGGTTTGACTAGCGTGGCGTGTTTTGCAACTCTCTCCCCTGATATTCTAAAGAAAGTTCATGATAAATTCCCGGATAATCCAAAGATTTTAAATGGTGGTATTGCCCCTATTATTAGCCACAAAATCTCTGAAAAGTCACTCGAAGAAGGTCCGGTTACGAAAGAATTCAGAGTGGTTGGTCCGGGATGGGATATCACATTTTCGGATTCAACTGAATATCATGAAGATAGACAAGATGGTTATGGTAAACAAACTGGGTATTTGTGGGCGAGGTTGCCGAAGAAGACTGTGGCTATTTTGTCTGGGTTGAAAAAGAACGGTGAACAAGGTGCAGTGTCCCTAGCAATGGTTTATATGTTCGCGGACGTATTAAAGAAAGTTAATCCGGAAGCCTCGGAGGCGCTTCTCGAAAGATATGCGAACCATGTAAAGAAACTTGAAGTCACTTCGCAGGTGCGTGCGAAAACAGCTGAAGATATTTTAGAAACAGAGAGGATAAATAAAAAGGTCGGTAACGACAGGTCTGTTGTTTATATGAATAAAAAAGTTTATGAAGCGGGTAAGGATTTAGCTGAACGCGAAAAAGAAGGATTGGAACTCTAAAAACAGATAAAAGCTCTTGTATTTTCCTTAAGAATTTGATATAATTTTTACTAGGTTAATTCAAGAGAAGAAAGGACTACTATAAAAAACAATTCACGGACAAGGCTTAACGGAGAGATTCGTTACGAGAAGGTCCGCGTTATAGGTTCGAGTGGCGAACAACTGGGTATTATGTCTAGTCGCGAAGCCCAACTTCTTGCGAATGAACAGGGAGTGGATTTAGTGGAAATTGCCGCTAATGCCAATCCGCCGGTCGTAAAAATCATCGATTGGGGTAAATTTCAATACCAAAAGATGAAAGAGGAAGCCAAAAATCGAAAGAAGGCTCGGGAAAAACAATCTGAGCTGAAACAGATGAAGATTGGTCTTAAAATTTCCGATAACGACCTTAACATTAAAGTCCGTAAGATGCGAGAATTCCTAGATGATGGCGATCGGGTAAAGATTATGATAGTCTTTAAGGGTCGCGAAATGGCACACAAAGAGATTGGAACGGGGCTTCTTGATAAAGTCATTGGTCTACTCGGTGAGGATGTCGTTCAGGAAGGCAAGTCGCAGTTCAACGGACGTAACCTATCAGCCCAGGTACGAAAGAAGTAATTTCCTACTTCCAAGGCTAGCTGGTCGTTCTTTCGGGGGAAAATATTAACTATAACTAAAGGAAAATATTATGCCAAAGTTAAAAACGCATAAAGGTACCGCTAAGAGGATTAAAATTACCGGTTCGGGTAAATTGGTCCGTGAGCGGGCTTATGGGAATCATATTCTCGCTAAAAAATCTAAAGCCCGAAAACGCAACATGAAAACTGCTGCAGAGATTTCCGGGAAAATTAAGAAAAACGTAAAGACGGCTTTAGGAGTTTAATCATGAGAGTTAAAAGAGGAGTCGCGGCACACGCGAAACATAAGAAATTATTGAATAAAACTAGCGGTATGCAACATTACCGCCGCCGGAGTTATCGCCTTGGAAAACAAGGTGTAATTAAGGCTTTATCCTATAGCTACCGAGATCGCCGAAATCGTAAGCGCGACTTAAGAGCGCTTTGGATTACGAGAATCAACAACGCTTCAAGAGAATTAGGTCTTTCCTACTCGCAGTTAATTGCGGGGATGAAAGCGAAGAATATCTCTCTTGACCGTAAAGTTCTCGCTGATTTAGCTGTTAACAATCCGGAGGCGTTTAAAGCAATCGTTAATACGGTAAAGGAGAAATAAGATGGCGATTTGTGAAGTAACTGGTAAAGGCAAAATGTATGGTCACAATGTTTCCTTCTCGCAGAGACATACGCGTAAGGTTTTCAAGCCGAATGTTTCTAAGAGGACTTTAGTGATTAATGGCAAAAAAGTAAAAGCAAATGTCTCTACTTCGGCGCTCAGGACTTTGAAGAAAAAAGGGTTGATCGAAAGCCCGAAGGCCCGAGCTGAGAAAAAGAGTAAATAATTTAACATTTGTACAAAAATCCACCCGCGAGGGTGGATTTTTAATGTCGCATCTGAAAAGTGTTTGGCTACTTAATCATTGGCGTTTATTCTAAAAACTATCCTTCTATTCGTTCAATAGTCTCACGGACAGCCTCCGGTAGTATATCCGCTACCTTTTTTCTTCCGCTTTGGAAGAAAATCATCTCTCGGTCATCAAGGCTCGCCCCGTTAACATTAACCCTGGCGGTATTTTTTAGACCATCTTCTGAACCAGCCCTCGATGCCATGCCCGCTCTTACTATTGAAGCAACTCTTCCCGCTTCCTTCATAGCTGCACCATGGTTCTTCTCTACACTTTTGACTAAATCAGAAAATAAATCTTTGCACTGTTTGACTGTATTGTCTCCTGGTTGTCTATTGGCGACCATTTTTCTTATTGCTTCTGGGCCACCAATAGATTGTATGGCATACATCTTAATAAATTTCTCGCGCACCTCTTCAAGTTTTCTCTCTTTTTCAGCAGTTTCTTGATCAAACGGCTCTACATCTTTCATGGCCTCTTGGTATTCACTTTGAATATCTTCCGATTCAGAGGAAGTTAGTTCGGGGTCTCTATCCATTTTACCTCCTTAAGTTAATGATATGTTTTTATAATAACCCCCCCCCCGTGGTTTGTCAACACCAGATAAATACAAAAAACCGCCGTTTTGGGGCGGTTTTTTGATAATGGGTATTGCCCAGTGACAATCTTAAGATTTTTTCTCGTTTCGTATTTCGTTCGCCATCTTTCGGTAGTGTTCGATTGTTTTTTTGAGCTTTCTTGCCGGCAAGCTTATTTCTGGTTTGATTGTTTTAGCTTTTTTTAGAGCAACTCCATATACTTTTTTCTCTGCTATTTCATAGCCCTTCTGAACTATTATTTTGGTCTTATCATCTAGTTCATATTGATTAGAGTATTCTTCACCCTTAATATGTGTTGGTTCCATTTTTGCAGCTTTTTTGACTCCTTCTTCCGACCCGGCCATTGACAATAGGCCTATCCTGTACATACACCGAAGGATCTCATCGTCACCGGCATAATCGGTAGTATCTGCCTTGGGGAAAAAACCTGAATCGCTATAATGCTTTTCTTCGTCCACAGTTCTGCCTACAATACCTATTTTTATACCAATATAATACAATAATTTGTTAGCTATGCCTTCGCCATCTGTTCTATAAATACCGCTTAATTTACTGATTTCTTTGTGTAACATATCTATGCCGCCAACGCTAGAAAGGATATTAGCGTCAATTAATTTTTCGCGCATCTCTTCTAAATCTTCATTTTTTGAAGTACTTTCTCCTGCAGGTTTCTTTAATAAAGATTGCAAAGCTCTTGCGCCTCGTTTTAATAATGGCCCTCTTCCTCCATCGCTGGTTAGTTTTTCATGATTTTTCATTTTCCTCCTTATTATATATTAATATCATAACACAAAAAACCGCCGTTTTAAGGCGGTTTTTTGATAATGAGCCATCTTTAAGCCGGGTTCTGTGACTATAAGTATAGCCGGCAACCATCTATCTTGGCGTTACATTGCTATAACACTCTAGCGGTAAACGTGCGTCTTCGAGCAGAAGCTAATAGCACTCCTTGCAACAGGTAGGGTTTGCCTCCGTGCTGTATCGCTACCGCATGCTGTGAGCTCTTACCTCACTCTTTTCACCCTTACCGAAAATCGGCGGTATATGTTTCTGTGGTACTTTCCCTATCCTTGCGGACGGTCGCCGTTAGCGACTACCTTGCTCTGTGTTGCCCGGACTTTCCTCTTGTAAAACAAGCGATTGCCTTTCAGGCTCCCTTATATTATATCATATTTTAAGCGCCAATGCGATCTTTACCGTTGCGGCGAGTGGCATTATGTTCAATATACTCAATAATTTTAGAAGCAACATCACGACCGGTAACCTTTTCAATGCCGAAACCAGGAGAGGCGTTTACCTCTAACACTAGCGGTCCACGCTCAGAACGCATAATATCTACGCCACAGATATGAAGACCCATCGCTTTGGCAGCTTTGACTGCAGTTCTCTTTTCTTGGTCAGTTAGTTTAATTGGGGTGCCAAGACCGCCTTTATGTAAATTAGAACGAAAATCGTCATCTAAGGATTGCCTTTTCATCGAGGCGATGACACGCCCGCCGACTACAAATGCCCTGATGTCGGTGCCGGCAGATTCTTTAATAAACTCTTGAAGTAAAATATTCGTTCCGTCTTCATTATAGAGATAAAATGCCTGCAAAGCCGATTTAGCAGCTTTACGAGTATCCGCCAGAATGACCCCGTTACCGTGGGTCCCAGAGGCGAGTTTAATAATAACAGGGAGGCCAATTTGCCCCAACAAATCATCAATATCTGAAGTGTTACGTGAAACTAGAGTTTTAGGGGTATCAACATCGTATTTTGCTAAGATTTGGGCTGCACGTAACTTATCGCGTGCTCTTGTAATCGCTACAGAGGCGATTGGCGTATAAACACCTTGCATCTCGAATTGGCGTAAGACTGCACAACCGTATCTGGTCATATTGTTAGAAATTCTAGGCAAAACTGCATCAAATTTTGGTAATTTTTCCCCTTTATAATAGACATCTGGGTGTTTATCGTCTAGAGAAAGGTAGCAATTTTTGTACTTTACGACTTTGACTTTGTGACCGCGTTTTTCAGCTTCTTCAACAAGACGCTTGGTCGAATAATTAGCGTTGCCGTTTGAGAGAATAGCTAATTTCATATGGTTATACTCCTTTCTTTAAAGTTAAATTGCTGGCACCGCCGGAAAGCTTTTTAATATATTTACGATGGAATTCATAGGGGTTTTCGGCTAAGTGCTTCTGGATTTGTTTAATGTTAGTCTTGTTGCGGGTGTTTTTAGGGCGATTTTTCGAGACGTCAACTAGGAATTTGCCACTGATGGCACGCCGTCCGATTAAAACCGGGAAATTATTATTGCTCCGATCCGATAGAGTAACGGTGGCTTTTATCTTGTGCCCTTTTATGCTAATTGGCAAATGAGTGCGATAGCGAATTTGCTCGTATCCAGAAGAATTTCGGACCATAACAACCTGGAAATTTTGACGTTTGATTGTCTTACCGGTATATAATGGGCTGTCTTCGTCGAATAAACAAAAACTGAGAGTGCCATCCTGAGAGACTTGGAGGTGGCTAACCCAAATCGAAGATGAATCGGCGCCAGTATCAATTTTCGCTGGTATATTTTTTATGCCAGCTATCTCAATATATTCGGTAGAGCCTATAATTTCTAAACTATTCATATGCATATTATACAATAAAATTAGTTTTTCTTCAATATCTCGTCGATGGCTTTGTTGGCTTCAGAGTCGGCAAGGGTGTTTTTGGAGCGCGGGACGTGAGTGAATGAAACTGCCTCAAAATACTCTAATTTCTTTTGGATGTCTTGATAGATTGGGAGAATGTCCTGGTTTTTAATCTGGAAAATACCATTTAACTGGTTGACTACCATTAAACTATCTGAAATGAATTTTGCGGTTTTGTATTCAAGCTCAATTGCGCGATCAATTCCCTTTCGAAGTGCGTAATATTCAGCGACACGAGAAGTTGCGAAGCCGATAAATTCGCCGCCGCGTTCGATGATTTGGCCTTCGCTGTTCGTAATGCAATAGCCGATTCCGGATGGGCCTGGGTTGCCACGCGAAGCTCCATCAACATTGATAGTAATAGAGTTCGCGGCCGCGCGCGGAGAAACGTGGCTAGAGGACAGTTTTTCTTCAATAATTTCTAAGACCGTCATACTGGTCTCAGTTAGGCGTACACCGTTCGAGTTTTCTTTAAGATACTTGTACGCCGTATAACGGTCGTGGGGGTTCGGTTTAGCTTCGCTAGAAATTCCTATCTCATATATGATATAAAGATTACTGAGCTGGCTTGAGTCTTCGGTAGCGAGAAAAGTAATAACATCTCTTAATTTTAAAGAAGTCGCATCGAGCCCGGTGTATTCGTTAAGAGAGCGAGCCATAGCCTCTTCGGGTTGTTCGCCGAATTTTATCTTTCCGGTCGGAAGTTCCCAAAAAACCGGCGACTCAGAACGGCCCCGGCTACGTTTAAAAATCAATACCCCTTCTTCGTTTTTAATTAATCCAACTACGCGAATTCTTTGTTTCATGCCCACCTATTCTTTAAACCCTATCGGCCCGTTTTCCCCGTAATATATACAAGGTGGGTAAAATCTTATGCGACATATCCACGGATATGAGCCACGAAATCCCTAAAACATGATTATTCAGGAAAATCATGCTGCCGATAGGGCTACTTTTATTATACCATATGATAGCCAACGAGGAAATAGAAGAAGTTTAAGATGCCATTCATGCCATTTAACATTAAATTAGAAAACACTTCTCCGAATAGAAAGATAAGTATATAGACGATAATGAAGCCATATTGTTCCATCGAGGCGAGAATGCTACGAAAGCCGTCGGGGGCGATGGCGTAGAGAATGCGTGAGCCGTCTAAAGGTGGAATCGGAATAAGGTTAAAAATCATGAAACCAAGGTTAATCAAGACTAATTCTGAAAAAATGAAAATTAAAATTTCTCCACCGCTTCCATAGAGCCAACCGGTAAAATGACCGATTAAAAAAGAAAGAAAAGCTAATAAAAAGTTTGTTAAGGGGCCAGCTAATGCTACCAACGCCATTCCCCATTCGCGCCATTTTAGATTCGCATAATTTACGGGGACTGGTTTAGCGCCGCCGAAAACTGGAGCCTTCAGTAAATATAATACAACCGGAACGAGAATCGACATATAGGGGTCGATGTGTTTAAGCGGGTTAAAAGTTAGGCGCCCAGCGTCTTTTGCGGTATGATCGCCGAGCCAATACGCAACGATACCATGAGCAAGCTCGTGCAAAATGACTGAGCTCACAATGATAATTAATACTATAATGATATTCATCTTAATTTAGCACCACAACTTCTTTAGTTGTCGGCAATGCGTCGAAGTTTTTCACTTTCAGTTTCTTTTCGGTTCTCGCAGTCAATTTTAGTTCCGTAACCATTGCGTCGACATTCCCCATCGCAACGATGAGCTTCGGTTCAATCTCACGAATAGCGCGAATTGATGAAGTACAGAGTACATCAGCGACAATATCGTCAAGATTTTCCTCAATTCCACCAATAATGCCAACATGAATTCCGCCGATTTCGGCGTCGTAGATTGTTTTACCAGATTCAGTCGCAATACCACGAATTGCGACATCGCCAATTTCGAATTCGCCAGGCCCAGAGATCTTTCCGACGGCAAGCCCGGCATCAATAACCGCGTCAGCGATATTGAATTTAATAGAGGTCTTTTTAGTCGTAATGATGACTTCGTCTTGATTTTTGCTTTCGATTTCGAACATTTTCCTCCTATCCTTTGATTAAGTTTTCTGGATCAATTATTTCAGTAATTTCCATCTCTAATACTTCATCGATAAAACGGTCGTGAACGCTTTTACGATAGGTAAAGTCGTCTTGAGACATAATAACATAGTTTATAGGTTTACCCTGTTTCTTCTCGACTACTTCGGCCCAGCGAGTTAGTTTTTTAGTTTTATCGTTGCCGATGATTAGAAGATCGATGCCGTCTTGGCCCGGAAGACGATTCGTTACAACGAGAGCTTTGAGATAATTTTTGACCGGGCGAGAATACCCTTCCCATGTGGTTTCCTTAATGTCCTTTTCGCGGCTTGTATCAATTTTTTTCGAAAAGATGTCGACGAGCGGACGACAGAAAGGGTGTTTGTTGTTTGCTGAGTAATAAACTTTATTGTCAAAAGTTTCGTTTTTGATGATGCCGATACTTTCGAGGTTTAAGAGTTCCCTTCGGACCGAATTAATCTGTTCGTCTATGACTCTTGTCATCTCGCGAACATAAAAACTTTTGCCGGGGTTTTCGAAAAACAATTTCAGAAGTTTAGCACGAGTTTTAGAACCAAATAATTTTTCTGTAGGATTATTACTTTCTTTACTCATTCTGTATACATTTTAACACAAATGGACAAACTTCTTCAAGGTTTAGCCAAACAATGTCTTTGTTTCTTTTAAACCAGGTCATCTGGCGTTTTGCTAAATGCCAATCTTCATAGAAGCATTTCTGTTTGGCTTCCTCTAGACTCATTTCGCCGTTTAAATATTGCCAAGCAAATTCATAAATATCGCTTTTCATCGCTTGGCTGCCCCAGCCGTATTTCGAAACTAGCTTTTTTGTTTCGTCATAAAGTTCTTTTGAAAACATTTTTTCAATGCGTTGTTCTAATCTTTTGCGCAATTCAGATGATTCCCACTTAATACCCACTATTATATAATCACCTTTTATCTCTGTTCGGTCTGAACAACTTTTTTGTTCAATATCGCCAATCTTCTCGCCAGTCGGGCCTTTGAAATGATAATCATATATTAATGCATCAATGTAAAGTCCGGTACCGCCAACAATAATCGGAACTTTTCCGCGCGCTTTAATGTCCTCTATTTTTTCTTCTGCGTACTTTTTCCAATCAGCGACTGTAAATCTTTCGCCAGGTTCAACTAAATCTAAGCCGTAGTGGGGGATGCCGGACATTTCTGTTTTAGTCGGTTTAGCCGTTCCGATATCCATTCCCTTGTAAATTGCGCGAGAATCGGCTGAGATAATCTCGCCGTTAATCTTCTTCGCGATTTTGATTGAAACGCCGGTTTTACCAGAGCCCGTAGGGCCTAAAACCACCAAAGTTTTATCAATCTTCGGGGCGCGTCCGGCCGGCCCGTCGACCGGAGGTCGTCCGCGTCCCAAGGGGCGGTCGCCACGGGCGGCCGGCGCTTTAGCTCGCGCTGCCGCGCTCCGCACCCCCTCAGATTTGATAAAACTTTGGCTCATAAACCCTTTGAAGCGGAGATTGAGAAAAACCTTCTCTCATCTTAATTCTTTGATGTAGTCTGCGAGTTTTGTGAGTTTGACCTTCTCTTCTTTGTCGCGAAGACGAACTGAAACGATTCCCTCTTCGGCATCTTTCGGGCCGACAATGAGAATCGCAGGGATTTTCATCTCGGTCGCACGCTTGATTTTCTTGCCAAGCGAATCGGCAGATTCATCTACCGTATATCTTAGTTCATTGTATTTTAGCGGTTTTTCAAGAACGATTCCGTCGAGAATTTTAGTGATTTTTGAAACGTAGTCGCCAACTTTATCGTTAATTGTAAGAATGCGAACTTGTTCCGGAGCACACCAGAATGGGAACCAACCGCCGGTATGCTCAATGAAGACAGACAAGAAGCGTTCAATTGAGCCGAGAGTGGCGTGATGAATCATAACTGGGCGTTCTTTTTCGCCTTTCTCGTTAGTAAATTCTAGCTCGAAGCGTTCTGGCATTACAAAGTCTAGTTGAATGGTAGCTAATTGATGCTCGCGACCAATGGCGTCCTCAGCCATAAAGTCAATCTTTGGCCCGTAGAAAGCGGCTTCGCCTTCTTGCTCAAAATAATCTAATCCGTTATCAATCGCGGCTTGTTTTATCTGTTTCTGGGCCATGTCCCAAAGCTTCTTGTCGCCAAGATATTTGTCTTCATCAGAACGATAAGAAAGGCGGGCGCGGAGTTTTTGCATACCCATGGTGCTATAAAGCTCTTTGACAATACCGACAAGTCGTTTAACTTCTTCTTTAATCTGGCTTTTACGGCAGAAGACATGTGAGTCGTCTTGAGTCAAAGAACGAACACGAGAAAGACCGCCAAGCTCACCGGTTTTTTCATCACGATAATCGGTAGTAGCCTCCATATAACGAACTGGCATATCTCTATAGGTGCGTGGTTTGGAAGCGAAAATTTGGGTATGATGTGGGCAGTTCATCGGTTTCATGGCGAAATCTTCGCCGCTGACTTGAGAATGGACCATAAATAGCTCATCGCCAAATTTTGCGTAATGTCCGGAAGTTTTATAGAGGTCAGTTTTCGTGATGTGTGGAGTCCAGACTTTCTTAAAACCTTCTCTGCCACGAAGGCTAAGTGAATAATTCGCCATTAATTCGCGAAGTTCGGTTCCGCGAGGGGTAAAGAGAGGCAAACCAGCACCAACTAAATTGGAGAAGCAGAATAAATCTAACTCTTTACCGAGTTTACGGTGGTCGCGGGCTTTGGCTTCTTCTTGTTGTTTTAGATAGGCGTCTAATTCTTCTTCGGTTTCAAAGGCGACGCCGTAAATACGAGTCAACATTTCTCTTTTCTCGTCGCCACGCCAATAAGCGCCAGCAATGCGAACTAGCTTGAAAGCACCAACTTCGGAGGTGTTTTTTAGATGCGGGCCTTTACAAAGGTCAGTGAAAATATCACCGAGATCATAAAATGAAATTTCTGAGCCTTCAGGAAGCTCCTCGATTAGTTCGACCTTATAATTTTGTTCTTTGTCACGAGCCCAATCAAGCGCCTCGGTTTTTGAAGCGATGCGCTTTTCCATTGGATACTTACGCTTAATGATTTCGCGCATTTTTTTCTCAATTTTAGTTAAATCGGCGTCGGAAATTTTTGTTTTGCCGAAGTCGATATCATAATAAAAACCGTTGTTGATGGCCGGACCGATGCCGAATTTTGCATTTGGATAGAGCTCTTGGACTGCCGCCGCAAGAACATGGCTTAAAGTATGCCGCATTTTTTCTAAATCGTTCATTTTATTTTTCCCTTCTTATCTAAATTATACCATAAATACATCTTTTTATTGTTTCTTGAGGCCGCGGATGTTGAGAATCTTATAAGTTCTTCTAATGGCATCCGAAAAGCCGTCGTAGATTTTTGTACTGCCGCCGAGTATGTCGCGTAATTCTTTTTCAATATCGCTAAACTGAGTACAACCAAGAACGACTTCTCTCGGATAAAAATCTGTGCCGATGAATGATTTTAGAATCGTTTCTCTAATTTCGCTGAATTTTAATTCCCCGTCGTCAATTTTTGAAACCCAATCATCAAGAATTAGGGTTTTTGTTCTTCTTTTGATGCGAAAAATATAATTATAATAATTAATGGTTTTCGTCACGGCTTTTGTGGTTAAGATTAAAGTGTCGTTTTTAATAAAAGTTCCCGGTTCCTCGAGAGTCAGACCGAGAAATTTTTGTTTTTTATATTTCCGTTTAAAAAATTTAAGGCTGGTTAATGACAAAAGATGGTTTGCAAAAATAATTAGATCGACTTTGCCGATATAGGGGCGGAGGGCAGCTTCGGCAATTTTACGGGCAGATTTAGCATGAGTTAAAACTTTATCAGCATTACGCCAATCTATAACACGAATAACTTCAACGATTGGAAGTTCGGCGGAAAGACGATCCGCAAAAAATTCACCCCCGTAACCGCTATCAAAAATCACAATCTTCAACATTAAAAATAACCTTTCTCCTCCGTTGACGAAAATTTTAGCACAAAAACAAACCAGCTGAAGCTTAGTTTTTTAAGATGTGCAACAATTGTTGCACATCTTTAAAAAATAAAAATAAGTCCCTCTGGGACTTCTTTTTATTTCTGGTGGGTTGTGAGGGGCAGGGATGTCGCTCGCTAAAGCTCGCTCCATTCGAACCCCCTTACGAGGCGAGCCAGCTACGCTATCAGCAAATAAATAAAGAGCCCTTGGCTCTTTCTTTATTCGCTGGTGGGTTGTGAGGGGCTCGAACCCCCGACCTTCTCGGTGTAAACGAGACGCTCTAGCCAACTGAGCTAACAACCCGTCCCCCTATTGTATCATGATATAATGAATTTGTGAAACGCGATCGGATTGTTTTAGTGGTGAGTGCTATTCTCTTAAGTTGTTTTTGTTGTTTTTTGCCAGCTAAAGCACTCGATATAGAAAAGGAAGAACTCTTAAAACAATTAACTGCGTCTAGTATCGCAATTCCCTTTCCGGACGATTTTAAAAGATGGCCAGAGCCGGTGATCGTAAGCTACAGCGGAACGAATACGGCAAGTACGGCTGATGCCGCCGGTCATATGGTAGATGGAGTAAAAGTGATATATTATAAGACGTTGGTTTGGGGAGATGTAACGGCGAGTTTTTCGGACTTTAAATCAAAGGTGGCTGAAACTTTGAATGATCCTCGAGGTTGGGTGCGGGCTGGGCTGAAGTTCGTAGAGGTGAGCAGTGGGCAAGATTTAAATATAATTTTATCTGATCCGGCGAGTTTAGGAGTGACATCTGGATGTAGTGCGGAGCTTTCCTGCACGACTTGGGCAAATCAAGTGATTATTAACGATGTGCGGTGGCGCGAAGGGACTGAGGCGAGTCGCGCTGGTGGTATGAGCACGCGTGATTATCAGCATATGGTTGTTAATCACGAAATGGGACATTGGTTGGGACATTACGCGCACATTGAGGGCTGTACAGCCGAGAATGGTTTTATTGGCGGACCGGCCCCGATTATGTTACAACAATCTACGGGGCTAAGAGGTTGTGAGAGTTTTAATGCTTGGCCACTCGATTCGGAATTATGGACATTAAGATAAAAGAAAGGAGTAAAATGAAAAAAATAATATTAATAATCGGCTGTATAATTTTCGGAATTGCTGCGGCATTTGGAGGAAAACTACTTTATGATAATGGTTTTATAAATGGAAAACAAGAAGAGTCTAATGTGATGTCGGAAAAATTAAAGGCCCTTGGAAGTGCAATTTTTGAGAAAGAAAATTTTCAAAAAGAATTGAATAATTTATTTAACGATTTGCCGACAGAGGTAGATGATGAAGGAATTGATTCTTATATTGAAAAATTGACAGGGTTGATTGACGGAGTATCAACGGAAAATGTAAAGGATTTGCTTGAAGAATATCTCGGAAAGTGGGAGGAATTTAAAGATGTTTACGATGGCGAAGACAATAATGAAATTAGTGAGAATTTCAACCAATTAAAAACTCAGACCGAAGAATTGTCTGATAAGATAAAAACACTTTTTAACGAATCGATTGAAGAATCGTTGGAAGAATTATAATTATTTTTTCACGACTTTTTTAGTGACATCGAATTTTTCCATATAGGCCCCGAGCATTAAACGGGTTTGGGAATAGAAGGCCGCGACGGACTGGTAAAGAATTGAAGTAATTGGCATAAGGACCCATTGTAAAATCATAAGAAGGGTCTTCCCTTTGCGATATTTTTCTGGGCGTTTCGGAAGCATACGGAGAGAAACGAAAATTGAAACAAGGAGGCCGATGGAAGCAAAAGTTTCAACAACGCTGACGATATTGGGCAGATTATAGGCAACCATAGCGTGCGAAGAAACATTCATAATCATTGGCACCCAACCCCCGAATGCGACGATAGGAGCTAAAATTGCTAGGGTGACGTGACCGTCTAGAAGTCGCCAGAATTTCGGAAGTAGTTGCCAAAACGGCACGAGCCGGTTTTCGCGGCGAGTAAAAAGTTTTGTTCCGACATATGCGACATCGCTCGCGCCATAATACCAGCGTCTAACTTGGATAAATTGAGCTTTAACGGTTTTTAGGAAAGTTTCGTCGATAACCGCGTCTTGGTAAATTGGGATGCGAATCGGGAGCACCGAATAATCTCCGTTAAAGAAGAAAAGGCTACGCCAATATTGATGACCATCTTCGACAATCGTGCGTTTGCTCCAAAAATCCATTGCCTCGAGGGCTTCGAGCGGTTGGGAATGCGAAGCGAAATTCCTAAGAACGTGGGGGCGCATAGTTGAAATAACATTGAAAAATGAGTTCGAAACAGCGATGACACGAGAAGGAGCGGGAGCGTCCCAGATATTATTCATAAAGAGCGAGACTGGTTGATAACTAAGATGCTGGCGGTTCGGATGGGTAATAAATTCATAGGTAACAGAATCAAGATATTTCGGGGCCATACGATTATCACTGTCTAAAGAAGTGACGATGATGTTTTTAACTGGCAGATTTTGTTTTTCAACATACTCAGCAACCGCTTTTCCGGCATAGGTCAGATTCGGGCCTTTGCCGATAATTTCTCCGTGAAGTCCGTCTGGATGCTTCACGAGAAGGAATTCTTTAAAGACACCTTTATATTTTTCAGCAAGAGTTTTAGCGGTCTCTTCCATCGCTTCCCCGCCCCGCTCTTCGTAGGCTAGGGTAAAAATGATGCGGTCATTCGGGAAAGTTGAATTTTCAACCGCTTCGATTGATGGACCTAAGATTTCTTCGCCTTCGTCATAAGCGGTCATAATTACGGCGTGATATATTTGTTTCGGGTCGGGGTAGTCGCCTTCGATTGCTGACATCATACGAAGATTTTCGACGTGTTCGGAAAAATGGTAGCTATGATTTTCGTCGTCGTGGAGTCGCTCGTAAGACGCGTGAGGGTCTTCGAGGTCTTCGATGCGTTTTCGCCAATCAACGCGTTCGGCTTTTTTGATGACTTTGTAGCCTTGGACTGTACGAAAAGCGACGGTGACAGCTTTAACTAAGGTGATTGAAATGATGGTAAAAAGGTAAATTGCGCCGATAACTGGGTCAAGCCAAGACAACAAAAATAATAAAATGATGGCGCTATAAGATAGAAAACCCGGAAGAATCTCAAAGAAACGGTATAGTTTAGTTCTTTTACCTTGAGGAATTTCAAGATTTTTACGCATTAGCCTTCCCCAAGAATTCTAGCAAGAACTAAAACGGCTCCTAATATGAGAGCGGCAGTTAAAAGTAAAAAGAATTTAGCCATGCCGCCGCCTCTTTTATGGAAAATTCTAATGGCCAATATATTATGTAATACACCAAAAACTATGGCGAGAATTGGAAAAGCTAAAATATCTATCCAGCTGCCGTCGCGATAACCGTCGATGTCGCCGTAACCAACCCTGACAACTGGCAAATCTGGGTTGATTTTAATGATTGAAAAAACTAAAAGACCGACGGCGAGTAAAAAATTTATAATCATTAAAACTAACATTCCCCGCTCGGTCTGGTAAATTTTAATGATATCTTCTTTAAAGGTTTTCATTTCGAATTATTCCCGGTCAACTTTTCTACGATAGCGTTGACATACTGAATAAAAATAACGTCGCCAACGATACCGACGATACCGACAAGAATCATCATCCAGCCGATAAGAGCTACGACGGCGCCGCTATAGAAAGTAATGAAGACACCGAAGACTAACATAACTAGCGCGAGAATTAGAATATATCTCCAAGCCTCAATGCCGGCGGCGTGAAGTTTTATGGCGGTATTCATTCGGACAAGCGATTCGTAAATCATCCAGATGCCGATAATAATTCTAAAGACGTTAGCGATTTCTTCGCCCATAATAAGAGCAGTAATACCGACGAGAATAGAGATAACACCGGCCAAAAGTTCGTTGTTGAAGAAATCGTTTTGACCTTTTGTAACAAAATAATTGATAACCTGGTAAGCGCCTTTTACGACAAAGAAAATGCCAACAATATAGGCGATGACTTTAATGACGACATTTGGCCAGGCGACTAAAAAAATACCGATGAGAGCGGTTGCTAAAGATTCGATGACCGCCATCCACGCAGATTGTTTTAAATTGTTACTAACTTTTTCAGTAGGACGTTTAATTATTTCCACCTTAGACATATAATTATTCCTTTATGGAGCCGATGGCAGGGATCGAACCTGTGACCTGCTCGTTACGAATGAGCTGCTCTACCAACTGAGCTACATCGGCATAGATAAACTGTTATAATGTGCATTCGTAGAATGAGCTGCTCTACTATTAACAACTCAGAGCTACATCGGCACCTTTATTATTATATCATACTTTACGGGGTTTGCGGCGTTTTTTAGGCTCAGGTTCGTCGGTGCGGTCAGATATCCTTAGGGCGCGGAGGAGTTTCGAGCGGGCGTGGGGAGTAAGAATTTTATCAAGCCAGGAAGATTTTGGGGTTTGGTTTTTAGAGGTAAGAATCTCGACAACATCGCCTTGTTCTAATCTTTTGTTCAGATTAGCCATCTTCCCGTTTATTTTAACGCCAACGACGTGATCGCCGATTTCGGAATGAAGACGGTAGGCGAAATCAAGAGGAAGGGCGCCTTTCGGGAGATCGATGATGTCCCCTTTTGGGGTATAAACGAAGATTTTATCAGCAAAAAGGTTTAGTTTTAACTTTTTTAGATCAACCTTCTTCCCTTCGCGAAGACGGGCGGCGGTGGTTTGTAGTTCGGTAATCCAAAGTAAGTTCGTCGGGAGATGTTCGATTTTCCCCTTTTTATAATTTTCGGTTAGTTTTTGTTCGTTGTAATAAAAGCTTGCGGCAAGACCTCGCTCGGCATATTCGTGCATTTCGTGAGTGCGAATTTGGAATTCGATAATCTGTTTGTCTTTCGTGATAACGGTTGTATGAATAGATTGGTAGCCGTTTTGTTTTGGGACG
Source organism: Candidatus Nanosyncoccus sp. (assembly GCA_045586015.1). Taxonomy (GTDB): domain Bacteria; phylum Patescibacteriota; class Saccharimonadia; order Saccharimonadales; family Saccharimonadaceae; genus Nanosyncoccus. The sequence continues at coordinate 19,026 of JAZMZP010000022.1, forward strand.
GCGATATAGTCTTTGATGCGTCCGCCCATAGGAGAATAGAGCGAATGGACTACGCCGAGAGCGAGGTAACAGTCCGTAATATCGTTTACGATGATGCGAAGAGCGGTCAAATCGTAAATTTCGTTGATGTTTTGGTTGTGTTTGGCAAGTTTTTTGTGAAGCGAGTAAACTGACTTCACGCGGCCAGAGATTTCAAACTCGATTTTCTCTTTTTTTAGAGCAGCGGAGACTTCGTCTTTGATTTTTTGGAGAGTTTTCGCGGCGGATTTATTGTATTTTTCAATAAGATTTTTTAATTCTTCGTAGCGACGAGGATCGACATATTTAAAGGAAAGGTCGGAGAGTTCGACGCGAAGAAGCCCCATATTTAGCCGGTCGGCTAAGGGAGCGAAAACCTCGAGGGTTTCTTTTGCGACTTTCTTTTGTTTGTCTGGAGGGAGGGCGGAAAGGGTGCGAAGATTATGAAGGCGATCAGCGAGTTTAATGATAAGGACGCGAATGTCGTCGCCAAGAGCAATCATTAGCCTTAGGAAGTTGTCTTTCGTCGCGGGGAGATAGGTGTCGATATCGCGCATACCGTTTCGGGCAGTAGAGAGTTTCGTCACGCCGTCGACAAGAAAAGCGACCGAGTCGCCGAACTCTTTTCGAATGTCGTCGAGAGTAAGGTTAGTATCCTCGACGGTGTCGTGAAGAAGGCCGGCGATGATTGTATCCTCGTCCATTCCCCACTCTTCGAGAATCTTTTTGACGGCGAGGGGATGGACGATATAGGGTTCGCCGGTTTTACGAAGCTGGCCTTCGTGGGCTTTTTTCGCAACCTCAACCGCCCGTTTAATACGGGGAGAATCTTCGGTTTTTTGAGCACGGTTAGAGGACGTCATATATTATATTATACACGAGAGATGAGGATTTTAGTTTGGTTTGGGGCTACTAGGAGCTAGGCGAGACTATACAGCGAATAGCCCACCCGAAGTTCTTGCTGTAGTAGTCCGCACCTGGGAGGACGCGCGTGCTGTCGAAGAGGAAGTTGTAAGCGTAGGTACCGCCGTACGCCGTAGACGACCAGTAGTAGCCGCCGCTGCCGCGACTGGTAACCGAACTGCTAAAAACGTTCCCGGAATAAACAAAATTATTAGGAAAACTTCTAAAGACTTTAGACATTTCGGCGCCAGTAGGAGTAGTAGAGGAAGACATATCCTGCGCTACATCATTAGCGTCTTTATAACCACCTAAATTGTTACTTAATCCGCCAAAGTCCCCAGAACCAGTACCGGATGGTAATTTCCAGCCACTCGGACAAAGCGAAGTGTCTTCGGCGTTTGAGTTTGAGTTAGTATTAAGATATTTTGTATTAGCTTTAGCGGCAGACCAAGAATAGTAATTGCCATAACCATAGATATTCTGATCCGTATCGGTCATATTAGCTACGTTAGTATTCGGGTTAATGGTGCTATTCGTATTAGTATTGTCGTTGCGATATCTAGGCATTCTATATGCGGGTCTGTTCGCTGTACCAACATCCGAAAGTGTAGCCCCACTTACTCCGGCAATATCGCCAGAACCGTCAGATTTATATAGCGAATTTGCTGTGGTATTATCGGCAAAATTAGCAGTCTCCGGTTCCGCCAACCCTGCAAACACTCCGCCATAGCCTTGCGCTAAACTACCATCCGTATTCCCCGTAGCGGTATAATCTAATCTTAAGTTTTCAATCATCCAGCATTTTCCATCGGCAAGCTTCGCGACAGCATAAGTATCGTTATCGCGTAGATCAGTTAAGGCAGTTACTCTACCTTGTCCTAAGCTAGAACAACCATTCCATCCTTGCAAACTACCAGTACTAGGAGCCCAAACTGCATAAAGTGATAAACCACCATTAGTATTAGAATATTGTCCAGCTGTGAAGGTAATTGTTGCGTTAGGACCATAGATATGATAACCAGCATTAGCGCCAGTACCATTTCCACTAGCATCATTAGCATTTAATTCCCAATCAAACTTATCAGACCAACCCACAAAACCGTATTTAGCTCGTTTGAAGTTAGAGGCCCAAAGGGTAGCAGAAGTATCACTCGAAGATATACCTTGATCCCCCATCGTATCATCTACCGTATTCCCAACATTCGGCCAGTAGCAAATAGTATTAGCAGCACAATCTTTCGGTTCGTTCGGGACATTTGAAGCCGGGTGTACGATGGTATATTTCACTTTCCCTGTATAAGTTCCAGCGATTTGGTCGCCAGCAACATAAACTGCATAAGTAGCTTGGACTGAGGCTTCGGCGTTGCCGGTTGTGACGGAAGTTACAGTAGCTACTTTAGTATAGCTACTGGGAACAACTGCGAAGTTATTA
>JAZMZP010000023.1:0-8115 GCA_045586015.1 Candidatus Nanosyncoccus sp.
ACCATCATTACAAAAGACTGTAATCGTAGTTTTACCAATATTTTCCCGATAAGTTCCATTATCTACATCAGCCGTATGCGAACTCATACCCGAACCAGACATTTCACAAGAAGCTGGTACTGCGATTGAGACATCAGAAACTTTTACGTCTTCAGCGGAGGTTTTAGAGCTAGCTAACAAAATCCCAGACACTAAAGTTAGCCCTAGAAAACCCCCAAGAAATAATCTAAAAACCCTTGCCATACACCCATTTTACCATAAGGTTAATAGTTTTAACAAGTAAAATTATTCCGCATTTGTATAAACATTCGTCACATCGTCTAAATCATCAACCGCCGAAAGAAGCTTTTCTAACTTTTCCGCATTCTCACCTTCTACCGGTACATAGCTTGTCGGTACATATTGTAATTCAGCACTCGTTACGCTCATCCCCGCCTCGTCCAACGCTTTTTTAACTTTCATTAAATCTGAAGAATCAGTATAAATTATAATTCCTTCATCTTCTTCGTTCGCATCCTCCGCACCCGCTTCAAGCGCAACCATTAAAGCATCCTCACCTTTGTCCGATATTTCGATTACACCTTTCCGCTTAAACTGAAACATTACTGAACCAGAATCCGCCATTCGCCCACCATTTTTATCTAAAGTGTGTCTAACTTCCGGCAAAGTCCGATTTTTATTATCCGTTGCGACCTCAATTACAATTCCAACTCCCCCAGGTCCATATGCTTCATATACTTCCTCAATCAACGCCGCCGCCGATTTATCCGCCACCCTCGCAATCGCCCGTTCAATATTTGCTTTCGGCATATTTGCAAGTCGCGCTTTCTCAAGAACCATCGCAAGACTCGGATTCATATTTGGATCAGTTCCACTCCTCGCCGCAATTGCAATCTGATTCCCAATTTTTGTAAAAAGCGCTCCTCTTTTCGCATCGACTACCGCTTTTTGCCTTTTCGTTGTCGCCCATTTACTATGCCCAGACATATTTTTCTCCCATCAAAATTTAATATCTAACTTTTCCCAATTTTACCATCTTTTAAGCTAAAAATCTACTCTTGAAAATGCTCTTCTTCCGGTCTCGGCCCAACAACCTCTTCCTGAATCATCGTTTCTTTTACGTTTATCTCATTATCTCGCGTCACCGAAGGCGGCATCTCATCGCTTTGTAACGGCGGCATCGCCTCTCGTTCCGCCTTAGCCTTCTCTGCTGCCATTCTTTCCCGTACTTCCTTCTCTACCATTTCTTGTATTTTAGCTTGCATTTCCGAATTATCTGAACTAGTAGCTATTTCTGTCATTCCACTTTTTTCCATTTTCTTCTTGTTAGCTCTCGAAATAATCACCGCCGCAATCGAAGTGATTATAAATGCGAACCAAGCCAACCCGTCCAACAAATACCACCTCATATCACCAGAAATTGAAATAGAAGATTCCGAAAAAATCATATAAATTGCATAAAGTCCACAATAAGATACACAAACTAAAGCCGTAATCTTTAAAGGTTTAACTGGCTTCACCGTCTCTTTTATCGCCCACACATTTGATATCAAAAAGCACATAAATGCCAAATCAACACAAACGGTCATCAGTTTTGCCATCGCAGTTAAGGAAAAAGAGGAATAAGAAGAGTAACGAGTATTCACTTCAAATTCAAGAAATGGCAATATTTCCCATATAAACAAAATCGATAATACCAACCAAATCAAATTCGTTGCTAAGCTCACTAACGCAAATCCTTGTACTACTTTTCCTTCCTTCTCTATTAACGAAAAATTATTCACCCCAATAAACAACACTAAAGCGCACAAAGCGAATGTCGCCATCAGCTTACCAATCACTTCATCAAAACTTTGCATCAAAATCAGTATCGCTCCAACTACCACCTCACCTATTAATATGCAAACCGCCGTCCATAAAAACATTTTTCGGACATTTTTTATTTTTTCTATTGTTGTTTCACTGAATAAACTACTCATATTTTATATAGTATCATAATTTTTATGCTTTTTTATTTTTCCGCAAAACCAAGAAATAAAAAATATTATCAAAATCCCACCATAAATCAAAAACACCTGCCATTGATATTGCGGTATCTCAACCAAAAATTGCTTCATCCCGCCAAAAAAATCTACTACTAAAATATGAAAATCTAATAATTTTGTCGCTAAAAACGAAATCGCCGTTTCGATTCCCGGCACCCCCATCAAAACTCCCGTCAAAAACACTAACCCCATCGCGTAAGGAAGTGTCGGCAAAATCAAAAGATTTGCTAAAACTGAAATCAGAGAAATTTGACCATAATAATATAAAGTTATCGGCAACGTCATCAAAGTCGCCGCAATCGTCGTAAGAATAACCGAACCGACAAATCCGGGTTTCTTTTCACCATAGAAAAACCGACAAAGTCTCGGCCCTAAAATCATAATCCCGCCATAACTCGCAAACGACAAAAGCCAACCTAAATTAATTAGATAATTCGGATTTAACATTAAAGTAAACGCCGCAACGATTAGAATAATTCGCCAAGCTTCGAATTTCCGCCCAACATACCAAGCACTTAAACTTAAAATGGTCATCACGCCCGCCCTAAGAATCGACGGCGTCCATCCAACCATCGCCATAAAGAATACGATAAACAAAATTGAAAACAATAAACCCGAAAATCGCGATAGTTTTCCGAAAATCTTTCTCGCAATTTCAACTAATATCGAAAGATGCGCTCCGCTCGCAACAACGATATGAACTAGTCCAACCGTCCTCAACTTCTCATTTAAATCGTCTGGGAGCCCCGATTTCATTCCGAGAAGATACGAAAGCCCAAGTAAAACTTCTGGCTCGTCAATTAGACTTTTTATCCTCCCAGAAAACCAATTTCGAACTTTTAAAACTAAATCTCCCGGCTCCGGCCGATTCCACGAAACAATCTTCGGACGATACATATATCCTATATATGTCCCGAACCCCTCTGACAACTTCCCCAAAAGCTCTATTTTATCTCCTCTCGCCAAATTTTCATTTTTCCGCTCCGAAATATATAAACTCCCTCCTGTTTCAACTTCCCCTCCGAATTTTAGATTCTTTAACTTAAATTTCGTTCCGCTCTCATCCGTTTCCGGATCCCCATCTATCTCCCCGCTTACTTGAACCGTCTGGCCATAAAACTGTCGAATATAATTTTCCGATTCTAGTTCCGCCGAAACCCGAAAAAATGCCAAAATCATCCCCGCGACTAACGCAATTACCATAAAACTATACTTCGGTTTCAAAAACGCAAAAACTAATAGGAAACCCATACATAAAATCCAAATTGGCGACGAAAAATAATTAATCCGAAAAACTAAACCTAAAATCATCCCCATAACAATCCCAGCACATAAAAACACTACCACCCACGAACGATGTAACTCCTCTCCCATTTTCTTCAACATTCAACCCTTCTACCACGCCTTCGCGTAACAATCAACCCCATCATCCCGCCTAGGCTTTAAAAGAGAGGAAAAAAGTGATATAATAATCCTATGCACCGGTAGCTCAGTGGATTAGAGCATCTGTCTTCGGAACAGAGGGTCGTAGGTTCGAGTCCTATCCGGTGTACCATTTTTTATCAAAAACCTGCACCCGTAGCTCAGCTGGATAGAGCGTCAGTTTCCGGAACTGAAGGTCGCACGTTCGAATCGTGTCGGGTGTACCATTTTTATTCACTAACAGCAGCTGTGCTATCACCAACGATAAGAGCAGCTTCCGCCTGAACAATTGCATTATAGAAAAGATTTGGAATATAACGAATTATCGTTTTCTCGACAGCGGAGTAAATTGGCGTTTCAACGTTAATATAAACTGGTTCACCACCTGTTCCAGCCTCCCCAATAAGCCCATTTTTTGCCCATTCTTGAGCAACTTGAGTAATATATTCACGAGCCTCCTCTGGCCAAGTATCAATTGTCCCAGGATAAGCATGTGCAAACTGTCCGATTTCTCCATTGACGCCTGGTACAACACCATTACTTCCTGGCACCATACCATGCTGCGCATCAAATTGATGAGCAATCTTGACTGCCTCACCTATTTTAGAAGGATCTCCCCCAAGATCCGTAAAGGCTTCGCCTATGCCAGATCCCGGCGTCACATCTATTTTAGTAAGATCAATGTCAGTATGCTCCGGCGTAGTTCCGATTTGTATCTTTTCATCAATAGTCCCAGTCTGTACTGCCTCAGTAGTAGTATCTTTCACAACATTATCAACATGGATGCCGCTAGCAGCAGCGCCAAACGCAGCACCAAGGCCAGCAGCAACTGCTGTTGTTATTCTGTTGCTACTAAGGTCGGCCGATTTGCAGCAGTATAATCAGCCATAGCTCCAGAAGCAAGGCTTTCAGCTGTAGTATCTTCACCCGCCTGGACTTTATCCTGAACAGATCTAGCAACTCTTTCACCATAGCCACGAACAGAACTAGTTTTAGAACTTTGACGAGACATCAAAGCACCGACTAAACCACCCCGAAGAGCACCAGCCACAATTCCACTAGCCGTGTATCCGACGGAAACAGCTAAAGAACCATCAGCAACACCCTTTGTAATACCAAACCCAACGGCAAGAAAACCAGCTGCCGCAGCCACCGTTAATCCACGTTTGACCCATTTATTATTTATAATCTTGCTCACAACCTTACGGCAAAGCGAACCATTATCTAAAGCTTCAATCGTAGCTTCCTCAAGTTCAGAGGATAATCTAGTGTATTCTTCAAGTGCATCCGAAGTCACAGCAGTTTCAAGGTTTTCAACCTTGTCCGGATATTTTTCTTTCATTTTAGCCTCAGCCGCTCGACGCAATTCTTCGCGCTTAGCCTCAATCTCTTCAGGAGTTTTAAGAGGATGTTCTAAATCGCCACCTACAAACTCGGTCAATTCTTTTATATTTTCAGCCGCTAGCTCATCCGCCATCGCCTGCATATCAGAAGAAAAAGTCTTGAATTCAGCACTATACTTAGCCCGCCCCATACTAGACAAATGTTCAGTAAGAAGCCTCTGATATTCTTGTTTTGCAGCCACAAATTCTGCCCGCGCAACAGGACCAACAATCAAACGACGATTTTTCGCGTATGCTTCAGCAAGATTAAGAGTAGCTCGACGCAAGTCTTCTTCTGAAACAGTTTCATTTCTTGGAACTCTCGGAGGTTGCTCTGGCGGAATTGGAGGTTGCTCCGATGGCAAAGGAGGCTCTTCGGGCGGGATAGGAGGTTGCTCTGGCGGCAAAGGAGTCTCTTCTAACGGAGTAGGTTCCTCCTCCTTTTTAGTAGCCTTAGCGTAATTGCCTATAGCAGGCTCAACAACCCCAGCTTCAACATAAGTACCATTTGGCATATTGACGACATCATTTCCAAGCATAAAAATTCCCTTTTGAGTTTCGCCATTAGGTCCACTAAACTCTACCGAGCGCGCATCTTGGTTAGTTATATTAGGGTTATCTGAAAGAGTGGCTTCCGGCCCAACGCCAACAATAGCCTGCATCATATCATCAACGACTTCGCGTGGCTCAGCGAAACGTTTACCATCACTTCGCCTAACAAAATAAAGAAACTTGTCATCAACATCTTTTTCGAGGCTCTCTAAAGCTTTTTTACGAAATTGCTCAGAACTAAGATAAACGTCTCCAAATTGGACGCCTTTTTCATTATACCCAACCATTACATTCGAGGTTGTTTTCTCCGCCCCAGAAGCATCTGTGACAACCACTCGTTTATCCTCTCTTCTTTCGACCCCTTTACCCTTGCCTATTGGTGAATCTGAAAGCGCGATTTTAGAAACTTCATCCGTCGTCACAGAAACAGGCGAGAATTCCACCTCACCAAGACTGTTCCAGTCATCATCATTAGCGTTACCATTAGTTGTTGGAGATTGATTTGGATTAGACATGGTGCGCACCTTCTTTAGAATTATTTTGCAATTGCATCTTTAATAAATCGAATAGTTTATGTTTTTCATCTTTACTGCCAACTATCCGCATTTGAATGGCATCATCGACAATGTTCTCCTCTGCAAAACAAAATTCAATAGGTTCCGACATCGTCATAAGATAAAGATACCTTTTATTATCTTCAGCCACTATAACGCCAAGACATATATATTCCCTATTGTCCGACAATGTAATAATTTCGCCTTTTTCTACTTCCATATCTTTATCCTATCAGCCGAGCACGGCTTTTTTAGTTGATAATATTTCATCCGCCATTTCCGAAATAGATTCAGTGACCAAATTCGAAAAGTCAGGAAGATTATTGTTAAGCCAATTGGCAGATTGCTCCTCATCAACAATACTGTTAAACTCTTCCAACTGAGCAGCTGTAAGCCTTTCAGAAATTTTAATCGTCAATTTTTGTTGAGCGATTTTTTCTAAATTAGCGATAATAACATCGCGATTTGGCGCATTTTCTATACCTAAAGCGGCAAGAAAATCATGGTTATCAGCAATGCCAAACATATCTACCTCCTTTATCTACAATAATTATAACACAAAATTCTTCCATAAAAAATGGTAGTACCGACTGGGATCGAACCAGTGACCTTGGGCTTATGAGTCCCACGCTCTAACCAACTGAGCTACGGTACCACTAAGAGTTCATTATATCATATAAATGTGTTATAATCAAAACATGAACAATAAAAAAGGCTTTACTATACTCGAAATCATCATCGTAGGCATCTTCGCTTCTCTACTTTTAATCTTTTTCTTCCTTCAAAAATCCAACATCGATGCCATGGAACGCGATGAGGACCGTAAGGTCGCCATTAACGCTATGTACTATGCCCTTGAAGAAAGTTTCTTTCCAGAACATGGTTACTATCCTGAATTCATTTCCGAAGAAAACATTAAAGTCATCGATCCCTCCCTCTGGACTGACCCCTCTGGCCTTAATCTCGGCGACCCTTTAAGCTCTTATTCTTACGAGCCAGCAAACTGTAAAAACGGTAAATGCAAAGAATATATTTTGAAAGCTGAACTCGAAAAAGAAGACGCCTATACGAAATACAATCGCAATTAATCTTCTTTCTTAGATTTTTTAGAAATTTTTCTATTTTTTGCTTCCGAAATCAACTTTGATACTGCTTTTAACTCTTCCGCCGAAACATCAGAATATTTAAAAGTATAAGTCGTTTCGTCACCAACCGTAGCTAGCCTAAATGTTCCATAATGAAAAACTTTTTGCATTAAGCTATCTTGCCTAAAACTCGCATCTTCGACCGAGGCCAAATCAATCACATTAATCGAATCCGAAACTAAAGAATCCATTACCATCTGTATTACATGTTTATTCGTTACGAACAGTTTATTTCCCCGATAAATTCTTAACGCAATCATGCCAATAATTATCGCCGCCGCAAGCAAGGCAAACAAAATAATAAACAAAAAACGCATTCCCATCTCATCTATCATCGATTGACCTAAGAGTACAATCAAAAAAGCCAGCAAAATCAGAATCAAACCGCCCGCAGTTCCGCCTAAAATCAATAGCAAACAAACCCTCGCTCTCGAAAACGCAAACTCAACATATTCATCATCTTCTAACTTCAAATTCGGAAAATCCTTCACGCTTCGCTCGTGTCTAATTTTTGCCAAGTTATTATCCATCATAACTCCTTATTACTGACTTCACTATATCACATTTTTCTTATCTTGTAAATGCTTCCGCCCCTTTTCCGTTACCACTCTCCCCTTTGGCGTCCTTGCGAGAAGCCCCATCTGTAATAGATATGGCTCGTAAAAATCCTCAATCGTCGTTGCCTCGTCTCCGGTTAACGCCGCAATCGTCGTTAACCCTACCGGCCTCTCACCATAATTCTCATACATCAATCGGAGCATATTCCGATCCGCCGGATCAAGCCCTAGTTCATCAATTTCCATCAGAGAAAGTGCATCTTTTGCGACCTTCGTATCAATAATCCCATCCCCATTTACATCTGCGAAATCTCTTACTCGCTTAAAAATCCGGTTTGCAATTCTCGGCGTTAAACGCGATCTCGTTGCAAGTAATTCCGTCGCCTCCGGGCGAATCTCCGTCTTTAAAATCCCCGCCGTCCGATTAATAATCTGTTCAATTTCCGGCTCTTTATAAT
>JAZMZP010000024.1:0-6600 GCA_045586015.1 Candidatus Nanosyncoccus sp.
GTCGGGGGAGTAGTGGCATACAACAAGAAAAATGCAAATGGGGGAAGAGATAAAGCGGAGGATTTGGTACGGAAGGCTAAGCGAGAAGCGAGCGATATTGTTTTGAATGCAAAAAAACAGGCGGCAGAGATTACCGATAAAAATCAGAAGGAAGAGAATGAACGGCGCAAAGAGTGGAGAAAAACAGAAAATCGTTTAAGTGAGCGGGAGGGGACACTAGATGCAAAGTTAGATCAACTAGAAAAGAAGTCGGAAAGATTAAATAAAGAAGCGCGTGAAATTGATGAATTGAAGGATGAAATTAAGGGAATTCGAGTAAAACAGAGTGAGAAGTTAGAGAAGATTGCTGGATTGACGAAATCTGAAGCGCGGGAAAAATTAATGAAAATGACGGAGCACGATATCCGGCAGGATTTGGTGGGGTTGGTGACAAAAGAGCAGAAAGAATTTGGACATGATATAGATGAAACGGCGCAGGCGATGCTGCTTACAGCGATGGAACGGATGAGCTCCGAGGTGACGGCGGATAGGACCGTGACGGCTTTGAAGCTGCCGGATGATGATATGAAGGGGCGGATTATTGGTAAAGAGGGGCGAAATATTCAGGCATTGCAACGGGCGACGGGAGTGGATATCCTAGTAGATGATACTCCGGGGATGGTGGTACTTTCTTCGTTTGATCCGATTCGGCGGCAGGTGGCGAGATATGCACTAGAGAGGCTGATGAAAGATGGGCGGATTAATCCGGCATCGATTGAGTCGGCAGTATCGAAGGCAGAACGAGAAATTGAAAAAGAAGTAGTGCGAGCTGGGGAAGATGCGGTGCGAGAAGTGGGGGTAGTAGGAATCCCGCGAGAGCTGATTCATTTACTTGGTGAATTGAAATTCCGGACTTCGTACGGACAAAATGTATTACTCCACTCGATTGAGATGGCGCATGTGGCGGGGATGATTGCGCAAGAAATCGGAGCGGATGTGAGAATAGCAAAGACGGCGGCTTTGATGCATGATATGGGTAAGGCGGTGACGCATAAAATTGAGGGGAAGCATGCAGATATCGGGGCGGAATTAGCCAAGAAGTATGGGATGCCAGACGAAATTGTGCATGCGATTGCTGCACATCATAATGACATTGAACCGACGACACCTGAGGCAGTGATTGTGAAGATTTGTGATGCGATGAGTGCGGCAAGGCCGGGGGCGAGAAATATTTCGGCAGAGAACTTTGCGGAGCGGATGCGTGATCTTGAAAATATTGCGACTTCGTTCCCGGGGATTGATAAAGCATACGCGATTTCGGCGGGGCGAGAGATTCGAGTAATCGTCGAGCCGAAACAAATTGATGATTTGTCGGCATTGAAATTAGCGCGGGATATTGCCAATAAGATTGAGGCGACGATGAGTTACCCGGGTGTAATCAAGGTGAACGTGATTCGCGAGACGCGTGCAGTAGAATATGCAAAATAAAGAATATGTGCCGGAGAGGTGCTGGGTGGGGGAGCAGCAGAAGATCTGCTACGCTACGCGTGAGGAAGCGGAGATGGCGGCAAGAGTAGCGGAGTATGACCATCATATTTCGGGACTTACTGTATATAAATGCGAATATGGTAATCACTGGCACATAAGTAGCAAAAAATAAAATAGACATTTTACTCACAAGACTTAACGCTTATGTGATTTTTACAAAATCCGTCAGGTGCAAAGCGTCTTAAGATTCGGACGCTTTGCACGCTGGGATTTTAGTAAAAATCACGCGCGTTAAATCTGGAGATTGTTCGTAAAATGCCTATTTTTATTTTTTGTTTCACAATCCACTATCAAATAAAATAACCCCCGAAGGGGGATTATTTTATTTGATAGACCAGGAGAGATCACTGGAGTTGAACTCTAGTGTCACTTTTTCCCGACCTACGAGAACGTCGAAGATGTGGAGGGCTACTCCACGACAGAACTTAATTTGAGTTCTGAGTAGCTCGGTGACTTCGGTTTCTTTCTCGCCTTGACGGCGGAAAGTGAGAGGCTGACACGGGGTCATCTCGTAACCGAAAAGAGCCATCACTTCGACTCGTTCCGTTTTGTTTTTGTTAAAGTTTTGCATAAAGACTCCTTAATTATATTAACTAATGAGTCATTTATGTGAGCCTGATTTATTGGCTCCTGGTTACAGGCATAAATGACAATACCCATAACTAACGAAACTTTTCTCACCGACAGTGACCGAAGTGTAGCAGGAGTAATTTTATTATAGCATAAAAAAAGAGCCGAGCGTATTGCTCGGCCTTTTTAAAAATGAGAAGAAAATTACCAAAGATATAGACTGCCGTCTCCTGGAACGAGTTCGCCAATATCACATGCGTTTATGCCGGATTCTTGGAGTGAGCGTATTGCTTCGTCGGCATATTCTGAAGATACTGAAACAACCATACCAATACCCATATTGAAGATATTATACATTTCGCGTTCGCTGATATCGCCAGTTTTTTGAATGAGATTGAAAATTGGCGGAGTTTCAAAACTCTTTTCCTCGATTTTTGCGGTTAAGTTTTTAGGTAAAATTCGAGGAATGTTTTCGTAGAAGCCGCCGCCCGTGATGTGAGCGATGGCTTTGACGGGAACATTTTTGAATAACTCAAGGATTGGTTTCACGTAGATAACGGTTGGTTCGAGTAGCTCTTCGCCAAGTGTACGACCGAGTTCACAATAATAGTTGGATAAGCTTGCCTCGTCGACGTTAAAGATTTTGCGAACCAAAGAAAAACCGTTTGAATGAACGCCGTTTGAGGGTAGGCCAATCAAGATATCTCCGGTTTTTTGAGAATCAGGTTGCAATATCTTGTCGTAATCTACAACCCCTACGGTAAAGCCTGCGACATCGTATTCGTCTGCTGGCATCATGCCTGGGTGTTCGGCTGTCTCTCCGCCAATGAGAGCGCAGCCAGCTTGAACGCAGCCTTCGGCTATTCCTTCGACGATTGATGCGATTTTTGCGGGATAGTTTTTCCCGCAAGCAATATAATCGAGGAAGAATAACGGTTTGGCTCCGCAGCAAACGATGTCGTTGACGCACATTGCAACACAGTCTATGCCAATAGTATTGTGCTTATCAAGTAGCATTGCAATCTTGAGTTTTGTGCCGACACCATCAGTGCCAGATACGAACACTGGCTTTGTCATTCCGCTAAGGTTCGGCAAGAATAATCCGCCGAAGTTGCCGATGTTGTCGATTGAGCCTTCGACTTTGGTTCTTGCAATAGATTTTTTCATCAGTTCAACAGCCTTGTAGCCAGCAGTGATGTCCACTCCAGCATTGGCGTAACTTTCAGAAAAACTGTCTTTGTGGATAACCTTTGTGTCATTTTCTTCTGTTAAACTACTTTTCTGGTTATTTTCTACTGGACAGGATGTTGATTTCTGCGTAGAATCTCCAGAAATTTCAAAAATTTTGCTCATTTTTATCACCTCCTCTACGGTTTTCTGAGCAATATGTATATTATAGCATGTTTACGTGGTAAAATAAAAACATGAATGTTTTAGAATATGCGAAGGGGGGTGGAGAGATTAGTGGATCCGATGGAAGTCGGAAAAGTGACTTATATGCAGACGAAGCTTAAGAAGTTGCCGGTGTGGGCGTAAAGGAAAATTGTAGGGTCGGCGACAAAGAAAGCGGATAAGATGCCTTTTGTGGTGGAGCCGTATTGTACTTTTATGTTTTATGAAATTACGGCGCCGAAAAAAATGCAAAGGTTTTTGCCGGCGGGATTTCGGCTGGCTAGGTCAGCGATTTTTGAAGGTGACGTAGAAAAATATTATGGAATTGTGACGATGTTTCGGGTGCATTCGAGTGTGTTTTGGGGCGCGAGGTGTGAGTTTTATTTAGTAGCGGAAAATGTGGAGACGGGTTTGATTTCCTGGATTATTTGTGATTATATTAGCGATACAATTTCGTATGATACGAAGCATGGGTTGAAGTCGCCAGATGTGTCTGGGGCGGTGATGACGACGACGTGCGAGGGGGATTTTGTGTGCGAAATGACGGATATGAGTGGGAAGAAATATGTACGAAGTGAAATGAATTTGGATGGAGCGAAGATGCGAAATCTAAGTCCGAGATTGTGGATTGAGGGGAATACCTCGATTGCGTATGGGCCATTGGCGGGGGAAGAGGACGGGGATTTGTTTTCCTTAACTTTTTTCCCGGAGGAAATGAAGCGGGCGCTGGAGGTGCCGATTGGGAAAGTGCGAAAAGCGGAAGTGTTGTGCGGAGGTGGAAAAATTGGAGTAGATGGGCTGAATGCGGTGGGAAGGCTTGGCGGAGTGCTGGAGAGGGCAGTGAGTTTCCCGTACGCGCAACATATGCTCTCGGATGCGCCGGAGCGGCGGACGCATTATGGTTCGGAAGCGGCGTTGAGGGAGGCGGTGGAGAAAGTGGATTTTGGAAAGATTAAGACACTAGGAAATTAGGCGATTTTCTTTTGCCAAGATTTTTTGTGGCATTTGGGGCAAGTCATGTAGCGTGTGCGTCCGAAATGCGGAGCAAAATAGACTGTGGAATATTTAGGGGTGTAGAGGTTTTTGCAATGTTTGCATTGGTATTTGCCGGCTTCGGTTTCGATTTTGATGCAGAAAATTATACCAATGATAAGGATGATGAAACCGATGACGAACAAGATGGTACGTAGGAAGGTAGGCATTTCTACATAACTAGTTACGAGAATTAAAGTAAAAAACGAGATACATGAAAGGTAGCCGATGACGTTTTCGTATAAGAAGAATTTTTTGTTTTGGGCGGTTTCGATGCGGGAAAATTCTTCGAAGTTTTCTTCGGCTTTCTTTTCGTAGTCGGAATTTTTTAGATCTTCGCCAGAGAGGAGTTCGTTGTAGGAGATTTTAAACAGTTTACAGAGTTTGGCCATGTTTTCGGCGTCTGGCAGGCAAATGCCGCGCTCCCATTTGGAAATTGAGCGATTGGAAATGTCTAGCTTTTCTGCTAGAGTTTCTTGGGTGAGATTGTTTGCTTTACGCTTGGTGGCGATATATTTGCCGATTTTTGCTAAATCCATAGTTGCCTTTCTTTTTCTATTGTAGTAAATTTTAGTGGATTTGGGATAAAAATACCACAAACTGGGGGTAGAATTGGATTCTAGTAGTGTAAAATGTTTGGAATGTGGATTTTTTGACTTAGTTGAAAAGATTACGTTTAATGATGATGGGGGATATGTGCACTGATTTATTACATATTTTGGCAAATTTTGCAAAGGTGAACTGGAATGTCCTCGGGGTCTAGTTTGGCTCCGCAGATATCGCATTCGTCATTTTTTGGTAAAAATCCCATGGTTGCTCCTTTTTATATATTATATATGTTAAGGGGCAACATATCAAGAGTTGCGGAAAACATGATATAATAGGGTAATATTTATGAAAAATCAGCGCGAGAAGACAGTAGTTAAAACTAGCATTATAAGCATTTGGATGAATTTGGTGCTTGTGGGTTTTAAGGCGGCGGTGGGGGTGTTGTCGAATTCGATTGCGATTATTTCAGATGCTGTAAATAATTTTAGTGATGCGCTGTCGAGTATCATTACGATTGTTGGCACGAAGTTGGCTGGTAAGGCGCCGGACAAAAAACATCCATACGGTTATGGGCGAATAGAGTATATTACTTCGCTGATTGTTTCTGCTATCGTGCTTTATGCTGGGATTACGGCGTTTATTGAATCGGTGAAAAAGATTATTACGCCGGAAGAAGTGGATTATGATGTTGCGACTTTGATTGTTTTGATTGCGGGGATTATTGTTAAATTTGTGCTTGGTCTGTATGTGAAGAAAAAAGGGCGCGCGATTAAATCTGACTCTTTGGTGGCGAGCGGAGCGGATGCTTTTAACGATGCGATCCTGTCGATTTCGGTCCTTCTTTCGGCGATTATTTATATGATTTTTAATGTGAATATTGAGGCGTATGTAGGGGTACTAGTGTCGGTTTTTATTGTTAAAGCTGGGATGGAGCTGATTAAGGAGTCGGTTGATAATATACTTGGGACGCGGATAGAAAGTAGTTTGGCGAAATCGATTAAGAGGGAAGTTTTGAAGGAGAAAGACGTGAGGGGTGCGTTTGATTTGGTGCTAAATGATTATGGTCCGGATAAATATTTGGGTTCGATTCATATCGAAGTGGATGATACTTTGACGGTGGCGGAGATTGATAAAATTTCTCGTCGCATTACGAAACGGGTATCGGAGAAATACGGTGTGATTTTGCATACGATTGGGGTTTATTCGATTAATACGAAGGACAGGGAAGTGATTGAGGCTAAGAAGAAGGTGGAGAAAATTGTTTTTAGTCATAAAGAGGTTTTGCAGATGCACGGGTTTTATTTGGATCCTGAAGCTAAAACGCTGAGTTTTGATATTATTGTTGATTTTAAGGTTGGGGGTAGGGCGGGGGATAAAATTGGGGGTCGTGAGGAGGTTTATCAGGAAATTTATGACGAGGTGCAGAAGGAGTTTAAGGGGTATAAAGTTGCGATTACGTTGGATGTTGATGTGAGTGATTAGGGTTAGGGTTCGTCAGTAATTTGAAAAAAATGGCAAAGTCGGATCGTA
>JAZMZP010000025.1:0-48371 GCA_045586015.1 Candidatus Nanosyncoccus sp.
AGTACCATCTTCCTACACTAAAGTAGCGAGCTTTTCTTCTACTACCGACCTTACTTTAGGTTCTAAGTTAGAAACGACTTATGCAGCTTTTGTTTCCGGAACCCAAAGAGCTGATACATATAATGGGAAAGTGAAATATACGCTCGTTCATCCGGCTTCGGGAGTTCCAAACACAGAACAGGCTTGCGCTGCTAATACAATTTGTTATTTCCCGAATGCGAATGGGTTAGTGACTGATACGATGGGCGATCAGACTGCTAACTATAGTGACAATACTGATACTATTACTTCTAATATGGATGCAAACCTTTGGCCTTCTAACTTTAAACGCTCAGGCTATGGATTTGTCGGTTGGTCTGATAAATATGATTGGATCCTGAACGAAAATGACGCAAATGGGAATGGTACCGGAGCTAATCTTGGCTATCATATTTATGGACCAATGGCAAATATCAATGTAGGAGATGTTAGTACAAAAGGTTTATCGTTATATGCAGTCTGGGCTCCGACTGCAGGTTATCTACAAGGCTATACTTGTCCAGATAATACTACTATGCCGATTGGAAAAGTTACGGCTTTAACCGATCAGAGAGATAACGATACTTACGCTATTGCTAAGCTCGCTGATGGAAAATGTTGGATGATTGAGAACTTAAGGCTTGATTATGACGCTATAGGAAATTCCGATGGTAGCTTAGCACAAGGTTATGGTGGAGTGTTTGCTGGGTTGGCAGAGCCAGAGACGGCAAACTTTACGAATAGCACCACGGCAAATTCCTTATACTATTCAGGCACACAAGAGGGGACTGCATCTATAGATATTGGCGCTGACGACAATCCAGGTTATCGTATCCCAAGATATAACAATAGCAACACTGCTTCTCCAGAGACAAATATGTCTACTCCAACTGATGCAAATATTTATTCATATGGCAATTACTATACTTGGACGGCAATAATCGCGGATACTACATACTATCCAAATGTTATTCAATCCCTGAATACTTCTATCTGTCCAGCTGAGTGGCATTTACCTACTAATGAAAGTACCACTACGAGCGACTATGTGACATTATCCAATGCTTTAGGCGGCCATCAAAACGATAGTGGTATATCTCAAAATATGACTTCTTCTACTACTCCTACTGGAGAAGAAATGTCTAAGACTCTTCGTTCATATCCAAACAATTATCTCTACGCAGGCTACGCAACTAGCTCATCTATAAGTAAGAGAGATAGCGAAGGAAGCTACTGGACATCCACCCTGTCTGATGGCTCTCAATATTCAAAAGGCTTTTCTTTGACTAAATCTCGCGTATCCCCCCGTGCCAGTGGCATCTGGTATCGCGGATTTCCCGCTAGGTGCCTTGCAAACTAATAATCCTCTCGAATTTGGAATAATTAATCTAATATGACCATAATATCAGTGGTTCAGTTTACGCCGATAATCATTAATCGCAATCAACGAGATAATGAACCAAAGAAAAAATCTAGTTCGAAGTAATTCGAATTAGAAAACAACCTACAAAAAAGTCTTCCTAGAGGGCTTCTTTTATGTTCTTATAATAATAAATTTTATTCCAAAAAAACAAGAGCCTTTATTCCAAAACCGCCTTAATTCTTCTTACCCCCGCCGAAGACGACTCTTCCTTCTTTATCTTAAACTTCCCTAAAACGCCCGTGTGTTCGACGTGTGGCCCGCCACAAACTTCCCGCGAAATCGGCTTCTCGAAATCTCCAATCGTATAAACCTTCAACTTTTCCGGATATTTATCCCAGAACTGCCCGTGCGCTTTCAAAGTATCTCGCGCGTAAGCCTTATCATACTCATCAAACACGACCGGAAGGTCCGCTTCTATCCACTCATTAACCTGAGCCTCAACCTTAGCCAACTCCTCCGACGTCAACTTATGATCACAATTAAAATCAAACCGTACTCTTTCCGCCGTAATGTTAGAACCCTTCTGGCAAATATCTTCCGCCACTAATTTTTGTAAAGCTGCGAGTAGTAAATGCGTCGCTGTATGATACTTTACCGTCATTTCGCCGTGATCTTCGAGCCCACCTTTAAACATTCCCTTAGACGCAGTCTGGCTCCGCTCGCGTTGCTCTTTTAATGCCTCCTCAAATTCTTTCCGATAATCTTCTGAGAGCTCAATCCCTTCCCGGTAACACTCTTCAACCGACAGCTCAAATGGAAATCCATACGTATCCTGTAACTTAAAAATATCTTTTCCGTCAATCATTTTCTGATTATTCGTTAACTTCCTTAACTCTTTTAAGCCCTTATTTAAAGTCTTCCTAAATGCATTTTCCTCCCGAAGCATCACTTCGAGCGCTACCTCTCGATGTGTCAAAATCGAATCCGGTAATTCCTGATAATTATTAGCTACAATCGGCACAATTTCCGCTAAGAAATTATCCGAAATACCGAGATCTAACGCCCGTAAAATCGCCCGACGCAGTAATCGCCTCATCGCATACCCTTGAGTTTTATTCGAAGGCACTAACCCTTCCGCCGCGAGTAAATACGCCCCGCGAATATGATCCGCAATCACTCTCATCTCGTCCGTATTATTATCATACGATTTTCCCGAAATCTCCTCGAGCTTATCAATAATCGGCTTCATCAAAGAAATCTTAAACACGTCAAACGACCCAATCGACGCCGCCGTAATTCGCTCAAGTCCCGCCCCGAAATCGACATTTTTCTTCGTAAGTTCCGAAAAAGTTCCATCTTCATTCCTCTTATACTGCATAAAGACCGAGTTTCCGATTTCCATAAATCTCGCCCCGTCGCTCGCTGGATGCGCTAAACCATATTTTTCGACATCTTGTTTATCTTCTCCGAAATCATAAAACACTTCCGAATCTGGACCGCAAGGATCTCCAATCGGCGTACTCTCACATCCTCCCCCTCGACTCCACCAGTTTTCATTATCATCATAAAAGAAAATTCTTTCCCCCGGCTTAATTCCGCGTTTATCGCCGTTTTCCGCCGACCCAATTTCTGCAATTTTCGCCTCAACTCCGGCCTCAGAAAACACCTTCTGCCAAATCTCCGCCGCTTCCATATCCTTCGGAATTCCGTATTTCTCGTTCCCGATAAAACAAGTTACATATATCTTCTCCGGATCCAACCCAACTTCCTCAGTCAAAAACTTAAAGAAGTTCCGAATTTGTTCTTCCTTAAAATAATCTCCTAAAGACCAATTCCCAAGCATCTCAAACACCGTCGTATGTCGCGGATCTCCGACATCCTCAATATCCTGGAGCCTCATCGACGGCTGCGAATCGCAGAGCCTCGTCCCGAGCGGATGCTCTTTCCCGAGCAGAAACGGCAAAAGCGGCTGCATCCCAGAACCGGTAAACAGCGTCGTCGGGTCGCCCTCTAAAACTAGCGGCGCCGGCTGTATTACTTTATGTCCATTTTTAACTTGAAAATCTAAGAATTTTTTTCTAATCGTGTTTGCATCCATAGGGATAATTATACCATATTTAATCCATTAGGGCTTCATATAATTCTTTCCACTCTTCTAGCTTCAAATCCGCCGGCCGCGCGTCTAAACTAATCTTAAGCTGGGCAAAAATCCCCGCTAGTTCCTCTCGCGACTTGAAACTACCTAAATTCGAGATTAGTTTCTTTCTCGGCGCCGAAAATCCCGCCCGAATAATTTTAAAAACTTCCTCGCTGACTTCCGGTTCCTTCGGCTCTAGAACAATCACTTTACTATCTACCTTCGGCGGCGGCGTAAACTCTTCCTTTGGCACTAAAATTCCCGGAAAAACTCGTGCCCGATTCTTCACGAAAAGTGACAAAACCGTCTCTTTCTCGTCTAAAATTCGCTCCGCAACTTCTTTTTGAATCAAAAGCACAATCCTCTTTGGTAAATTCGAAGCCGTTAATAATTTTTCAATAATCGGGCTCGTAATATAATATGGTATATTCCCCGCAACTACATACGGCTCCTGAATCAAAGAAAAATCAAACTTCAAAATATCTTCATTAATTACTTCTAAATTCTTCCCTGGAAACGATTTTGGCAAATTCGCCGCCAAACCCTCATCAAATTCAACCGCAATTACTTTAGAAAACCGTTTCAACAAACTCGATGTTAAAGTCCCAAGTCCCGGACCAATCTCCAAAACCGTTTCTACCCCTGTTTTTTCGGAAGAATCGTACGCGCTCCCTTCATCAGTCTCCAAAGTCCCTTCCTTCGCCAACCTCGCAATTTCGTCCAAAATCGCCCGATTATAAAGCCAATGCTGCCCTAAAGATTTCTTGTTTTTCATTTAATACCAACCGTGTGCATACCAAAATTCAATCGCCTGCTTCCAGCCCCCGTATCGTCCAGTCACATACCCACTCATCCAACGAATCTGAGTTACCGGATTAGTTTCCCAATCCGCTCCATATGCTGCCATCTTATTGCCCGGTAAAGCCTGTGGAATTCCGTAAGCCCCCGAAGAAGCGTTTCTCGCATCTACCCTACAGCCACTCTCGCGATAAATCAAATCAAGCGCCGCCGAAAGGTCATCCTCGCTCACTCCGGCCGCTCTTGCCCAATCCGCACAAGTCCCCCATTCCGGCGGCACCGACTTTTTCGCTCCAACCGCGACCACTCTCGCCACCGGCTCCCTCACTATCACTTCAGACACCGCCTCTCTCGACACTTCCTCATTGTTTATATATAAGACATTATATGTAATCTGCTTCATTCCGACCTCGCCGAGCTGACGCACCTCAGTTTTTCCCGCCGCTAAACTGTAATCCTGTTCCTTCTTTTCTTCAAAAGGCACTTCTTCCTCAACCGTAATCATTCTCCCGCCATTACGTTTAATCTCATAAACCGTCGCTACCCCCGCCTCGAGAAAATTCGTATTCGAAACCGGCTTTATCTCATCACCATCATAAACCGTCACGCCCGCCTCTTTAAAAATCTCCGTCGGATTATAACTCGACGACATTACATATTTTTCGCTCACTCCATCCTTTACAATTACCGGCCTTGCCCGATAAATATTCACAAAGAAATTATCCGCATTAATCTCGCTCTCAAGTCCCGGCTCAACCCTATCCCCCTCGTTAATAATAATCCCCACCTTATCTAAAGCATCTCCGACGGTTTTCACATTCGTTTTAACCGTCAACTTCTTCCCTTCATCATAAAAAGTCACGAAATTCGCACTCTCATTTACCGAAATTTCCACTTCCGTATCCGCAAAAGTCCTCGAAGAATTAACTTTCGCCAAAAAAACAAAAACTAAAACGATAGCCGTCATAAAAAACAGAATCAGAGCTTTATCGAATCTTCGAAGAAGTCTCATACCCATAATTATATCACACTTAAGCTAGAAAATAAATAAAAACCCGTTTTTAGCGGGTTTTTACTAACTAATTCCTAGGTGGATCAAAACGTCTAGCCAAAATAGCTCTACACTCTCCACCCTCCAGTAATTTAGATCACTCTCAACGTCGGCTTGATCCAAATTACAATCTTATTTTAGCATAGCCAGAATGCTTGTCAACCTTGTTTTTTAAAAATCTTTATGTTTTAATATATTTCCCAAATTTCTAATTTTACAGGGGTATCTTCAAAAAACCGAACAAACCTTTCTTGACAATTTTAAAAAACTTATGATAATATATTCATATGAATTGGAGGAAATGGTTAGACGATTTTGTTTTAGCGGGCAAAGGAATTTTACTCGCGACCAAAGAAAAGCGCTTCTGGTATGGCTTTATTCCTAGTTTCTTATTCTTCGGCCTCCTGATGAATTTATTATCTAGTGGTACTTCGAAATTTAGCCTTATTTTCTCTCTCGGCTTCCCTCATAATTTAAAAATTCTCGGCGAAAGCTTTCTCGCCATCTTCGGCATTAACCAAATTTTCTTCGATTGGCTTCCGATATTCTTCATCGCTCTTTTACAGGGCACTCTTATCGGCCTCATCGTCGTCTTATGGAAAAAGAAACGCGAAAAAAACGCCGAAAATCTCGAAAAAGCTGGATTAATTACCGGGCTAATCGCCCTCGGCGCTGGTTGCCCGACTTGCGGGACAACGCTTCTTACTCCGCTTCTCGGTGCCATTTTCAGTACCGGTAGCCTTGCCATCGCGGGAACTATCTCCATCGTCGTCACTTGGGTCGCAATCGTCATCGCTATCTTTGCCTTAAAACGCCTTGGCCTAGAAACCTATGTTATAATAGTAAATGAAAAATTTCTGAAGAAAAAGGAGGCGCGTGAAAAAAATACTTAGAATCTTAGGGATTATCCTTCTTGTCGGAATCCTCGGAGCGGCCATCATCTCTAGTATGGTAAAACCTTCGAACTCCGAAAAAGTCTGGGATACCGAAATGACTGTCGGGAATCCCGAAGCAAAAAACTATTTCATCATCTATTCTGATATTATGTGCCCCTACTGCGTCGCTTTTGAGAACGCTATTTTCGAAAACGAAGAAGAGTTTGATAAATATATTGAAGAAAACGACATCTTAGTCGAAGTCCGCATCTCCGACTTCCTCTACGAATACGGCGAAGCTCGTGCGATTAACTCTCGCTATTCCGCCCTCGGGACTTATTGTGCGAAAAACGAAGGCAAATTCTGGGATTATTATAAACTCGCCATCACGACCGTCTGGAACAATTATTTCAAAAAATCCGGCAAAAACGCCTTCGCCGAGTTAGATGGGAAAGATAAAAATTATTGGATTGAGCTCGGCAAAAAAATCGGCCTCGGCGAAACTTTCGAGAGTTGCGTTAAAAACGATGAAACGCTCGACGAAATCATCGCCAACGCCGAAAAAACTTCGAAACTCGCAAACGGTATGCCCTATTTTAAATTCAACAAATACACTTCTTCCGGCTTCTCTCTTGATTGGGGCTGGGACTATGTCTTAATGTATTTCCAAGCCGGCCTAGAGAGTTGATTTAAAAATTTTCTCGTCTTTAATACTATCTGGTAAATAATTTTTGTCGAGATGAAAACCCGATTCCCATTTTTGACCTTTCCCAAAACCTAAGTCTTTCATCAATTTTGTCGGTGCATTCCGAAGCCAAATCGGTACCGGCTCATTCGGCGCTTTCCGCGCCACCTCTAAAGCCTTATACCACGCATCCGCCGAATCTCGATTCTTTTTCGATTTTGACAATGCGATGCAAGTATGCGCTAATATAAGTCCCGATTCCGGCATCCCGACTCGCTCTACCGCCTGAAAACACGCTGTTGCTAAACTCAAAGCTCCATTTCCTGCTAAACCGATGTCCTCGCTCGCAAAAATTACCATTCTCCGCGCGATAAACTTCGGATCCTCTCCCGCCTCAACCATTCTCGCGAGATAATAAAGCGCCGCATCCGTATCCGAGCCCCGCATTGATTTAATAAACGCCGAAATCGTATCATAATGTTTGTCGCCTTTTTTATCATAACCCGGCATCTTTCTCCCCGCCGCTTCCTGCACAACCTTTTCATCTACTTTATTTGCAAGCGAAAGAGCCAGTTCTAAATCCCCCAAAGCCGACCTCGCGTCCCCGCCCGAAAGCTCCGCGATATAGTCCAATGCCTTTTTCGAAACCCTTTTCGTTACTTTTTCCGCTTTAACCGCCCGCCCTAAAACCTCTAAAATCGCTTCCTTAGTTAACGGCGCAATTACTACTACCCGCGACCGCGACAAAAGCGGCGAAATAACTTCAAAAGATGGATTTTCCGTCGTCGCTCCGATGAGAGTTATCAACCCCGACTCAACGTGTGGCAAAAATGCATCTTGTTGCGCCTTATTAAATCGATGAATTTCATCTACAAATAAAACTGTCCGTGTTTTTAAGTTCCAATTCAACTTCGCCCGTTTTACGACCTCTTCGACATCCTTTTTCCCCGCCGTTACTGCCGAAATCTCGACAAAATCCGCTTTAAACTCTCTCGCTAAAATCCGCGCCAACGTCGTCTTCCCCGTTCCCGGCGGCCCCCAAAAAATCAAATTCACCGGCTCGCCCTTTTTGACAATTTCCGTCAAAATTTTCCCATCGCCAATAATCGCGTCTTGCCCAACCACCTCAGACAACTTCGTCGGTCTCATCCTCTCCGCCAGCGGTACTCTATTCATACCATATATAATATCTTATATCGCCTTATCTTTCAACGCACTACTAAAACTAACCATAAGTTTTTTCTTAAAAATTCTTTACAAACCAGAATTTTTTATGCTAAAATTAAGGTAATAATAACTAAAGGAGTTATAATATGCAAAATTTTGCAATAACTAGTAGCTATGGTTATGGCTACGACTACGATGACATATTAAGCAGTAGCTCGATGTCAGGACTTGAAGGTGCCGGCATCTGGATGATCATCGCTGGCATCCTCGCCATCATCGGTGGGATCCTGCTTTATTTCTTGTTCGTAAAAGCAAAAACTGAACCGAAAGGTAAATTCTTAAAGTGGCTCAAGGATTTTCTATCCTTCAAGATTATGTGGATTGAACCGATTTTGAAAGTAATATATTATATTGCTACAATCTTCGTCATCCTCTTCTCATTCTCATTCTTAGCATTGGGCGGGGTTGGCGTTCTTTCCTTCTTTATATGCTTAATCCTCGGACCAATCGGAGTTCGTCTAGCTTATGAAATGACTATGATGTTCATTATGATTTGGCGCAATACTCGCGATATCGCGGAAAAAGCAAAGAAATAATTCTCTAAGAGAATAAAAAAATCCCCTCTGTTTGAGGGGATTTTTGTATAACATTTTTATTCATTTTTCCACAACTTTTCCACAAGCATACCAATTTCTACTACTCTAATATATAATATGTTTTATGTTAGCACCAAACGAAATCGCCAAAAAATCTATCGAGGTGGGAAAAACTAAAGCTAATTTATCAGCCTGGAAAATGCTTCTTCTTGGCGTCCTCGCCGGTATATTTATTGCCCTCGCTGGTATCGGCTCGACATTCGGCAACGCTTACGGCGGCAAAATCGCCGGAGCCCTTGTCTTCCCGATTGGCTTAATAATGGTAGTCATCGCCGGCAGCGAACTATTCACTGGTAATAACCTAATGGTTATGTCTTGGATCAAAGGTAAGATTACTTTAGTAAAACTCTTAAAAAATTGGAGCCTCGTTTTTCTCGGCAACTTCATCGGTGCAGTTTTAATTGCCTTACTGGCAACTTATAGCGGCGTCTTCGACAACATCTCCGAATCTGTCATCACGACCGCTGTCGCAAAAAATAACCTCGGCCTCGTCGAAGCCATTATTCGCGGCATCCTCTGTAATTTCCTAGTTTGTATCGCGGTCTGGATGGCTTTTAGTGCTGAAACTACCGGCGGAAAAATCCTCGCCATTTTCGGCCCAATCTTCCTTTTCGTCCTCTGCGGTTTCGAACATTCAATCGCTAATATGTTCTACGGTCCCGCCGGCATCTTCGTCGCTTTTAAAAATGGCATTCTAACCGAAGGACTTACTTTTTGGAGTTTTCTTATCCATAATCTCATTCCAGTCACAATCGGAAACATTATCGGCGGCGCCGGCATCGTCAGTCTTAGCTACTACCTAATCTACATCCGAAATAAAAAATAAATCCAAAGCAAGCTTTGGATTTTTACTCGTATCCTTGGTGAGTCGGGAGGGGCTCGAACCCTCGTTGGCGAAGCCCGAGGGTTCGCCAACAAAAAAGCTCCTGCTGGAGCAAATCTGTGGTGAGTCGGGAGGGGCTCGAACCCTCGTTGGCGAAGCCCGAGGGTTCGCCAACAAAAAAGCTCCTGCTGGAGCAAATCTGTGGTGAGTCGGGAGGGGCTCGAACCCTCGACACCGGGCTTAAAAGGCCCGTGCTCTAACCTGCTGAGCTACCGACCCAAATTGTTAATTAATATTTTTGCGTGGTGGACGCTAGAGGAGTCGATTCGAAGAACGACTCCGAACACTCCGCTATATTTTTGCGTGGTGGACGCTAGAGGAGTCGAACCTCTGACCTTGTCTACGTCAAAGACACGCTCTAGCCAACTGAGCTAAGCGTCCATAAAAATATCACCACCTTCATAATTATACCACAATTTTTTAAAAAAAATCACAAATTTTAAAAACATTAAAAAAGCCCCGTATTCACGAGGCTATAAAAACAGGCTCGCAATGGGCAATAGATGTGGCTAATTCAGCCCTTCCGATAGCCTGTCTACGGAAGATTTAACCATTGCGCAGCAACCTTTTTTACGGGAGTCCCCAAGGCCCAACGAGTCCCCAGGACCCAATACCTTCCGACCTTACGGACTAATATGTTCTTCGAGAAATCCTGCTGTCCTCTATAAAGCTCGCCCCACACCCAGCGAACTCGACGCTCTCCCTCCCAAGAGCAAAACATAGCAGCTGCGATAGCAATAACAGGTAATCCTTCACTCTCATGTCCCCCGTCGGAGAAATGAAATTACCTGCTATGGCATTTTATGCTGCAAAGATTCTTCTGTTGAGTGAAGAATTTACAGATGAGAAGAAGGCAAAATGCCAAAACCTCCTCCTATAATCTTGTCCCATATTTTAAAAGGCTCGCCCCAAAGGAGCGATTCTAGCATTATAGCACACTATTCAAAATTGTCAAATCAAAAATCGCATTTTACTTTAAAGAGAACGTATATAGTATAATACAGACGTAGTCAGAAAACTCCGACTAAGCTATTTAAATGATTGGTTGTCGATAGATAAGAAAGGTGGATGAGTATGAAGACTATTACAATGGATCCAGTAATCAAAGGGTTGAAATTTATTGCAGAACATCCGGGGATCGACGATGAAGAAATGACTAATGGCCTAAGAAAAATGGGTTGGAATTTCTCATGGAAAGACCTCAAAGAACAGTTCTCCGGCAAAGAACAAAGTAGAATATATGAGGGTATGAAGCAAGGAAGTCTCTGTGCCGGCGCATCAATCATTCTCAACGTAATAGAAGGTGGCGACAACAGATGGTATTACACCCGTCATTTCCTGAATGTAGACGATGAAGAATCGGTCTACCACTTCATCAGAAAAGTTACCGACGATGAGACGTATACAAAAGCAAAAATCGACAAACAATCATAAAACCTCCGGCTTCCACATCGCTAGCGTGCATAGAGCCGGAGGCTCTTTTTACTAATAATTGACAAAATATACTACTTGTGCTATAATAAGGACATAGGCTTAAATAAGACATTGAGTTTATGGGACCTTAAAATGCGTTGAATTCTCCTTAAGAGTGATTTTGTAACTCATCTTGCTTATCTATTCATAGGTAATCAAAATGAGTTGCAAAAAAGACTCAAGTTTTATAGGCGGGGAGGGGACCCGTCAGAAGGAGGATGGTGTTATGAGTAACGCTTACATTTTCACAGACGAGCAGGTAATGGAACTGGCACGCCTTGCAGCAGCCGATTACGCAGCTGCCTGCACCGGCCCTACAATCCGAGGCCGGAACGGAGAGAAGAATCTCCGCGGAAGCTCCATCGAGGAAGTCGCTGAAGCCAACGGCATCAGCGTCGAGGAGGCAGAGAGGATCACTGTTGATCTCTCAACAGCCACATTTGACGAGTTGCCGGATCACTGGCAACAGGTCAACATCGAATCGGCAAAGGGCATGATCGCCCTGCTCCCCTCATTTGCTGAGGGAGAAACCGACGGAGTGACAATCCTCAAAACCGTGCTGAAAGTGCCCGACTTCAATGTTCAGGCAAAATATGCAGCAAAGCTGCACGAAGCATGGCTGAGGCTCCCGGCAAATGCCTGGGCTCTCGGAGGGCCGCTTGATAAGCCGTTCGAAGAGCTCCCGGAGGAGGAGCAGGCCAAAGATGTGCAGCAGCTGATGAGCCTGTATAATTGGCTCGTCAGCCTCGACAAATAAGACAAGTAAACAACGCAAAAACCCCTCGGCTTCCACACCACCAGTGTGGGTAGAGCCGGGGGGTTTCTCTTGCGAAAAAATATCTAAAAATGATAAAATAACAATATGGATAATTCGATAAACAACGCATCGGGGCGCTTTAGAACCATAGCGGCGGTCCTCATTTTATTAACTAGAAAAATTGGGGCAGAAACAGAATATCTCTTACAAAAAAGACAAAACACTGGCTTCGCTGACGGAATGTGGGATTTCTCAGCCTCTGGACACGTCGAGAAAGATGAACCGATGACAACGACCGTCCGCCGCGAAGTTAAAGAAGAAATCAATATCGATGTCTTACCAAAAGACATTGAGTTTATGGGCTTACTCCATTCTTTCGGAGACGGAGAACCAAGATTCTTAGGCTGTTTCAAAATAAACAACTATTCCGGCGAATTAAAAATCAACGATCCCGAAAAAGTATCAGAACTAAAATGGTTTAACGAAAATAATTTACCAGACAACCTTATCGATTCGCGTAAAAAAGCCCTCGAGAGATTCAAAAACGACGGAATTTTTTATCAAGAATTCGGTTGGGATTAATAAAACATCAAAATATTGAGATACTATAATGAAAAACATGAGCCCAGATGAAGAGTTAGTGCAGTATATTACCGACTACATTTTTCCTAAATACGAGAAATATTATTCCCACGGGATGATTCATATTAATAATGTCATCGAAAATATGATGATGCTTGCAGATTATTATGACTTAGATAAAAACATGGCTTATGCAATAGCTAGCTATCACGATATCGGCCTAAATATCGACCGAGAAAATCACGAAAAAGAATCTGCAAAAATATTAAAAAACGATAACGAACTAAAAGAATTCTTTACTGAGCCAGAAATCGAAATAATGGCAGAAGCGATTGAAGACCACAGAGGCTCAAGAAAAGAAAAACCTAGGAATATTTACGGAGAATGCATTTCCGATTCTGACCGAGATTTTAGCATCCCAATTTTAGCAAAAAGACAATTAGCCACCTCGCTAAAAAATTACCCAGAGATAAATACTTTTGAGGAGCATTTTGAACGCTGCCACGAATATATCTTAAAACGCATCAACAAAAACGGCGTTTTTAACCTCTGGACCGACAACCCCATTTTAATAGAAAGAAGAGATTTATTCCAGAAAGAATATCTAAATAAAGACCTTGCCCGATCTATTTATAAAACAGAATGGGACAGAATATCTAGCGACGGCACAAAAGAAAAAATCATTAATTATTACGAAGATTTTTAATCAAAACATCAGAAATCTAATGATACAATAATACCATATGGAAAAATACATAATTCTTCACGGAAGTTTCGGGTCGAACGAAGGCAATTGGTTCCCGTGGCTGAAGAATGAATTGCAAGCCAAAGGCAAACAAGTCTTTGTCCCACAAATGCCAATCGGCATAAAAAAACAAAACTACAAGTCTTGGAGTAATGAGCTAGATAAATTAGCCATCGATAAAAATACAATAATTATTGCCCATAGCATCGCGCCAGTCTTTGTCTGCAAATATCTGATTAATAATAAAACCAAAGTAAAAAAGCTAATTTTTGTTTGCGGTTTTAATAATTATTTAGGAATCAACCCCGACTATGACGCAGTAAACGAGTCAATGTTTTTCGACAACCTTGAAGATATAAAAGAATATTGCAATGATATAATTTGTTTCTATTCAGATAATGACCCATACGTAAATTACGATGCCGAAAAACAATTCGCCGATAAAATCACAGATAAACAATTTGTCATAAAAGGCGGCGGTCACATCAATTCAGAAACCGGTTTCGATAAATTCGAAGAATTATTAAACTATATCGACTAAACAAAAATATTAAGACATTGACGATTCTTAACAAATCTAAGAATCATGTTATAATATAAAAACATACTCACGACAATAGGAGGTGATAAACGTGAGTCGTATTTTTAAAATCTCTGGAAACTTTGCTAGATACGGAAAATGGGCAGAGCCAGATCCCTCATTTTCCGGAGAAATCGTCGTAGATGAAAAGTATCAGCCTTATGCTGAGTTCTGCGATTGGCTTTACTACAGCAATTTCTACGGTACCTGTGATGAACTCTATAATAGTGATTTGATGGACATTAACCGAACCCGATATATTGCCGGCGTTCTCGTCGAAGATGAGCGAAAGGGACGACAAGGCATCATCTTTCTCAAGCTGTCAAACGACCCGGAACAGGATCCGCTTAAATATGTTGTACCAGATTTAGCGAATCCCGAAAGAGGTTCATGGTGGGCAGCGTTGACACCCTTCTTCGGTTTCCTGCAGCAAGGAAAAGCAAAAATCACGCTCGAAGAAGAAACTTTTTCAGAAGAAGAGGCGGAGAATATTATGGAAAAATATGATTCCCTAGAAAGAAGCGCTATTAACAAAATTGCATTTGAACAAACGCGATTCACCAGAGATATTTTTAATTATTTTTTCTAAACTAAAAACCAGGCATTCATTGCCTGGTTTTTTACAATAAATATAGGTGAGGTTTTGTTTTAATCGTCCCAATCTTCTATACCACTGTAGCTCTCATGGTAAATGCTAGTATAATCACTAAACTCCCCAGGAGCATAGATGAAATTCCTGCAAGGAAACATTAAGTTTGAATAAATCAAACTAAGCATCGGCACATTGTATCCATTAACTAATGGATATCCTTTATCAACGCAGTTAAACACTACGGCACGCCCCGGAGTGTAGCCGTCATCATACTCGTCAACGCCAATTATGCCAAAAACATTCTTGTAATGTAACAGAAAATACCCCATTTCCTCGTGCTGAAGTGCTAGCTTTTGCACAAATCTCTGCTCTTTTGTTAAAGGTCCGATTGTCGTCCATGTCAAAAGATTAAAAATCTTTAATGCCGGTTGACGCATTGAGTTTATCAGATAATGTTCATCTATTGGAACACTCGTCAAAGGAATCCAGATGAAATTATCTTCACTCAATTCTTCAAAATCGGGCAACTCCTTATCATATTGCAAATGTTTTATAAGCCTACTCATAAAACCCCTCCTTTTTTTAAAAAACTCCTCACCTCTCTACAATATACCATAAAAACCCAGATTGTCAAAGCTTCTAAAAGTAGCCCCCGAATCTCATTGTGCACTCAGTATATCTTATATTATAGTATTGATTTTTTTAAGATTTATGATATAATAGAACTATGAGGTCACCGCATTTTATTGCCGTCCCTCAAAATATAGCGCCGACGGGTCTAAAACGTAGGAGGTACAAACATGAGTTTGTATGGAACCTTTACAGTCAAAGAGTGGTTATAAGGAGAAAAACGAAATGGTTGTTAAGATGTGCGACATGCCAGTTAGGATTGCGATCAAGGTATTTGAATACCTAAATCTCGGCAAAATCAGAGTGAGTTGCATAAGCGATAATTTAGTAATCGTCACAAACACTGAGCCAAAAGATTTGTCGTATCCCGAAGGATGGTACTATGCGAATGGCACTTTCCGAAACAAACACACTTCTACTACCGGAAACTACTCCGAAGTAGAAATGACAATGGAAAACGGCGAACGCTGGCGCAACAAAGCAGTTTACTGCTACCCTAATTACTAACTACTCATAACACATTACAAACCCCCGACCACCACACAATCAGTGTAGGTAGAGTCGGGGGTTCTTTCTTGAAAACAAAACAGTCAATTTTTACATTGACAAAAATAAGCTAGTATGGTATAATTATGATGTAAATCGGTCAAAGATTATAGAACTTTAAAAAGATGCGTTAGATTCTCCTTATGGTGATTTTGCGGCTCGTTTTGCTTATCTATTATTAGGTAATCAAAACGAGTCGCGAAAACCGCGCTCAAAAAAATAAAAATTTGTGGGCGGCAATTCCGCCGAAAGGAGATAAAATGAAGAAAGACGATTACTCAGACCTCAACGTCATCGACTACACCGTAAATGGATTAGATTACATTTGCGACGATTTCATTGCTAATTTCAAACCCCTTTCTCCAGAGGAAAGGCATGCAAAATGGAAAGAAGATAATGCCAAACGTATCGCCCAGGGAATTCTTCCGGTTCCGGAGGAGTATGAAAGCGATGCAATAACCGGCATGGAGAGTGTCGAAGCTAATCCGGAACATTATATTGTCCCGGAATGTCTCCCCGCGTGTAAGGAGCTCTGGAGCAAGAACATCTATACCTTTATGGTATGCGATAGTCACAATTTAGAATCCGGTAACGCCTGGATTTGTCTCGAAGAAACCGTACTGTCCGAACGTAACAAGGAAATTCTCGCGAGTCTCAACCAGATTCCGAAAGTTACCATAGTTACGTGGGATCATTATTACGATAATACAGTTTATATTTGGGTTTCACTCGTTGGCCAAGCCGCCCAGGACCTTCTTCTCGACATCGCAAAACGATTCGAGATGCAAGATGTCCCCGAAGGGCACGCCTACAGAAAATATGACCCCAACGAACCCATAGAGGAAGGTGAAATTATCGAAAATGGACGTATTTATTACTCCAAATACCATTTAAAGAAACATCGTAAATATATTGAACAGTGCTAACGCATCAAAAAGCCCTCGGCAGCCAGTCGAGGCTTTTTGATTCTAGACCTGATTGTCTAGGGTATTAACAGACGATTCTATCAGGGTAAAAATGCGTTTTCGGACGCATTTTTTATGCAAAATCGGCATAAATAACACCCTAGAACTTGCAGGGTACTTAACAGATATTTACTACTAAAAAATCGGCGAAAATGCCGAGTTAGATAAAATCTGGTGGCGCCGCTCGCGAAGCGACGGTCGCCCTCTTTTTGAATGCGAAGCATTCTTTGGTGGTGGCGCCGACTGGACTTGAACCAGTGACACAAGGCTCTTCAGGCCTCTGCTCTACCAACTGAGCTACAGCGCCATAATCCACATTATACCACATCTGTGCTATAATTAAAATATGAAAAAAATTAATACTTCTCCAATTTCCGGAACCCAAGAGCTTTTGCCGGAAATTCAAAAATCTTTTGATGTTTTAAAAACAAAAATCAATAATACCTATAAAAGTCACGGTTTTTTTAATATCGAAACTCCCTCTATTGAACGCACCGAAATTCTTCTCGCTAAAGCTGGCGGCGATACTGAAAAACAAATTTATAAAGTCGTCAAAACGACCGAAGCCGAATCTGAAGCCGACCAAGCTCTCCGTTTCGACCACACCGTCCCATTAGCCCGCTATGTCGTTGAACACGAAAACGACCTCGCCTTCCCTTTTAAAGTTTCCCAAATCGGTTTAAACTTCCGCGGTGAACGCGCCCAAAAAGGTCGCTTCCGCGAATTCTACCAATGCGACATCGATATCATCGGACGCGATACTCTCCCAATCGCCTACGACGCAGATGTTATCTCGACCTTGCTTGATACTTTTTCCGCATTCAAATTAGACACTCCGGTCCTCGCTCGTATTAACAACCGAAAGATTCTTTCCGGTTTATTAGAAGCATTAAACCTTGAAGAATTTTCAGAAGACATTTACAGCATCATCGACCACGCCGAAAAAGTCACTCCCGAAAAAACTAAAATGGACTTCGAAGAATTAAAACTTAAAAAAGAAGACATTAAAAAACTACTTAGCTTTATCGAACTAAACGGCGCACGCTCCGAAATAATCACAGCGCTAAACAATTTAGAAATTGAAAATGAAAAATTCAACGCCGGCGTCGCCGAACTAGATCAAGTCCTCTATCTCCTCGAATCGCTCGACTTAAAAGAAAACATCATCGCCGATATGAAAATCGTTCGCGGTCTCGACTATTATACCGGCACCGTCTTCGAATTTATCTTACCAGAACATAAAAACATCGGCTCGGTTTGTGGTGGCGGACGCTATGAAAATCTAGCCGGCTACTTTTCCGAAAAAGCCTTCCCCGGCGTCGGCGGCTCTATCGGCCTAACGAGACTGTTCCATATTTTAAAAGAAAAGAATCTTCTCCCAGATTCAAAAGCAGAAAAAATCGACTACGCAGTCATTCCGGTTTCGGAACACGAATTCGACGAAGCCTTTAACGTTGCAAAAAAACTACGCGGGAAAAAACATAGTTCAACCCTAGTTTTAACTAACAAAAAACTCGGCGATAAACTATCCTATGCCGCTAAAATCGCTAAAAACGGCATTGTCATCGGCGAAGAAGAAGTCAACACAAAAGTCTTAAGTGCTAAAAACTTTGAAACCGGCGAAACTAACGAAATCAACATCGAAGTTATCTCAAATCCTGAAGATTTCTGGGCTGACTAAATTTATTTATCGCCTAAAAACGCCCCGCTCTGTCTAGACCACAACTTTTTGTATTCGCCTTCTTCATTTAGAAGCTGATGATGCGTCCCTTCCTGAACAATCGCCCCTTCACTAAGTACCACAATTTTATCAAGACCTGCAATTGTCGAAAGCCTGTGCGCAACCACAATCGAAGTCCTTCCCTTCATTAAATTCCTCAAAGCCTCCTGGATTAACGCCTCCGACTCCGAATCGAGCGCCGAAGTCGCCTCATCTAACACTAATATCGGTGCATCTTTCAAAATCGCCCGTGCTATCGCGATTCTCTGCCTTTGTCCTCCGGATAGTTTTACTCCTCTTTCGCCGACCAGCGTATCATACCCATTCGGTAAATCAACAATAAATTCCTCCGCATTCGCTAATTTCGCCGCCCTAATCACTTCTTCCCGCGTCGCCCCGACTTTCCCATAAGCGATGTTCTCATAGATCGAACGATGAAAGAGCGACGACTCCTGCGGCACATACGCAATCGCCTCACGCAAACTCTTCTGAGTAACATCTCTAATATCTTGACCATCAATATAAATCGCACCGCCAGTCACATCATCAAATCTTAACAATAACTTTGTCAATGTTGTTTTCCCCGATCCAGACACTCCGACCAACCCAACCGAAGTCCCAGCCGGCACCTCCAAAGAAAAATCATTAAACAATTTCGTCTTCTGCTCAGCGTGCTGAAAAGACATATGCGAAATATCAATTTCCGCCTGCGAAATCTTCAACGGTTTATCACTCTTATCGTCAATAATAGTCGGTGCATCCAAAATCTTCGTCATTTCCCGCGCATTCCCAAGCGACCTATTCATATGCCTCAAAATATGATTAATTCGCCAAACGTTCGAAAGAAGCGAACTAGAAAGCGAATAAATAAATACAATGTTCGCAATCGTCAACCCAAACAAATTGTGACTCATCACAATCAAAATCAGAAGCCCAATAAACGTCACCAAATTTACCGTATTCATCGACAAATTTCTAAACATTGAGACTTTCGCAACTCCAAAAGTCGCCTTCTTTGTTCTTTCTGTTGCAAAACTAAATCTTCTTTCCTCGTCTCTTTCCCGCGCGTACGATTTTACCGAAATTTCATTCGTAATCGCATCCGCAAGTTGTCCGGTCTGTTTATTCTCCGCATCCGCTAAAGCCTCATCAACGTGCCGAGTTTTATAATAAGTCACAATCGCCACCGCCATATAAACCGCCGTGCAAACAGCCAAAATCAACGCGAACGGCCAACACACAAAAGCCACCGCTCCAATCGAAGCAATCACTAGTAATATCAAAGGATAAATATCCCATACAAAACTCGACTTTAAATCTATAAATGCACTCGGAAACTTATTCGCCGCACTAGTTAACGAACCAGAAAATCGATTATTATGAAAAGTCATCGATTGATTAATTACCGCGCGAAACGCTAACTGAGACAAATATTCTCCACCTTTCGCGTCTAAAGACCAATCTAACCAATCCACTATTCTATAAATTAACAAATTATTTACCGCTACCGGAATTAATGTCAACAATAAAAGCCCCGTATAATGAGCTATCTCAAAATCTCCGTCTGACAATTTCGCAATTATTTCCGAAACGCCATACGGCTCAATTACATACGAAATTAAAATTTGGATTGGCACAACAATTAAAATCAAAAAAGTTCTGATTTTGTATCGCATTAATGCTTTCCAAAAATAATACAATGTCCGCTTTATGTTTCCCTCTTGCTTCTCTTTTTTACCCATACATGTTATTATATTATATATATGAGCAAATTAGAAGATATAGTAAGCTTATGCAAACGCCGCGGTTTTATTTTCCAAGGTTCTGAAATTTATGGCGGTATGGCCGGAACTTGGGACTATGGTCCGCTCGGTGTTACTCTGAAAAGAAAAATTATGGACGAATGGTGGAAGTTTTTTGTCGAAAACCGCGAAGATATTTATGGCGTTGATGCCGCGATTATTATGAACCCGAAAACTTGGGTTGCTTCGGGCCATACTTCGACTTTCGCCGATCCGCTCGTTGAATGTAAAGAATGTAAATCCCGCTTCCGAGCTGATAAATTAACCGAGGGCTTTTCCGAATCTATCACTACCGAAGAATTTTTAGAAACTCATACTAAATGTCCAGTTTGCGGAAAAGAAAACTGGGGACCAATTCGTAAATTTAATATGATGTTTAGAACTCATGTCGGCGCCGTTCTACCTGAAGATGATAAAGAAAACCCCGAATTAGCCGAAAAAGGCATCGCCTACCTTCGTCCCGAAACCGCCCAAGGCATTTTCACAAATTATAAAAACATTCTCGACACAATCTATCCAAACATTCCTTTCGGCATTGCTCAACAAGGCAAAGCCTTTAGAAACGAAATCAGCCCGCGTGATTTCATCCTTCGCGACCGCGAATGTTCCCAAATGGAAATTGAATATTTCGTCAACCCATCTACTTGGGAAGAAAACTTCGAAGCTATGCGTGAAGCTCAGCATGAATTTCTAGAAAACATAATTAAACTTCCAAAAGACAAACTTCACGAAGTCGAAGTCCCCGCCGAAGACCGTGCTCATTATTCTAAGCGTACTATCGACTTTATGTTCGATTATCCAAACGGCGAAGAAGAACTTATGGGGCTTGCTTATCGAACCGATTTTGATTTGAAAAACATTGCGCGCGAATCCGGAAAGTCAATGGATTACCGCGATAAAATTACCAATGAAGTATTCACTCCGCACGTCATCGAGCCCTCGATTGGTGTCGAACGATTATTCCTTGCTATTCTATCTACCGCCTATACTGAAGATGAAATTAATGGCGAAAAACGCATTCTCTTAAAACTACCAGAAAACCTCGCCCCATACAAATTCTGTGTTTCTCCGTTGTTAAAAAATAAACCTGAACTTGTCAAAAAAGCAAAGGAAGTTTATAAAACCCTCCGCGAAAAATACGGCAACGTTACTTGGGACGATTCTGGCAATATCGGAAAACGCTATCGCAAACAAGACGAAATCGGCACACCTAAATGTATCGTCATCGACTTCGAAACCCTAGAAAACGACACTGTGACTATTCGCGATCGTGACACAACCGAACAAATTCGCAAAAATATCTCCGAATTGTAAATTCTCATGCTATAATTATTAGCAAAAGGAGATATTATGACTAAAGAATCAAATAAAAAACCTATTATTATAGCTTGCTCTATAATAGCCGCGATTATCCTAGTCGTTGTCGTAGCAGTATTGGCATTATCAAATAGAGGCCTAAATGATAATTATTTTGTATCCGATGGGTCAAAATATGTACTATCTATGGATTCGGACGAAGTCCTTGGTCTTAACATAGATGATTATGACCTGAAAAAAGCTCACTTAATTTATTTTTGCTCTAATGAAAAAGTGACCGATTTGAAGCTCTATTACGTTTATGAAGACGAAGAAACCGCGAATAAAGCCGCTGAATATATCAGAGGAATCGATGACAGCGAAACTATCAAAGACGTCGCTGTTGACGGACGATATGTCATTCTTACCCTCGGCGAATCACTATACACCGATATGACTGCCGAAGACGCAAAACAACAAGTTGAAGTTATGAAAGCAATGTTCGAGAGCCCTGAATGGAACGAAGACGAAGAAGACAGTGGTGAAGAAGAAGCCGAAGGCGAAGTTGAAGCAGAATCTGAAACCGAAGGCGACATCGAAGAAGACGGCGAAGACTACAGCGAAGAAGAAATTATTGAAGAGTAAAACTTCATAAAAAAACTAGCCTCAATAAGGCTAGTTTTTTATTATTTTACTTACTGAATCTTTTTATCGCCGCTTCAATCACTTTCTTTGCCGAATCAATTCCTTCGAAAGCTTTAACTTCCGTCGAGCCTGGTTTCTTTAAATCTTTATAATGATTGAAATGATATTCGATTTGCTTCAAAGTTTGCGCCGGTAAATCTTCTAACTTTTCATACGCATCGCCGTTATTCCGATCGTCCGCCGGTACACAAATAATCTTATCGTCAACCTCTCCGCCATCGACAAACTTCATCACGCCTAAAATCTTCGCTTTCATCCAAATTCCGGTCGTTAATGGCTGGTCCGTAATCATCAAAACATCAAGCTCGTCTCCGTCCTCATCAAGAGTCTGCGGAATAAAACCATAATTACAAGGTTTCGCAAAAGCCATCGGCTCAACCCGGTCGAGCATAAAGCAAGCGTGTTTTCTATCCCACTCGATTTTATGATTAGAACCCGTCGGAATTTCAATCACAACATTAAGTTCTCCGTTTTTATAATCCCCCGGCTCTAAAACTTTATTAAAATCTGCCATTTTTTCTCCTTTGTTTTGTATCTTAATTATATCACACCTTACTTACACTGCGCGCCAACTCAAAAACCCTATTAATAATATCATCATTCATTTTCACTCTTCTTACTATGTCAAAACTATTCGTCATCATTAATCTCAAAACTTTAATTTCATTCTCTCCATATTCGCCGTTTTCTTTTTTTACAAAACACGCCATCATATAGTCCCAAATATATTTCTCCCCCACTTCTAATTTTCTATCTTCATTATCTCGATACAAATTAACTTCTTCGCCCATCGCTCTAGCTAAATTCAACATAAACCACGCCTCAACCAACTTAATATCGCTTCCGGCGTTCAATGCCACCAAACTCTGCCCTAAAATATCAAAATACTCTTCCGTTTCCGAACTCTCCGAGGCAGTATTAATCTTCTTCAAAAAATTCGAAGCTACTTCTAAGCGATTCAAATCTTTCAAAATTTCGCCATAGAATCTTACCATTTTCGAGCCCGTAATTGTCCCGAATCCGCTCTTTCCTTTGTGAATCGTTAAATCAACCAAAGAAAACATTTCAACCCCGCCCGCCAATTTCGATTTTTCTTTTCTTACACCTTTCGCAATCGCTGAAATTTTTCCAACCGGCGTAATAATATTTAAAATTCGATCCGCCTCGCCATAGTTCGTCCTCCGAAGCACATATCCAAATGTTCTTAAATAATTATCCGATGTATTCTTCGGCATAACTTCTTATCTCCTCCGGTCGCATCTCATCTTTATTTAAAATTCCCACTACTCCATAACTTTCTAAATCTCTACCTTTGAAATCTAGTGACGAAACAATCACTACCGGAATCTTTTTTGTATCATCATAAGAAACTAATTCGTTTAAAAATGTAAAACCATCTGGACCGTCTAATAATATATCTAAAAATATCAAATCCGGAACCAAACCATCTGAAATATCCGCCATCGCTTCAATTGCATTCGAAAAAATTTTAGCTTTCTTTCTAGAAGCCCTTTTAATACATTCTGCCATTATTTTGTCATCATCAATTATAAAAATCATTAGAATAAACTCATTTGTTTAGAAATTGGCAAATTAACATAAAAACTCGTTCCATCACGATGCCGAATCGCACCGACCTCCGCATTCATATACTTCGAAAATTTTGAAGCAATATAAAGACCAAGCCCCGACGAGCCAGGCCGCATCGCAATCGAAGTAGGTTTTTTAAGCCACCCCCTCTTCATCTCCTTCCAAACCTCAACCGGTAAAGCAGGGCCAAAATCTCGCACTAAAACTTTTATCTTTCCTTTGTTCTCTCTTACAATTAATTCCGCCCGCGTTTCTTCACTCGAATAATGCATCGCATTCAAAAGAAAATTATAAATCACACTATAAAGTAATTCTCGATTCGCCGAAACTAGTTTCGAACGGTTCGAATATTTAATAAATAAATCTCGATTATTAAACCGGAATAATAAACTAAGTTCTCTCGACACCGCATCACAAACCTCTCGAATTGCCACCGGCTCCATTTTAAAAAGCCCGTCTTCGAGCCGGCGAATTTTTGCAAGGTCATTAACTTGTTTGATCGCTCGCTCCGAAACCTGAATCATTTCCGAACGAATTGTCTCCCCTTCTCTATCCATTTCGTCAAAAGACAACGCCAACTGTCTTAAAACCGCAAGTGGCGCTTTAAGCTCGTGTGCCGCAACCAAAATACCATCTACCTCACTCTCCATACCCCCATTATAACACTATCTAAGCGTTAAATTGTACTGTTTTGAGTAGTTCATCAAAATCGGCTTTAAACAAAACTGAATCGGTTTGCAGCACTGCAGTCTTATCACGAATCTTAAAAATCACAATATAGCCATTTAAATCAGTCCCTGGAATCGTTCCTGTATAGCGATTGCCAGTTATATCATTACTCTTTCCAAACGTTACTGACTCCATCGTCAATCCAGAATCCTTCTGTTCCATCTTTTTCTGATAATCAGCCGTTACATCTTCAAAGCTCTTATTCAAAATCGTGACACGAAGCGCATTTATCGTATCCTTCCCGACCGCTTCAACTTGGTTTGGGTTGAAATATGCATTAAAATCGCCACCTTTATTCGCTGCATCCGCAATATAAACACTCCAAGTCTTCGGATAATTAAAAGTCAACTGTCCATAATCAGCCGGACCTGAAAATGTTTTGTATGGGAACTTTTCTCGCTCCGCAAAATCCGCTTCCATCTCGGCGGCCTGCTTGTCTTTCGCTTCTGCCACTGCCATATCAATCTGACCTTGCACGTCAGTTTGCACTTCTTGATATTGTAAACTTATCCAAATAAATAACCCAATAAAAGTCACCGCAATTAAAGAAACAATAATAATAGCTATGGTTTTTATCAGCCCTACATTATCGTTTTTCTTCTCTGGCACCGCTTGAGCCTGTTGCGTCGTTGGCGCCGCGCTCATTGCTTGAGAGCTA
Source organism: Candidatus Nanosyncoccus sp. (assembly GCA_045586015.1). Classification (GTDB taxonomy): domain Bacteria; phylum Patescibacteriota; class Saccharimonadia; order Saccharimonadales; family Saccharimonadaceae; genus Nanosyncoccus. Next base: position 25,004 of record JAZMZP010000025.1, read on the forward strand.
CCCAAAGGTTGTACTTGCGGTATTTGTTCACTATCCATAACCCAATTATATCATATTATTCTTCATCCATAAGCTCATTATAGCATATCATTCATCAAATTTTTCTTTTAGAACTTCAATTCTATTCTTTAGCTCATTTAAATCTTTTTCAACTTCCTTTGCTAATTTTGTTGTTTCTTCATATTTCGAAATCGCTTCCTCAAGTTTAAAATCATCCGAATAAAACCACTCTACTTCCTTGTTTAGTTCTTCGATTTTCTGATTAAGAGTTTTTTCGCTCATTGACTTCCTCTACTTTCGCTTTAATTATATTATCAACTGTTGTAATTTTTACAACATTACCAGGAGAAATCTTACCCGAAACTATCGCATACCCTCGTTTTAGAGTCGCCTCCGGATTCAACGCATCTAAAATCTTCTGTTTTTGTAAGACATCATTTAAAACTCCGTCTACTTTCGCTTTAATTTCCCGCATAATTCGAACAATTTCATTCTTATTATTATCTATCTGCTCATCAATTTTACGTGAAATCACTTTCCCAGCCTGGCTAACTTTTTCCTGAACCGAACTAATCATCGCTTTTTTATCTGGCGTAATCATTTCGGCAAGATTCGACGGCGTCGAAGCCCGAATATCCGCCGCAAGATCCGCTAACGACTCATCAACTTCGTGCCCAATCCCCGTCGCCACCGGGATTTTAGATGCCGCAATCGCCCTAACTAACTCTTCGTCATTAAAACAAGCCAAATCATCCGCCGATCCACCCCCACGAATCATTACGATAAGCTGCACTTCGCTTCTTTCGTTGAAATACTTAAGCGCTCGAATCATTTGATCTGGCGCATCTAAACCTTGAACTTGAGTATGTGCGACCTGAATGTCTAAACCACCCCACCTTGCATTGATAATTTTAATAAAATCTGCATACCCAGCCGCACCAGTCGAAGAAATCACACCAATCTTTACTAAATCCGCCGGTAATTCCCGTTTCTTCTCTGGCAAAAACAAACCCTCACTAGCCAGTTTCTTCTTTAAAATCTCGAACGCCTTCTTTAAATTCCCTTCGCCCACCGGCGTTACCGCTTGAACCGTAAATGAGAATTTTCCCCATTTCGTAACTTTCGGGACCCCCTTAACTACGACTTTCATCCCATCTTCAAGCGGCATCCGCATCTGATATAAAGTCATAAAACAAGAAATACTCGATTCTTCATCTTTTAAATCGAAAAATACCCACTTCCCCTGATTAACCTTAAAACTCGCCACCTCTCCTTCTATTAAAACGCTATTATATGCATAATCTAACGTCTGATTTATGACACTAATAAATTCAGTTGGCGTAAACTTATTTTCCATCTCGCCCTCGAATCGCTTTATAATATGGCACCGATCCAGAAATAATTGTAAATACTAAAGTAATTACCCGCGTCATCACTGTAATAATTGTCGCCGTTGGAAAATCAACTCCGAGCACAATCATCACTCCCGCCATCCCAAGCTCATAAAGTCCATACGGCACAATCCCATCAAATACCGATCCAATCGCTTCCCCGACCATAATATAAGCTAATAGCTCCGGCCGCCCTAAAGAAATCGCCACCAACCAATATGTCCCAACTTCGCAAAAACTATATATTAACCCCCAAGTTGCTGGCTTTTTCAAAAATTTTTTATTCTCACGCGCCATTTTTACATTCTCATATATATCGAAAAAATAATTACTGACTTTGTTGTAATGCATAATCCTTTTCTTCCGTCCAAGAGTCACAATCCATATTAAAACATTTGTTAATTTATCTATCATCCTAGCGAAAAAATCAATCCGTTTTTTACTACTCGCAATATAAACCACTAAGAAAATCACAAAAAATACGCCAGCATTCATTAAAAGTGCTACAGGAATAATCCATTTCGCCTCATCCGGAATCAAATGCAACATAAACAACACTGTTATCGCAATCAAAGCTTGAAGATAATTAATCACAGTCGTTACTGCATAACGAAAAATATAAAGAAAACTCGCTTGTCCCGCCGAAACATTATATTCACCTAATCTATAAGTCAAAAATGCCAATCCTCCAATTCCTCCCGCCGGTACAGCGTGATTTACGAAATTAAGCTCCGTCGAAATTCTAAAAATCTCTTTATTTGAAAACTTTTTTACATTTTTTTGACTTTTTAAATACGAAAAAAAGATTTGCCCACAAGCAAAATACATAAAAAGCTGTTCCGGAATTAAAAGTAGTAAAACAAATCCATTCGTATCCTGTAGATGATTAAATGTTTCTAAAATATCTGGCCAATTTTGATAAACTACATAACCAACCAAGACCACCGTAAGAATAATCAAAAAAGCCTTAAACGAAGCCTTCAATCGTTTCTTCTTAGCCATAAGAAAATTATAGCACAAAAAAATAACCCCGAAGGGTTATTTCCTAGCGTACTTCAACGCGAATTCTCGGCAAAGACTTACCCGAAAAATGACTCTTCTTCGTTTTTACGAAAGTTACAACTCCATCCTTAGCCGCGTGAATCGTAAAGTTCCTAGACATATAAGTCCCAGGACCAGCTATCTTAGTCGCACCAGTTTGGCGAACTATAACTTCGCCATTCTTAACTTTTTGGCCGCCAAAACGCTTGACGCCAAGGCGCTGACCAGCATTATTGTGTACATTTTTGGCGGTACCGCCAGCTTTTACGTGTGACATTATTTCTTCCTTAAAATTATTATATCTCTCGCAACAACTTGACCTTCTCGTGAATAAAGAAGCCCCTCGCGCGATTTATTATTAACATTATACCCCAGTTTTTCTATTTCGTCAAGAATATCTAATCTTTCATAAGTATTGTTGACGCGCAGCCACGCCGGTATCGCAATTACTACCGGCGTATTCTTCTTTATCTGTCCCGCCAAATTATTCAAAAACCCTAGAACAATTCCCCCACATTCCTGTTTTTGTTCTTTTAATTCCATATCAGACGGCACCTTAGAAAATGGCCTCCCGAGATACCCTTCACACGCCACCGCATCTATCGGCTGATCCCACTGAAAAGAAGTTGCATCTGCTTGATGAAGCAAATATAATTCTTTTGAGAGCGTGTTCGCCGTCGCCGAGCCGGCGACGGCAGAACGAGTCCCCCGTAAAGACGGGCGGGCGAGTGGGCTCGAAAAAGAATTATATTTGCTTCTTAACCACTCCAAGTTTTTTCTTGAATATTCTATCATCCTCTCATTTATATCCGTCCCATATGCCTTATATCCCATCAAAAGTGCTTCTTGTAACACCACACCTGTACCACAAAACGGATCTAAAACTACCGAACCTGGCTCCAAAGGCCCGCATAAATTAATCAAAATCTGCGCTAACTTTGGCGGAAGCATCCCAACCTTCGCATCTCGCGCCGGCCTTGCCTGATCTCGCTTCGCATAGGCATCAATATCCTGCACTCCAATCACTCTAAACCACTCATCTTCGACCTTAATTAATTCCACCTTCCGCTCATTTTTCCCCGACAAACCGTTATGCAAAGATGTCGCAGTTGACAAAACCGCTTCTTTATTATCCACTACCCTAACCGATCGCCCGTGCCTCACTAAAATCTTCTTCAGCTTTAAAGCCTCATTTAACGCCGTTTTTCGCGATGCTTTTCTAGAATAATCGCTCACCCCAATCGTAATCTTCCCATCCGGCAACCCCTGCAAATAATCTAATGGCTTTTCTTTCAATTCGACGGCAAACTTAAGCACACCCCCAAAACGATTAATATTTATATGGGCGGGTGACAGGTCTGGATGGGGTCCCCCAAAATTGCCGCCAATTTTGGGGGAGGAGAAGACCTGACAGGACCCGCCTAGAGAATGAGAAGTCGAAAAGTGTGCTTCTAGCTCTGCTATCGAAATTTCCGGCTGACGCCCAAGTACCGCTAAATATTTCATTTTACAATCAAAAACTTATTTTTACCTTTTTTAATCATCGCCGTCTGGTTCAATTCAACATCTTCCGTAACTTTTACGCCGTTAATTGTAATCGCCCCCTGTGCGATAAACTCCCTAGCTTTCTTTTTCGATTCCGCTAATCCATTTTCCACCAAAGCGTCTACCAACATCGCGCCTTTCTTACAAACCGGCAAATACTTCGCAAACTCTAAAATCTCATCTTCCGAAAACTCACTAAAATTAGTGTCTTTATTAAACAACATTTTAATCAAATTTTCAATAGCTTCTGCATTTTCGTGACCGTGTACTACTTCCGTCGCACCTTTAGCTAAAGCTCTTTGTGCAATTCTTTCTTCCGGGTGTTCAAAATGTCGTTTTAGGATATCTTCTATTTCTTCCTTCTCAAAAAGTGTATAAATCTTAATCAAATATTCCACCGCCTCATCGGGCTGATTTAGCCAAAATTGGTAAAAATCGAAAATCGAAGTATAATTCCCGCCACCATTATCCGTCGCAGCTAACCAAATTGCATTTCCTTCCGATTTCCCAAATTTTCTTCCCGTTACCGGGTCAATCACAAGCGGTGTCGACCAAACATCAGCCTTCCCGTCCTCTAATCTTTTAATTAAATGTATTCCAGAAGTACAATTCCCATATTGATCCGCTCCACAAAGTTGTAACGATACTCCATATTCGCGGTACAAATGCAAAAAATCATAACCCTGAATTAAAGTATATGAAAATTCCGCATATGAAATTCCCGAACCACCTTCACCAATCCGATTCTGAACAAACTGGCGATCTAGTAATTGTGTCATCGAAAACGCTTTTCCGACTTCTCTTAAGAAATCAAGATATTTCATATCTTTAAACCAATCATAGTTGTCCAAAAGAGTTATACGAGCGGGTGACGCCGCTTGGGGGACCCCCAGCCGAGCCTCAGCGAGGATGGGGGAAGATGCGGCGGCAGGACCCGCTCGAAAAATCACACCCTCAACTTGAGCTTTAATACATTCTTTATTATGTTCAACTTCTTCAAGCGATTTTAATTCGCGTTCGCCATTTTCTTTCGGATCCCCAATTTGCCCCGTCGCCCCACCAACTAACAAATACGGCTGATATCCGTGCCGTACAAAACACGCACACATCATCAAAGCCGCCAGATTTCCAATCGTCAACGAATCTGCTGACGGATCCGCTCCCCAATAAAACTTTTTCGATTCCCTATTATCTAAATCTGCTGGGTTCTCAATCGTCGTTTCCGCAGTAAAACCACGATATATTAACTCTTCCGATAATTTCATAAGTTAATTATATCACAACTCTTTATTTAACCTTGCTTTGTTCGCCCATTCATCCGCTAGTTCATTAAACTCTATCCCGTCGTGCCCTTTTTCCCAAACCAACTTCACCGGATATTTATTATATAGTTCATAAAGCTCTTTTACTAAATCTAAATTCTTAATCTCGCCTTTCGCTTTTTTCCAACCTTTCGCTTCCCAACTTACCGCCCATTTCGTTAAAACATTAATCCAAAATTCCGAATCACTATGAATCTCACAACCTTCCTCGCCCGCATATTTAATCGCCGCAACCATAGCCGCTCCTTCCATCCGAATATTCGTCGTATTTTTTTCACGCCCTAAAACAACCGGAACAGCCTCCCCATTTTTTATTTCTAAAACCGCAAACCCTCCCGACCCCGGATTCGGACTTGCGCTTCCATCAGTCCATAATATTTTCATATAGTTTCATTTTAACACAAACAAACTTCTTTACTCAAAAACCGGTAAATCTTCCGGGAACGGGTCAAAATCGTCATCATTAAAATCCGAATAGTCCGTAAACCCATCCCCATCTTCATCTCGATACCCAGAAGAACCGTAAGGATTATATCCTAGTTCTATCAAAAATCTCGACGGACTATTATAATTCCGATTCCCAAACGAGAACCGACTCGCCGCATAAGTCAAAAATAATTTCCTCATCGCTCGCGTCATCCCGACATACGCTAATCTTCGTTCCTCTTCCAAATCCGCTTCCGACTCAACCGCTCTCGAACTCGGAAACAGCCCATCTTCCATTCCGACAATAAATACTACCGGAAATTCTAGACCTTTTGCCGCGTGCAATGTCATTAAAGTTACTGAATTCTTCTTCGATGCCTCATCTGCGCTAGACATTAAACTCGCATCCGCCAAAAACTCGTCTAGTTTTTCATAAACCGCTGCGTTTGACACTAAAACTTCTAAGTTCGTCATTCGCTCTTCTGCACTCGGCGTCCCGTCGTCCGTCAAATTTCTAAAATTAAAATATTCGATTACTCTTCTAATTATCTCGCCCGGATTCTCGTCTTCTGAAACTTCTTTTAAAAACCTTGCCAACTTTCTTAAACTTTCTTTCGCCTTCCCCGCTTTTAAAACATCCACTAAATCTGGATTTAAAAACGGTTTCTCGTCTTCCATTGAGTCCATCGCCGATGAAACTTTAACTAAAGATGCCTCTCCAATCCCACTTAAAACATTTTTTACCACCCGTTCAAAACTTACTTTATCTCGCTCATTAACAACTAATTTCAAAATCGCCAAAACATCTTTAACTTCTTTCCGATCGTAAAACCTTACCCCACCAATAATTTTATACGGTATTTGCATATTCATAAATGCTTTTTCAAAAGCATATGACTGCGCATTTGTTCGATAAAGAACTGCGAAATCCGAAAAATCCGGATAATCTTTTTTCATCTTTAAAATCGATAACGCAACAAAATTAGCTTCCTCATTTTCATCTCGTAGACTCTCAATATCAATCGGTTCACCATCATCACTTTCCGTAAACAAAGTTTTCTCCGTCCGCATTTTATTTTCATCAATTATTTTCTGTGAAGCTTTTAAAATATTTCCTGTCGAACGATAGTTTTGCTCTAATTTAATTACTTTCGCTCCCGGAAAATCCTTTTCAAAATTCAAAATATTTGTAAAATCTGCTCCTCGCCAAGAATAAATCGACTGCCAATCATCTCCCACCACACAAATATTTCGCTCCTCATTTACTAATAGCTTTACAATATTATATTGAATTACATTCGTGTCTTGATACTCATCAATTAATATATGTTTAAACTTTCTCTGCCACTTTTCTCTTATTTCCGGATGATTTCTAAATAATTCCAATTCTTTTAATAATAAATCATCAAAATCCAACGCCCCCGCTTTCGCTTTTTCAGTTTCATATTTTTCAAAAACCTGTGCAATTTTTCTTTGATTCGGATAAAATGCGTTCGCAGCATATTCTTCCGGACCATTACCCTGATTTTTTTCATTCGAAATAATCGACTGTATCGATTTCGGTTTTAAATTCTTATTATCAGTTAATTTCAACTCCCGCATAATTCTTCGAATTAAAGAAATCTGATCATCCGTATCATAAATCACAAAATTTCGGTCTAAATTTATCGCTTCCGCCTCCTGTCGTAAAATCCTTACCGCAATCCCGTGAAACGTCCCCATATAAGGCATAAACGATCTCGATGGGATTTGATTTAACAATTTCGCTAATCGTTCTCGCATTTCATTTGCTGCCTTATTTGTAAACGTTACCGCGAGAATAATCGACGGCTGTATTCCATTAGCAATCAAATTCGCTATTCTATGCGTCAATGTTTTCGTCTTTCCCGATCCCGCCCCCGCCAAAATTAACACTGGCCCCGACAAAATCTCCACCGCTTGCTTTTGCTGTTTGGTTAATCCCTGCACAATTGAGTTCATTATCTCACTATACCAAACTTTATCCTTTAATCTTGACTTTTTCCGCTCAAGAATATATTATATAAGCATAAACAGTGTAGCTCTGGGAACCACACTGTATGGGTTGGGTTAAGTCGCTTTTAGCGACTTAACTTTTTACAACGAGTTCGTCTCTTAATTGATAATGTTACGCTAATTTTTAATCGCCATAGCGAAAAATTTATAGCCATCTCCATTCCTTTCCGAGCCTCTGACGCACCCAGAATAGCCATTTAATGAGACTCCACACCCGCACGAATACTCTATGGTATATTCCTGCCGTGAATCGCCAAACCCCACTAAACCCCGAAGTCAACCCGAAAAAACCCTACCACATCAAAAAACTATTTTCAACCCTAAAATCGCACTAACGCTTAAATGTCAATCGAATTAAACTCTTCTACGCCTTTTGCTTTTAGATAAAATAATGCTAATACCATCATTCCTGTACTAAGTAATAACCCCGCTCCAATTGTTTCCGTAGCACCAACTCCGCCAAAAAACGCAAAACCAATTATAGCAAGTATTAATACTGAAGCTCCCATTCCTATAAATACCGCTATTAAAGAACTCAAACTCTGCTTAACAACTTCAACATCATCCTTCGCATTCATCTTTGGATATTTTAGATTAATAATAATCCCAATTAATTCCGCCGCCATCGGCATAACAACAGAAGCAATTACAATCATTAAAATCTGCCAAACGTTAAAATCATATTTAATAAACATAATTAAATCTCCAACTAAAATAGTCGGTACCATTACTATTATCGCAGCCAAAACTTTAGACATTATTATCGTCATCGCCGAAACCGGTAAACCCTTTAATATATTAAAAGTTTTTCCTTCGAGCGAAATCATCGAACTCGTAATCGATGTCATCATTGAAGTAACAAAAACTAATCCAAATAATACTGCCGGAATAAAGCTTAAAATCCTTTCTATCAAAACCGAATCATTCTCCATCTCCATGAACTGAGACAATAAACCTTCTCCGTTTAGCGCTAAAAGAACACATGCTATTACAAATAATATGAGACCAAATCCAGCATTAATCACAAAAACTGGCGAACTTATGAATTTATTCAATTCTTTTCTGATTAATGCGACAATCGGTCGGTTCGAAACGATTTTGTAATCATGTTTTCTATTATTTCCTCTTACAACCTTAACTTGGGAATTAATCTTATAATAAACCTTTCCTAGAATTAAAACCGTTAATAATAAAATTCCAACATTTATTATTATGAATAAAACAAAGTTTAAAACCTTAAAATCAATCACTAAATTAATGTACTGTAAAGCAGGATAATATAACCTTAAGATAATTTCATTAACGCTCCCCGCATTCTGCGCAAACGAAGCAAGAATATCATTCAGATTGTAGGACACATATAACACAATCAGCATGACTAACGCTGTTGAGATAATTTGTACGATGTTTTTTAATCTAAACTTTGACGAAGAATATGCAATTATACCACCAATTAAACACGACAAAACTACAGGAAAAATCGGCAAAACAAATAAGCCAACAATAGAAGTTATATAAAACGACAACGAAGCGCCTATTTTTAAGGCATAAACAAGCATTACTGGCGCCAAGAAAAGTGCATTTACCATTACCTCGAATATATAAAACTTAAAGATACGAATTAATAGTACAGTTGATTTTTTTATTGGTAAAGCTAAAACTATATCGTCGTCTCGACAATTAAACAAAAGTCCACTCGCCTTATAAACTCCTTCAACTAAAGTAAAAACTGCCGAAAAAACTACAAACAAAGTTAGAACAACATACTCCATTCCTGTCCCAGCCAACGGCTCCATCATTATTTCGCCATAGCTCCCCATCGCTGACATAAACAAGATGCCGATAATAATTGGCACATAAACCTTCATAAATTTCGAACGATTCTTTCCGCGAATTATAAAAAAACTCATTCCCTCTGAAAATGAGGCCTTAAGTAACGCAAATACCTTTCTCATTTATTTTTCGAGCTCCAAAAATACTTTTTCAAGGCTTTTATCACCTTTAATTTCGTTCATGCTTCCAACTTTTATTATCTTTCCCTGCTTTATAATCGCAACCTTTGTACATAACTTTTCCGCTACATCTAAAATATGCGTTGAGAAGAAAATCGTTTTCCCCTCTTTAATCATTTCGCGCATTACTTCTTTTACGTCAAATACCGCTTTTGGATCTAACCCTACGAAAGGTTCATCCATTATTAAGATTTTCGGCTCATGCGCAAGCGCTGCAATTAAAGCCACCTTTTGTCGCATCCCATGCGACAAAGACTCAATCGTATCATTTAAATTTTGTGAAATCTCAAACATGTCAGCATATTTTTTTATATTCTTTTCACGTTTCCCTAAATCAATTTCATACATATCGCAAATAAAATTAATAAACTGAATCGCACGCATATTCTCGTACATCTCAGGATTATCTGGTACGTAAGCCATCTCCTTTTTGCAAGCTACTGGTTCCTTTTTAATTGATTTTCCATTAATCAGTATTTTCCCTTGATCAAAATCATGTATTCCAACAATCGCTTTAATCAAAGTTGTTTTACCAGCACCATTATGCCCAATAAAAGCAAAAATCTCACCTTCCTTAACTTCAAAAGAAACATCATCGAGCGCCTTTTTTGCTCCATATTTTTTTGTGACATGAGATATTTCAATCATGATTTCATTATAGCATTATATTCCCGTAAGCGGAGTAATATCAGCCCCAAGATGTCGCAACCTTGAAGCAAAATCTTGATAACCACGATTAATCGAATAAACATTCCTAAGAATCGATTTTCCCGGCGCAGCAAGCATACCAATCAAAACCACAACTGCCGGGCGAAGAGCCTGTGGCGCGACTAGTTCAGCCGGACGAAAATTCGTTGGCCCCTCAATATAAACGCGATGTGCGTCTAAAAGCTCTACTTTAACATTCAAATTCATTAATTCCGTAATATAGATTGCCCGGTTTTCAAATACCCAATCATGAATCAAAGTTCTCCCCTTAGAAACCGCCGCAATGACTGAAAAGAATGGCAAATTGTCTATATTAAGACCTGGGAATGGCATTGGGTGAATCTTATCAACTGGCGCCCTTAATTCCGACTTTTTTATCGTTAAATCACACAATCTCGTTTTTCCATTAGCCGAAAGATATTCCTCTGACTTTTCAATTTTCGCATTCATACTCTTTAAAATTTCAAGTTCGATTTCCAAAAACTCAATCGGCGCCCTAGCCAAAGTAATTTCCGAATGTGTTACGAGTCCCGCCGCGATAAAGCTCATCGCTTCAATCGGGTCTTCCGACAAATAATAATCCACATCGGTTTCAAATCTCGCTTTCCCTTCAACCACTAATCTCGTCGTTCCGATTCCAGAAATCTTAACCCCCAATCTCTCTAAGAAGAAACAGACATCTTGAACCATATAATTCGGCGAAGCCCCGACAATCGTCGTTTTCCCCGGCGACATCGCTGCTGCCATCAACACATTCTCCGTTACCGTATCGCCTCGCTCAATCAAAACAATATATCTATCTCGATACTTTTTTAAAGTATGCTGATCGATTTTTATTTCATAAAATCCACTATTACATTCCGCATCAATCTTAAGCCCGAAAGATTCCAAAGCCTTTATATGTGGCTCAACCGTCCGTTTTCCTAATGAACAACCCCCCGCATACGGAATCCGAAATTCTTTATAGCGATGTAATAATGGCCCCAAAAACATAATAATTGACCGCGTTTTCCTCGCCGCCTCAACATCCATCTCATCTAATTTTAATTCACGTGGTGATATAATTTCTAGGTCACGATGCCGGTTTGTCCAATGGCATTTTACCCCAATCGACTCTAAAACTTCAATAATCCTAAACACCTCTTCAATCCTTGCAATCCTATGCAAAGTCGTTTTTCCGACATTTAAAAGCGCCGCACATAAAAGCCCCACCGCTGCATTTTTCGAAGTATTTATCGTAATTTCACCCGCTAATTCTTTCCCCCCGTTTATCTTAAAACTCTGTGAAACTGAGTCATTTATAGAGAGGATTTGATTTCCAAGCGCCTCTGATAACTTTTTCACCATCTCAAGCGAAACATTTTGCCCGCCTTTTTCAATTCGATGAATCGCCGACTGTGAAGTTCCGACCGCCTTCGCAAGCTCCTCCTGCGTCCACCCCTTTTCATCTCTCATTTGTTCAATCGTTTCACCGATTATTTCTTGATAAGACTTCTGCTTTTTCATAAATTTAATATATCACAGAATGAATAATTGGTAAATATGATATAATGACTTTATGAAAACGATTAGAGACATAGATGTAAAAAATAAAAACGTATTAATCAGGGTCGATTACAATGTCCCACTAAAAGATGGCAAGATAACTGACGATCTTCGCATTCGCGCCAGCTTCCCAACTATTGAATACTTACTTGAAAACGGAGCAAAAAGAATTATCCTAATCTCCCACCTCGGCCGTCCAGAAGGAAAAGAAAACCTTGAATTCACTTTAAGCCCTGTCACTAAAGTACTTGAAAAAAACTTCAAAAATCTTAAAGTCGGCTTTTATCCTCTTCCAAAAGAAAAGGAAGTTATTCCCATCCCTGAAGAAGTCAAAATTGCTCTTTTGGAAAACCTTCGTTTTAATCCTGGCGAAGAAGAAAACTCACCCGAATTTATAAAAAACATTATTGATGCGACCGAAGCTGACCTTTATGTCCAAGATGGTTTTGCTGTCATTCACCGTGCCCACGCCTCAACTGATGCCGTAAAAGAATTCTTACCGGTTTACGCTGGGTTCTTACTTGAAAAAGAAGTCGAAAATCTCAAAAAAGCCACCGAGAAACCGAAAAAACCAGTTCTCGTCATCATCGGTGGCTCAAAAATCGAAGACAAGGCTCCTCTAATCGAAAAATTCCTTCCAATTGCCGACAAAATCATCGTCGGCGGTAAAATTGCTGCGGATGGCTATAAACCAAAAGATAAGAAAATCTACGTCGCCCAAGATTTCGACGAAGATGCTTCTGGCGCAAAATTAGACGTCGGTCCACTTTCTACTGCCGAAATCGCTAACGCCATTAATGATGCAAACACTATCATCTGGAATGGCTTACTCGGCAAAGCCGAAGATCCTGCCTTTGCCACTTCCTCGATTATTACCGCCGAAGTCCTCGGTAGTAAACCCGACGCCACCACAATCGTTTGCGGCGGCGATACAACCGGATTTGTCGAAAACCTTGTTAAAACTCACAAAAAACTTAACTACTCACTAGTCTCCACTGGCGGCGGCGCCGCTCTCGAATTCTTGCTCGGGAAAGAACTTCCCGGACTTAAAGCTATTAAAAACTAAACCAATCGAACTTTTATCGTATCAGTTCCGACTTTATCTTTATCGCCCGAAACAATTACCGCAACTAAATCTTTTTTACCGTCTTTCGTTTTTAGATACCCCGATTTTTTCAACTCTTTCGCTAAGTCAAAACCGAAATCTTCCGAATACAGCCTTACAAACGCTGAATTCGCATAAATTAAAGCAAGTTGATTCGCAACTCTCGGATTCGCCGTTACCGAAACAATCGACAAATTCGGTCGCTGTGCTGCCATCGTTGTCGCCGTTACTCCCGAAGCCGTTTGGCAAACAATTACGTCCGCCTCAATTTTTTCCGCCATTCTTGCCGCCGCATCCGAAATCGCATCATAAACCTCCGATTTCTCACCAACCGGCGATTTTAAAATCGGTGCAATCCTAGAATGATTTTGGGTATATAAAATCACTTTCTTCATTTCTGTCACCGCCTCAACCGGATATTTCCCATTTGCCGTTTCGTCCGAAAGCATCACCGCATCTACACCCTGCACAACGGCCGTTGCGACATCCGAAACTTCAGCCCTTGTAGGTTCAGGATTCTCTACCATCGAACTTAGCATCTGTGTCGCTACAATGCAAAGCTTCGCGTGTGCTCGACAAAGCGAAATTAACTTCCTCTGAATAATCGGAACTACTTCCGCTCCCGCCTCAACCGCCATATCGCCCCTTGCAACCATAATCCCATCCGACGCCTTAACAATCTCCTCCAAATTCTTCTCGCTCTCAATTGCCCTCTTCGTCTCAATCTTCGCAATCACTTTTGCCGTCGAACCTAGTGACAATAAAATTTGTTTTAACTTCAAAATGTCACTCGCCTTTTGGACAAACGACAACGAAACATAGTCATAATCACAATTGGCTCCATATTCAATATCCTCTAAATCTTTCGGCGTTAAAATGTCACCTCCAAAATCTGTGTCCGGAAGGTTCAATCCTTTTCGCGACATAATAAATCCATCGTTCAAGATCTTCACTTTTATCGCCGTTTCTGAAACAATCTCAACAATTTCCGCCTTTACTTTACCATCAAACATCGAAAGCGGTTCCCCTATTTTCACTTTCTCCGCCAAATTATACTGTACCGGAATCGTCATTCCACCATCGTGTTCAAATTCCTTCGATTCTAAAATTATTTCATCGCCCTTCTTTAAATCTAAATGATTGTCTTTTAAGAAACCTAAGCGAATTTTTGGGCCTTGTAAATCTTGCAAAATTGCAACCGAGCGACCTTTTTTTTCTGCCGCCTCTCGAATCCATTTTATCTGACGATCTCGTTCTTCATTTGAACCGTGCGAACAATTTAACCTACAGCCATTAACTCCAGCCATAATAACTTCTTCAATTTTTTCCGCCGAATCCGTCGCCGGTCCAATTGTTGCTAAGATTTTTGTCCGTTTAAAAAGCCTACTCATATATTCTATATTACCATAAGTTCTTTTTTATGATAATATAAGTATATGAAAAATAATCGAAAATCTAAAAAGAAACCATTATCATCAATACAAATTCTTATTATTTCTATTATTGCCTTTCTATTCGTTTTAATTATCGGCTATATCATTTTCTCACTTTTATCTACTACCGAAAATATCACAAAATCTAAATTTGAAAAACTTGCCTCAACCTATTACGAAAACTATCTTTACGAAGAAGTTTCTAACAAAAACTCAGACCCAACCAAAGTCCTCGAAGAATATGACGGTGTAGGCCTCTCGACGGTCTATCTCCGTCAAATCCTATATTACGAAGGCCAAACCGATACCGAAGCGGTCGAATATTTGTCCGAGCATTGCGATGAGAACAACACTTCCGTTAAATTCTACCCCGAATCTCCATATAAAAAGACTTCCTATCACGCCGAATATTCATATTCTTGCGATTTCTAAGATTTTTTGTTATAATAGTAAGCGGTACCAAAAATTTGGTCTCGTAGTATAACGGTTAGTACATCGGGTTTTCATCCCGACAACGCGGGTTCGACTCCCGCCGAGATCACCAATAAAAAGAAGCCACTTGTGGCTTGTTTTTATTGGTGACGAGAAGGGAGAAGCGAAGCTACTCCCGCCGAGATCGCGTTGCTAGAGTTAAATATGGCTCTCCAACGTTTGTCGAGTATCTATCTTGATGATATAATATAAATATGAATAAAATCAATCTATTTATTACTGAAGCTAACAATAATCTCTCGACTAAAAAGAGTCTCATTTTGAATGCCGTCAAAGTGGCCGAAGAGCATGTATTCTCAAAACTTAAAATAGATTGGGATATTGATGTTGTTATTACTAACCGTGTGTATGAGTTTGTAATTCCTGAAGACGGGGTTGGTGGCCGAACTTATGCTAGCGATTTTATTCTTATTAGTATTAACGAAGGCAAAATCACGGAGAATATCTTGGCGGAAGCTTTAGTTCATGAACTTTGCCATGCCGCTAGATGGGGTAAAAACGATGAATGGATGAATACTTTGTTTGACGGAATGATTAGCGAAGGTATTGCTACATATTTTGAATCTGAGTTTGTAAAAGATAAGTCAGAAAAACAACTCTTCCTCAAAACCGTAGTAGAGCGTCCAGATGAAGAAAACAAAAAAATCCACAAAGAACTGAAAGACCAGCTTGGGAACGAAAGATATGATTACCAGACGATTTTCTTTAATGGAAACGATAAGCTACCAAGATGGAGTGGCTACTCGCTCGGATATTCAACCGTAAAGAAATATCTAGAAAAATCTGGCAAGACAATTGAAGAAGCATTTGCTGATAAGTACGCAGATATTGAAGCTGCATTATAGAAAAAGACCCGAGATTACCCTCGGGTCTTTTTTGTTGAAATAGTTTTATGCGAAAAATCTTATAAAAGATCAACAACGCTCCCCTGTCGCAAAAAATTATATCATATAAACATTATAAGTGCAAGTAATTAAGTCTTGCGGGCTTTTCACTAAAATCAAAAATGAATCCTTCAAGGATTCTTTTTTATTGTATAATAAGCTTATAGATAACTCAATAAAATAAAAAACGGCTACTTATATCAACTACTAAACTTTCTCGCCGCCCTTTTGATGGCTATCGGACTCTTCCCAAAAAACGCCTGGTTTTCTTTTGCTCTACAAGTTATTTGGGGCATTATAGCCATTATCGCTATCATTAAACTAAAAACTAAGCCAAAAAAGAAGAAATCGTAATTATATTAATTTCAAAAACTCATCTTCATCAATTGTAGGGATTCCCAACTTCTCTGCTTTATCCGTTTTCGATTTCCCCGGTTTTTCTCCGACAATCAAAGCCGTCGTATTTTTCGTAACCGAAGAAGTCACTGTCGCGCCTAACGCTCGTAGTTTATCTTCCGCCTCTTCCCGTCCCATTGAACTTAAAGTTCCCGTCACAATATATGACTTACCTTCTAAAGGTAAATTATTAGATTTTTCTTCCAGCGGCGAAACACCTAATTCCTTCAAATCAGCTAATAGTTTCAAATTATCTTCATCCGAAAACCACGCCAAAATTGACTCCGCCACCACCACACCAATATCCGGGATTTTCAACAACTCTTCCTCGCTTGCATTCACTAAATTATCTAAATTCTTAAACTCACGCGCTAAAGCCGTTGCTGTTTGCGCCCCAATGTGACGAATCCCAAGCGCCGTAATAAATTTCGCTAAAACCGGAGTTTTCGAACCGCTAATCGCATCCACCAAATTCTTCGCCGAAAGCTCTCCGAATCGTTCCAACCGCGCAATTTCCGAAACCTTTAATCTATACAAATCCGCAATTGACTTTACTAGTCCACTATCAACTAACGCCACCACATTTTTCTCCCCCAACCCTTCAATATTTAGAGCCGGCTTCGAAGCATAGTATTCAATCGCCCGCTTTAAAATAAAATCGCTCGATTCCCCCTTCACCCGATAAACCACTTCTCCATCAGGCCGCTCAAATTCCAAATCCGGATACTGTCGCCTCAAAGCCTCTTCATAATCAAAAGCCATCGTTCCTTCCGGCCTTAAACTTACTAAAACTTCTTTTACCTGCGGGATAATATCCCCCGCCTTATAAATAATTACCGTATCGCCAATCCGTACGTCTAATCTTTTAATTTCATCCGCATTATGTAAAGACGCGTGTCTAACCGTCGTTCCCGCAACCGAAACCGGATCTAAAATCGCCACCGGCGTCGCCGCCCCCGTCCGCCCAATCGAAATCACAATATCTCTAACTACCGTCGTCGACTCTTCCGCCGGAAACTTAAACGCAACCGCCCCGCGCGGAGTTTTTCCAACAATTCCTAACTTATCATACACGACTCGATCATTAATCTTTATTACCATTCCGTCCGTATTAAACGGCAATCCTTTTCGATATTCGTCTAAATTATCAATATATCTAAATAATTCTAATTTTTCATCAGCTTTAAAAACTTTATCTTCATTTGAGGTCTGGAATCCGAACAATCGTAACTTTTCATACGCCTCGCGCCACGTCAAAGAATCCGGCGTTACTAAGTCATACGCGATAAATTTAAGAGGTCTACTCGCCGCAACTTTTGGATCTAGCTGCCGAATCGAACCAGCCGCTAAATTCCGCGGATTTGCAAACTCCGCCTCCCCTTTCTTCCGCTGCTCCTCATTCAATCGCTCAAAATCCTTTTTAAACAAAACAATCTCCCCCCTCACTTCAACTTCAGAAGGGACGCCCTTTTCTGAGGACCATAAGCTCGGGCGAGCGCCCTTGAGCGTGTCCGAAGAAAATGGGCGTCCTTCTGAAGTTAATTTGAGTGGTATGTTTTGTATGGTTTTTACATTTAAAGTTACATCCTCGCCAACTAACCCATCCCCGCGCGTCACCGCCTGATAAAAAATCCCATCACGATACTTTAACGAACACGCCAACCCATCCATTTTAATGTCCGTAAAGAATTCCGAAATCTTTCCATCCGGAATTAGTTTTTCATTTCGAGAAATCCAATCTTCAATCTCATCCCGCGAAAACACATCAGCTAAACTAATCATTCGCTTCTCGTGTTTGACTTTTGAAAACTTATCCAGCGGTTTTCCCGCAACTCTCTGCGTCGGCGAATCTGGCGTGATGAGTTCTGGAAACTCATTCTCAAGCATCGACAACTCGTGTTTTAACGAATCCGCCGCCGCCTCCGACATAATCGATTCATCTAAAACGTGATAATGATACCGATAATCGTTTATCAGCTCACGTAACTTTAATATTCTTTTTTCAGCTTCACTTTTCTTCATATCCTAACATCCATCTATAATACAAGTATAAATAAGTTGTCACATAAATTCCAGTAAAACACGTCATCGTCGTTAGACAAATCGGCACAAACGGAATCCCGCTCGTCCATTCAAACTTTTTCATAAAGAGATCAAACAAAATCAAAGGCAACATCACAATTACCCAAACAATCGCTAGTGCAAATAAAAGCGCAATCAAACGAATAATAAATTTTATCCTTCGCCCCATCATTAAATCTGAAGCCGTATGTAAAGCCTCCATCGGGTAAAGACCTGGCGCCGAAACCGCTACAAATGCAATCAAAGAACTTGATAGTAAGTATCCCGAAATTAAAATCATCAAAGCTGCAAAAATGAAAAACACCAAAGCATAAAACGGTGTCGTAAGAAACTCAGTTTGTACTGCCGCCGAAAAAGCTATAATCAAAATAAAAATCGGGATACACTGAATTAATGCAACTATAAAAACTACAAACGTCGAAATTAGCGGCGTCATCGCATTATAAAGTCCATCTCTTAATTTAACTTTGTGCCCTGCCAAACGATGACGAAGCAAGAAGATTGTTACCAGCCAAATCATCAAAAATATAATCACTCCAAAAACAGTCGCCGCCTCGCTCGAATCGCCAGAAAGTCCGCCAGTCGTGAATGTCGAAATCAAAAGCAATCCTGCTTTTACTACATCTCCAACATCGCCTCCTGCAAATTGCGCACTAGTTTCATCTAAAATATCTTGAAACTGCACATAACTTGCCTCGTCCATAATTCCAATAAAAACCTCACTTAAAACAACTGAAATAATTAGAAGCGGCAAAAACAATTTCCAATTTTTAAAATTAATTCTAAAACTCGCAAAAATATGATACATAATCCCCGGGACTTCAAGCTCACGCTTATAATCCTCCCGATACGACCGCTTGAAGCTTTTATGCGGATTAACCCGCTTCGAAGATCTCTTGTTTTTTTTCTTAAAAAACAGTTTTACGCGTTGAAAAAAGTTAGCTCGGATGAGTCGCGAGGAAAAAGGAGCACCGGAGCGAGACGTACTTAATGGTACGTCGAGTGAGGAGCGCATCTTTTGACGACGCGAATCGCCGAGCTTACGTTTTTTAGAAGCCTTTTTTCCCATCTTCTAATCTCTCTATCCTCTTCTCAATCGGCGGATGTGACGAAAACAAATTACTAAAAAACCCTTTTCTAAGCGGATTATTTATATACATCGCTTCCGTTGCAATATTCTGACTCTTCATCGGCTGACCTTGCGACTGTAATTTTTTCAAAGCATCAATCATTCCCTCCGGATACCTCGTAATACTAACTGCCGACGCATCCGCAAGATATTCTCTTTGCCTCGAAACCGCCATCTGCGCAATACTCGCCACGAACGGCGATAAAAGCCCCACGATTAAAATCAGAAAATAACCTACCGGACTCCCCTCATCATCACGCCGACGACTACCATAAAACATCATTCTAAACGCTAAGTCCGAAATCAACCCCACCACACAAACTAACCCAAACACAATCATCGACACTCGAATATCATAATTCTTCACATGTGACATTTCGTGCGCCATCACTGCCGTCACTTCTTTGTCATCCATAATATCAAGCAGCCCGGTCGTTGCCGCAATCGAAGCGTGCTCCGGATCTCGACCCGTCGCAAATGCATTTGGCGCTTTATCTTCAACCACATAAACCTTCGGCATCGGCAATCCCGTAGTAATCGAAAGATTTTCTACTATATTATATAGTCTCGAATTATCTTTCTTTTCAATCTCCTTTGCCCCCGTCATCGCTATCGCCAATGAGCTCGATGCATAATACTGAATAACTGCATAAACTATTGCTATTACAGTCGTCCAAACCGCAATCCAAATATCATTGTAATACCACGCCACCAACGCCGCAATTGCACCAACCAACACGACAAAACCGATAATAATAAATACGGTCCGTCGTTTATTTTCCGCAATTTGTTTGTACATTTTCTTTAATTAAAATTTAACTTCTGGCGCTTTTTCAATCGCAGCTTTTTCAGATTCCGGAACTTCAAAATAATCACGCTTCTTAAAATGCCCGATCAAATTGTTCACAAAGTTAGTCGGGAAAGTTTTAATCTTCGTATTCAAATCTTTCGCACCAGCATTATAGAATCTACGTGCTGCTTGAATTTTATCTTCAACATCTTGAAGTTGACCTTGTAACTTCAAGAAATTTTCATTTGACTTAAGTTCCGGATAAGCTTCCGCAATCGCAAACAACTTTCCTAAAGCTCCTTGCATTTCCTTCTCGGCTTCCGCAGCTTGTTTCACGGTCTTCGCGCCCATCGCCGCCGTCCTAGCCTCAGTTACCATTTGGAAAGTTTCTTTTTCGTGTTTCGCATAGCCTTTTACGGTTTCAACCACATTCGGAATTAAATCCGCACGATATTTTAATTGAACCGTTATATCAGACCAAGCCTCATTTACTCGCTCGTCTAATTTAACTAAACTGTTATAAATACCCGCAATGAATCCTCCAACTAAGAGTACTACGGCCAAAATCACTATTATTACAATTAACGCTGTCGACATTTATTCTCCTTTCAAATTTTATATAACCATTATAACACACTTTTTCCCCACAAATTAAAAATGTATGGTATAATAAACCTATTCGCTAAATGCGAGCGTAGCTCAGTTCTGTCCGAGGCCCTTGTGGCCGAGTAAGTCAAAGACGATTTTAAACAACTGAGCGAAGCGAGCAGTCGTGCGAGCGTAGCTCAGTTGTTTAGAGCGCTTCCTTGCCAAGGAAGAGGTCGAGAGTTAGAGTCTCTTCGCTCGCACCATTTTTTATTGACTTTCATATCATCTTATAATAAAATATAAACATAAGCTAAAAAACAAAAATGGAAATCGCTCTACAAATTTTACTACTCGTAATCGGATTCGTCTGTTTAATCAAAGGTGCCGACTATCTTGTTGATGGGGCTTCCTCTGTCGCCTCAAATTTCAAAGTCAGTAAACTCTTAATCGGCCTTACGATTATCGCTTTCGGTACCGGTGCCCCTGAGCTCGCGGTTTCTTTCTCTTCTTTAATTAACGGCAATACCGACATTCTACTCGGTAACGTTATCGGTAGTAACATCATTAACGTCCTCCTTTTAATCGGCATCGCCGCCGTCATTCGTCCTGTTAAAGTCAAAAAAGACACCGTCTCAAAAGAACTCCCGCTTTTACTTCTAATTTCTACCGCCCTTATTGTTTTATTCCTAGACGTAAACTTAACCGAAGCCGTTTCAAACGTCTTCTCTCGTAGTGACGCAATTATTTGTCTATTACTCTTCGGAATTTTCCTTTACTATCTCATCTCACTTGCTCGTAAAAACAAAAAAGAAGCTAAAGAAGTCGAAAAACCAAAATGGAAACTTGGAAAATCCTTCCTTTTTGTCCTTATCGGTCTAGTTGGTATCGTTTTAGGTAGCGAACTCGTCGTTAATTCGGCTTCTACAATCGCCACTGCCATCGGCATCTCCGAACGCATCGTTTCCTTAACTATTGTCGCACTAGGTACTTCCCTCCCTGAATTAGTCACAACCGTTACCGCCGCGAGAAAAGGCGAAAGCGATCTCTTAGTCGGGAACATCGTCGGCAGTAACATCTTTAATATCTGCATCGTTCTCGCCCTCCCAGTTGCAATTTCTGGCTCCATTTCTCCGACCAACTTTGAATTTCTAGATCTTATTATGTTAATAGCATCTTCTGCCATCATTTGTCTCATCGCTCGTAGAGGGCACAACATTACTCGCCTAGAAGGCGTCCTTATGCTCACTATCTTTATACTTTATTACGGTTACATTATCTATGGAGCAATCGCGTGACTTGGATACCAATCTTAATTATTAACGTCGTCGCAGATTCAATTCGTATTTTTATCGACAACTACGTTTCAGATTATTATTTTAAAGGCATCCATTCCGTCGCCCAAAAAACTTTCTATGGTTGGAGTGATATTTTTTTCGGCATCCTCATCGGCGCACTTTTCGGAGCTAATTTTAGCACCGCCGCCATCTCGACCATTGTTTTGCTCCTCTTTTCCGGTTTTCTAGCCGGCATTGGTGGCATCCCCTATTATCGTGCCCTCGAACTCGAAGATTCAACTAGCATCGGCATTTTTATTCAATTTGCTCCGATTCTCTACTTAATTCTCGGTTGGTTTTTCCTCGGGCAAGCTTTCTCTCCCCTCCAACTCGTCGCCTTCGCTTTTATTCTTTCAGCACCTCTCATCATCGTCTATACGGCTAGAAAAAAGAGCCGCCATTTAAAAATCAAAGCCGTCTTTTACGCTTTACTTTATGTACTATTCTATGTCACGAGTACATTTATCTTCATTAAGGAAGGCTCAAACAATATCGACCTCTTCGGTGCCTTAAGTTTAGTTATGATTGGTAAGGGTTTCGGTAGCCTTACTATTATATATACGCGTCCAAAACTTCGCAAACGTTTTTATCACGTCGCCACCAAGAGTAAAAATAAAGTCCTAAGACCGATGTTTGTTAATTCCTTTATAGGAGTTATCGCAAACGTCTTTTACCGACTCGCTCTTTCTCTCGCTCCGAGCGCCGCACTTGCCTCCGCTATTTCGGATACCTCAGAACCAATTTTCATCTTCTTTATGGGAATTCTATTAACACTCATTTGGCCAAAGTTCGGACGTGAGAGTCTAAATAAAAAAGCTATCCTCGCACATTTAGGCGCAACAGTTTTAGTTGTTATTGGCGTCGTTTTGATGCAAATTTAAGTTAGATATGATAAAATAAATTAGGTGGTGCTTTGGCGGAGTGGTTACGCAGCGGTCTGCAAAACCGCGTACACCGGTTCAATTCCGGTAGGCACCTCCATTTTTTTCTCTCTTAAACGGAACAAATCAAGCATAGAAATGCAACTCGTAATAAGTTTTTACCGACAATGAAAAGGAGATTAAAATAAAAAACTAAAAGACGGGTAAAGAAATCGAGCCGGCGACTGGAC
>JAZMZP010000026.1:0-39006 GCA_045586015.1 Candidatus Nanosyncoccus sp.
AACTATACCGTTCTCGTCCTTTTGTTCTCCACTAGCAGGATACCCCAATTCACTCCATTCCGTACCAAGCTCAAACCATTTTGCATAAATCTTGCCAGAAATTTCCCAAGCACCTACTTCTCGTTTATAATAAATGCGACCGTTTTCAAATCTCTGGAAGGCTCCTCCATCCTTTAAGCCCCTATTTTCTGAACTAGCAGGATACCCCAATTCACTCCATTCCGTACCAAGCTCAAACCATCTATCATATATCCTCCCAGATACATCCCACGCCCCAGTCTCTGCAGTCCAATAAATCCTTCCAACTTCATACCCCACAAAACAACCGTTCTTCAATAACCCACATCTCTTCTCGCTTTTTATTTTACCTAAGATGCTTTCTTCTCCACCAATCGAACTGTAATAATTATCTATCGCCAAATCATCTCCTGAACTCTGTGTTATCCCCCCAAACCAATCCTGAAAATACAAATAAAAATTCCTGTTCCCATACGCTCCGCAATAAGCCGTTCCATATCCCGCCGCCAAAGCTCCTTCATTCGGCTGATATGGCGTATACCGATAAAGTGCCGAAGTTGCAAGCGACCGAATATTTACTACCGATCCACCACAACTCGCATTAGGATTATATTGTACATAGTTTTCGCCTAGCGGATAATTCGTCCATCCTCCGTTCAAAACCGTAGAGAATAACGCCGCAGCATTCCGTATTTGATTCTTAAATCCATAATACTTAGACGAGCACGCCGCCGTATCCGGACATCCAAACCCTGTCGCCTTTCGATAATCATAGTTATTCGGAATTGGGTCCGTAATCAAACTAGTTTCTTTCTGTAACAAAACAATTAATACCTGCGGATTAATCTTATAATCTTGCGCCGCCTGCCATATAATATGTGCCGCCGTCTCGCCCGAACCAATTTCTTCCCCATCCCCAAATCGTTCTTCTGATAAACAGATAAAATGTCCGTTTTCAAAATGCCAAATCACCCCCGGATTACTCGCGGTCAATTGTTGATAATAATCACGATTCGTATTCCCACAAGCATTTTTTGCAGTCAAAAAAGCCTGAATCTCCGCTTCGCTCATTGAATTATAATTTCCCATTTGATAATCCGAAATAATATATCCCGGGTCAAAGTTCGCCAAACTCGCCGCCACAACCACCTCATCCGTTTTTTTAGAACCTCTTGTCAAAAACGAAAACAAAAATGCTGCTACGAAAACCCCTAAAATCAGAAACCAAATCCTCTTATCCCTTCTTCTCCTTACCACTTTCTCTGCCACTTAAACGCCCACCTCTCCAATTATAGTTCCACTCTTTTCGCCCGAATAAACATCTATCAAAATCTGATAAGTCCCTCCGCCAATTTCCGATACCGGTACATCAAATCCTTCACAAGTTACCGTCGCGGCCGAATCTATCAACCCAGCCGAATCTTCATATACTTCTACTCCATTTTCTTCTAATCTCAGCTCGCAAGTCCCATCCAATAAATACTGGTCAATGTTCATTCTTATCATCAAATTCCCATTCACTACACCCGCATAGGTTATCACGCCGGTAATCTCCCCCGAATTGTTTGGGTCTTCGCCATCATATTGTACGACTTCCTCTTTTTTTACGACCTCTCCTTCTTCCGGCTCGTCTTTTTCCGTCTTTTCCTTTTCATCCTCGCCTTCCCCCTCTATCTCACTACTACTCTCCCCTTTTTCATCACTAAAATAAGCCTTAAACACCATCGAACAAACCACTATTGCAGCAGCTATAAGCACCAAAAAGAACAACCAAGAAATCCATTTTTTACTTCGCCGACGTCGTCTAGTTGCCATCAGATAATTCTCCTAATATAATCATAACAACTTTAAATCAAAAAGTAAAGGAACGGACCCCCTTAATCTAATTGTTTTTTAAATTCAAATCTAAATCTAAAATCTCTGCCGCCTGCTCTAGAATCTTCTTTTCTTCTTCCGAGACTGTTTCCATCTTCGTCTTAAACAAATCTACTGTTTCTTCGTGCTTATAATCTAAAACCTCTAATGATCTCGCTGCCCCAGGAACTTTTCTTAATACTCCTTTTGAAACTAAATTATCGATATGCTCTGCCACCGCCGAAACTGACGAAAGCCCTAACCCCGTCATTATCTCCCGATAAGAAGGCGAATAGCCATTTTCCTCTGTAAAATCTTGTAGAAAATTTAAAACCGCTAATTGTTTTTTTGTTAACTTCAAGCGCATATGCTATAATTATAAACAATGGAAAAGAATAAATCAATCGATGGACTCGTTTCGCGTCGTTCTAAAAAAACGACTCCTTCATCAAAACCAGCCGCAAAAACCCAACCGAAACCAGTCTTTAAAACTCAATCGAAAGCTAAAACATCTAAAAAAGTTCAAGCTCCACGAAAAACTAAAGCTAAAAAAACTCCGACCGTTTCCCCTGTCCCTCAAAAAACTCCAGAAACTCAAAAAGTTAGCATCACCGAAGACTTCCTAAAACCAGTTAAAGCTTTTGATTTCGACGAAGAAACTGGGAAACTAGAAGAAGCTAAAGAACCCCATAAATACTCCAAAAAGAAAATGAATATTAAAGAAGAAAAGACGAAAACCGGAAAAGCCCGTAAAACCATCACAATCATCGCCCTCCTTATCGTTCTTATTTTAATTGGCGGTATTATTTGGCTAATCCTTTGGGGAAATGATATTATCGCAAAAATCACCGGAGGCCAAGGTAACATCTTCGATTTAATTTTTACCAGTGAAACTTATGAACCATTAAAAACCGACGAAAACGGCCGAACAAACATCCTCGCCTTTGGCACAAGCGGCTACAATATGGAAGGCGAAGAAGGAAATGGTATCCACGACGGCGCTGCTTTAACTGACTCCATTATGGCTATCAGTCTTAACCAAAACACTGGCGATATTGCTATGATTTCCCTGCCTCGCGACTTAAAAGCTTCTCCAACCTGTACCGCAACTGGAAAGATCAACGAAGTCTATTGGTGTAACAACTTAGACAACGATAACGAACAAGCTGGAGCCGAAGCTTTAATGACTGAAGTAAGCGACATACTGGGCATAGATTTCCAATACTATGCTCATCTCAACTGGGGTTCACTCGTCCAAATCGTAGATATCCTTGACGGTATCACTATTACCCTGGACGAAGACATCAACGACTATGGTTGGACTAATGCCGTTTTTGAGGCCGGCGTTCCATATACCTTAAATGGCGAAGAAGCTCTCGGTCTTGCCCGTGCTCGTCACGGAACAGCTAGTGGTGATTTCACTCGCGGTGCTAGCCAACAAAAGATTCTTATTGGCATAAAAGATAAACTCTTCGAAAAAAATCTCTCTATTTCCGAACTCATCAACCTTGCTTCTACCCTTGGCGACAACCTCCGCACTAACTTCTCTGTCGATGAGCTTAAAACCCTTGCCCACCTTACCTATGATTTCGATTTTGACAGTATGCGTCAAATCTCGCTCTTGGAGCCCGAAATGTTATTTACCACCGGCACCATCAACGACATTTCCTACGTTCTTCCTTCTTCTGGCGTCGGGAACTACGGTCGTATCCAAACTTATATTGCAAAAATGATTAGTAGCGATCCTCGCGTCTACGAAGAACCTACTATCTTAATCCTTAATGGAACCGAAGAGGTAGGTTTAGCTACTTCCGAAAAAAATACTCTCGAAACTGAAGGCTATGACAACGTCACTACCGATAACGCCCCTGAAGGAGAATACAAAGAAAAATACAATATCTATGAAATCAACTCTAAACCGGGCACGAAAAAATTATTAGAACAATATTATAACACCACTATCAAGTCTTCCGAAGAACTCCCCGAAAACATCCCCACCGACTACGACTTCGTCATTATACTTGGCGACTCAGAATAAAAATTTTAATCTAACGAAACTTTACTAATAATTAGTTTTCGTTCTCTACCCTCGCCCTCTGAATGTGTTTCTACGTCTGAATAATCCTGTGCCAATTTATGTACTACTCGCCTATCTGCTGCATTCAAATTAACTTCCATCGATTCCCCACTCTCACGCACTTTCCGAATCCAACCTTCAGCCTTTTCTGCAATTCTATCCGCCCTTTGTTTCTTATAATTCGCCACATCAACATTTACTCTCGTCACTTCCGCATCTTTTGCATTCAAAGCCATTGACACTATATGCTGTAAAGCCCTCAAATTATCCGCGTTTCGTCCAATAAGTAGTGAATTTAACGACGTTGAAGGCACCGATAATTGAATCACTTCATCATCAATCGTTGAATTTACTGCTACATTAATTCCGAAGAAACTTAATAAATCCTCTAAGTATCTCGCCGCAAATCTAATTGATTCATCTTTATTCATTTTTTTCTCCTTTTCTTTTTATTATCTTTTGCGGAGATTCTTGTTATTTTTGTTCCTGTTTTTTTATTTTCTACCACCTGAGCTTCTTGTATATTCCTAAGTTCTTTTAAGACGGCCTTGTCAGTCATATTATCAATCTCATCGTCAACTTTCCTAAGTACAATCTTTTGCTGAATTACGGTTATTATATTAGTTAAGAAATAATAAAACGCTAACGCTCCATTTAAGTTAAACATAATAATAAACATCATTATCGGCATCATCTTAGACATCTGCCCAGTAGCAAAGCTATTCACATCTGAATTTTCTAATTCTTTTCCCTCTTTCGCATCATTTAGTAAATCTCTAAAACTCTTTTTCTTCTCCGATTTTCCAGACGGCATTTGTTGCTTCGTTGCGACATACTGCACTACCGAAGCCAAAATCGCACAAACTAAAATAAACAACGCACTCCACGAAAACTTCTTACTCATCACATCGCTAGCTTTTACATCTAATCTAATTACACCAAAAAGCTTCGGATGAAAATCATACTCGTGTTTTTCTTCTGCCGGAATCTCATCATTATTAAGGTCAGCAAGGTATATCGTTTGCTCTTCTTCTAAAGCCTTAATTTCCGAACCCTCATAGGCCACAATCTCATACGCTCGATTCATTAAATTGTCAGTCGGAAGCGGTGTCGCAATTACTCTAATAGCCGAAAAAATCGCGATAAATATCGGCAGCTGAATACATAAGGTTAAAATCGAAGCAAACGGCTTCACGTTATACCGTTTATATAAATCCATCGTCTGAAGAGATTCGAGCTGTTTATTTCCTTTGCAATTCTTTTTTATCTGTACTAGTTCTGGTTGCAATTTTCGCATCAACTTCGTCTGATTAAGCTGTCGCTTCATTAACGGCCACATCAAAAGCTTTACTACAACCGTAAAGATAATAATTGCCAACCCAAAATCGTGAACTAAATTAAAAATCACAAATAATATATTTACAATTGGCCTCACTAGAATAAAATCAATAAAATTAAACGGTCCACCCGTGATAATCGATCCAACCACAAAAGCTATAAAGATTGACCAATAAATATATTTTTTCACACTCATCTTCTATTTATTATAACACACCTTACTTTCTTCGACCAGCTGCCCTAAAATCCCTTCAAGCTCAGAAAACGGCATCTTTCCTATTTCCTTCGAATAAACCACAAACAAATAATCCACCTTCTTTGGAATCAAATCAAAATTAACCCTTAATGCTTCATAAACCCTTCGCCGAATAAAATTCCGTTTTACTGCTGACTTCTCAACTTTTTTTGAAACAATCACCGCAAACCTCGTAAAACCTCTGGTGTTCTCAGCAAAAACCAAAGACATCTTCGGCGAACGAACCGTCTTTCCGTTTTGATAAACATATCTCACTCCCCCACGTGAATGAAACCGATATTTCTTACTAAGCACTGAGTCTAGCTCGCCCTTTTAAGCGTCGCCTGGCTAAAACCTTACGACCATTTTTAGTCGCATTTCGCTTCATAAAACCGTGCTCAACTTTGCGCTGCCTCTTGTGTGGCTGGTATGTTCGTTTTGGCATATTATTCCTTAAACTTTAATTTATTTCAAATTCTTTATATAGTATACTCTATTTTTCCACATTTTTCAACTATTTTTCCACACCCATTTTAGGGATTTGTTTTGTTTTGTGGAAAAAATTACCCCTATTTTTCAAAAATCATATTACATCACATTTTAAAACCCAAAAAACCTGTGGAAAACTTCGTCTTTCGTGCTATAATTCTTTGAAAGGAGGTTAAAACAATGTTTGATGTCTGGAAAAATGTTCTTGCTGAAATTGAGCAACAAGTCTCTCCAGCCATTTATTCAACCTGGTTTGCTGAAACCTCTCTTCTTTCCGCCAAGGATGGCGAAATTAAAATCGGTGTCAAAAACTCTTTCCATATCAAACAATTAAAAACTCGTTATTCAGACATAATTACAACCGCCCTCAATAACAACAATATCCCCATCAAAAATCTTTCGTTTGAAATTAGTTCCCCTTCTAAACCAAAAACTCATTCCCGCGAAGTTGTTATTTCAAATGAAGTTTTAAAAACCCGTCTTAAACAACTTAAAAACACTTTTAAAGAATCAACCACTCAACAAACTGGACTTAATAATAAATATACTTTAGCTAATTTTGTCGTAGGCTCTAATAACGACCTCGCTGTTTCTGCAGCCAAAAGTATTATTGACGCTCCCGGCACTCGTTTTAATCCCTTTTTCCTTTATGGTGGCTCAGGATTAGGTAAAACCCATCTCGTTCAAGCAATCGGTAACGAATTATTAGCTCGTAGCCCTGACATTAAAATCCTTTATACCCCAATTGCTGATTTTTACTCAGATTTCATTGACGCTGTTAGGAATGGTAAAGGTAAAGATTTTAATCGTAAATTTCGCAAATTAGACTGTTTAATTATTGATGACTTCCAATTCATTATGAATAAAGAACAGTCTCAGGAAGAATTCTTTAATATCTTTAATGATTTATACCAACTCAACAAACAAATCATTGTTACCTCCGACCGTCTCCCAAGTCAAATTAAAACCGTCGACGAGCGTCTTGCTTCTCGCCTCACCTGGGCTGGAGCTTTCGACCTTCAACTCCCTAAGTTCGAAGACAAATGCGCTATTCTCCGTACTAAAGCCGAATTAATGGGTTACGAAATCGAGCCTGAAGCTATCGAATATATCGCCGAAAATGTTAACACTAATATTCGTGATCTTGAAGGCGAATTTTCTACTATTATTGCTATGTCAGAACTCCGTGGCTTAACGCCACTCGAATTAATTAATAAAGGTTCCGTTAATATTAATAGAACCTCTAAACTCCGTCCGGTTTCTTCTAAACAAATCGTTGAAAAAGTTGCCAAATACTATAATTTAAGCACTAAAGAGATGTGTGGTAAATCTCGTGTTTCAAACATTAAAACCGCCCGTCAAATCACTATGTTTCTTTTATCAAAAGAACTCTCTTTAAGTACAAATAAAATCGCCGCCGAAGTTGGCGTAAAAGACCACACTACTGTTATGCACGGTATTAAAAAAATAGAAAGCGACCTTAAACTAAATTTCTCTTTGCGTGATCAAATCGAGGAGATTAAGGAGAAACTTTATGGTTAATTTAAATGTGGAAAATGTCGTGGAAAATTCTTTTAAAACTATGTTTAAAACTTTGGAAAACTTTGGAAAAACTTGTCAAAATTTATTACTCAATGTGTATAAAATAAGTTTTCGACTTTTTTTCCAAACTTTTTCTACCAACTTTTACACCACCATTCAACCTCTATTCTTAACCAATACTTTCCACATTTCCACATAACCTACTATTACGACTACTATATATTAATAAATAGAAGAAAGGATTAAAACTAAATGAAAATAAAAGTTACACAAGAAAAATTAAGCAAAGCTCTAAATAATGTTAGTAGGATTGCGGTTGGGAAAGTTACTTTACCCATCTTAAATAATGTACTTATTCGTGTTGATAAGAAAAAAGTCTCCCTTATCACCACTAATCTTGACCTTGCTATTATAGATTATCTTCCAGTTTCTAGTTCCGAAGACGGTGTCATTACTGTACCAGCTAAACTTCTTGCTGAATTTATCAACAATCTTCCTAAAGGCGAAACTATCGATTTTACTACGAAAGATACAAAACTTACCATCTCTGCCGGTAAATACTCTTCTACTATTAATGGTGCCCCGGCCGATGATTTTCCTGAGATTCCCGAAATCAATGAGAAAAAAGCCGTCATCTACAAAATTACTACTGATGAATTTAAAAACAGTTTAAATCAAGTTCTTATTGCTGCCTCGAATGACTTAACTCGCCCAGCTCTAACCGGAGTATTCTTTAATACAAACGATAATACTCTTGCAATTGCAGCCACTGACGGCTACCGTCTAGCTGAGAAAAAGATAATCGACAAAGTAGAGAGTGAAGTTAAAGCTATTGTTCCAGCTTCTTCTCTTCAGGAAGTTTTGCGCTCTATCAGTGATGACGCTGAAGAAATCGAAATCGCTTTCAATGAAGATCTTGTTAGGTTTCGCTTTGGTGAGGTTGAAGTAATTTCTAAATTAATCGATGCTAGTTTCCCAAATTATCAAGAACTTATCCCAAAAGATAATAATATATCAGTTAAATTAAATCGTGAAGAATTAAGCCGTATCACTAAACTTGCTGCCCTCTTTTCTCGCTCTGTTGGCGGTTCTATTATTTGTGAAACTAAATCCCCAGATAGTTTTTCAGTTAAATCAATCGCTAATGAATTTGGCGAAAATGACTCTATATTAGAAACAACTGTTAATAAAGAAGGAAAGATAAACCTTAATTCTCGTTTCCTACTTGATGCGCTCAATGCTCTTGAGGAAAAAGAAATTATCTTTAGTTTTTCTGACCGCATCGCCCCAATTCTTCTCAAAAACAAAAAAGACTCTAAATACACCCATATTATAATGCCACTCAACTCATAATGATTATTAAGACTATAAAACTAACTAACTTTAGAAATCATCATAGTTATTTTCTAGAATGCAAAGAAAATACTTCTCTGATTCTCGGCGAGAATGGTTGTGGTAAAACCTCGGTTTTAGAAGCAATCTATATTTTGACACGCGGCAAAAGCTTCCGTGCAGTAGATGCCGAAATTTTAAAGCGAGGCACAGAATATTATCGTATAGAAATAGAATATACAAATGGCGAAAAGAATATCGCTACTTTTGATGGTAAAAACAAAACTTTTCTTATTTTAGATAAAAAAACCCGTCGCCTTCCGAAAAAAAATAAATATCCTGTTGTTCTTTTCCTTCCCTCCGACCTTAATCTAATTAGTCATTCTCCGTCGCGCCGCCGCGACTATTTTGATAAAATTTTTTCACAACTAGATGAACAATATAACCAAAATCTTCTTAAATATGAAAAAGCCCTAAAACAAAGGAACGAATTTCTAAAAAAAGAACACCCCAAAGACGATATCTTTTCCTGGAACCTTTTACTTGCCAAATATGGCGCTTATCTATTTAATTCCCGTAAGGCTTTTATTGCAGAAATTAATACTAAACTTACAAAAACCTACCGTTCTATCGCTAAAAATAAAGATCAAGTTGAGATTAATTATACTTCCGAAGCTGAAAATTTCTCAGAATCTGATTATCTAAAAAAGCTCGAAACTAACTATGAAAAAGACCACATTCTAGGTCACACTAGTTTTGGCGTCCACCACGATGATTATCTTTTCGTTTTTAATCATAAAATAGCCAACGGTTCAGCTTCGCGCGGCGAAACCCGCTCTATTATTCTTGCCCTGAAATTTATTGAAGCAGACCTTGTTTATGAAAAACTCCACCTTAAACCGATTATTTTACTAGACGATGTCTTTTCTGAACTCGATGAATCTCGTCGCCAATGTCTTGTTAAAAACTTCCAAAATAATCAAGTTATTATTACGAGTGTCGAAGATATTAATAATTAATTTCCCGCTACTTTCCTTTGTTTATTTAAAAAAGCCGTTACGGGATTTTCGTTCCCTTCAAAATACTTTATATTATTATACGCCGTAGAATCATTAGAAAATTGTCTTAGCGCCGCCGTAGCTCTCGCAAGCGAGATATACCTTTGCGCATATTTATAAACTTGCCAATCTGGGTTACTACTTGAATTTACAAAAGCCGCCCCTGAAGCTATTCTTTTTTCTTTTTCAGTTGTTCCTAGAAAAGTTTTAATCATCGTTAGGATGTCCGAAGCAAAACTAATTGACGGAGAACTAGATTTCAGCGACTCTAAAATACCACCATCAATTACCGCCAGTGGTGTTGTTCGCCCGTCATTATTCTTTAAGTACTCTTCTAAAACAGAGCCCTCATTAATCGTTCGTTCCCCACTACTATTTAAAGTTGTATTATTGTTTATAAATTCAATAAACTGAGCATCACTATATGGATCATTTAAAGTTGAAGTATCAAAAGTTGCATCCCAAGAACATTGTGGCGACCCGACCGCATTAATTGTTCCATAAGTCTCACAATCTCCAAATGTGGTTAAATAACTATAGTTTTCATCATCTGCATACGCCGTCGGTAATAATGACAAAGTAGCTCTTTTAGTTGAATTCATTATAGTCGAAAAACTAGACAACACCGTACTCTTTGATCGGCTTAAGCTAACCGCAAGATTATAAACTATTGACCCTAGAAAAGTATTTTTTGAAGTTACATCAAATGGGCTTCGGTTTAATCTATCCGCCGCCGCGTCCATCGCAATCACACTAGAATTAAGTCTCGCATATTGAGTAACCGCGTTTGCGTCTCCCGCACTCGCTCCACTCGCCTTTGCTAATTCCTTCCCTACATTCACTGCCCCTTCAACCAAAAACTCTCCCGCATTTACACCTTTTATTGTTTTATAAGAATTATCTACTAAAGAGCTCGAAACCGTTGGTTTTAAAATCTCCAACAACGCCGACGAGGCTTTCTCTATTCCGGAACTAATAAACCTCCCGATTACGCCTTTCTTTTTTGATGATGATGCCACGGTTCCCGAAATTGTTGTTCCACTATTTGTTACTCCAAGCTGATTTTCAACCGTCTTTAAAATTCTATCCGATGAATAATTTTTCACAGCATCCACATCAACTTTCGATCCGGAAAGCACCGCATAAAGACTTGGTGATTCCAAAGCTGTCCCACTAACTTTTATTACCTCTCCAGTATCCACATCTAAAATTTCAGTTTCCGTCTTTTCATAAAGGAAATTCATCGATTCATTAATCCTCGAATCGTTTCCGTCCCCAGCCTTCATCTTGCTTATATTTTCCATAAAAGTCACATAAAACAAACTTGAACGCTCTTCTTTCGATATTGTGTCAGCAACTTTCAGGGCATCCGCCGCATAAAGTGCTGCCTCTGTAGCATCTGCTGCCGGATTCTTCTCTCTCACTGCATTTATAAAATCTTCCGCTGTACTATCTGAATTTGCCGAACTCCCATTTTCCTCATATTCATAATAAACTTCCTCTTTTCCCGTCTGCTCGTTTACTTTTGTCTTTTTTGCTAAAGAAACACTATTTACATCAATATCGCTTCCCTCGCCTATTTTAGAATCCATTATCTCATCAAACGTAGAATCATCAGTATAATTATTCCGATTGGTCCCAATTTTCTGAAACACCTCTTTTGCTGCCGTATCATAATAATATCCCGCTCGCCCATAAGTCGCCTGCGTGAAAGCATTATATAATTCAACATTACTATTTATTTCACTTACAAACTCACTCGCCGTAATAATTTTATCGTTCATTTTTAGTGCTACTTCGCCATCCTCAGTTTCTATAGTCTCAACCCCGTTTTGTTTTAATAATTGTTCCGTATCTTCTGGGATGTCGCCCTGGTACATTGCTTGTTGAAATACTATCTCTTTACTTTTGACGGCATCCGCATACTGTACATCAAACTCCTCAATCAATCTTTCTGAAATTGCCGAAGGAATAATATTACCGGTTCCAAAAAACATCACAAAAATTACAATCATCGCCGTAATAAAACCAGCCGCCGAAAATGCTTTTAGTTTCCCGCCTTTTTTAGTGGCAGCTTTTTTACCCGAAACCGATGAAATAAATTGGCTATTTTTTAATGCCAAGCTGTCATATGACCTTAGTATTGCCGCACTTGTTGACATATCTCTTATTATTATAACACCTTCTCTTAAAAAGTAAAGAATTATGCTATAATAAACCTATGCTGAAAATCGAAAAAATCATTCCTGGCGGCCAAGCTCTTTCTACTTTAGAAAACGGCAAAAAAATCTTTCTTTTCAATGCTCTACCTGGCGAAAATATCGTCGAGTATGAAATCACGAAAAACAAATCCTCTTATTCTGAAGGCATAGCAACAAAAATCGAGAATCCCTCCCCTTTTCGAGTTGAACCGAAAGATACTTGTTTTCTCTCTACTTCCCCTTGGCAAATTATGAATTATAACTACGAACTTACCCAAAAACAAGAACTCGTAGTCGAAACTTTTCGCGAACATCAAATCAATATCGAAAAACCGGAAATCGTTACTGACCATAAAGATTATTTCTATCGCAACAAAATGGAATACGCTCTTTTCTGGAATCACGATACCAATAAAATCGAATTAGCTTTTCACGCTCGCGGTTCCCATCGCAAAATTCCAATTAAATCATCTTCTCTCGAACGCCCAGAAATTTTCGCCCGTGCCAACGAAATCATAGATGATTTAAATGCCCACGGCGAAGAAGCCCGTAAATACCAATCACTTCTCCTCCGCTGCAACCAAGCCGGCGAAGTTTCCGGCGGTCTCTATGAAAATCACAAACCCCACCCAGTTTTTAAAAATCTTACTGACAAGATTCTTGGAAAAGAATATTCCTATTCTCCGAACGGCTTTTTCCAAATCAACCTTCCCGTCTACGAACTCGCTTTAAAAGAAATCAAAAAACATATCTCTACCGACAAGGTTCTCGACCTCTATGCCGGCGTCGGCACCATCGGCCTCTCCGTCGCCCCCGACAAATCCCTCACATTGGTAGAAATAGACAAGGCTGCTTTCATCGAACTGGAGAGAAATGCTAGTTTGGATCTTATGAGGGTATGTTCGCCGTCGCCGAGCCGGCGACGGCAGAACGAGCCCCCCGTAAAGACGGGTGGGCGAGTGGACCCGAAGAAGATTCAAACTAGCATTTCTACTATCTTAGCCAGATCGGAGGATGTCCTCGACTATATCGAACCAGATCAAACCGTAATCTTAGATCCTCCTCGTGCCGGCTGCGACAAAAAACTAATTGATAGGCTAAACGAAGTTAAACCAGAAACTATCATCTATCTTTCCTGCAATCCCGCCACCCAAGCTCGCGACACTAAACTATTGTTAGAAAATTATCAAATAGCCGAAATTAAAACTTTTAACTTCTTCCCTCATACCCCACACATTGAAAACTTAACTATTTTAGGAAAAAAATGATAAAAAACCGTTATTTATTTATAACTCTAAATCTTTCTATTATTATCGATTTTATAATTATTTTATTTTTCGTCCTTATTAAAACCCCATCAGCTTTTCATTATTTTACCGTTCTTAGTAATCTTTTTATGGTTATTGTCGCTTCGATCGCTATCTTTTTAGCTATAAAATCTACCTCCTCACAGTTTCTTAATAATCTATATCTAATCGCTACCACTTCTTTAGTTCTGGTTTTCTTAGTAGTTGCTTTCTTTTTAGCTCCCCAATTTGAAAACTACTTTTATTTATTCTCTGAGTATAATTTTTTTCTTCATTTTCTTAATCCCCTTTTTGCAGTAATTTCGCTATTATTACTCAAAAATCCAGAATACAATTTTAAAACCTGTTTTTATACCCTAATTCCCCCTGCTCTTTATGCAATCATTTATTTTATTTTTGTCATTCTTAAAAAAGATTGGCCTGATTTTTATAATTTTACGCTTGGCGGAAAAGATTGGCTTTCGTTTTTCACTCTTTTTATTATTCTCAGTGTCACTTATCTCATTTCTGCTACTCTAGTTTTACTTTCTAAAAAACTATCCAAAAATCCAGAAAAAGAGTCTTCATTTAAAGATAAAAACGTGCTAAACTAAAAAAGATGGAAAGGTGGCCGAGTGGTTTAAGGCGCACGCTTGGAAAGCGTGTGTGCGAGCAATCGTACCGCAGGTTCAAATCCTGTCCTTTCCGCCAAACATAGGAAACTTATGAGTGAAAACACAATCATAGAATTAAAAGGACTAACCAAACGCTACGGTTATGGTGACACAGAATCTTTTGCTTTAAAAGATTTTGACCTCACTATTAAACGTGGCGAATTTATTATGATAATGGGCCCTTCGGGTTGCGGTAAAACTACGCTCCTGAATATCATCGGGCTTCTAGATCGCGCAACTAAGGGCGAATATTATTTAAACGGCGAAGACGTTGCTGGAATTTCCGCCCGTCGTCAAGCTCGCCTCCGTGCGAAAAAAATCGGCTTTATTTTTCAAAACTTTAATCTCATCGAAGATTTGCCAATCCTCGAGAATGTCGCTTTACCGCTTGTTTATACCGGCTATTCAAAAACCGCACGCTTAAAAAATGCTTCGAACGCCTTAAAACGTTTTCATCTTCAAGAGCGCGAATATTATTTCCCCTATCAACTTTCCGGTGGCCAGCAGCAACGTGTCGCCATCGCTCGCGCCATCGTTGGCGATCCTGAAATAATTCTCGCCGACGAACCGACCGGTAACCTTGATTCTCGCTCATCCCACATCGTTATGGAAGAATTAAAAGCCATCCACGAAGAAGGCAACACTATCATTATGGTAACTCATAACCCAACTTTAACCGTTTATGCTACGCGCGTAATTAATATGCTAGATGGTCATATTGATACCGATGTTAAAACTGTCGCCGATGCGAATCTTCCTCAGCCAATTAGTGTAAAAATCAAAAAACGCAAGAAAGCCGCGACCGAGATTGAAATTCCTAAAACAGAAGAAAAGAAAGCAAGAAAACGTAAAAAATCGCGGAGGAAAAAATAATGGCGTTACTCTTAAAGACTCATTTTAAACTTGCAAAAACCGCGATTAAGGAAAACCGCACCCGTTCTTTCTTAACCTGTCTTGGTATTGCTATCGGCGTAGCTAGCATTATTTTAATACTTTCTCTTATGGGCAGTATTTCTAATCTCGTTAAAAACGAGATTAGCGAAATCGGCTCTGATTTAATTGTCGTTCGCCCGAGCTCGACTAAAGACTCTGTTACGAATATTGTCGAAGAGCTTACCTCTTCTAATACCTTTCAAAAAAGCAATCTCGCTATCTCCGACATTTCAGCGATTTCCGGGCTTGAAGATGTAGCCGCCGCCGCCCCGATTTCCGTCTCCGTCAATACGGTTAGCTCCGAAAAAAATACTTTTGCGTCCGTACCAATTCTCGGCACCAACGGCGATTTTGTTAAAATCGAGCCGGTCACTTTTAAATTTGGCTCCTTCCTAAACGAAGCCAACGACGAAAAAACCGTAGTTTTAGGCAGCACTTTGTCATTGGCACTCTTTAATACTATCAATAGCACCATCGGTAAAACCGTAACCATTATGGGCGAAAAATTTATGGTAGTAGGAGTGCTTGACGAGATTGACAAATCAATCAACTTCGACAACATCGATTTCGACAACGCTCTCATTATAGACATCAAAAATCTCGACGAGCTGACCGGTTCAACCCAGATTCAACAAATCAACGTCAAAGCTAGTAACACTGATAGCCTTGCTAAACTTTCCGGCGAAATCAAAGAAAAACTCGTCTCGGAAAAACACGGCGACGAAAACTTTACCGTTACTTACGGCGACGAAATCACTCATCCAGCTAGTTCCCTCTTTACTGTTGTTTCTGGAATGCTAACCGCAGTTGCCGCAATTTCCCTTGTCGTCGGCGGTATTGGTGTGATGAATATTATGCTTGTTTCCGTTGCTGAGCGTAATCACGAAATCGGCATCAGGAAAGCCGTCGGTGCTTCTTCGCGGAACATTCTAATGCAGTTCCTTTTCGAAGCCCTAATTCTTTCGATTCTTGGCGGTATCTTCGGTTTAATTTTGGGTTACGTCCTTGCCTTCCTTCTCTCTATCATTACTCCGTTTGCCCCGCATATTAGCATCGAAATCATTCTGATTACCCTTCTCACGACATTTGTCGTTGGTATTATCTTCGGCATCTATCCTGCCCTTAAAGCTGCCGCTAAAAACCCGATTGAATCTCTAAAACACTATCGCTAGTGCTATAATAAAATTATGAAACAGCTATTAGAAAAATTACCGTTTTACAATACTGCGGTCCTTCCGTATCACTATCTTCAGGCAGTTACCGCTAAAATAAAGTATCATTCCCCAGCAAAAAATCTTCGCGTTATTGGCGTAACTGGGACAAACGGAAAAACTACTACCTGTTTTATGATTTGGCATCTCCTAAACTCCGCTGGTTTTAAAACCGGCCTTATGACAACCGTCGCTTACGGCGTTAAAACCTTAAAACCCGAGCTCGGACATATGACTACAGTCGATGCTTTCACTCTTAATGAACGCATCCGCAAAATCGCCGATTCTGGCGCAAAATTCCTTGTCCTAGAAGTTACCTCTCACGCTCTCGCCGAATTTCGTACTCTTGGCATTCCGATTGAAATCGCTGTCTTTACGAACCTCACTCACGAACATCTTGATTATCATAAAACCCTTGAAAATTATCGCAACACAAAAGGCAAACTCTTTAAAAAAGCTAAATTTAGCGTCTTAAATGCCGATGACCCCGCGACTAAGTATTATGAAAAACTCGCAGGCAGTTATATCACATATGGTATAAAAAATGGCGAAAAACGCGCAAAAAACATAAAACTAGCTTCCTCAGGCGTAAAATATTCATATGATGACATAAATATAGAAACCAACATCCCCGGCGAATTTAATGTCTATAATTCCCTCGCTGCGAGCTTAGTCGCTGAAAAACTCGGCCTTTCTAAATCTGAAATCGAAAATGGTCTAAAAACTCTCGATTCAGTCGAAGGTCGGATGAACGTCATCGACGAAGGCCAACCTTTCACTGTTATTGTTGACTACGCCCACGCCCCCGACGCTCTTGAAAAGGTTTTCGAATCGGTTAAGAATCACAAAGGTCGCATCATCTCTGTTCACGGCGGTGCTGGTCGTCGCGACCCTTCTACCCGCCCCATTCGTGGCGAAATATTAGGCAAATACTCTGATATCGTAATTATTACCGAAGACGATTCTCGCGACGAAAATCCCGAAAAAATCGCCGAAGGCTTCATCAAAGGAGCCGAAAAAGCCGGCAAAACTCTTGGAAAAGACTTAATTAAAGAGCTAAATCGCGAAAAAGCTATCGAAATTGCCTTAAGAGCCGCTAAAAAAGGCGACCTCGTTTTAATTCTCGGCAAAGGTCACGAAAAAACCATTCTCCGCGCCGACGGCCCGCACCCCTTCGAAGATATAAAAGTCGTGAAAAAAATCTTAAAATCTAAAAACTAATCTGGTAGATATTCGGCAATCCCGTCGACAATGTGTTCCATTGATATGTCTAAACTAGTCGCGATTGCCGCCGCACACGCCATATAGGATACCGCCATCTCCCCTGGTATAAATGTTGCCAAAGTCGTAATTTCCGATTTGACCGAAATCGTCGCTTCAGTCCCCTTACTATAAAGTTTCGAATTTAATACTTTTACATCTGCGCTACTCTGGCCGTACGTAACGGTTCCCCTCTTTCCTTTAAACTCCGAAAAAGTATCATAATTTGCGTCATCGTGATTTAAAACTACATATTCCGGCTTCATATCAAACAGAGTTTTCTCATTTTCTAGGTACTCTTCCGGGCTCATATCGTCAAGCCCCGCCGTTACAAAATTCGTCATCGCCGCCACCGTAACTGGAAGACCATAAAACACATTGTCTCTTAAACCCTCAGCCGGAACCGTCACTACGACATAGTTCGCTCCTGCCTTCCACGCATCGCTTAAAAACTTATGTAGCATTCCAATTTTAAAAGGCTGGTCTGAAGCGAGAACCGCAACTTGTTCCCCAGTCGCTTTTAAAATCTCGTGAATAAAATGAGCCACCGTTGTCTTCCCTGTCGTTCCGGTAATCGCAATTAACTTCATATCCCTCAAGGGGTTCCCATAATAAGTTTTCAGCATTTTCGCTTTTAATTTTTGTGACTTCGCTTTAAAACCACCATTTTTGTTTTTCTTCTGATTATCTCTTTCCCTCTCAACCATAATACTAGTATTATACCATTATTTTCGAAAAAACACCACTAACCGTTTTTGCAGCAGTATAATTTGACGTATTTTATAGTTAATGGTATAATACAATAATACTTTTTGGAGTTTAGTACATTAAAAAGGGGGTATTGTATTACGATGAAAATAATACAAAAAACGATTGAAATAATTGGGCTAGGAGGTTTATTGATACTATGTACAATTATCGGCATAATAAGGCTAATGTATTTTCCCATTAAAACGCTAAGAAAAACGAGACAAAAAGAGCCCAAAGTGTCACTTAAACTCGACGGCGGCATAATTACGGATCCAAAGAAAGACATTTGTTTGGATGAAGGTCTAGATATAGCCTACAAGGCGTTCGGTAGTCGCGCAGAAAAATATGCGGTAATCGCCGCAAGAACGAACGATAAAAGAGGCTCAATAAGAGCCTTAGTCTTTGAGTTATTGACGTACTATACTTTAATAACGCTCAGTTAAATAATCCCCGCATTACTGCGGGGATTTTATTATTTAAGGCTAATCATATCGCCAGGTTCGGAGCCGTGGCGAAAGAAAGGATTCGCACCGAAGGTCCGAATCCGAAAAAAACGGCTTCTGGAGCCGTGGCGGAAGCGAAAGGATTCGCACCGAAGGTCCGAATCCGAAAAAAACGGCTTCTGGAGCCGTGGCGGAAGCGAAAGGATTCGAACCTTCGAGACCCTTGCGGGCCCACACGATTTCGAGTCGTGCGCCTTCAACCACTCGGCCACGCTTCCACCTCCCATTTTACCACATTTTTCGCAATATTTCACCTTTAGCCTAAAAATATGTTATAATAATACTGTCATCGGCGACGATGATGCTCATTTAATTTCTAGGTGGATGTTTTGGATTTTTCTAGACATCCACATATGCGCCCGTAGCTCAGCTGGATAGAGCGTTTGCTTGCGGAGCAAAAGGTCGTAGGTTCAAATCCTGTCGGGCGTACCATGAAAATAAAGAAAGACTCTGCAAGAGTCTTTATTTATTTTCATAATACTCTCGATAGAATTTGGACCGTAGGTTCAACCGGACGAGTGAGCGAGTAAAAATCAAAAATTCATTTTTGATTTTTCGAGCCACGAGGAACGGACGACTTTTGCGAACGCAAAAGTCGAATCCTGTCGGGCGTACCAAATAAAAAGAAGGTCCAAAGGACCTTTTTTGTTCTATTTAAAAAAATCTTATGCTATAATGAAAATATGGAAAAGACGTGGGAATTAATTACTAATATTGTTTTAATATTATCTTTTATTACAGTTGGTATTTTTGCCGTCCTTGGGCTTTACCAATGGATTACGCGCAAATCCTTCAAAAAAATCGACAAGCAAATCCGCTGGATGATTGTTCCGCTCGCTCTTGTCGTCCTGACCTATCTTCTTTTTGACAAAATCCTGCCGCCTTTAAGCACTCGCCCGAACGGTTCCGGCGAATCATCGTTCCCTTCGACCCACGTTCTAGTTGTGACGACCATCTTCTTTGTCGTTACTATTATTCTCCCGAAATATATCAAATCAAAAAATCTCCGCATCGTCCTCGAAATCCTTATGGTTATCGGAATTGGCTTAACTTGCACCGGCCGCGTTCTCGCGAATCTTCATTGGCCGCTTGACGTTATTGGCGCCATCGTCTTCGCCTTCGTTTACTCCGAAATTTATTTCCAAATTATCAAAAACCGTAAAAAAGACAAGATTAAAAAATGAGCAGCATCTTCACGAAAATTATCAACGGCGAAATTCCCTGTTATAAAATTTATGAAGACGACAAAACTCTTGCTTTTCTAGACATTAATCCCGAAACAAAGGGTCATACCTTAGTCGTTCCAAAAAAAGAAGTCGATAAAATCTATGAGCTAGATGACGAAGATTACAAAGCCCTCTTAGATACCGTTAAAAAGCTTTCAAAACATATGGAAGAAGTTTTAGGTGCTCGTACCCTTTGGAAAGTTATCGGGACCGACGTTCCCCACGCTCACGTCCACCTTCTTCCGTACGACGAAACCTGGACCCACGGCCGTCATCTCGAGCTTACACCAGAAGAATTCGAAGAAATCCGCTCTCGCCTGTGTTATAATTAATTTATGAAATTTGCGAGCAGTTATGAACCGGGGGAATACGAAAGTGACATTTATGCCGCTTGGGAAGCCAGCGGTATTTTTAACCCAAAGGTTACTACTAAACCTGTCGACGACAACGACGACGGTGTTGACGACCGAGCGGAAACTAATTTGCCTAAAGCTTACTCTATCGTTATGCCTCCGCCAAACGCGAACGGCAACTTACACATCGGCCACGGTTTAGTCGTCGCTATCGAAGATTCTTTGACTCGCTATTACCGTCTAAGGGGTGCCTCAACTTGGTATATTCCTGGCGCTGACCACGCCGGCTTTGAAACTTGGGTTGTTTACGAAAAAAACCTCGAAAAACAAGGCCATTCTCGTTTCGAATATAGTCGTGACGAACTCTATTCTCGGGTTTGGAACTTCGTCGCTGAACAACGCGGAAATATGGAACTCCAACTTCGCGCTCTCGGTGCTTCTTGTTCTTGGGACGACCTGACTTTTACTCTTGACGAAAATGTTGTTGACCTCGTCTATACGACTTTCGAAAAAATGTGGAATGACGGCCTCATCTACCGAGGCGAAAAACTTGTCAATTTCTGCCCGAAACACCAAACCGCCTTCGCTGATATCGAAGTTGAACACGAAGACGAAAAAGGTACTCTCTGGGACATCGCTTATACTTACGACGGTGGCGAAATCGTCGTTTCTACTACTCGCCCTGAAACCTTGTTTGGCGATGTCGCCGTTGCGGTTAACCCTGAAGATAAACGCTATAAAAAACTCATTGGTAAAACCGTCAAATTACCTCTAACCGACCGCGAAATCCCAATTATCGCCGATGAACACGCCGATCCCGAATATGGCACCGGCGCTGTAAAAATTACCCCAGCCCACGATTTCGACGATTTCGAAGTTGGCGAACGCCACGGTCTTCTTCGCATTAAGGTTATCGCCGAAGATGGAAAAATGATCAA
Organism: Candidatus Nanosyncoccus sp.; assembly: GCA_045586015.1. GTDB lineage: Bacteria > Patescibacteriota > Saccharimonadia > Saccharimonadales > Saccharimonadaceae > Nanosyncoccus. The sequence continues at coordinate 21,279 of JAZMZP010000026.1, forward strand.
CGTTCCAGAATCGTACGAAGGGCTAACGACTGCTGAATGCCGTAAAAAAGTCCTAAAAGACCTCAAAGAAGCTGACCTCTTAAGAGGCGAAAAGAAAATTGACCACACCGTCGCCCATTGTTACAAATGCGGAACAACTATCGAGCCGATGCTTAAGGAACAATGGTTTGTCGACATCGAAGGGCTCTCTAAATCCGCCATTGAACATCTAAAAAACAACGAAATTAAGTTTTACCCCGAAAACAAGAAAAAAGTTCTCATTAACTATCTAGAAGGTCTAAAAGATTGGAACATTTCCCGCCAAATCCCTTGGGGTATTGCTATTCCGATGTTTAGGAAAGTTGATGACGAAGCAACCGACGAACCAGATTGGATTTTTGACCGCAGAACAAACCTAAAAGAAATCGAAAAAGCCGGTGTAAAATATGTCCGCGACGAAGACACCTTCGATACCTGGTTCTCTAGCTCGCATTGGCCGATTGTTTGCACGAATTGGACCAAAGAGAATTTCAACCCTTATTATCCTCTGAACGTTATGGAAACCGCCGCCGATATACTCTTTGCTTGGGTCGCTCGAATGATTATGATGGGCCTCTATGTCACCGGTGAAGTTCCCTTCCGCGAGGTTTATTTACACGGCCTCGTTCTCGACGCGCACGGCAAAAAAATGAGCAAATCTAAAGGCAACGTGATTAATCCTTTAGACTTAGTCACGAAATACGGTTCCGACGCCTTCCGTCTCGGTATTCTTCGTGGTCGCTCCGCCGGTCTAAACCAAGCTTTCTCTGAAAACTCCGTCATCGCTGGCAGAAACCTCTGCAATAAACTCTGGAACATCTCCCGCCTCATCCAATCCATCGTCGATGAACATAGTGGCGAAGACTCTAAAGATGCCGTTTTGCAACAATCCGCAGACCCCAGCAGTCAAAATTACAACGGTCACGGTCGAGCATCCGGTACTGAAATACCGGGGCGAGACCGCCTGAACCGTTGTGATTTTGACGACTGCGGGTCGAGGACGTTGCAAAATGGCACTTTAGAGACGTCATATACTACGCTCAATATGGGAGAAGACTGGATCTGTCGCGAGATTAACAACTGCCTAGAAATGGTCGAAAAAGATATGAAAGACTATCGTTTCGCCGAGGCCATTGATGTTTTATATCAGACCATCTGGGACAAATACGCCGACTGGTTCCTCGAGAGTCAAAAAATCTATCAGAATGCCGAGCTTTTGAAAACTACTCTTGAGGCTCTTCTTATCGCACTCCATCCTTTTGCCCCATTCGCAACCGAGGCGATCTGGCAAAATCTATCCTGGACAGACGGTTTTATTGCTACCGCTAAATGGCCCGAGAAACTGAAATATGACCCGATTTCAGCCGAAGAATTCGAAAACATAAGAATTATCGTGTCTGAAGTCAGAACGACCTTACAGAGCCTTCCAGGCACCAATAACGCGAAAAAATATAGCCTCTTGTACGATAACGACAGCCTCGTGGAAGATAATTTGCTTTTGATTAAGTCTTTGACTAAAGTTCCGGCCATAAACGCCCTAAATGGCGCCCCGCGGGGCTTAAGATTAGCCTTAGCTAACCACGAACTCTATCTTGATGTTCCGGAAAAAGTTGTGAAAGATTATAAAGATGCCTTGACTGAGAAGATTCTCGCTGTTGGCCGTGAACTAGATGCCTTAAATTTGAGATTGATGAACCCGAATTATGTCGACAAAGCCCCTGCTCATCTCGTTAAAGAAACAAGAGACCAAATTACCGAAAAAGAATCCCTCATTTCTCGCTTAAAACAACAACTCGAACTCATTTAACAAGTGCTATAATAACCTTATGGATTTTAAGGATGTCGAATCGGCTCGTTTAGCCTATTATCAAAAAATGAAAAAAAGTTTGGCTAATTTCGGGCGTCATTATTATTGCGGTTCTAATCGGTGGCTTTTTCCTTGTTGGCCCCTTTTCTTTCTATTTTGCCTTCTTTGCCCTTGTGCTTGCGATTTTTATCAACGCTTCTTCTACTCAGCCGCTCGCTACAAAATACAAAAAAGCCTACAAAGCCTATTTTGTCGAGAAAAACCTCCGTTCAACTTTTTCTGAACTTTCCTATTCCCACGACAAAGGCCTCAGTAAAGATTTCTTAAAATCAACCAATATGATAAACACCGGCGACCGTTTTAGTTCTAACGACTACACCGTCGGTCACTATAAAAACGTTCTCTTCACTCAAGCCGATGTCCACATCGAAACCGAGCATACTGACTCCGACGGGGACACCACCTACATTACGATTTTTAAGGGACGCTTTATGGTTTTCGAATTCCCAAAGAAATTTAATTTCAAACTCGAGCTCATCGGTAAAAAATTCGCCGCCTATCGCGTCCCTGGTAAAAATGCCGAAACAGGCCGCAAAATGCAAAAAATCTCCACCGAATCAGACGAATTTAACCATACTTTTCGTATCTATGGCGAAGATGGTTTTGAGGCCTATTACATCTTAGATCCGGCTTTTATGGTCAAACTGATGGATATCAACGAACGATACAAGGGTAAAATTCTCTTCTGTTTCATCGACAACCACCTCATTATCGGTCTGGACGATGGCAAAGACTCTTTCGAGACGCCTCGCGCTTCTAAATCGATTGACGAAGCCGCCGAAAACGAAAAAATCTCCTCCGACATCAAAGTTATCACCGACTTCGTCGACCAGCTCTCCCTCTCTCATAACCTCTTTAAATAAAATGATTTTATGATACAATAAACTTATAAGCACCTTTTGCACTTTAGGCCTTTTGGCCATTGTGATCAAACTCCCGGTCGCTACGGCGCCGGGGGTATTTTATTTTCGATTAAATTTATCTAGATTAAACAACGGCTTTCCCTTTTCCCCATCAATAATTCCCTGTGCTTTTCGCAGCAATTTCTCGAGCGCTACCTCACTCGAGGCCGAACCGACGTGGACAGTCCGGACGACTTTTCCCTGCTCTTTGTAGCATACCTGCACCCCAGTCGCCCCGGAAGTTGTTTTAAACCGCCTTATATAAGCCATATTTAGATTTTACCACACAAATTCCACACTCTTTTCCACAAAAAACATAAGAACTTCAGGACTATTTCCCTTATGACTAGCAACCAACACGCTTGGCAACCCGACTTGACAGAACAAACCAAAAGCGCTAAAATCAAACCAACAACTACCGCCCCGCGGTAAGTTGGGAGTAGTTTTAGCAACCGAAGTACATAAACTTTAGACGACTACTTTTAATTGCTAAAACAGAGGTAAATTAGAAACCGGTAGGGAAAAATCCAAACCGGTCATTATGGTTATGCAATAAAAACCATAAGCAGTCAAGAAAAAGCACGTGTTCTGAAGAAGAATACAGAGATTTTGATGTATAATTTAACTATGGAAATACCTATAACCCAGACAAAGGCGTGGCAAATACTTCAAGATGACCTCGGCGAAGTTAGTTTTTTTGAGGAAGGGAACGATTTCCAATATCTAGCTATCCTTAAAGCTACCCCTGTCGGAAATTATCTTTATCTCCCATACGGCCCCGTCGCTAAAGACCAAAACGGCTTTAAAAACGCTCTTAAATCTTTAAATCTTTTAGCAAAGAACAAAAATGCTATCTTTATACGCATTGAGCCGACTAACCCTGATTCTATTAACTGTTTCCCTAAAAATACAAAAAAATCCACTGACCTAAATCCGAAAGAAACCTGGGTTTTAGATTTAAAAGGTACCGAGGAAGATTTAAAGGCTAAATTACCATCACGTCTCCTTCGTTACTATAAAAATGCGTCTAAAAACGGTTTAAAAATCATCATCTCTACTAACCCAGAAGATATTAAGTATCTCGTAAATCTTCAAAAAGCTCTTGCCTCAGAAAAGGGAATTAGTACTTTCTCTGAAAGCTATCTTAAAGCTGAATTAAAACAATCATTCGCTACCCTCTATCTTTTAAAATACGAAAATCCAGAAACTAGAACCGAAGAAGTTATATCTGCCGGACTAGTTTTTGATGATGAAACTACCCGTTATAATCTTCAAGGAGCCCAATCAGAACAGGGAAGAAGGCTCCACGCTACTGGTATTTTAACGATCCAATTAATCCTCGATGCTAAAGAAAAAGGCCTTAAAACCTTCGATTTTTGGGGTATCGCGCCCGAAGACGCCCCCCAAAACCACCCATGGGCCGGCTTTACTAACTTTAAAAAGACCTTCGCCGGTACCGAAGTTAAACACGCCGGAACTTACGATATTATCTTAAATCCTAAAAAATACAAACTTTATGCTTTAACTCGAAAAATCAATCGTCTTCGCCGCCATTTTTAACCAAAACTAGATATGCTATAATCTTTTTATGAAACTCACAGGACTTTCATCTGCCGAGGTAGAGGCTAAAATCAAACATGGAAAAACCAATAGTATAAAGTCCAAAGATCCTAATTCTGTGGCCAAAATTATTGCCCGTAACCTCTTTACTATCTTTAACCTCGTCAACCTAATTCTTGCCCTTATGGTTTTTTTCGTTGGTTCTTATAAAAATCTACTTTTTATCTTCATTGCTATCGCAAATACTCTAATAGCTATAGTTAACGAAATTCGCGCGAAAAAGACTATCGACAAAATGCGTATCTTAGCCGAGCAACGCCCGACCGTCATCAGAGATGGAAAAAATCTCCAAATCGATCCGACCGAAATCGTCGAAGGCGATTTAATGGTCCTAAGTCTCGGCGACCAAATTCTCGTCGATTCAAAAATCGAAGAGGGAATCGTCGAAGTGAACGAATCCTTCATTACCGGCGAATCCGATAACATTAAAAAACAGCCCGGCGAAAAACTCATCTCTGGGAGCTTCATCGTTTCTGGCGCCTGTAAAGCGACCGTGACCTCTGTTGGTGCCGACAATTACATCTCAAAATTAATGTCCTCCGCCCACACGATTAAGACCGCCGATTCGAAACTTTTTACCATTATGAACAACATCGTCAAATACATCTCCATCGTCCTCATTCCGATTGGCGCCCTTCTCCTCTGGTCACGTTTCCGCGTCGATGGCGATTCTCCTGAAATCGCCGTCACGAGTACGGTCGCCGCTCTAATTAATATGATCCCCGAAGGGCTCATTCTCTTAACTTCCTCTGTTCTCGCTCTCTCGACCATCCGCCTCAGTCGTAAAAAAGTTCTCGTCCAAGACCTCTATTCTATCGAAACTCTCGCCCGAGTTGATTGTATTGCTCTCGATAAAACCGGGACAATTACTACCGGAAAAATGCAGGTCAAAGAATTCGTCCCCGCTAAAGGTCAAACTGAAAAGGCCCTGAAAGACGCGCTTATGGCTATTTTAAGCCACGTCCCGGCCGACAACGCCACTTCACTCGCCTTAAAGGAAAAACTTCTAAAAACAGCCAAATTTGAAGCCAAGGACGATATTGAAGAAGTCATCCCATTCTCCTCCGACCGCAAATACTCCGGTATTAGATCCAAATCCGCCACCTTCCTTATGGGCGCCCCCGAATTCCTCACGACCGAAAAACCCGACATAGAAGGGAACTATCGCATATTGGCCGTAGTAAAATGCGAGGAATACCCTCGTTCGAGGAGCATATTTTCCAACGGGGAAAATGGGGAGCGAGCTCTCCCCGTAACGACGGGCGAGAGCGAGCGTTCCGAGAACGACGGGTATCCTCGCATTCCATCAGATAACACGAGGAACTTACAAAATTATAAATTGTTAGGTTATGTCTTGCTCGAGGATGAACTCCGCAAGGACGCTAAGAAAATCATCAATTACTTCTACGACAACGATGTCGACATTAAAATCATCTCTGGCGATAACCAAACCACCGTTGAGAAAATCGCCTCTCTCGCCGGCGTAAAAGATATTAATGGCATTGACCTTTCTACCCTAAAATCCCCCATCGACTACGATAAAATCGTTAAAACCTATAACATCTTCACTCGCGTTAAACCGAACCAGAAAAAATCCCTCATTCTCGCTCTGAAAAAACAGGGAAGAACCGTCGCCATGACCGGCGATGGCGTGAACGACATCTTGGCGATGAAAGAGGCCGATTGCTCAATCGCTATCGGCGAAGGTTCTGACGCCGCCCGCCGTTCCGCGAAACTCGTTCTCTTAGATAACGACTTCGCCGCCGTCCCGAATATCATCGACGAGGGCCGTCAAACGATTAATAATCTCGAACGCTCAACCGCCCTCTTCCTCGCAAAAACCGTCTATGCGAGCATCCTCGCCGTTCTCTTCGTCTTCCTCCCCTTAAGATACCCCTTTACTCCGATTGAAATGACTCTACTTAACTTCTCTTGTATCGGCTTCCCGGCCTTCATTCTCGCTCTCGAGAAAAACACCGACCGCATCAAAAACCGCTTTACGAAAAACATTATGCAATACTCCGTCCCTATCGGTCTTACCGTCACGATTTGTACCCTCATTCTCTCTATTATCGCCCATATCAACGATTTCTCTCATTTCGTACTTACCACTACCTCTGTTTTCGTTACCTTTACGATTGACCTCATCTTAATTTACTGGATTTCAAAACCGCTTAACCCTCTCCGCGCAACTCTCCTTCTTACAATTATCGGAATTATGGCCGCAACTTTCCTCATCCCCTTTACTCGCAACTTCTTCGAATTCACTTTCTTAACTGAAAACGGCCTTATCGTCACCATCTCTGTTGCTGCCTTCGGCATCCTAATTTTCGCCATCATCCGTCGCTTAATGGCCTACCTCTCCGCCCGCGTCTTTAAAGCCCGCCCACATTTAAATCTTTAATTTTTCAATCGACACTCTCGGATAAATATTGAGACTATACGGATCCGTCGGCTTTACGCCTGACTGAATCTCATAATACGCCGCTGCCGCCACCATCGCCCCATTATCCCCCGACAGCTTAGGCGCAGGGAAGAAGAGCGAGAGGTTTGGGAATTGCTTTTTCTGAAGCGTAAAGTTCTGATTTGAATTTTTAACACGTCTATTCCTGACGCGACCGAGAGGTTCGTCCCGAAGGGACGGTTCTCTCGGCTCGCCAGCGTATGACGTGCTTAAAAATTCAAGTCCAGCTGAAGAAAAAACAATTCCAAACCTCTTCCTCAGCTCCTCATTCGCGCTTACCCCTCCGGCAACAACAATAGACTTCGCATCCGGATATCTCTCTAAAGCCATCTCTAATTTTTCGGCCAAAATCTCCACCGCCGTCCTCTGGAACGACGCCGCGAAATCCGCAACTTGCTGTTCATTCAATAACTCTTTCAACTGATGTGACGGATATGAAATCGGCACTCCGACCTCTTTCTGTACCGTCCTAAGCACCGCCGTTTTTAAACCCGAAAACGAAAAATCTAACCCCTCGACTTTTGGATGAGGAAACTTGTATTTTGAATCGTCTCCCTTCATCGCTGCTTTCGCAATCGAGGGCCCTCCCGGATAAGGAAGCCCTAAAATTTTTGCAACTTTATCAAAACACTCCCCAACCGCGTCATCAACCGTTGTCCCTATAATTTCAAACTGATTATGTTCTTTCATATAAAGAATCTGCGTATGTCCCCCCGAAACAACGAGCGCCAATAGAGGAAATTGAGGCGAAGATACCTTATCTTCTACGTCAAGCCAATTTGCATACACATGAGATTTCAAATGATGCACCGCATAGAGAGGCTTATCATGCAAAATCGCTAAAGTCCTCGCTGTTAAAGTTCCAATGAGAAGAGAGCCTAAAAGCCCCGGCGCATGAGTAACCGCAATCGCATCAATATCGTCCCAACTACAATCAGCATCAGATAAAGCCTTATTAATAACCGGCATTATCGCTTCAAGATGTGACCTCGCCGCAACCTCAGGAATTACCCCTCCATACTCCTTAAAAATATCAATCTGCGATACGACGACGTTCGACAAAATTCGTACCCCATCCTCGACTACGGCCGCCGCCGTTTCATCACAACTTGTCTCAATCCCTAAAATTTTCACTCTAAAATTATACCACATTTTTCATTGCGCCAACAGAGCTCCCCCAGACTACCCCCCAGACGAAGTGCTCCAAAAAAACAGGACAAAACAAAAAAATGTCCTAGGACAAACCTAGGACAAAATCGAGACATTTCCTACTTTTCTTCAGTACGCTTCAATAACTCGCGCGCATCCTTTGTGACCCTATAAACCGCAACTTTCCCATCCATAGTTGCATTCACTAGCCCTAACGCTTGCAGCTGTTTTAAATCTCGATACGCAGTCTTCGGCGAGACATTGTGCATTACGCTATAAGAGTTTTTACTCGTAGTAGCATTAGAATCGCTCAACAGATATTTTAAAGCAAATACTTGCCTTTTGTTTAAATATGGCGCCCTCTGATTAATCATCTCGCTGAGTTTTTCATTTTCAGCAGCTTTTTTGCCAACATGGGCAGTAAAAGAATTAATAGCCTTAAGGATACACTTAATATTGTAGTCAAAGAAATATGTAAAATCCCAACCATCCTGCTCGGCATAAATATATGAAAAAGTGTAATTTCTCTGTGAACGTTTTAGCATCATTGAAATCGGAATATATCCAATCGCCCAATAATTATGTCTAAACAGATACCAGTAAAACACCGCCCTTGCCAATCTCCCATTCCCATCTGGAAAAGGGTGCAAAAAGCCAATCCAAAAATGCAGCTGAATCGCTTTAATTACTGGATGTATGAAATCTGAATCATCATTTGCGTAGTCTATTAACCTATTAAGTTCATGCTTAACGAATTCCGCTTTTGGCGGCACATGGGCTATCTTGTTATCATAAACAACGACTATTTCATCGCTATCTTTCCTAAATTCTCCCGGTTCAAATTCTTTGTCTAAAGTCCCCTCGACAAGATCACTTTGAAGAGTTTGGAGCATATAAAAAGACAATTCTTTATCCTTGTATTCATTTTCAATTTTGCGCATGACCCTATAATTATTCACGATCATTTGCTCACCCTTAGTCCTAGGGCGGATATTTTCGGTTAACATCTTTTTTGCGTATTTACTTGCTGTATCTGCGCCCTCGAGTTGTGATGAGGCGATAGACTCCTCAACAATCCCACGTGTCAAATATTTTTGTCTTTCGTTTTCTTGGGCCGAAGCAGTCTTCTCAGTCAAGAAAAATCCTCCCGTATACATGTCAATCTCTCTCAAGTATTTGTCAGTGTAAACAGGTCTATACCAGCTAAAGCGTATCTCATTTGGAGTAGAGATTGGCGTAATCATAGAAGAAACTTGCCTAATTTTTCTAATAATGAACCATATTTCTTCAGGTTTTAAATCCGTATCATGAAAATGATATCTAGCTTTATCCCAATACAAGTATTCTGAATTTGTCACTCTGTCGAAATATTTGTCAATTCTATCCCTGTTAATATCTGAAAAATATTGCACAAGAAGTTCACGTTCTCGTTCTTTTTTGATTTTCGGCGGTTGTTTAATATGAAATTTTTCGTACATAACCAAATTGTAGCAAAAACTAGGACATTTGTCAAGAATGTCCTAGGACAAACCTAGGACAAAATCGAGACATTTCCTACTTTGTATATAAATCTTGAATATATCACCAGACGAATATTTATTCGTGATGATATGGTCCTCCGATCGCAATTTGCGATGCCCTATAAACCTGCTCACAAACCACCAATCTCGCTATCATATGAGGGAATACCAGTTTCGAAAAACTCCAAATAAAATCGGCTTTTTCTCTCACAAAATCGTTAAATCCATAGGCCCCTCCAATCAGAATTACTACATCCCGTCCATCCAAAAAAGACTTTTCTAACCTCTTAGAAAATTCATCTGATGATATATTTTCGCCGCGTTCGTCGCAACAAATAACGCATTCCCGCCTAGAAAAAGGCCATTCATCTAACCTCTTTAAAAGCTTTTCCTCCTCAATAAATTCCCATTTTAATTCAAAAGGTTTCCGGAGTCGTTTCTCATATTCCTGGCAGGCCTCCGCTAGCCAAGCTACATTCTTTTTTCCGCCACAAATAATTCTAATCATATCTGTATTATAACAGAAAGGGAATTATTGCCTAATTAAAACAAAGATGTCTCTTATCGCCATAAAATACCAAAATATCTTTTTTTATGGTATAATAGCCCTACGTTGGGATGTCGCCAAGTGGTAAGGCAACGGGTTTTGGTCCCGTCATTCGCAGGTTCGAGTCCTGCCATCCCAGCCATTTTTGTTGCCAAAATCCGATAAATCTGTTATAATATATCTAGATAGGCCTAACCACAGGCTTGTACTTTTATATTTTTAGAAAGGTTGGTGACGTAAATGTCCAAAAATCACGAATTGGATTCCTTAAAATCCAGAGAACAAGACGCTTTCCAACGTAAGCAGGCGGCATTCCGTAACTATGCAGAAGCTAGAGATCGCTGTAACGAAGCTCATGACATTATGCAAAATGCCTGGGAAGAAAGATGTTCCGCGAGAGAGGAAATGAACCGCGAATATGAAGCAATGCAGAGATCCAGCGAAAACTATCGCGAGGTATGGGACGAGTATGGCCGAATTCGCGGCGAGAACAATCGCGAAATTGAACATCTTCGCGCTGAAGCTAACTCCGAGCATCAAGCAATGATTGATTGTTTTGACAGGGCTAGCGATTGCTATGAATTTGGCGATAAATCGGAAGCTCCTTATTGGTCTCAAGAAGGGCACAATCATAAGGATCGCCGTAATCAGTTAAACGAAGAAGTTTCAAGGCTTTGCCAAGAAGTCAAAGATGCTAGGCAAAACGCTGAGTGGCGCGCCCCGAAAACCGATTCTTCCGCATTTCACAGAGCGAAAGATGCTTTTAATCAGGCAAAATCTCAACACGAATCCGCCCAGGCAGAGTTCAAACGTCTCAAAGCCGAGCGCGATCGCTTGAAAAACGTCTTCGACTCCCTTCAGGAAGAACACACTCGCCTTAAAGAAGAGTTCCAACAGAAACTTATGGAGGTAAAATCCGCAAACAAGCGCGAGCGCGAGAGAACTCTCGACAAGGCTGGCGTACGCTGGTCCGAGCGCAAGGACGCAAAAATCGTCAAAAAAGCCGATGGCACGACCCAAGTTTATCACGGTGGAATTGGCAAAGGTGACGGCGTAGGCCATGGCCATACCACGCTGGATCAGTCCGGCAACAAAACCTACGACCGTGATGCATTCGCCGAACATGGAGGCCAGAATTTTACCGATAACCGCACAAATACTTGCAAAACGCTTGCTGTTGGCACTGATATGTTCGATGGAAGACCGGCAAAGATTCGTCATCGTAAAGACGGAAGAATGGACGTTTTCTTTACCGAATCTGGCAATTATGGCGATGGTCTTGGTCATGGACATGTAACACTTGCAAAAGATGGACATTTGACCTATTATCGCGATCAGTGGCAGGACAAAAATCAGGGACAATACCTGATTGATGAGTCAAAAGACGATCATACTAAAATCTAACTCTAGCACTTTTGATAAGACCAGTCGCTTTCGGCTGGTCTTTTTCTTGCTAAAATGGTATAATAATAGATATGATGAATAAGATCGAACAAGATGAATTGGCTGAAATTCTCAACTCCTACGGTGTTGACGGAGTCTTTTATGATGATGCAAAGCAAATAACCCCAGACTCTATGATCTACATCTTTTCTGATAAGGATGGCGCAAAATACATTCTTCTTGCCGCAGATTATTTAGGCGGTTATGAAGAGTTTGAAATGCCGTATGACTTTGAATTTGATGACGGATTTCCATATAGCAAAGCATCGTTTCGCGCGGTAAAAGTATTTTCCTATAAAGAAGATGCAAAGAAAAAGGCTGAAGGATATATTGATGACAAACATTATTGGACCAAGGCCAGTACCGGTGATGTTTGCATGCTTTTTGCTGTAGATGAATTAAAGATATAAAACTATATCTGCTAGTTTTTCTTTATTATCCACATCTTCAACTAAATACATCGGCTTGGATCCATCACTGTTCTAATTATCTATGGCATAATATATACAATATGGACAAAGAAAAGATAATTTTAGAAATCAAGAAAATATACGAACGGTTCGTCTTGAAAGATGTGGAATCTTTTTGCGTCGATGATTATAATAAGTTCGAAGAAGAAATTTGGGCTCTAAAGAAAAAATATAAGCTCAAAGGCAGTCCGTTTTCATTATTACCTGAACCAGCACAAGATGCAGACTACGAAATGATGAATGCCTCTATGGATGGCATGGCTGAGCCGCCAATAGAAGATAAAAAACGTTATTTAAACAAGATGAAAGAATCATACCTAAAACTACAATAAATAAACCATCTAATAGCGTCTGGTTTTTAGGCGACGATATTGATTTCTTACATAACCCACCCCATCAAAAATCTTATGGTTTAGTTTTTAAAGATAGTTTGCTATAATACTCAACAGAAACAAAATGGGGGGCCTTTTTATCTAGGGTTGTTTGCACATTAAAAAGGAGGAAATATATGGATAACATAGTTTTCATTGCCACTTTTATCATCATTATTGTGGCTTTCTATCTGATTAGGAGAAATTTTGTTGATCTAAGAAATCGTGACGAAGGTACACCAGAAATGGAAGAATTAGCAGAAATCATTCGTGACGGAGCTAATACTTTCATGGGAAGGGAATACCGAGTAATTATACCTACGGTACTCTTTTTCGGAGTTCTTTACTCACTTTTTACGGAACAATTCGCAGGCGTAGCGCTAATATTTGGCGCGGCTCTGAACATGACGGCCGTAGAAATTGGTATGCGAGCCGGAACTTACGGCAACGTCAGAACCACCAACGCAGCCAGAGTCACTGGGGCTCTCAGCCGTACGATGAGAATCGCCTTACTTGGAGGTAGCGTCAGCGGCTTTTCGGTACCTGCCTTTGGTCTATTCGGATTCCTGATAGTATGGTTACTTTCTGGAGGAGCGAATACGGAATTAGTAGGACACGGATTACTTAACCTTAACACCTGTAACCCAATCGCAATCAGATTGGGCTGCTTCTCGTTAGGGTTTTCATTAGTCGGTATGTTTAACCGCGTAGCCGGTGGTAACTACACCAAAGCCGCCGACATCTCGGCAGATATCGTGGGCAAAAACGTTCACAATATGCCAGAGGACGATTCTAGAATGCCAAACACCGTAGCCGATTTTATCGGCGACTGTGTAAATGACATCGCTGGTAACATCTCTGACCTTGCAGAAAGTTTTGTAGCAACACCAGTGGCTTGTATCTTGATTGCGATGCAGGTTTTTAAAGACAACCCGACAGCTCTCGCTGCGGCCTGCCTTTTCCCGATTTTGCTCTCTTCTGGCGGTCTTCTTAGCAGCTTGATTGGCATCTCGTCAGTCATCTTTGCTAACCGAAAGAAGGTTAAAACTGATGCCAACGGCGAAAAAATCGTAGTATCGAGGGAAATCTCAGATCCCTCACTCGAACTCGACCTCGCCACTTACCTTTCAGCAGCAATGGTTTTCATCATCGGACTGATTGGCGCCTACTTAGTTTTCGGCAAAACATCAATTCCGGACTTTCGGTATGGCTGGCTTTCCCCTTGGATAGCCGCAGTCTTAGGCGTCATTAGCTCAGTGGCAGTCGGCAAACTAACCGAATACTATACCAGTATGAAATACGCCCCAGTTATGAAACTTGAGGCAATGGCCTATGAAGGTGGTTCCTTCGTAGTCACCGAAGGTGACGCGATTGGCTATCGCTCTACTCTCTGGCCAGTACTAGTCATTGGTGTATCGATGATTCTCGCCTATAGTATGTGCGGAACCTATGGTATCGCCATCGCCGGAGTCGGGATGCTGAGTTTCGTCGGTACAACCGTATCGATTGATGCTTTTGGCCCGATTGCGGATAACGCAGGTGGTATCGCTGAAAGTTGCCATCTCGACCCAGAAGTGCGTAAAATTACTGACCAGCTTGACGCAGTAGGGAATACCACCGCAGCCATTGGTAAAGGTAACGCAATTGGCTCAGCAACCTTTGCAACAGTATCACTAATCATGTCGTATATCGGTAGCTATGCGACCGAAGACATTAAATTAATGTCCGTGATCGTGTACCTCGTAGTCGGTATTGTCGTAGGTGGAGCTCTGGTTATGTACTTCAGCTCTCTGCTTACCGACAACACCATCGTAGCGGCTAAACAGCTAGCCGATGCTGGCGAAGCACAGCTGAAAATACCCGGTATCATCGAGGGAACTGTTAAACCTGACTACACTAGTATCATCGAATTAGCCGCAAACAATGCCTTAAAGCATATGTTGGTGCCTTCGCTGATGGCCCTTATCACGCCTGTACTTTTCGGATTCTCATTCGGTCCGAACTTCGTGCTTGGCATTCTGATTGGCGCCACCGCTGTAGCCGTAGGATTAGCCCTCTATAACGGTAATTCTGGCGGTGCATTCGATAATGCGAAAAAATCCATTGAGATAAAACGAGCAAACACAGATGACCCTGATAACCCCGCATTAGTTTCGGCCCACAAGGCCGCAGTCATCGGTGACACAGTTGGCGACACTCGGAAAGACGTAGTCGGCGTAGCTCTTGATATCTTTATCAAGACCATGTCGACTGTAGCAAACACCCTAGCCCCGCTTTTCTTGTCGTTCCATCTGTTCTAACCTCCTTGCCCCCGATTGTTTTTAGTCGGGGGCTCTTTTTATCTCATAAACTTTTCTTATTCCACTTGTGTTTTTCTTAAAAGTGTGCTATAATAAAAATATGTCTAAAAAACGACGAAAATCAACACGTAAATCCGCTAAAAGGACGAAAAAAGAAGCTCCTGTGGAGTATGAACTCCCCGGTGGTTTTTGGCGTCAAATTTCCGCTATTCTGATGATTGCTCTCGCCCTCTTTTTCGTCATCACTTGGTTCGGCCAAGGCGGCACTGTCCTAAATGAAATTCATAAATTCATTCTAAAAGGACTTGGTTTCGCGACCTACTTTATCCCGGCACTCCTCGTTTATCTTGCTATAAAAATCTTCCGTTCTGACGACAACCGCGTTGCCGTTCCGGTTTACATCGCAAGCATCCTTATAATTATCTGGATTTCCGGCATCGCCGCGATTTGGAACAACGGCGGCATCATCGGCAGCTGGCTTAACAGCCTCGCAACTAACGTCCTTTCTCAGGGCGTCGTTATATTTATATATATTATTCTTATTTTCATCACCCTCGCCTTTATCCTTCAAATCTCTCCCGTTACTATGTTTAAGGGAACTAAAAACCTTGTCAAAAACGGCAAAAAATCCGACGACGCCGACTCTTCCTCGAAAAACGCCAAAAAACTCGGTCAGCTCGAAATCAAAGTCAACTCCGGCATAGGTGTTCCCGAAGCCCAAACCTCTGCCTCGAAAAAAGGCGGCCTTCTTCATAAAGCCGACACCGCTGCAAAACCCGAACCGGCAAAAGAACCTACGGCTCTTGTCGCCCTTAACGATCCCGATTGGAAAATGCCATCAACCGACCTACTAGAAAAGAAGCAGTCTCCCGCCGATGCCGGGAACATCCAGCAAAACGCCTATATTATAAAATCTACTCTTGCTGAATTCGGTATTGATGTCGAAATGGAAGGCGCAAATGTCGGTCCCCGCGTAACCCAGTACACTATGAAACCGCCTGCCGGCGTCAACCTATCGAAAATTCTTTCCCGCGACAAAGAATTGGCCTTGAATCTCGCGGTTGATAAAATTCGTATCGAAGCTCCTATCCCCGGAACCCGTTCCGTTGGCGTTGAAATCCCGAACGCTCGCTCCGCCGACGTCCGTCTGCGTGGCGTCCTCGAATCGAGTGAATGGAAGAAAGCGACCGACCCGCTTACTTTCGCAGTAGGGAAAGACATCTCTGGCCGCTCTGTCGTTGCGAACCTCGCGAAAATGCCGCATCTCCTCATCGCCGGTACTACCGGTTCAGGTAAGTCTGTGATGACAAATACTCTTATTAGCTCGCTATTATATCGTAACGCTCCATCCGATATGAAACTAATCATTGTCGACCCGAAACAGGTTGAAATGGCTCAATATCAAGACATTCCGCATCTTCTAACCCCGATTATCACCCAAACCGAAAAAGCTCTCTCGGCGATGAAATGGGCCGTTGGCGAAATGGAACGCCGCTATAGTCTTATGGCCGAAGAAAAAGTGAAAAATATCGCCGATTATAACGCAAAGATGGCAAAAAATCAGGATCCCGAAAAAGAAAGCAAAATGCCTTATATCATCATCGTCATCGATGAGATGGCCGATCTTATGATGATGGCAGGGAAAGACCTTGAAATGTTAATCGTTCGTGTCGCCCAAAAAGGCCGCGCCGCTGGTATTCATCTCGTCCTCGCAACTCAGCGTCCTGAAGTAAAAGTTATTACCGGTCTTATTAAAGCTAACATTCCTGGCCGTATTGCCTTCGCCGTCGGTTCCCAAATGGACTCTCGTATTATGCTTGACCAAGGTGGCGCCGAAAAACTTCTCGGTAAAGGCGATATGCTTCTTCTAACAACTGAGATGATGGGCAAACCTCGTCGTATCCAGGGTGCCTGGGCTTCTGACGAAGACATCAACAAAATTACCGATTTCCTCCGCGCCCAACGCCCGCCACAGTACAACGACGAAGTAATCTCTCAGCAAGTCGCCATCAAAGGTATGACCGGCGGTGGTTCCGACCTTGGCGACCTCGGCCGTCGTTTCGACCCGAACGACCCCGTCGTTAGAAAAGCCGTCGAAATCTCGCTTAGTAAAGGCAAATTCTCTACCGCTATGCTTCAAACTTACCTCGGCAAAGGCCACGGCTTCGTTTCCGGTCTTGCTATCTGGTTCGAAGAAATCGGCGTTATCGGCCCCCAAAACGGTAACAAACCCCGCGACCTTCTCATTTCCTCGATGGAAGAATTTGATCAGTTGAGCAATATGTAAAAATCCTTCTTGCAATTTAATTTTCATGCTATAATAAGCTTATGCAAAGGTCACGCAAAAACAAAAAATCTCTTTTTTTCGGATTCATAACTATAGCTCTATTTAGCCTTACCCTTGTTTCTGGTCTAATCTTATCCTCATCTTCTACTTCCGCCGCTAATAATGATTCTGTCGTAGACAAAATCAAAATTACCGTCCCAGTCTCCTGCAATCTTACTGGAGTAGGTATGAATACTCATAATGCTACTATTAATAATGGTACCTATGCTTCTGATATTGGTACTACAACCATTAAAGCCTTCTGTAATGATAAAGATGGCTTTGCTATTTATGCCATCGGCTATACAGACAACGAAGATCATAAGAATGTCCTCACAAACCCTACTCTAGGTAGTTCTAACGATATTGTAACTGGTACCGCAACAACTGGTAACTCCCAATGGGCTATGAAACTAACTGCCCAATCTAACCCAACTCCAACCTACCCACTTACCATACAAAATAATTACGATAGCTACCATACCGTTCCTTCTAACTATGAACTAGTGGCCAAAAGAACTTCTGCTACTGATATTGGTTCTAGTGCTGAAGGCTCAACTCTAACTTCAACCTACCA
This sequence comes from Candidatus Nanosyncoccus sp., assembly GCA_045586015.1. Classification (GTDB taxonomy): domain Bacteria; phylum Patescibacteriota; class Saccharimonadia; order Saccharimonadales; family Saccharimonadaceae; genus Nanosyncoccus. Next base: position 38,853 of record JAZMZP010000026.1, read on the forward strand.
AGTCTACATCTCCCCAACCCAAGCTGCCGGTACTTATACTGGACAAGTAAAATACGTCATGGTCCATCCAAACAGCCATGATGCTCCTATCGCTAATCCTGCCATACTAGACACAGGACAAACCGTAAACGCTAAACTAAAATCCCTCGCTGCT
>JAZMZP010000027.1:0-15954 GCA_045586015.1 Candidatus Nanosyncoccus sp.
ACAAGTTTTGTTTTAAATCCCTCACTCGGTTCCGTCGTCTAGTGGTCTAGGACGTCTGGTTCTCATCCAGAAAATCGCGGGTTCGACTCCCGCCGGAATCACCAGAATAAAAATAGACCTTTAGGTCTTATTTTTTATTCTGGTTGGCTCCAGACAGGGAACCGGACTCGCGAAGCGGGTTCGCTCGCCGAAGGCGAATAGCCGAAGCGAAGCGGAGGCTAACTCCCGCCGGAATCACCAGAAAAAAAATATAGGTGCTTCGAAAAAACTGATGCAATAGGCCTCGAATAAGAGGCCTATTTTTTTGCCTCAGATAGAAGCTCCGTCACATAAGTAGATTTTAACGCCTTGTATTTTTTGCGGTCGAAACCAGCTTTTGCCGCAAATTCTTGTTTTTTGTTTAAATATTCCTTGGCTTTTGTTGGGTTATTTTTAAGATATTCTCGCAGTATAATAAAATCTTTATACGAATCCTCGTCAACCGGACAAATGTGGACATGAAAATCTCCTTCGCCGGTTTCTCCTTTCTTATTTGCTAAGAAAATTCTGTCTTCATGACTGTCGTTCCCCTCGAAATAGCCATTCTCCTTTAGTTTTTCACTTATTATTTTCATATCTTTTCGTTTTGGAACGCCAATTAAAATATCAATGATATTTTTACCGCCAATCCCAACAGCACTACTGCCTACATGTTCAATCGTTACAGACGAAGGCAAAAAAGAAGTTAGTCGCTTTTTTTCTTTCAAAAATTGTTCTGCGAGATTAGCTGAATATTGTTTTATGTTTACAGACATAATTAGATTATACCATGTCGATAGCTTGCATTTTTTAGCAAAGTGTGGTATAATAAGAGTATGGACCCCTTTTGGGGTATTTTTGTGGTATAATAAAGATATGAAAAAATTACCGATAGTTGCTTTAGTTGGACAGACGAATGCCGGAAAATCGAGCATTTTAAATCGGATGGCGCGAAAAAATATTGCAATTGTGGCTAGAGAAGAAGGGACAACAAGAGACAATGTCGTAACGACAATAGACGATAATTTTGTGTTAATTGATACGGCGGGATTAAAAGATCCGTCGGACGACTTCGAAGCTTCGATCCAAGATCAGATTGAAGATGCGATAGAAGTCGCAGATATTATTTTAGTTACTTTAGATTCAACCAAATATTTTAATCATTATGACAAAAGAATTGCGAAAGATGCTTTAAAATCCGGGAAAGAGGTATTTTTGGTGCTGAATAAATGCGACCTCGGAGGTTCTTTGCCTCTGACTGAGTTTCGAGCGCTCGGAATTGCACCGGAACGGACTTTTTATGTTTCCGCTACGACCGGAAAAGGTATCGCGACGCTTAAAGAGGGGGTCCTGGCATCTATATCTCGCTCGGGGGCGCGTCCGGCCGACCTGTCGACCGGAGGTCGTCCGCGTCCCAAGGGGCGGTCGCCACAGGCGGCCGGCGCTAGACCTCGCGCTGCCGCGCTCCGGACCCCCCTTCGCCGAGATATAGATGCCGCCCCCTCTCTTAAGGTTGCGTTGATTGGGCGGCAGAATGTCGGAAAAAGTAGTTTGTTTAATTCGCTTGCGAAAAAGCAGCAGGCGATTGTGAGTTCGAAACAGGGAACAACAAGAGATGTGAACCGAGTGACGGTGAAATTTAATGCTAGAGAAATCGAAATTTTAGATACTGCGGGACTTAGAAAACCAGGTAAACGCGAAATCGGAATTGAAAAGTTTTCTGCGATTCGGACTTTAGCGGCGATTGAGGAAGCAGATATTTGTGCGCTTTTAGTCGATGCAACCGAGCCACATTCGAAGTTAGATCAAGCACTCGCGGGTCAAATTATCGAAGCGGGGAAAGGAATTATCATTATTCTAACGAAAAGCGACTTGGTCGAGGACACAGACAGCATTTTAGATGAACTAGAACGAGATTTTAATTTCTTACCTTATGCACCGGTTTTAATTACGAGTTCGGAAACTGGGAAAAATGTTACTAAATTGTTTGAATTGGTAATGGAAATTGATGCGGCGAGAAAAGTTGAGATAAAAACATCGGAACTTAATAAAATTTTGAGTGAGGCGATTGTTTCGCACCCGCCAGCGGGTTTAAAAAACACGCATCCGAAGCCGAAATATATCGTCCAAACCGATACTTGCCCGCCGTGGTTTGTAATACACGGACACGATTTAGAGCTTTTGCATTGGTCCTGGAAACGATTTTTAGAGCGTAAAATCCGAGAGAAATATCCTTTTGTCGGAACGCCGATTATGTTTTCATTTCGCAATGAAAAATAAATAAAACAAGACTTTTAAAAAACCAGAATCAAGTATATCATAGTAGTAAGTGGGAGCAATAGGGGGTCGTAATTAAGCTCCTATTTTGTATTTTAGGGTCTTTACGTACATTAAAAAGGAGGTTTTATTGTGCCAAAAGGACAGCCGGTTTACGTAATAGACACCAATATCCTTGTGGACTATGTTGATATCATTCCTAATGGCGAAAAAGTGCAGTTAGAGGAATCTTTGATTGATCTTAGCGGCGCCCATTTGGTCATCCCGACCGTCGTGGTGCGTGAGCTTTCAAGCTTTAAAAGTGAAAAAACTGATCGAGGAAAAGCCGCGAGAATAGTTTTAAAAAGATTAAGAAAGATTACCGAAGAAGCAGTTTGTTCGATGGATGAAGTTTATCATTTGAAAGCCCCGATTGAAGTCGAAAACGACGGACAAACTATCTCAATTCTACCTGTTCATAAAAATTTCAAAAATGCTTTGCCTTTTAGCCCGTCCGAAGATGATATGGACGGACAGATAATCTTAGCGGCATTAACGGTTGCGTTTTTAGAAGCCGGTTTAGAGATTGATGGAAGTGCGAAGCCAGGAGTGGTAGCGGATTTAAGACCGCAAAATGTAGTGATTTTGACAAACGACAATGGTCTTGCGATAAGGGCGAGAGAACGAGGACTTTTGACGAGTCGTTACGGTTATAAGTATCCCGAACCTTATACTGGAAGACGAGATGTCGTAGTTCCGCCGGAGTTATTCAAAGAATTTTTAAGCGCAAGAAGAATCGAGCGTAAGGATTTTGAGGAGATGATGCCAAAAGAAAGAGCGTTAGTTGCAAACGAATTTATTGTGATGTCGCCCGAAGATGGAAATTACGATGTGTGTGGTTTTGATCCGGACAATAATCCGTTTTTCGAGCATATTGGTCGTTATGATGTTGCGGAAGATGCAATTATGCCGTTAAATTACATTAAGAGATTTCCTCTGGGAGCAAAAAATGCTGGACAGGCAATTTACGCAGAAGCATTAGAGGACCCAAACATCTCGGCCGTTATTTGTACTGGGCCGGCTGGTTCAGGAAAGACTTTTATGGCTACAGTTTATGGTTACAAAGCTTGCAAACGAGGTGTTTTTATCGGTGTAACAGCGATTCCGTGCGAAAATCGATCGAAAATCGGGGCTTTGCCTGGAGATTTAGATGAAAAAATGGATCCAGAAGTGCAACCCTTAAAGAACTCTTTGAGGAACTATCTAATGATAGATTACAACAGCGCACAGAAGGATTCTGATACCCCGGAAGAAGATGGTTCTCAGAAAAAAGATAGAAAAAAGAAAGAACCATTTGAAAGAGGTTTAACTAAGACAAAATTAAAAGACCGAGTAAATATGATTTGGGAGAACTGGTTTTCTAGTATCCCGATTGAACATGCGAGAGGTTGTGATTTTGCTAATGAACTGGCGATTTATGACGAATTCCAAGATCAAAACGTTTCCCAGGCCGACACGCTCATAAAGCGTATCGGAAGAGACGGAAAAATCATCATCACTGGTGATATCGACCAGATTCATGCGCCTTACCTCGACCAGTTCAATAATGGATTGGTTTATGCCGTAAGGCAGCTCTATGATAGCGAAATGGTCGCGAGAGTATGTTTTACGGATGATGAAGTAATCAGGCACCCGTTAGTTAAGTTGATTGCTCAGCGCCAGAAGGCTGCTGCGCGTAAGGGTAGAGAAGACCCAGATAAAGGCTAAATAATGATTAGTCTGAGCAATAAGACCCCCGCAAGCCCCGCCTTTTTAGGCGGGGTATTTTATGTTATAATATAGATATGAAATTAGTGGTTGGACTAGGAAACCCGGGGAATAATTATAATTTTACGCGCCACAATGCGGGTTTTTTGGCGCTAGATTTCTATTTTAAGGTTAGTAAGCTAAAATGGAGCGAAAAACCGAAACTAGGGGCGATTTTTGGACGAGAAGGGGATGTTTTATTCATAAAACCCCAGAATTATTATAATGAATCTGGGGATGTGGTCAGAGAATATATGCGGTATTATAAGATTAACACCTCTGATATTATGGTGATTTGCGATAATTTTGATTTGGAATTTGGCAAGATAAGATATCGTTCTTCAGGGTTCGCAGGCGGAAATAACGGGTTAAAATCGATTGACAAGGCTTTAGGAACGTCAGATTATCCGCGTTTAAGAGTCGGAACGGAGAATAATGAACTGAGGCGAAAGATGGGGGATTTGGATTTTGTATTATCTCGGTTTACTCCAGAAGAAAAGGAGCGGTTACCGGGGGTATTAACAGAGGTGGTAGAGAAAATCGAGGAATTTTTAGCTTAAAGTCCAACAATTCATCCCGAGAGAACGAACAAGGCCTTTGATTTCGAGGAGAGTGATAGTTTCGTTAAAAAGTTCAGTAGTAATATCGAAAGTTTGGATGATTTTTTCGCCATCAGAGAAGCCTTCGGAGAGTGCCTTTAAAATTATCGTTTCTTCTTCGGAGTCCCCGATAAGAGAAGATTTTTTCGGTTTTTTAAGCTTTTTTGTAAACGATTCCGGAAAAAGAAGTTTTAAAAGGTCATCAGGTTCAGTATAGGGGATAGCACCCTGTTTGATAAGTTTATTGCATCCTATAGAATAGGGGTTATTAATGTTTCCGGGGACAGCGAAGACATCTTTGCCCTGATTTAAGGCGTGAGCAGCGGTATTCAATGTTCCGGAATGTTCAGCAGCTTCGACGATTACAATAACGTCGGATAAGCCAGAAATTAAGCGATTACGATGGAGGAAGGTTGATTTATAGTTTAAGAGGCGGCGACCATCTTTTTCAGCTTCGTCAACAGCTAGAGGAGCATTTTTATATTCTTTAGTACGCGGGGCGTATTCAGAGAGAATCGCCCCGTTTTTCTCAACAATTTCGCGGGCGAGAGAGGCGTGCGTACGGGGGTAGATTTTGTCAATAGGGGTGCCGAGAACGGCAACCGTCTTTCCGCCAGCATCTAGACAACCTCTGTGCGCGATGCTATCAATCCCATAAGCGAGCCCAGAGACAATAATAGCTCCTCTTTTAGCTAATTCGTAGGCCATTTTATAGGCGATATCTTCGCCGTAACGGGTATTGTGGCGAGAACCGACAATTGCGACGGTTTTTGGCCTAGTTTTTTTACCGTTTTTTGACACATTTTCTGGTAATTTTCCACGAAAGTACAACATTTTAGGCTTAAGCGCAATAGAGCTTAACACCTCTGTAAAATCGGCTTCTAGGGGCGGAATTTGGTTGATTTTTGAAAAAAAGTCTGTAAAAAGTATTGACATATTATTTCTCCTGTGATATAATAAAGGCAGTTGGAGCTTAAAAAAGGCTCCACACCGCACCTAAATAAGTTATAATTTCAGCTATACTAACTCTAGTGTAGCAGAAATTGCGAGCTTTTGAAACCCTTTCGGGCTTAAAATTTCTTTTAAGGTTTTAAGTTATAAGTATTACCTCCACTTTGAAAGGACCCTTTCGAAGGCTTAGCAATCCCTCTAACCGGCGGGCCCCAATTTGTGTGAGGTGGGTCGCGCTTCCGGGGTTCACCCGGTATAGTGAGAAGAGTTAGAGGGCCAAAATACCCTCAGGTGATGCCCACCCTTACCTGAGGGTTTTTTGATGGCGCGTGACTATTTTTATTTATCATTTTACCCAAACGCATTTTCAAGGTTTTAACGTCTTCTACTGGGGGAGTGGCATGGAATAATAAATCCTCGCCTCCACCGACAAGAGCACTTCCATCCGGAAGAGCAGTGATAGCATATACAGCTCTTGCTTGATTATTTTTACTTTTGAATCCGCTAATGAATTCAAAATCCCATTTTCCTTCCGAATTTTTTTTAGCATAGTACAATTGCCCATCTCTTCCACCGATAAGAACACCCCCACCAGATGGCGAGGGGACAGCTTGAAACACAAAGCAAGATTCGATTTCTTCTGGTCCTTCGATTTGATCAATTTGAAAACTTCCATCTTGGTTATTTGTGACACAGTATATATGGCCGGCATAATCGCCGAGTAGAGCTTCTCCATTGGGGAGCGAAGTAATAGTTCGAATGTCAAAAAATTCTTCTTCGATATTATTAGTTCTCCCTTTGATAAGATTATCGCTAAGCTCCCATTCTTCATCTGATTTTTTCGTAATATGAAATAAAACATCATCGTATGAGCCGGCGACGAGGGCGCTGCCGTCTGGAAGCGTGCAAACAGAATGAATTTGGGAATGGCTCCAGTTGCCTTTATTTTTAACGATAGGTTGAAGGTTCCATTTTTCGCCATTTTTTGTAGCACAATACAAGAGTTCTTGAGTTCCACATATGAGAGCGCTACCATCTGGGAGCGCACAGATTGAAAGAATATCAACAGAATCGCTAACACCCCCATAACATTCATAGTCCTCAAGCCCTCTAATAAATTCTAGGCTCCAATCTTCACCTTGTTTAGTGGCATAATATAGCACGCGGTTATCACCGCCTATGAGAGCGCTGCCATCTTGGAATACGCAGATGGACGAAATACCACATCCGAATAGTTCATCATTAGGATTCTTGAGGTCTGTAATTTTTTTCTTGAGAACCCAGTCCCCATCTTTATCTTTCTCAATGTGGCATAAGGTTCCATTTTCTCCACCTATGAGAGCACTGCCATCCGGAAGTGCAGAAACACATATTATACCAATAGACTTTAAACCTTCAATTCTCTCGCTAAGCTGCCATTTTGTTAATTCTGGGTTATGTTCTTTAAAATCAGGCAAATAACGTTCTAATATTTCATCAACACTTTCATTAGCTTCATTTAATATATTAGTTAGTTCAATTTTACCTAAACCTGATTCACTAGATAATTCATATTTATTCTTAAACCGACTGTATAAGTCTTCTAATTTTTCTATATCTTGTTTTAGTTCTTGACAATTCATAGTTATTCATCCGTTCCTTTAGCTATTATTTTGCCTAAGTTTTGTTTTAGAGCTTTTACGTCCTTTATGGGCGGGATAGCAGGATGTATGCCGGATATTTCGCCCACGAGAGCGCTGCCGTCTGGGAGCGTAGAAATAGACTCAATCCATATATCTCCGCTCCACCGCGGTCCTATTAACCTGTCAATGAACTTTAAATCCCATTTCTCTCCATCTCTGGTGACGTGATATAGAACTCCGTCTGTTCCACCCACGAGAGCGCTGCCGTCTGGGAGCGTAGAGATGGATTTAATCCATGTTGTCACTTCACTCCCTGGTTTTTTAAACACATTAATAATCTTTAAGGTCCAACCTTCACCTTCTCTAATGGCGTGATATAGAACTCCACCTGTTCCACCCACGAGAGCGCTGCCATCTGGAAGCATAGAGATAGATTCAATCTGTGCTACCTCTTCACTCCCTGGTTTTTTGAACCCATCAATAAACTTTAAATCCCATTTCTCGCCGTCTCTGGTGGCGTGATATAAAGCTCCACCTGTTCCACCCACGAGAGCGCTGCCGTCTGGGAGCATAGAGATAGATTTGACGTCTTCTGCATCTTCGCTCCCTGGTTTTTTAAACCCATCAATAAACTTTAAATCCCATTTTTCTCCATCTCTGGTGGCGTGATATAAAGCTCCGTCATTCCCGCCTATGAGAGCGCTGCCATCTGGGAGCGTAGAAATAGATAGAACCCATGCGATCTTATCGCTCCCCGGTTCTTTGAACCCATCAATAAACTTTAAATTCCATTTCTCGCCGTCTCTGGTGGCGTGATATAAAGCTCCGTCTCCTCCACCCACGAGAGCGCTGCCGTCTGGGAGCATAGAGATAGATCTTATATCTTCGAGCCTTGATCTTTCAAACCTATTAATAATCATTAAGGTCCAACCTTCGCCTTCTCTAGTGGCGTGATATAAAACCCCGTCATCCCCGCCTGTGAGAGCGCTGCCATCTGGGAGCGTAGAGATGCATTTTATATTAATAAACTGCCCACCAATTTTCTCACCAAGCTGCCAAGCAAATAATTCTGGATTTTGTTCTTTGAAATCAGGTAAATAACGTTCTAATTTTTCATCGACACTCTTATTGGCTTCATTTAGCGCGTCAATTAGTTCTATTTTGCCTTGTCCTGATTCACTAGAAGATTCAAAGCTATTTCTTAATTGACTATATAATTTTTCTAGCTCTTTTATATCTTGTTTTAATTCTTGGCAATTCATAATCAGTTAGCCGTTCCTTTAGCTATTATTTTGCCTAAGTTTTGTTTTAGAGCTTTTACGTCCTTTATAGGCGGGATAGCAGAATATACGGTTCCGCCTGTTCCACCCACGAGAGCGCTGCCATCTGGAAGCGTAGAAATAGATAGAACCCATGCGCTCTCTTCGCTCCCTGGTTCTTTAAACCCATCAATAAACTTTAAATCCCATTTCTCGCCGTCTCTGGTGGCGTGATATAAAGCTCCAGATGCTCCACCCACGAGAGCGCTGCCATCTGGGAGCACAGAAATAGATAGAACCCATGCGCTCTCTTCGCTCCCTGGTTCTTTAAACCCATCAATAAACTTTAAATCCCATTTCTCTCCATCTCTGGTGGCGTGATATAAAGCTCCGTCATTCCCGCCTATGAGAGCGCTGCCATCTGGGAGCGTAGAAACAGAAGTAATTTCCCCCTCTATAAGCTTGCCAATAAGCTCAATATCCCAACTGCCATCCCATTTTTCTCCATCTCTGGTGACGTGATATAAAGCTCCGTCTGCTCCACCCACGAGAGCGCTGCCATCTGGAAGCGTAGAGATGCGTTTCGTATTAGCAAACTGCCCGACAATTTTCTCGCCAAGCTGCCATTGTGATAATTCTGGATTATGTTCTATGAAATCAGGTAAATAACGTTCTAACATTTCATCGATACCCTTATTGGCTTCGTCTAGCGCACCAGTTAGTTTTATTTTGCCTTGTCCTGATTCACTAGAAGATTCAAAGCTATTTCTTAATTGACTATATAATTTTTCTAGCTCTTTTATATCTTGTTTTAATTCTTGGCAATTCATAGTTAGTTAATAGGTTATGTTTATATAATAGCATATTTAGGCGAAAGATAGTATTGTAGGATAAATAAAGCTTATGATATAATGATAGAAGAGAGTTTATAAATTAAGGAAAAGTATATGGAGTCCATAAATAAAGCACCTTCTTCGGAGTTTGAAATAGCCGAAGAAGTTCTTCGTAAACAACGCGAACGGGATGCAGAGCAACGAGTAGATAAAAAACGGCGCGAAGAATATAAGGAACGAAAGCAAGAACTAGATGAGGAAGAGCAAAAAAAAGTAAAGGCCCTCAAGGAAGAAAAAGCTGCTGCGGAGGGTAGCGGAACACCGATGAGAAAGCTTACATCAGAAGAGAGTAGTCTATTAAAGGAAGCGGAGAGAATCGAGAGAAAGGAAAAAATACTACAGAATCTTAAGAAAGAAAGAGCTGCTGCGGAGGCTAGCGGAACACCGATGAGACCGCTTACGGAGGAAGAGTCTAGGATACTCTATGGAGATGCAGCTAATGGTTCAGGACGTGAGTCTTTGAAAAGAGACGAAGCTGAGAAAGGCCCGAAAGTTGTTGTTGATTATACAGAGAAACTCAACGAACGCGAAAAAGTCGCCTACGAACAGATGCGTGAATTTCTTCTTCGGGGCTTTTATAAAGGTTTAAAGGATTATCGTGAGTTAGAAAAAGAAAGAGATGTTCGCGAAGTGGCTCTTACAATCTGTGAGAAAAATATCAACCTGAAGTATCCCGGGGATCCTTCAAGAAGTAGAGATCTGGCACGCGATAGATTAGCTAAAGAGGTCAAAAAAGTTGATGATAATATCGAAGAGCTTGCATTTTCTTCACCAGAAAACTTTGCGGTAGTAAAAGGATTAGAGTTTAAGAAACTTTCTAAAGAGGTAAAATCTGGCAAAATGGCCGCTACTCCGTCCGTGGAAAGGCATTTGAAACAGGTCAAGGACGATGTCAAACGAGGAAAACCTATTTTTATTCATGGGCATCTCGGTAGCGGTAAAACTGAACTTGCGATTAGGGCTGCAAGGGAGGCAGCTATGGAAAGTGCTGCGATAGAGGCGGCTTTGTTCGAAACGGAATTAGCTTGCCTTGAAAAACCTATGTCTGATAATGAAAAAGATGTCTATCGAGCAAAAGTTTATCGTAAAAGTCTAAATTCCTTCAAGAAAGCTCTTGATAGAAAAGGGAATCAATCTAAGTCTCCCGATAAGGAAGGAGGAAAAACTAAGGAGGGGGAGAAGAGAGAGTCCGCTTATGATAGATTTAATCCGATAATAATTTCTGGATCAAAAGATTTAACTACCCAAGACCTCTTTACTAGTAAAGATTTAAAAGTTGTTAAGATTGACAATAAGAGTATTAGCGAAAGCCGGAAGGAATTAGATGAGGAAATGGCGATTTGGGAAAAAGAACACCCACGCCCAGATGGCAGCGACCCTCGAAAAATAGAAGAATGGTCAAGGGAATACAGGTTGGAATCAATAAGAATACTTGAGCTTTATCGTTCAAAGAACGAAGGTTTTGGCACTGAAGTTGATATAATAGCGCAGGCAATCTACAAAGGAGTCATAGAAGGTCGCCCAGTTATTATAGATGAAGTAAACGCAATACCGACTGCAATATTGATTTCCTTAAATGACATCCTAAGTAGACGCCCAGGAGAAACCTGTTATATACCGAAGGTTGGGCCAACGGTAGTTAAGCCAGGTTTTTCAATCATTATGACAGGTAATCTTAGCTCTGCTAATGCCGAATATTATGGCACAGAAAAATTAAATCCGGCTTTTCTCTCGCGTTTAGATAAACTCGAGCACGGTTACTTACCGATGTCTACAGTCGGAGAACTTGAGGACCAGTCGAATCCGGAAGATAATGAGCTTTTTCAAGTTATGTTGGCTTACCTTGCGGATGAGCAAGGAGATTTAGATTTGCCAGATATTGAGGAGTCTTTACGAAAACTATTCAAACTAGCGCAATTAGCGCGTTTAACTTGTTTAATTTTTGAAGGCAACTGGCAAGAGAGCGCGGCTGCGAAATCAAGAACTGGCGACCAGATGGAAGCACCAAAACTCGTGGAAGCCGTGCTTTCCATTCGAAATCTTTTAGAAATTTTAGAGAAGTGGAAGAAGGGAGAGTACACTAACCTTGACGAGGCTCTCTGGGATGGGTTTATCGCTACTATAACCGATCCAGATGATCAGAGGCTCATTATTGGACTTGCTAGAGATGTTGGCTTATTCGATAGTACAGAAGGATGGGAATTTCCAGAAAAATTCCCCGAAGTACCTCCTAGAGGCAGACTTATAGGAAAAAAAGAAGTCTTACCCGATGGTTCTTACTATACTCCTTTTGCAGAAATGGAGACTTATAGCATATATAAAGTACTCGAGGTTATGTATGGCAAAAAAGTGCCAGTTCGAGAAATATATCCAGATTTAGATGCTCTCGAACGGGATGAGATTAAGAATGAGGCTGATGATGAATTTGGTCCTGAAGACGAGGAAATATTTGAACGAGAAGTAGCAGAAGTTTTAGATTCTATAAAAGCATTGAAAGTTTTAGCTGAGCAATGTGGTTGCAATAATGACGGAGAACAAAATTAATGGACAAACAATCTTCTCTCGATAATAGTGAAAAACTAAATAATCATGGTGTAGAAGATTCTCATGCACAGTTGGGTGGGTTGGGTCGCGTAGCGTTAAGCTCTAATGATGAAGCGAACAAGAACAAAAAGGAATCTGATTCTATTAATCCTGAAAAAAGAGCTAGAGAGTTTCTTCGGCGACACGGACAGATTCTTACTGTTTTTGCAAGGGATTCTTCAATTAATTTCATTTTTTCCAAAACAGCAGAATCATTCTCTTTTGATGCTATAAATTTTGAAGTGACTATTCCAGTTGGTTGGTTTTCAGACGAAAGATTTACTGAAGGAGAACTAGATTTTGCGAACCGTCATGAATTAGCTCATTTTATTGACATGCGGAAAAACCCAGATGCTTATCTTGAAAAATTCGATCGAATAAGAGAGGATGCAGAGAAACTAGCGAGAGATTATGTGCGGAAACATCCTGGTAAAATTTCGTTAGCAAAAGCTACCTCGATTATCTTTAAGGAACTTCATGCTTTATATAATGTATTGGATGATATTTATGTGAATAAAGTAGTTTTTAGCCGCAGCCCTAATTTCAATCGTGGCGATGGTAGGGCTAGCGTAGAATCGCTTTACAAAAAAATAGGGTACGAAGAAGCAGATTTGACTGACCAGTACCCGCATAGGCAGATGATTTTTGCGCTTCTTAGAGATGAAATGTTAGGTGATACTTGCGGTAAAAGCGTCGTTGATGAACAAGTTGAGGATGTTCTTTCAAAACGCAGATTTGGCAAAACTATTCGGGAGTGGGTAAGCGAAGACCTTAAACCACAATCGGGAGAATTGGTAGATCCGGCTAAGCGCAACACAATAATTCGCGGAGCGATTCAGCCAAGTTTTATCGAATTGTTGGAACTTTCACTAGATAAAATGTTAGAAGAAGATAATAAGAATCGACCGGGAGATGGACCGCAAGATTCTAAGGGTGAACCTGGAGAACCTGGTGGCAGTGGCGGCAATAAGCTTGAAGATAATGTTGATGTAAATCCATTCGATAGCAAAAAAGGGCCGCATCTTGGGGATATTTTAGATCACGGCAAAGATCCCGAAAAGACTGCTAGAGACATTCTGAATGGGCTAAAAGAAGAGAAGCGAATTCACAGTTTACCAGAAAAAGAACAAGAAGAAGAAAAAGCAAAAAGATGGCAGAAAAGCTTTGATTATAAGAATGACATTTCTGAGGAAGCTCGCAAAGAGGATAGTAGAATCCAAAAAGCTATAACTTCTGCCCGCGAAGAAATGCGTCAATTTTGGAACGGATTGATTGGTAAATCTATTATATATAGGCTAGTAATTCTTCAGAAGCAAAAGAAAGGAGAACTAAATGTTGATAGTGCCGCAGATAGCTGGGATGAAATTGATGAAGCGACAAAACGAGGCAGCCTGAATGGATTAGAAATTTATGATCGTAAAGGCTTAGAGCGTAATGTTGTCGATCAACCCGATACCATTGATGTCACACTTTTAGTAGATTGTTCTGGCTCTATGCTCTACGAAGGGAAGATCGAAGCCGCTCGAACTACGGCGGCTCTTCTAATGTACTCCATAAAAGACTTCAACGAAAAACTATATTATGCACGCAAAAATGGAAATACTGAATCTAAACTTCAAGCAAATACTGAAGTAATCGTGTTTGGTAGTAGTTTCGACACTGTAAAACAATTCGACAGAAAAAACAACAAAACCACAAATGATGTCGAGATTGTTAAGTCTATATCTAAAATTGATTCTAGTCGTGGTGGTACCGACGATGCGCCTCCTCTTGCAGACATAGAATCTCGATTGACCGCCGACGAGAAAGCACGTTTGAAAAACGGAAAACTGAAGAAAATTGTTTTCGTGATTACCGATGGCGCGTCGCAAACTCCAACAGAAACTGCACGAATCATAAGAGAGCTTGCGGACGAAGGAGTAATAGTTATCGGTTTTCAAATCGGCAAAGTTAGCGAGAACGACCGTATGACGTTCCAAGAAATATGGAGTGAAGACAACACGCATCCAAATGTTCAAGGCATATACATTGGTGAAGAAGTTTCAATTTTACCCAAGAGTTTAATGGTGGCCCTTTCTGGACTATTGAGGAATATTAGGATTTAAACAATATCATCATGAATTGCCAGGAATTAAAAAAAGATATAGAAAGTTTGGAAGGCTTATATAGTCAGCTTAAAAATAAATACGATGTCTCTAGTGAGTCAGGACAAGGGAAAATAGAACTAATTGACGAGCTAAGTAAAGTCAATGATGATATCGATGAAACCCTAGAACGTTATTTACCTGATTTTAAAGAACATAACCCAGAATTATTTAAATGGCGACTTGGTGAGAAGATCAAGGGAATTGACCTTGAAATTTATTCTATTTCTCCGTTCTCTGACAGCAGTGCGCTGATTGGCGGAGTTAGTGGGATCTTATATAGTGCTACAAAAATGCAAGATGGGAATTGGGATATCAAAGAAGAAGATGAAAAACTCAAATATAGTTCTATTTTATCCATCTCCGTACTCCCTGATGGGGATGCCCTAATTGGCGACCTGTCAGGTGTCTTATATTGTGCCACAAAAATAGACAGTGGTTGGAAACTTGAGCGTATTGGCGAGCTTGAGGAAGAGGAACGCGTTAGATCCATTTCTACACTTCCTGACGGAAGGGCTCTTGTTGGCGGGGAGAAGGGTAGGTTGTATTACGCTACAAAAAAAAGTAGTGGCTGGAATCTTGAGCGTGTTGGCGAGCTTGAGGAAAAAGATAGCATTGAATCCATTTCGGTACTTCCTAATGGTAATGCTCTCATTCGTGTGGGTAACGGTATGTTGTACTACGCTACAAAAAAAAGTGGTGGCTGGGGTTTTGAGCTTATTGGCGATTATTTAGGGGATGTTCGATCTATATCCGTACTCCCTGACGGTAGCGCTCTGATTAGTGGGAAAACAGGTATGTTGTATTCTGCTACAAAAAAAGATGATGGTTGGGATTTTGAGCTTATTGGTGGTACTTTAGGATATATTCAATCTGCATCTGTGCTTCCTGACGGTAGCGCTCTGATTAGTGGGAATGAGGCTAGGTTGTACTCTGCTACAAAAAAAGATGATGGTTGGGATTTTGAGCTTATCGGTAGGCTATACGACGAAAAAAGTAGCTATAGCGAGATTAGCCCTATTACTCCACTCCCTGACGGTAGTGCTCTGATTGGCGTTGTCTTTACTGGCATAGCTGGATCTTTATTTCAAGCTATTCCTCCAATAAAAGATGCAAAAAACCTCAGACAGCGTTTGGACAAAATAATAGCTAAAGGGACGGTTGACTAACTATGAATTGCCAAGAATTAAAAAAAGATATAGAAGAGCTAGAAACCTTATATAGCCAATTGAGGAATAGATTTGAAGATTCTAGCGAATCAGGACAAGGTAAAATAGAACTAACTGGTGTGCTAGACAAGGCCAATAAGAGTGTCGATGAAATATTAGAACGTTATTTACCTGATTTTAAAGAACATAACCCAGAGTTGTTTAGTTGGCATTTTAATGAGAAGATCGAGGGGATCAATCACGTCATTCGTTCCGCTGCTGAGCTCCCCGATGGTAGCGTATTAATTCCTGACGGAATTGACGGGATTCTATATAGTGCCACAAAAAATCAGGATGGAAGTTGGGACACCAAGGAAGAAGACAAAGGCTTGCAATATAGAGATATTACTTGCATCTCAGTGCTACCTAACGGCGATGCTCTGGCCCTCGGATTATATAACGAATTATTTCAAGCGACAAAAAAGAATGGTAACTGGGGGTTTGAGTCTATTGGAGAACTTGATGATTCCGATGAAATTACTTCTATTTCTACGCTCCCGGACGGTAGCGCTTTAATTACTGGATTTAGCGGAACTCTATATAATGTCAAAAAAAAGGATGGCAGTTGGGATATTGAGCTTATTGGCAATCTTATAGATGGGGAAATTACTTCTA
>JAZMZP010000028.1:0-38977 GCA_045586015.1 Candidatus Nanosyncoccus sp.
GGGATGAATGGGGCAGGCTGTTTGGCGCGTAATTCTTCTTCGACTTTTGCTTGACGAACGGCAATCATACGTTTTTCGTATTCGTCGCTCGTGATTCGTGGTAAGGAAACATAGAAAGTCGAGCCTTCGCCGAAAGCGGATTCGGCCCAAACTTTACCGCCCATTGCTTCGACGCGTTGTTTGACTAAATAAAGCCCAAGACCACTGCCGCCGATGGTGCGGGTGTCGGAATTGTCGACGCGATAGAATTTTTGGAAGATATGACCAAGATCGTCGGCCGAAATGCCCATACCGGTGTCAGTCACATTAATTAATATACGGTCGCCGTCGCCGCGAGCGTTGATATAAATCGAGCCGCCGGCGGGAGTATATTTTAAGGCATTATCGACTAAATTATCGAGGATTTCGCGGACAAAATTTACATCAACGAAACCATAGACGACTTGTTCCATACGGCGGTTTGTACCGAGGGTTGAAGGTTCGGTTGAGCCGAAAGTAAGGTTGATTTTTGCTTCTTTAGCGCGCGCGAGATAATCGTCAGTGATTGTTTTTACAAGACCGACTATTTCGACGGGTTCGAGGTTCGGACGAATGCGACCGTCGTCGAGTTTAGTAACATCAAGCAAATCTCGAAAGAGTTTTCCGAGATGTTTCGAAGCGGCTTCGGCGGCGGTTAAATAGCCGCGGGCACGTTCGTCGATGGTCGCGGTTTGGGGATTAATGGCAAGCGAAATGTAGCCATCGATGGTCGCAATCGGAGTTCGCATTTCGTGGGAGGCGGTGGAAATAAATTCGGTTTGTTCGCCTTCTTCTTCGAGTTCTTTAGTAATATTTCTAAAAGTAATGATACGGTTTTGACTTAAGCCGCTAGCCGGGAGGACGGAGATAGAAACAGGAATGCGTTTATCGGTTTTGTCGATAATCAAACTGCCGCGGAAGGCTTCGAGAGGCTGATTCGTTTTCATAGCATTCGTCAGAGGATTTTCGGCAGGGGATAGTTCGCGACCTTCTTTTGATTCTAATTTGATGATTGAGGAATAATCGAGTTTTAGGGCATTTTCAGCGGAGCCGATGTTTGTCATAGTAACGGCGGCCGGGTTGATAAACTGGATAAGGCCGTTTTTGTCCGTCATAATAACACCGTCGTTGATTGCGCTTAAAGCAATCTCGGCTAATGCCCCTTGATTACCGGAACTTTTTGCAGTTTTTTCGCGTTTAAATAAGTTCATCTAGACTTATTTTAACACAAGCATTAAAAAATGTGTTATATTTTATATATGAATAAAGACGTCATTTATATTGAACCGGAGGATGATATTACTGATATCATCACGAAGATTGAAAATTCAAAGCAAAAGATTGTGGCTTTGGTTCCTCCGAAGAAAGCTGGAGTACTTCGGAGCGTAGTAAATATAAAATTAATTTCGAAGGCAGCGACGGGTGCGAAGAAAACAGCGGTGCTAGTGACGACTGATCCGTCAATCACGAAGTTGGCGGCGGCGGCGAAGTTGCCGATTACGAAAGATTTGCAGTCTGCGCCGACGATTCCGGAAGTGGAGTCTGAAGGCGAGAAGACGGTAAAAGAAGATGTGACCGAAGGCGGCGACGAGGAAGAGGAAAAAGGCGAAGAAGCGGAAGAAGAGGAGAAGAAGGACGAGGAAGAGGATACAGAAGAAGAGGAAGAAAAAGACGAGGAAGACGAGAAGGAAAAGAAAGAGGCTGCGCCTAAAAAAGAGAAGTCGAAAAAAGGTTCAAAAAATAAATTTCTCCAGTTTATTAAAGATCATAAGAAACTATCGATTTTTGGTGGCGTTTTTGGATTGATTTTGATTTTAGTTTTGATTTGGGCGCTTGCGATTGCGCCGGCGGTGGAAGTTTTTGTGACGATTAAAACGAATACAAATAACTTTTCTGAATCAGTAAGTTTTGTAAAAGAACAGACTAAAGAAGATATCAAAGAGGGGAAGGTCTATTTAGAGGAGCGGAAGATTGAGGAAGTAGAAGAAGTTAAATTCGAGGCAACTGGGCAAAAGAATACTGGCGAAAGAGCGACTGGTAAAGTGATGATTTATGCTTATTTTCCTTTGAATATAAGAGCTACGACTCAAGTTGCGAAAGGCGAATTATTTACGATTTCTGGTTTATCGTATAGAGCGACTGAAGATGTAATACTAAGTTATAGTGGCGAAGGAAGAAAGGACTGTGCTAATAAAGATAATCCTTTAGGTTTAGTAGAATATGGTTGTAGGATTAATGGTTCTGTGTCGGTGGAAGCTGTAGAGCCGGGTAGTAAATACAATATTGCTGCCTCGAGTACGGGTTGGGACACGAATGCTAGGGTGTTTGCTTATTCAGAGAACTCGATGGGCGGTGGGACGGATAATATGATTAAAGTAGTGCAGCAATCCGATGTCGAGAAAGCAAAAACTGAATTAAGCAGTAAGAAGGAGTCTGAGAATAAGGAGAAATTATACGAAACTATTAATACAGATGATAATTTAATTATCGAGTCGACTTTTGATCAGACCACTTCGGCGGCAGTTTCGACCCCGGCGGTGGATGAGGAAGTGAAAGACGGAGTGCAGCCGACTTTGAAGACTACGACGGTGACTTCTGTATATACTATTGATAGAACAAAACTTGAGGAGTTGATTAAAGAAAAGGTTGATTTGCCGGAAAATGAGAAGATTTTCAAGATTGAGAATGTCTATATCGACGGATTTAAAGAAGTAGATAGTGGGTTTGTCGGGAAATTGAAGGCAGTTTATTATACCGGTCCGAAGGTTACGGAGAGCGAATTGGTTGAAAAGATTATGGGTAAAGGGATTGGAGATGCTCGTCGGGAAATAAATGATATTGAAGGAGTAAAAGTTGATGACATAAAAACTTCTTACCCTTGGGTGATGAAAGTGCCGACTAATTCGAATAGAATTACGATTAATCTTGATATAGAAGGCCAGAACGGGGAGAAGATTGAAGACGAGGATGAGAAGAAGGACGAAAAGGACGAGAAAAACGCTGAGAAAACCGACGATTCGAAAGCTGAAACGGAGTAGGGATGCGAATAATCGGGTTAGATGTTGGCGAGAAGCGGATTGGGGTTGCGAAAGTTGATACGGAAACGCGAATTGCGGTGCCGGTGGGGTTTGTTTTAGTAGATGGTTCAGAATGGGAAGAAATAGGGAGAATTGCAAGATTAAATAATACGGCGTTCTTCGTTCTAGGGTTACCCCGAAGTAATGAGGGGAATGAGACGGCACAGTCGCTTTACGTAAGGAATTTCGCAAAGGTGTTAATCGGGAAATTTCCGGGAGCGAAAGTTAGATTTCAGGACGAGAGTTTGACATCAGTGGAGGCGGAACAGAGGTTAAGGGCAAGAAAAAGAAGCTACGAAAAGGGGGAAATTGATGCCGAGGCGGCGACGATTATCTTACAAGATTTCATCGAAAATTTTAAAGAGCCAGAGGCTAGAATGCCAGAAGAAACCAACATAATTGAAAAGGAAGTAGATAAAGTGAAGAGAAAAACCAAAAAAGCGACAAAATGGATTTCGGGGACGGCGATTTTAGTGATTTTGGCGTTGGTTGCGGCTGGGGTGGCGCTTTATATTAGAGATTTGAGGGCGAAAGAGCGAGCAGAGTATTATGCACAGTTAGAATCGGAAATGGAGCCAGAGGTGTTTAATTTTACGATTTTGCCGGGAGAGACGATTTTTCAGGTTAAAGAGAATTTAATGGAGGTCGGGTATAGTAAAACAGAGGTAGAAGAAGCTTTTAACGCCAATTATGATTTTTCTTTTTTAAGAGAGCGTCCAGCGGGGGCGAGTTTAGAAGGTTTTTTATTTGGGGATACACACGAATTTTATAGAGAAACTAGTGTAAAAGAGATTTTAGAGGTGTTTTTAGGGGAAATGGGGCGAGTAATTGAGGAGAATAATTTGAAGGAAAAGTATAGTAAGCAGGGGTTGTCGCTTTTCGAGGGTATTACTTTAGCCTCAGTCGTGCAAAAAGAGGCGCCTTCGCCAGCGTTTTCCTCTGAGCAGCCAACGGTTGCACAGGTGTTTTTATCACGACTTGAATATGGAATACCGCTTGGGAGCGACGTAACGGTGTCTTACGCGCTTGATACTATCGATCCTGAGAGGAAGACGTATACGGATAATCAGACGGCTCTAACGGTCGATTCGTGCTATAATACGCGACTTTACTCTGGATTACCGTGCGGGCCCATCTCTAATCCGGGTCTTTCAGCGTTACTTGCGGTAGCGGAGCCATCAGATACAGCTTATCTTTATTTCTTGACAGGAGATGACGGTTTGATGTATTATAGTAGTACAGAGGAAGAGCATAATCAGAATATTTACAGCCATTGCCAAGACCTCTGTAATGTTTCATTATGACAAAGAAGAAGAAAAAAGTTGATTTGAAGCGGTTAAAGAAGTATTTGCCGTATATTTTGATAACTGTAGCGACTTTGATTGTAGTAGGAGTCGGTTCAATAGATAAGAAAACCGCCGATGTGAATTTAAGTTTAGACACTTTTGGGGCGAATGATTATAAGATTTCGGTTGATCAGTTATCTGAGCTTTATGTGGTGGCGGATTTATCGGATGCTTTAGGGCTTGCGAGTGCGACAGACGTAGCATCGAACTACGTAATTGCAAATACAATGTATGATGCGGGCCAGACTTCGACTGGGAAGCTTGAGAAACCGAGTATTACGGATATTACGACTTCTCGAGGAGTAATCGAATATACCGTTCAAGAGGGCGAAAATGCGGATACGATTGCGGCGAAGTTTGGGCTTTCGGGAGATCAGGTAAGATGGTCGAATGGATTAAAGACGGCTAATGTAGCAGCAGGAACGGTGCTTTATATCCCGAGTACGTCGGGAATTGTTTATACAGTGAAATCTGGAGATACGATCGAGTCGATTGTTGAGAAGTATGGCTCGAATGTTTCGGAAGTGATTGCTTTAAACGATTTAGAGGTTTCCGGGATTTCGGAAGGAATGAAGATTGTGCTAAGGAATGGTAGTTTGCCGGAGACGGAGCGACCGGAATATGTCGCGCCGGTGCGTCAGACCTATACATATACTACCTATACTTATACCTATCTCGGAAGTACGGCTTTGCGCCAAAATATCACTACGGTTGGGTATTTCTATAATTTAGGCGGTCCTTATGGGGCAGGTCAATGTACACAATGGGCGTGGTATAAGCGTCAAGATTTGCCAAGCAACCTCGGGAATGCGTCATCTTGGGCATACAACGCGGCTGCGGCGGGATATTTAGTTGATAGAACGCCGTCGGCGGGTGCAGTTTTCCAGACTGGAAGCGGATGGTACGGACACGTTGGTTACGTCGAGTCGGTTAATCCGGACGGTTCGATTGTGGTTTCGGAAATGAACTATAACTATCAGCCTTATCGAGTGGTTCAATCAACAATCCCGGCTAATATGGTAGGAAACTTTAATTATATTCATTAATAGTCTTCAACAAGAGTAAATTCTTTACCAGCGATGGTGATAATCGAGTCAGGTTTAGCACCTCTAGTCGTTAATTCGGCACGAATGCCCATTTTTTTCATAATGTCGCGGAGGCGATTTAAACTAGCGTAATTATTTAAGTCGGTCTTTCGGGCGAATTTTTCGATTTTTTCGCCGGTAACGAGGAATTTGTCGTCAGCTAGTTTTTCAACCTTCCAAGTGTCTTTCAAGGAATTGTCATTAAGCTTTATAGTGGGAATTGAAACAGGTTTATTTTGTTCGTGGTTCGCTGCACGTAGGGTAAAATCTTCGTCGGATAATCGGGACTGCGCAGAAATTTCAGTTTCGTGCTCGTCTCGACTATCCTCCTCAGATTTTACTCTGGTTTGCTCAATACTCTCAAAACAAACCTGTTTCAATTCTCGAAGAAGCTCATCAAGGCCTTGGTGGGCGGAGGAGGAGATGGGGTAAATTTTTGCGTTGGGGTTATTCGCGAGAATTGAGGCCATTTGCATTTTGATAATTTCTTCGTCGACGCCTTCGCATTTTGTTAAAGCGACGATTTCAGGACGAGAAGCGAGGTCGGAATACTTTTCAAGTTCTTTTCGAATAGTTTCATAAGCTTCGCCAGCGTCGTTATTATAAACATCAACAAGATGCAGTAAAACTGCGGTGCGGTCGACATGACGAAGAAAATCATGTCCTAAACCTTTTCCTTCAGCTGCACCTTCGATTAGTCCAGGAATATCGGCGATTAAGAGATCTTTATCGTCAATAGTTGTAACGCCGAGGTTCGGAGTTATAGTCGTAAATGGATAGTCGGCGATTTCGGGCTTTGCATTAGAGATGACGGAAAGGAAGGTTGATTTTCCTGCATTTGGAAGACCAACTAAGCCAACATCGGCCATTGATTTTAATTCTAATTCGGCTTCGAATTCTTCGCCAGGTTCGCCGACTTCAGCAATCATAGGAGTTTGGCGAGTTGAACTTTTAAAATGAGCGTTGCCGAAACCGCCGGAGCCGCCTTTCGCGATGATGGCTTCTTGACCGTCTTCTGTGAGGTCAGCGATTAGGTTCTTTTTCGAACCGCTTCGCTCGCGCCCGTCGTTACGGGGCTCGCTCGCTAAATCGCTCCCGTTGTCGCGAACGTTCTCAAAAGAACCTAATTCGCTGACTTTATAGACGACCGTGCCGATGGGGACATCGACGATAAGGTTTTTACCGGAGCGGCCGGCGGAACGTTGACCGGAGCCGTTTTTGCCATCTTCGGCAGACAAAATCGGGGTGAAACGAAAATCGATTAAAGTGTTTGTGTTTTTGTCGGCGCGAAAAATAATATCGCCACCTTTTCCACCGTCGCCACCATCGGGTCCACCTTTCGGAATATAAATTTCGTGGCGAAAAGAGACGGCACCGTCGCCGCCTTTACCAGCTTTTAAACTTACTTTCGCGGTATCAACAAACATAGCATTATTATAACATAATTTTAATAAAAAGTGCTTGACAAAATGACGCTTATGGTTTAATATAAGCTTAAGCTGGTACGCTTCACAGGGGTTCCACTGATTGCAAAGGTGGAGTGTGGAGACTTACAAAAACAAACAGCGGATTAAAACAAAACAATGTGCCCCAAGGGTGGGCGCGTAACAGCATGAGAAAAGCACCGTGAAAACGGTGCTTTTTATTTAGGTTTGGTTTATTTGTTTCTTTTTTTTGTTGCGACGATGCCTTTTTCGATATGGATATGACCTTCCAATACCGAATCATAGAGGATTCGACAGTCGCCGGATGCTTTTGTATGACCTTTGATTATGGAATGATCTAAGATGATTGCATCATCGTAGATTTCAGCGCTTTCCGTAACGAGGCTATTGCCCAATACGAATGATTTTCCACGGATGGTAGCGTATTCGCAGATTTGAGCGTTTCCGGATACTGTGGCGTTTTCACAAACTACGGCATAACCATGAACGCAGGCTTGCCCATAAATCCTCGCTTCATCTAACACCTTTGCTCCTCCGAATAATTCCGCGTAATCTGTTAAGTATGCATGTCCAGAAATGTCAACCATACCGTAGACTTCATTACTACCAAGGACTTTGGATACGCCATGAATTTTAGCTCGCCCGTAGACTTTTGACATTCCACCGACGATTGCATGATCATATACTTCGGCGTTCTGGAAAACTCTGGCGTTATCACGTACGATTGCGCATCCAGAAATATGAGCTTGGTCATAGACCTTGCCATCATGATAAATCCAGCAGTTGCCATTTTGGTCAAGATTATGATAACCTTCGACCCAGCCTCCGAGATCACCTTTTTTGACATCGGAAAAATTTTTTAAGGCACGAATACGATAAAGATAATGGTAATCGATCCAAATGCTCTCATCAGTTAATTCGTATTTTTGCCTTATGTTTTCTTGTGTTTCAGCCATTTTTAGACCCCCTTCTAAACCCCAAACCTTTTAAAGAACTATAAATACCCTAAACTGGGTATGCTTTGTATATAGTGCCATACTTTAATTTTTTTGTCAAGATATCCTAAGCGAGATTGTGAAAAATCTGATATAATAAGGATATGATAAAATTTACCATTATTACATTATTTCAAGAAGCGATTGAGCCATATCTCAATACTTCAATGATGTGGAAGGCGGTTGATAAAGGACTTGCGCAGTTTGATTTTGTTAATCTGAGGGATTTTGGATTAGGGCCGCATAAATCGGTTGATGATACGCCGTATGGGGGCGGAGACGGAATGTTGCTTCGATGTGAACCAGTGTTTGAGGCGATTGAATCTGTTAAGCTTAAGGACCCGTCGGCGAAAGTGATTCTTCCTACCCCGGTAGGGGAGATATGGAATCAAGAGTTAGCGAGGGCGTTTGTTAGTGATGCCCATTATATAATCCTATGTCCTCACTACGAGGGGTATGATGAGAGGATTTTGTCGATAGTGGATTATAAAATTTCGCTTGGGGAGTATGTTTTGACGGGGGGAGAGTTGCCGGCGTTAATTATTATAGATTCGGTAGTAAGGTTAATTCCGGGAGTTCTTGGCGGAGAGACTTCAGCGGAAATTGAGTCATTTTCAGAGGGAGATAATCTAGAATACCCTCAATACACGCGTCCAGAAGATTTTCGGGGGATGAAAGTGCCGGAAGTGTTATTATCGGGGAATCACGGGGAAATTGCGAAGTGGCGCGAAGAGCATTCGGGTAAAGTTGAGTAAAAAACGCCGCTAAAAAGCGGCGTTTTTTGATTATTTTTGATTTGCTTTAGATTTCTAGTGGTTCTGGTGATCTTGTATTGACTGTGCCTTCTGTGATTACGGTATGAAAGTAGACTCTTGAATCATATAATACTCTGGCGTCGCCACAGATATGGACTTCGTCGAAAACAAAGGCATTGTCGAAAATCATAGCTTCGTCGTATACTTTTGCATTGCCGAACACTCTTGCATGATCGAAGACTTTGGCGTGGCCATAAATATTTGCGCTGTCAAAGACCCTGGTGAAACCAAAAACTCTTGCATATCCATTGACCGAGGCGGAACCATAGACTCTTGCATCGCCATATACTCTGGCTGCGTCAAATACTTCGGCTTCGTCATAGATTTTGGCTCTATTATAGATTCTTGCTGCGCCATAGACGTGAGCATAGTCACCGACTTCGGCAATATCGCAAACAGAGGCGGACCCGGACACTTCAGCAAAATCGAGTATTTCGGCGAAACCATAAACTTTAGCACAGTCATAAACTTGTGCGCTGTGACGAACTATTGCATTATCATAGACTTTGGCTTTACCGCAAACTACGGCTCTGTCGAAAACCCAGCAATTTCCTGTTTGAGAAAGATTATCTTCGGACTCAATGAAACCGCCAAGGTCGCCTTCCGTAACTACACCGAAGCTTTTTAGCGCACGAATACAATAGACAGTTTTTTTCCTAAATTGACCGCTTATGTTTGTTAATTCATACTTTTTTTCTTCTGGCATAATTGTTCCCCCTTAAAAACAAACCAAATAATAATTTACGTGTTAAGGTGCTTCTTGCTAGTTGGATAGTATAAAAAGTTGTCTTTTTATATTTGCATATTTTAAATTCTTTGTCAATTAAGATGTTGGTTATCTTGTGATAAAATGGGAGTATGGATTTATTCGATGGTGTGGAAACATTAAAAGGGGTGGGGCCGAAGACGGCGGAGATTTTGAGAAAATACGGGATTCGGACGGTAAGGGATTTTTTTTATAATTTGCCGCGAGATTATGAGAATTATGAGGCGCCGGTTTCGATTTCGGAAATGCGGCCAGGGAAGGTCGTGATTAGGGGTCGGATTGATAAGATTACAACTCGGCGGGCACGGAGGCGGAATTTAACAGTTACTGAGGGGGAGATTCGAGACCATACAGGGGCGGTTAAGGTAGTTTGGTTTAACCAAAGTTATCGTGCGCGTCAGTTTAGTCCAGAGAAAGAATATTATTTTACGGGTTCGTTTGAGCTTAAAAATGGGCGTTATAGCCTGATGTCGCCGTCGGCAGCGTTAGTATCCGATATTGATACCTCTTCGGGTCTTAGCCCTATCTATGTTGCTCACGGGGCTTTGAAGTCGCACGATTTTCAGAAATTAGTCGGTTTATCGCGAGATAAATTTAATTCCATCCCTGATTTTTTACCGAGCGTGAAGCCGGGAACGCGAAAAAAAGCTCTATTTTTTGCCCATTTTCCGGATTCTCTAGAGTCGGCGAAAAAAGCGCGCGATTACCTCGCTTATGAGGAATTATTTGAGTTGATTTTAGCGGCGCGGTTAAATCGGCAGGAAAATGAGAAATTACAGGCAGAACCGGTTCCGTTTCGATTAGAGAAAGTCAAGGAGTTTTTAGGGAAGTTGCCGTTTACGCTAACAGGGGCGCAGAAAAAGGCGGCGTGGGATATTTTCCAAGATATGGAAAAAGAGGTGCCGATGAATCGGCTTTTACAGGGAGATGTTGGGTCGGGGAAGACGATGGTGGCGGCGTTAGCGGGGTTGATGGCGGTGTTGGCTGGAGAACAGGTGGCGCTACTCGCGCCGACGGCAATTTTAGCTACGCAACACTATGAGAATTTGCGGAAGATTTTAGAGCCGTTTAAGATTACGGTAGCGCTTTTAACAGGGGCGACTAAGACTAAGAAAAATATCAAAGAAAATATTAAGAATGGGAAGATAAACTTCGTAATCGGGACACACGCACTTCTGACCGATGATACGGAATTTTTAAGGCTTGGATTAGTAATAATTGATGAGCAGCATCGGTTTGGGGTTGAACAGAGACAGAAGTTAGTTTTAAAATCGCCGGAAAATAAGGCGCCGCATCTGCTTGCGATGACGGCGACGCCAATTCCGCGTTCATTACAATTAACGGTATTTGGCGATTTGGATGTTTCGGTTTTAAATGAATTGCCAAAAGGGCGGAAACCGATTAAGACGGAAATTTTAAGAGAGATTGATGTAAAGGCAAAGTTATATCCGAAGATTTTAGAGACGATTCAGGGCGGGAATCAGGTTTATTGGGTGTGTAAGGCGATTGATGACGATCCGAGGGGCGAGACGATTTCGGTTAAAAAGCGAGCGGAGAAATTAAAAGCGTTGTTTCCGAAGCTAAAAATTGAGTTTTTGCACGGAAGGATGAAACCGGCGGAAAAAGATGAAATTATGAGGCGATTTTCGGAAGGGGAGATTGATATTTTAGTCTCGACGACAGTAATTGAGGTCGGGGTGGATGTCCCGAATGCGTCGGTAATGATTATCGAGAATGCGGAGAGTTATGGTTTAGCACAAATCCATCAGCTTCGAGGACGGGTCGGAAGAGGGACGGCAGAGTCGTTTTGTTATCTTTTAACTTCGGGGGATTTAAGACCGTCGCGAAGGTTATTAGAGCTCGAAAAATCTTCGGATGGGTTTTATCTTGCGGAGGTGGATTTAAAGATGCGTGGACCGGGGGAGATTTATGGGGCGTTACAACACGGGGCTCTAGACCTTCGGATTGCGACTTTGGCGGATACGAAGTTGATTGCAAAGGCCCAGAAAGATGTTCTAGTGTTCTTGAAAAATTCGGAAAATATGTTAAAATATAAAGAATTAATGCAGGGCATTAAAAAGTATCAACAGATAACGACTTTAAATTAAATGGATAATATAAGAATTACATCTGGGGAATTTCGGGGCCGAGCGATAAAATCGCCGAGGTCTTCTTTTACGCATCCGATGGGGGCAAGGGAAAAGATTGCGCTTTTTAATATGGTTGGGGAATATTTACCGGGTGCGCGAGTTCTAGATGCTTTTGCTGGGTCGGGAGCGCTTGGGATTGAAGCTTTATCTAGAGGGGCTCTAGGCGCGGTTTTTGTAGAGAAGAATGCGAAGGTGGCAAGAGTGATAAAAGAGAATCTAAATAGTCTAGGTTTAACGGGTAAAAGCGAAGTTTATGTTTCAGGGGTGGAAAAATTTGTAACAGAGGAGAAATTTGATTTAATAATTGCTGATCCGCCGTATGATAATTTCGAAATTAAAGACATAATTTACTTGACAAAATACTTAAAAGATGGTGGAGTGCTAGTGTTGTCGCATCCAAATTCTGCCCCTGAAATTTCGGATTTAAAGTTGACTAAAACGCATAAATATGCTGCTGCTAACCTCTCAATTTACTTAAAAATTGCTTGACTTTTTAACTTAAGTGTGATATAATGACCTTATAAGGAGTTTTTAAAACTATGTATTATCAAGAGGAGGCGGACAAAAAGGAACGCCGAAAAATTATTGCGGTGGCAACGGCTGCGGTCGTGTTGATTTTAATTTTGATTGTTGCGATTATTGTCGTAGCGACGAAAAAATCGCGAACTGCAGTGACAACTGGAGATAACACTTCGTTTTCGGTTACTGATGGTTCGGACAGCAATGAAGTCGCTGTAAAAACTGACACGAAAGATGAATCTGAGGACAAATCGGAAAAGAAAAGTGAAACTAAAACCAGTTCAAATACAGCGGTCGGAACGATTACGACGGAAACTTCAGCTTCTAATTCGGATCCTGCTAGTACAACAAGCGAGACGAGTTCTCCGATTCCAAGTACTGGTCCGGAAGATGCTTTACCATTTGCATTACTTGCGGGTATGTTGGTAACTTATTTGATGTCTAGGAAGCTAGCAAAAGAAGAAGCTTAATTTAGATTTAGAAATGAGCCTCGAAAGGGGCTCATTTTTGTGTTATAATGTTTTTAGGCCCGAGTGGTGAAATTGGTATACACGTATGCCTTAGGAGCATATGCCATTAGGTGTGCAGGTTCAAGTCCTGTCTCGGGCACCAATGAAAAAAGTTGTGTTATAATCATAAGTAGGATGGGGAAAATTGCAAAATATTTAAATCAGTTGACGGTGGGGAATGTTTTTGATAATCCGGAAATTTTGGAGAAATATTCGACTGACCGTTCAGCGTTAAAAATTAAACCGAAGTTTGTAGCTTTTCCGGAATCGACGGACGACATTCGAAAATTAATGAAGTTTTTTGATCAGCTTTCGACAAAGGATATTAAGGTCGCAATAACGCCGCGAGGGTCGGGAATGAGCGAAGGGGGCGAGTCTTTGACGAATGGGATTGTGATTTCGACGGAAAAGTTAAATAAATTACTCGAAATTGATACGCGCGAGAGGTTAGTTCGAGTTCAGTCGGGAATTACTTTGAAAGAATTAAATACTGCGCTTTCGGTTTCGGGACTAAATATTCCGATTGATGGGCGGGATGAAGAAACTATTGGCGGGTTGATTTCGAACGTGCCGGTTGATGAGGCGACGGGAAAGTACGGCGGAATAATGAAATATGTTGAGAGAATTGAAGTTATTCTTGCGAATGGAGAATGTTTGCAAACGGAAAGATTGAAGCGTTATGCGGTTGCAAAAGCGGCGGCACAAAAAACATTCGAAGGAAATGTTTATCAGAAAATCTCGAAACTTTTGCATAATAATGCTGAGCTTTTGAAGAAATTTAATGACGAGAAGAAGTCGTTGGTTGGGTATCCGTTTATCACGAAGCTTTCGAAACGAGAAACGCTTGATTTGATGCCGATATTTTTCGGTGCGCAGGGGACGCTTGGAATTATTTCTGAAGTGATTTTAAGGGTGGTGCCGATGCGGGATAAGGCGACGCGGGTGGTGGCGACTTTTAAGGAAATCGAAACGGCTCTTAAATATGCTGAGATGGTGCAGAATTTGAATCCTAGAAAAGTCGAGCTTTATGATTTGAAGATTATTATGGAAGCGCGGGAAGCGGGGAAAAATCTTGATGGCGTGATTAGGAAGATGGAAGATGGGTATGTAGTGTTTACGAGTTTTGATGAAAAAGGCAATGTGGCAATAAAGAAGATTACGGCGATGAAAGAAAAGTTGCCGCGAAATACGAAGTTTATTTTCGAGTCGGCGGAAAATCGGACGACTTTAGGCGAGTTTGAGAATTCGTTAGTGAATTATTTGAACCACGTGAAAAATGCGGAGAGAGTGCCGATTTTGACGGATTTTTATTTGCCGCTTTATAATATCCAGAATTTTTTGAAAGATTTGAGGATTTTAGAAGAAAAGTTAGAGCTAGATTTAGAATTGTTCGGCAATTTAGAGACGGAAATCTTTAGTTTGAGACCGAAGTTTAATCTTGAGGATGATGAATTTAATAAAAAAGCAACGACTTTTCTCCGGGCGGGAGCTTATATTATAAGTCGGCACGGGGGCGAACTTGCGGGCGGGACGCCGGAAGGAAGATTGAAAGCGGTCGTGACTAATATAGAGATGCCGGAAGATGAGCGAAAAGTGTATGAAGATTTGAAGAAGATTTTTGACCCGAATGGGATTCTAAATCCGGATGTGAAGCTAGGGGCGAATTCAAAGTTTACTTTGACGCATTTTCGAGATACTAATTCGACAAGGATTATGTTATAATAAACCAAATATAGGAGTTTTTTATGAAGACAAAATTAAAGAGGCTTTCTGATTCGCGCGTTGAAATTACGGTTACGTTGGATGCGAAAGATTTAGCGCCAGCACGCGAGAAAGCGTTAGAAAAATTAGCAAAAGAATTAAGCGTTGAAGGTTTTAGGAAGGGGAAAGTGCCGGTAAAAATCGCCGAGAGATTTATCCCGGAGAACGATTTGAATGCGGAAACGATTGATATTGCGGTCAGAACGACGGTAATCGAAGCGTTTAAGAAGGAAGAGAAGTCGCCTTTGGTTTTGCCGAGTGTGAATGTGACGAAGTATGTTCCGGGTGAGATGGCGGAATATACGGCGACGGCGGATATTATCCCAGAAATTGTTTTAGGGGATTATAAAAAGCTCGGGGTGAAAAAAGAAGAAGTCAAAGTTTCGGAAAAAGAAATTGGTGAAATTTTAGATAACTTAGCGAAATCTTTTGCGGAGAAGAAGGCAGTTAAGCGGGCGGCGAAGTTGGATGATGAAGTAATTATTGATTTTGTGGGGAAGAAAGGCGGCGAGCCTTTCAAGGGGGGTTCGGCAAAAGACTACGCGCTGACTTTAGGCTCAGGAACCTTTATTCCGGGGTTTGAGGATGGAGTGGTCGGATATGAGCCGGGCGACAAGTTTGAGCTTAAGTTGACTTTTCCGAAAGATTATGGTGTAAAAGATTTAGCAGGTGCGAAGACGGTGTTTGAAGTGCTTTTAAAGCAAGTTAATGAAATCAAGAAGGCGAAGATTGATGACGAGATGGCGAAGAAGTGCGGGCCGTTTAAGACTTTGAAGGAGTTAAAGGCAGATATAGAAAAGAATTTGAAGGCACAAAACGAGCATAAGGTTGAAGAGAAGTTTAAAGATGAATTAATTCAGGCACTAGTGAAAAAATCGAATATTCCGGCACCGGAGATTTTGATTGATGACCAGATGCGGATGATTCGGAACGATATCGAGAGGAATGCGGCGTCGCAAGGAATGGGTTTTGAGGAATTTTTGAAGGCGAATGGGGAAACGACGGAAAGTTGGGAGAAAGAAGCAAGGAAGGTCGCGGAAACGCGGGTAAAGGCATCATTAGCTTTACAAACGCTTGCGGTTGAGCATAAAATTATGGTTTCTGATGAGGTTGTTGCGGCGAAAATTAATGAGCTAAAAGATGTGTATAAAAAATCGCCGGAAGCGATGAAGAGCTTAAAAGATCCAAATGTGAAAATGGATATAAAAAATCGGATGATTATCGAAAAGACGCTCGACTTCTTGGTAAAAGCGAATGAGAAATAAAAAATAGCCCTAAAGGGGCTATTTTTTATTGATTTTTTGAAAGTAGTTATGCTATAATGGGATTGTGAAAAGGCGTATGTGTGATTTAAGAGCGATGAAACTGTTATTCTTAGTTTCTATTTTGGGACTGCTTAGTTTAGCCGCAAACGGAATAGCTTCAGCTCTAACTTACAAACAAGACGTCGGAGTTAACTTTACTTTTAATTCATCACTTAGCTTAACTCTTTCTGCTGATGATTTGCATATTTATAATCTAGCTCCCGGCTCGGCTAGTGATTCCAATGTGATAAATGTAAAGGTATTAACTAATTCGGTAGGGGGTTATACTTTGAACGCTACGGTGGGTAATAATACAACATATAATACACGCAATTTAATTCATAGTAATAGTAATATATCTGACAATTTTAGTAGTATAGCATATAGTGCTTCTCCTACTATTTCGGCTAATACCAATCTAGGCCCGGATAATTGGGCTTTTTCGTTTTCATTAGATAATGGAACAAATTGGTCTAATTATAATGGTTTGCCTTTGTATAGCGATACTACTAATGTAGCTACTCTGAAGACATCGACTGGAGCGTCAACCGATGCTAATGGGGATGATGTCAAATTTAAGATTGCGGCGAAGGCTTCTGAGAATAAATCTTCGGGAGATTACCATAACGTGATTAATTTTAATGTTGTGGCTGCGCCAGCACCAGTGACGCTTGCTAATGCTTTCGAAAGCGCGGGTAAAACTCAGTTATATGGCTATTATCAGATGCAAGATATGACGGAAGAGATTTGTAGTGCGGTTGAAGTTGAAGATGATCAGTTGCAGCTCATAGACAATCGTGATAATAAAGTTTATTGGGTGGCGAAACTCGCGGATGGGAATTGCTGGATGACACAGAACTTAGATTTAGATATAGATTCAACTAGAACTTATACAAATGAAGATACTGATATTGGCTACAATACGAGTACTGGTCAGTATGGCACGGCGAGTTGGACACCGAGTAATAGTACCTTTACTAGTGCGAATGCTTCGAATTGGGTAGGCTCAGATACGGCTCCTTATTCTTATGACCCAGGTGATTTATATTGGAATACTACAACTAGCAGCGATGGCTCCGATTGGGACACATATTTTGATAGTTGTGATTGGAATGATACGTTGACGAGAGATGAAAATTGTAATGAATCGATTAATCCAATTTCTTCTTACACCTCTAACACGGGTGATCCACACTATCATTTAGGAAACTACTATAACTGGACTGCGGCAATTGCGATGAATAATAGCTCTTCTTATACGACACATTTAAGATTAGTAGAGCAATCTATTTGCCCGACTGGTTGGACGTTGCCTAGGGCCGGCAAGGGGAATGATTCTTTCCGAGCTTTATGGGAAGAGTATGGTTGGAGCAGTAATTCCCCTACGGTTGTTGCCAGTAGCCCGCTTTACTTTCCAGCTAGTGGGTTTTATATTGGCGCGCTTGGTGACGTAGGACTCGATGGAGATTTTTGGTCACCAGTAGTTGCTAGTAATGGCGACGATGCTTATTATGCATATTTAAACTTTGTTGGGGAAAGTCTTCCATCGGACGAAAGTTATCGTTATGATGGTAATTCTATTCGTTGTGTCGCTCGTCCAGTTTCTACAACTGTATCATTTTAGGCGTATAACCGAATAGTGTATAATAAATGTATGAATAATAACTTTTTCTTTTATGATTTAGAGACGTCGGGTTTAAATCCGCGGGAAGACCGAATTATGCAATTCGCGGGGCAGAGGACGGATATGGATTTAAATCCGATTGGCGAGTCGGTTAATATCTTAGTGAAGATGACGGAAGATGTTTTGCCGAGTCCGGGGGCGATTATGGTGACGAAAATTACGCCGCAAGATACTTTAAGAGATGGGATTTCGGAAGCGGAATTTTCGCGAAAAATGAACGAAGAGATTTTTACGCCGGGGACGATTGCGGTTGGGTTCAATACGGTTCGGTTTGATGATGAATTTATGCGGGCGACATTTTGGCGGAATTTTTATGAGCCGTATGAATTTGAATGGAAAGATGAACGGAGTAGATGGGATATTCTTGACGTAGTAAGAATGACGCGGGCTCTCCGGCCGGAGGGGATAAATTGGCCGGTGACGGAAAAAGGTCAAGCGACGAACCGACTTG
Source organism: Candidatus Nanosyncoccus sp. (assembly GCA_045586015.1). Lineage (GTDB taxonomy): Bacteria > Patescibacteriota > Saccharimonadia > Saccharimonadales > Saccharimonadaceae > Nanosyncoccus. Next base: position 17,926 of record JAZMZP010000028.1, read on the forward strand.
AACTTTTAACAAAACTAAACGGTCTTTCACACGAACACGCGCATGATGCTTTGTCAGATGTTTTTGCGACGATTGCGGTGGCGAAATTAATTCGAGAGAAACAACCGAAGTTGTTTGATTATTTATTGAAAATGCGAAATAAAAATGAGGTGAAAAAACTAGTCAACCTTGATTTTAAGAAGCCGTTCGTTTATACATCAGGTAGATATTCATCAGAGTATAATAAGACAACTGTCGCATTTCCTTTGACGGGCGGACGGAACGGAAATGTTTTAGTTTACGATCTTCGGTATAATCTTGAACGGGTCCTGTCTGAACCTGTTTTTTCAGATGCGGGACTTGAATTATCGAGCACGTCATACACTGGCGCGCCGGGAGAACCGTCCCTTCGGGACGAACCTCTCGGGCGCGGCAGGAATATACGTGCTCTCAATTCAAATCAATCTATGCATCCGAAAAAACTGGTTTCAGCCACCCGTTCCTCTTTCTTCCCGATCGTAAAGGAATTATGTTTTAATAAATGTCCGGCGGTGGCGCCGTTGGTGGTTTTAGACGAAGGAGATGGTTGGAAGAAAATCGGGTTAACGAAGGAAATAGTTGAGAAAAATCTCGAGACTTTATTAAAACATCCGGAGTTTGCGGAAAAGATGCGGGAGGAGTTCGAAAATCGGCCGGAATTTCCGCCGGCGGTGGAGCCGGAAGCGGCGCTTTATGACGGATTTTTGGATGATGCGGATCGGGCGAAAGTGGCGAAAGTAAGGGAAGCCTCGGCGGAGGAGCTGGCAGATTTTCACCCAGAATTCTTAGACGAGAGGTTGCCGGAATTATTATTGCATTACAAGGGACGGAACTATCCGGAGAGTTTGTCGGAAGAGGAAGTGGCTGAATGGGAGGCGTACAAAAAAGCGAGATTAGAACGATTGGCGCCGAAGTTTTTAGAAGAGCTCGAACAGAATTATGCGCGGGATGAATTTATTAGTGAAGAATTAAAGCTTTATTTCGAGTCGTTATTTGATACAAATTATTAAACTTATGGTAAAATAAGGAAAAGAAAGGGTGGTATGGATAATAATAAAGTAATGATTGTCGGGACGGGGAATGTCGGCGCGAGTATTGCTTTCGCGCTTTTAAACCAGCGAACCGCAGTAAATGAAATTGTTTTAACTGATATTATCGCGAAAGATGCAGAGGGGGAAGCGATGGACCTTCGCGATGCACTTGCGGTGGCACCGAGCTATGTAAAGGTGTCGAACGGAACTTATAAAGATGCGAAGGATTGCGATGTGGTCGTAATCACGGCGGGAGTACCGCAGAAACCGGGCGAGACGCGGATGGATCTTTTGAATAAGAATGTGAATATCTTGAAAGGGATGGTTGAACAGATTATGGATTCCGGTTTTAACGGGATTTTCTTAGTCGTAACGAACCCGATGGATGTTTTGACGTATTTTACGATGAAGTTTTCGGAGTTGCCGGCGGAGAAAGTGATTGGTTCGGGAACGGTCTTAGATTCGGCGAGACTTCGAACACGAATTGCGGGTTATTTGAATTTGAACCCGAAGTCGGTACACGCTTATCAAATCGGAGAACACGGTGACACGGAATTTACGGTTTGGTCGAAAGCGGATGTTGGGGGACAGAAGGTTGAGGAGATGTTGCCGGCGGAGATTAGGAAAGGCATTTCGGAATTTGTGAAAAATGAGGCGTACGATATTATCGAGAAAAAAGGTGCGACTTATTATGGAATTGCAACTTGTGTGACGCAGATCTTGAATTGTATTTTAAATGACGAGATGAGAGTACTTCCGGTTTCGTCATATGATAATTTTTCGGGGACTTATTTCGGGTTTCCGACGGTGGTCGGGCGTGAGGGGGTTATTCGGAGGCTCGATGTGAAATTGACGGAAAAAGAAGGAATTTCGTTACAAAAATCGATTAATACTTTGAAAAAAGCGATTTATTCGGTTAAAATATAGATATGAGGAAAAGAAGTTTAATTTTCTATTTTAGCATACTTCTTATGTTTTGTCAATATCTGCTGTTTCTATCGCCATCGGCGTTTGCAGATGTGAATAATTTTTATTTTAGCGATTTTACGGCAGATTATTATTTGTCTAAAGATGCGAATGGGGTTTCGAAGTTAAAGGTGGTTGAGAGTGTAACGGCAGAATTTCCGGATTATAATCAGAATAAGGGGATTTGTCGACAGATTCCGTTTACGAATCAGAACGGAGCGAATATTACTTTGCCAAATTTGACGCGGGGCAATATTAAGGTAACGAGAAATGGTGTTGATGAGCCGATTTATAGCATTGAGAAAGACGGTACGAGAGATGGGTATTACGATGTTTGTACGGGGACGGACGAGTATGTTTTAGGGTCGCAGACTTATACGTTTGAATATGAGTTTACGAGAGCTGTGACGGAATTTACGAATGGTGGACGGGAATATCAGGAACTATATTGGGATACAAACGGGAATGGATCGGCTGTAAGGTTTGATTCGGTGACGGCGAGGGTGCATTTTTCAGAGCTGGAAGTGTTTAGCGGGGAGAGTTGGTGTTATGTTGGAAGATATGGCGTAAGTGGGCAAGATAGATGTACAATTACAAAGATTGATGATGGGGTAGAGTTTACGGCGAAGAATTTAGCCAGTCAGGAGAATTTGACTTTTGATGTTGAATTAAAAGCGGGGAGTTTTGTGGTTCCGGAGCCGGAGAAGAATTATGCTTATGTATGGTTGACGATAGGGGTCGGAGTAATATGTTTGATTTTTATTGGTTTTGCGTTAAGGAAATTTGCGCGTTCGCGAGAGAAAGCAAATTATTATAAGGGGATTTTTGTAAAGCCGGAGTATCAGCCAAATAAAGATTATAGTTTGGCGGAGATGGCGGAAATTTATATTGGGAAGAAGAAAGATGTTAAAGTGGCGATGTTGCTTGAGATGGTGGTGCAGAAGAAAATTACTTTGAAAAAGGGCGAGAAGAAGAAATGGAGCATTCTAGTTAACGAGGAAGTAGAGGGAGAGTATGCAGATTTGTTGGCGATTTTGAATGGCGGAATGAAACCAGAGGTTGGGACGGAAATTGAGGTAAAAAATCGGACGGCGAGTAGCAGATTGGTGTCTTTAAAAAATGAGATGAATCGGAAGATTTTGGCGGATTTAAAGAAAGATGAGTTGGTTGAGAAAAAGTATTATATTGGTAGCAGCAATTGGCGATGGATAACAAATGTGATCGGCGCGATAGTAGGGATAGTGCCGATTGTAGTAATGTTTGGGATATTTATACTCGGATTTTTGAGCGATTTTTTGGGGTTAGATGGTAAATATGGTGGCGAAATGGTGTTTGTGGAGCAGTTTTATTTAGTGGCGCTGATTATGATAGTAATAACGGTGGCTATTGTGGTGATTTTGAACGACCAGGCAGAGAAATATGAAGAACATACGAAAAAGGGGTTGGAGATGGTGCGATATATGGAGGGACTGAGGCTTTATATCGAGATGGCGGAAGCGGATAGAATGAAGATGTTACAAAGCGTAGAAGGGGCGGATACTTCGGCGGAAGGAATTGTGAAGCTATATGAAAAGCTATTGCCATATGCGGCGGTGTTTGGACTAGAGGAAAGTTGGGTGAATGAAATGAAAGAGTATTGTGAAGTTGAGGAGATTGAGGAGCCAGATTATTTGACGACTGGGTTTGCAATTTCGGAGATTTCGCGAAGTTTAAGAAACGCAGCTTCTTATGCGACTAATTCAACAGTAATGTCTAGTTCGGGCGGAGGTTCATCGTCTGGATTTTCTGGCGGAGGGGGCGGAGGATTTTCCGGCGGAGGAGGCGGGGGCGGAGGATTCTCCGGAAGGTAGTGAGGTCGACTTGCAAAAAATTACCATAAGCGTTAAAATATAGTAAAGATTTAGAACTTAATTATAAAGGAATATAAAATGGATCCAATCAACAATCCGACACCAACACCAACACCGACGCCGCCGGTGGTACCGCCAGCGCCGGACCCAGTACCTACGCCTGCGCCAGCTCCGGATCCAACACCTGCGTCAGCACCAACGCCTATGCCAGAACCGACACCAGCTCCAGCGCCTACGCCTGAGCCGACGCCTAGTCCAGCGCCTGTGGTAATTCCTGAACCGACTCCGACGCCGATATCGGAACCGGCGACGGAACCAATTTCGGCGCCAGCTCAAGAGTTAGTAATTAACCCACCGCAACCGCAGCCACCGGTAGTGCCGCCCCCGGTAACGACTCCGCCTGCGGTTAATCCGGTAATTAGTCCGAGTGGGACGTCTTCGATTAATTCGTTTTTCCAACCTGGTACGACGGGAATTGCGGCGACTGACCCGATTATGGCACCAGAACCAGCCAAAGCTCCGGATCCAGTTCAGGAAGAATTGAATGCGCCGATGAAAGCGGCGGGACCGGTTCCGGGTTCGATTGGTTCGGCGGTTTCTGGACCAGCGAACGGAACGAGCGGGATGGATATGCCGATGGGCGGAAATCCGTTTAATAATATGCCGCAGGAACGAACGCAAAGTGTTCCGTTTAATGATCCAGCAACGGAACAGGCATTGGGTAGCGGAAATGGTAAATTGCCAAGAAGCTTGAGTGGAAAGAAAAGTTTAACTGTTTTAATAATAATTGCGTTGATTGTAGTGTTGGCATTAGGCGGAGTTTTGGCATATGTACTTTTAGGGAATAATTTGGGTGGTGGTTCGTCGTCGAACTCGAATAATTCTTCGAGTTCTCAAAGCAGTTCTAGTAGTAGTTCTTCGAGTTCAGATGTAAATACTCCGATTTCGTATACTGATACTTTGAGCTGTACGCGCAATATGACCGATGATGAGATAAGATCGGTAAATGATGCGGTTTCTGGAACCGTGAATGTGAGTGCGGGGTTTGATGAAGATGGAGAACTTCAACAGATTTCGTTAGTGAAGTCGGTGGTTTACAGCGATGAGGACAAAGCTAGTAATGAGCCTGTCGAGATGGAAGTGCACGAAGAGACAGTTGATAATTTGACGAGCGAAAATGCGGGAACTTATTATTTGCCGCTCGGGACAAACAATAAGATTTTGACAGATTTAGATTCGATTCAGTCGCACTATGAGAACCTTGCATTTACCTGCGAGTTATTGTAAAATATTTTTATGAATAAGACTTATATTACTACGGCTATTCCGTATGTAAATGGTAGGCCGCACGTTGGGCACGCGATGGATTATTGTTTCGCGGATGTTTGTGCTCGGTATTATCGTTTGATTGGGAATGAGGTAAAACTCCAAGTCGGGACGGATGAGCACGGCGGTAAGATTTTTAAGAAAGCGGCGGATGCGGGAGTGAAGGTAAAAGACTATGTAGATGGGAATGCGGAAATATTCAAGCAGTTTATTGAAAAACTAAATGTTTCTTATACAGATTTTATTCGTACAACCGACCCGGAGCACGAACGATTGTGCCAGGAAATATGGAAAAAGTTAAACGACCATATTTATAAAGCGAGATATGAGGGTTGGTATTGTACTGGTTGTGAGAGATTTATTACCGAAAAAGAGTGTGAAGAGAATAATGGTGTTTGTCCGGACCATCAAAAACCGTATGATAAATTAGAAGAAGAGAATTATTATTTTCGGATTGCTGGTTTTAAAAAGCAAATCATAGATGCAATTTCGGCTGATGAAATGTTGATTTTGCCGGAGTTTCGAAAAAAAGAAATATTAAAAATGATTGACGATTCGCCGGATGTTTCGATTTCGAGACCGCGAGAGCATTTGACTTGGGGGGTGCCGGTGCCAGATGACGAAAACCAAGTAATGTATGTCTGGATTGACGCGCTTTCGAATTACATTACGATTTTAGGGTATCCGGAAAAAGATATTTCGGAATGGTGGCCGGCGACGGCGCAATTTGTTGGTAAAGATGTTCTGAGATTTCACGCGATTATTTGGCCAGCAATGTTGATTGGTTTAGGTTTACCTTTGCCGAAGGCGATTTCTTCGCACGGAATGATTTTGGTGGATGGTCAGAAAATGAGTAAGTCAATTGGAAATGTAGTTGATCCGGTTGAAGTGATTGACAAACACGGAACGGATGCTTTTCGATATTATTTTTTGCGCCACGTTGACACTTTTTCCGATTCAGATTTTACGTGGGAAAAATTTGAAAACGCATACAATAATGAACTTGCGAATGATTTAGGGAATTTAGTGCAAAGACTTGCGACTCTAGTTAGTAAAAATAAAATTGAAATTGATGAAAGTGTAGAATTAAAAGTTTCTGATGAATATAAAGATTTGATGGAAAAATTTGAATATTCGAAAACATTTGATTTAGCTTGGGAAGAAATTCAAAAACTAAATAAACGAATTGATGATGAAAAGCCGTGGGAACTTGCGAAAAAAGGCGAAACTGAAAAATTAGCGGAATGCTTAAAAAGTTTAGTTTCGGATTTATTAAAGACTAATGTAATGTTAGGCTTGTTCTTACCGGATACGGCTGAAAAGATTAATGCGATTTTTAATAATCCGGTTACGCCGCCTGAAAAACCACTATTTCCTAAGCAATAAAAAATAACCCCATTCGGGGTTATTTTTTTAGCTAGTGATTAGTTCTCGTCAGCTAAACGACCGACAAAGTCGGAAAGATAGAACCCGACTACGCCACCAATCATTGGGAAGATTGCGTAAATCGAAAGAGCTTGGCAAATGCCGCCGAGAATTTCGCCAAAGCTTTCGCCAGCTGTTGGGAAGATTTGGAGCATTAAAGCAATCGCAGGGTTCATAACTAAATTGTTGCTTAACCCGAGGTAAGCTGCCGAAACGATGAAGCCAACGATGTAGGCAAGTAAGATGCCACCAGTTGCAACTGCTGCGAATGTGAAGACGCTGCGTTTGAAGTTCAAAGCGCGAGCGAAGCAGAAGCCGATAATAATAGCACCGACTAATTCTACCATTGTGACAATCCAGAAACCATTTTCGCCGATTGCGGACATTGCCGGAACGTCCATCGCGGTTTCGCCGCCAGCGAGATGGAAAGCATTAATGATGAGCCAACCGAGCCAGGCGCCGATAACTTCAGCGATGATGTACATAAATCCGCGAATGACGGACATACGTCGAGTCGACATCATACCGACGGTGATGAGCGGATTTAAGCAAGCACCAGAAAGCGCATAAACAGACGCGATGATAGCCATAACTGCGAAAGCGTAGATGGCGATGTTAGCGTTTGAATATTGACCCCAGGCAAGACCGACCGGCCAGAGCGACAAAATTAGGAGTGATATTAATAGAGTTCCGAAAACTTCGCCGAGCAAAGCGCCGTAGAATTTCGGGCTTTTAAAGACAGTAAGAATACTTTCTTTTTCTTCGTATTTTCGGGCAAAGAAACCTTTGAAGCAAGATTTTTTCGTGCTAGTAACTTTTTTCTCCACCTTTTCTGTTTTAGGAGCCTCGAGTTCTGGTTTCTTCGCAGTCTTCGCGGCAGATTTGGATTTTGTCGACGTTGTCTTCGTGGACTTGTTCGACGTTTTCGACTTTTTGGTCGCCATTTTTCCTCCTTAAATAATATTTCTACAATTATAACACATTTTTTATATGATATAATAAAAAAGTTAATAAATTATTAGGAAAAACAATGGGCATAATTGTAAACAAAGAAAATAATAAAAATGATGATTTGTCGCGAAGAATCGATGCGGATCTTAGAGCAAAGATGAGCGGTGGGGTTGGGGTAATTGATGGCGAGACTCCGGATTTGGTTGATGAGTCGGAATATATAAAAGACTATAAAAAGACAGGTAAATTTGGTTGGGTTTGGATTGTATTAATTGTACTTGCAATTTTGGCGTTGATTTCGATTTTCGCATTTTAGATTTTTAAAAATAGTAGATTTTTTAGCATAAGTACTATATAATATATATATTATATGGATGGTGGTTTAGCAGAACATGACCCGTATCGTGGAATGAGTACTGGAAAAGATAGTATCCGGCCAAGTTTTTTGAATGGACTTTTTGGAGAAAAAAGAGGAGAGAAGGAACAGACGAATGCTAAAGCTGCGAAAGATGGTTTAAAGTCGGCGGAGAATGTTGCTGGGCAGGTGGCATTGGGAAAGGCGGCCGGAAATCTGGGTAGTGTGCGTGAGAGTGAGCAACAGGCAGGAGGACTCTTTTCGGGAATTGGTAAGAGTAAAAACCAGAAGGAAGAACAAAAAGGGGTGACAGGAAAAATTGCAAAAACTGCTCCAGCTATTGGTATTATTGTTGCTCTTTTCGCATTCGGTTTTACGGCTTTTTCTGGTCTTTCGACTGAACTTATAGCTTGGAAAGAAAATATTTATTCTATGTTTGGGCAAAATAGTGCAGTACTATCTACGCGTGGTAATTTTTTGATGTTGAGATTATTAAGCCCTAAAAAAAGTGGTAGCGGTACAACGGATAGTGGTATTCAGTATAAAATTAAACCAAGTCTTGCGAAAAAACTAAACGCGCAGGGGATTGAATATATTGATGATGCAGATGGTAAGGGGCTTAGGTTGCTCGCCTATAAAGATGCAGAGGGGAATTATACTCCGATAGTAGCATCGGAATACGATAAGTCTAGGGCTAATGCTTTGGCTGGAAAAGAGTTTGAAGTTGACGGTAAAAAGATTAAACTTGGGGGTCAAAGTATGACTTTGACGGAGGCAAGAAAGGTTAATGGAAGTTTTGAAACGAGTTATAAAACTGCTACAATTTCTTTTACTGGCAAAATTGCTGGGTGGTTTGATTCCTCGGCAAATTCTTTGCTAAAGAGAATAGTTGGGCCTAATGCGCGGAATCAGACGGATATTGAAGATCCGGATGAGGAGAGCGTTAAAAAGACTTTACTCAGTAACGTGAGTGAAGGAGCTGATGATAGCGAAGTGGATATTAAGAGAGAAGATGCTGATGAAGATGAAAATCGGAAACCAGTGTCGGATGAAGTTGTGGAAACTGAAGATGGTAAAGCAAAGACTATTGGAGAAATAGAATCAGAGGACGGAAAGCTTAAAGTCGATTCGGGGACATCTAGTGGTGGAACAAAAAGCATCGGTGCTGCGCTTACGGCAAGGGCTCAAAAAGCTGCAATGTCGAGCGCAACAGTGGGATGTGCTTTCTTGAGGGGGATTGGGGCTATTAGTATAGCAATCGGTGCCGCCCAAACGTCGAACGTAATTTCGTATGCCTCGAAGTATTTAGAGTTAGCGGATAAAAGTAAGGCGGGTGATGCGGATGAAACGGTCAATATAGCGCTCGATCTTTTAAATACTCGGTATAAGACCGACACAAAAGTTGATGATAGAGAAATTCCAGAAGGGTCGGTTACTGAAAGTGATGGTTGGAATGCTCCTTTTGCGGCGACTAATATTGTTGACGAAAATGACCCTAGCGCATTAATGGTTAACCGTGAACAGGCGAATAAAATTGCGTTACAGAAGGCGGTTGGGACTAACGTTTTTTCGGATTTAGTTTCGGGCGTGTCAGGTTTCGGGGCTGGTATTACAGCGTTTAAGTATTGTATGGGGTTTCAGGTCGTTTCTGGGATTATTGATGGCGTGTCGGATATTGCACTTCTTTTAAGTACAGCTGGTATTGGCAATGCTTTGAAACAAATAGTGAAGAGTTCATATAAAGGCGCAAAGTTTGCGTTGGCTTTTGGTTTAATTACTACGGTCGTGACAATTATAACGCCAATGACGGCAAAATGGTTTGCTGGGACGCTTGCCGATGCATTTTTGGGTCTGAATGGAGGATATGCGCTTCTTTCTGGTGCTCAGAATATTATGGAGAGCAATTTACAAATGAGTACTGGGAGATTTGCTGATGAAACTAATGTGATGGAGGTTGCGGCTTTGACTAAGAATGTTGAAAGGGAGTGGGCGGAGTATGAGAGAGCAACAAAGAGTCCGTTTGATTTGACTAGTAAATATACTTTTTTGGGGAGTATATATAATTCAGCTTTACCAATAATTAATTCATCAAGCGGTACAGCGACTTCAGCGGTTTCGTCATTGGTCAGTTTAGCGGGTTCATCTGCCGTTGCGCTCGTGAGCCCATCGGTAAGTGCTGCAGGTGAAATTAATAATAGGTCGATAGCTAGCGGAGAGAACTGTAATTATCTTCATTCTGTAGGTGCGGCGGGCGATTTTGCGTGTAATAAATATACGGGGGCATATGTGGATAAGTTGAATACTGAAGCTCCGGAAGATATAAGTGCAAGGATGGTCAAGTATGATAGTTTTGATGGGGAAGATTCTAGTGGTAATCCTAAAGTTAGACAATACTCTAAATATGCCAATTTTATTGTTGCTTGCATAGCGAGCGATACGCAACCTGGTACTGTAAGTGCTACGGTTCAGGGTTATATAGGTGGGGCTTATGAAAAAGTGACTGGAGGCAATGCAGTTGCAAATGGGCTTTTGAACCTCGGCGCGAATTTTATTCCGGTTGAAGGTTTATTGGAAGCTGCGGACGGCGCTGAACAGTTTAATAACCTTAAGTGGAATAGTGGTTTAGCCTGCACTGGTAATACTGGCGATGCAGAATTTGATAAAATGATTGAAGATTTTTCAATGTATAATTTGGATCAGCGTGTTTTGCAAGCAATGGGCGTGATAGAAACTAATTCTACGACTGCGTTCTTAGAGGAATATTACAAAGAGAATCCTTTGGATAATTCGTTTGAGGGTCAGATTGCGAGGATTTCGGGGATGACAAGAGAAGAAGTTGAAGACACTTTGGGGTTAATCGAGTATTATCAATTCTTAGCCCAATATGATCCTTTAGAGAGATATGCGTTTGGAGCGCCGGCAGTTAGGGTTGAGGAAGAACTTCGATTTGATAATGACAACCAATTAGCGAATACTTATTTCATTTTATTAAATGAGATTAGCTTTGCCGATGTACGAAATCGCAGTTTCGCGGTATAATATATATATGGATGAGTTAGAAAAGCTAAAAGCTAAATTGAAAGAAGTTAATGTTCGGGCGGGAAGAATTCGGGAGTTGCCGGTTGAGGAAAGAGCGGAATTTGGGCGAAAGATTAATGCGGAACGCGAAGCAGTTTTGGTAGAGATAGCGGAAGCGGAGCGAAAATTACTTGATATTGAAGTAGAACCGATTGATGTGACGGCTTGGTCGGGCGTGAATGAAAAAATGCCGGAGTTTTATCCGGCGGAGATGGGTTCTAAGCATCCTTTGATGACAGAATTAGACCGAGTAGCGGAGATTTATCAAATGATGGGATTCGACGTAATGGAGTCGAGGCAACTTGATGATGAATTTCATATGTTTGATTCTTTAAACTTCCCAAAGGAACATCCGGCGCGCGATGGTTATGATACTTTTCGAACTGAAGAAGGTTTAATTCCGCCAGCGCATACTTCAACGATGCAACATCGAGTTTTAAAAAAGTATAAGTCGCGGCTTGATGATGGAAAAGCGATCGCGGTTGTAGTTCCGGGACGAGTATTTAGAAATGAAGACGTCGACGCAACACACGAACATACTTTTTACCAATGTGAGGGAGTTTATGTTTCGGAAGATTGTACGATGGGGAATATGCTCGGAATTTTGCGCGAGTTTTTCGAAAAGTATTATGAACAAAAATTAAACATTCGGACGCAGCCGGGGTATTTTCCGTTCACAGAACCAAGTTTGGAGTTTTTGATTGAGAAACCGAAATCATTGGGCGGGAAGAAGGGCGACTATCTCGAAATGTTAGGTTGCGGGATGATTCACCCTAATGTGTTAAAAATGGCGGGAATTGACCCGACGAAATATCACGGATTTGCGTGGGGTGGCGGGATTGACCGGTTGGTAATGCTAAGGTATGGTCTAAACGATGTGCGGAATTTTGAATCAGGTAATTTAAATTTTTTGAGGGAGTTTTAAAATGAGAATCAGTTTAAATTGGTTAAAAAAATATGTCGACATTAAAATTCCGAATGATGAATTGATTAGGTTAATTGGGGCGAGATTAGTCGAAGTTGAAGGTGTAATTGATGAAACACATAAATATGACAATATATATATAGTAAGAGTTGAGAAGGCGGAGAAAATTCCGGAAACACATTTGACTTTGTGTCAAATAAATGATGGTGGGTTGGAGCTGATTCAAGTAGTTTGCGGTGCGCCGAATGTGCGTGAAGGAATGTTGGCGGCTTGGATTAAACCGGGAGCGATTGTGCCGGCGTCAGTAAAGGAAGATGCGCCGTTTGTGATTGGAAAAAGAAAAATGCAAGGTTATGAATCGAATGGAATGCTAGCGGGAGCGGATGAATTAGATTTCGGGGATGACCATTCGGGGATTGTCGAAATCGATCCGGAGATGGCAAAACCGGGCGATTTACTCGCGGATGTTTTCGAATTAAATGATTTAATTTTAGAAATTGAAAATAAATCGTTAACGCATCGGCCGGATTGTTTTGGAATTATCGGATTTGCGAGAGAAGTAGCGGGAATACTAGGACAGAAATTTAATAATCCAGATTTTCTGTTTAAAGAATCGGTTTTTCCAGAAGGATTTTTAGTAGAAACTAAAGATGGTATAGAAAGTAAAGACGAGAAGATTGAAATTAAAATTTCTGATGCGAAGATTTGTCCGCGTTATACGGGAGCTGTAGTAAAAGTAGTGGATGCAGTAGCAAAAGAGAAGTATTTATCAGTTATGCAGATTGAAATCGCTAAATCGGGTATGATACCTAGATCGAAAATTGTGGATGTGACGAATTATTTAATGTTATTAACTGGACAACCTTTACACGCGTTTGATGGTGATAAATTCTTAGCAGTAGGTGGAACTAAGATTCCGGAAATTAATGTGCGTCTAGCTAATGTTGGCGAAAAGATTGTTCTTTTAGATGATAAGGAAATAGAGTTAAATGAAAATGACATTGTGATTTGTTCTGGTAGTGTACCGGTTGCATTGGCTGGTGCGATGGGTGGAAAATCTACCGAGATTTCTGAAGATACGAAAAATGTAATTTTAGAGTCGGCTTCGTTTAGTCTTTATAATTTAAGAAAGACCCAAATGGCGCACGGAATTTTTAGTGAAGCAATCACGAGATTTACTAAAGGCATTCCGGCGGGCGGTACATTTAATGTGCTAGCTGAGGCTGTTAAAGAAATTGGGGCTAAGCCGGTAGCTTTAAAAGATTATTATCCGGAGAGCCAAGCAAACAATGTTGTAAAAATTACAACAGTTGAGATTAATGATTTGTTGGGTACGAAATATGATAAGAGTTTAATTATTAAAACTTTGGAAAATGTAGGGTTTTTGATTAATGATCAAAATGAACATTTAGAAGTTATTGCGCCGGTTTGGCGGACCGATATCCATATTAAAGAAGATGTGATTGAAGAGGTCGGAAGATTACTCGGGTATGATAATATTGAGCCGACTTTGCCTTTACACGCGACGGCGGAAAAGAATGCGAGTTTTGAATTAAAACGAGAAATCCGTGAACTGTTTTCGAAATTTGGTGCTAATGAAGTGTTAACTTATAGTTTTGTGAGCGAAAGACTTTTAGAGAAGGCAGGGCTAGACGAAAAGAATTCTTATAAAATTGTGAATTCAATTTCACCAGAATTACAATATGTACGTCAAACGATTGTGCCGAGTTTGCTAGAAAAAACTTATTTAAACGAAAAGCTTCCGGTTGATAAATTTGCGATTTTTGAAATGAATAAAGTTTATCGGAAAGAGTGGGGACTCGATTCGGAAAAGGTGCCGGTTGAGAAAAATTCGTTAGGATTTATCGTTGCGGAGAGAAAAAATGATGAAACGGCATTTTATAAAGCAAAAAAGTATGCGGAAAAATTATTCGAAGAGTTAAATATCTCGGTCACATTTTTACCGTTAAAGAATAATGAAGCTATAGCAATGCCGTTTGAACCGAAACGAGCTGCGGAAATTCATTTGAAGGATGAGCCGGAAGTTTTAGTCGGGGTGGTTGGCGAGTTTAAGAATTCGGTTAGGAACGAGTTTAAGTTGGCGAAATATCTAGCAGGGTTTGAAGTTGATTTAGATTTGATTTTGGAAAAGCGTTCGTGGAAGAAAGAATTAAGGTTTGGGGTAAAAAGAACAGAAGATTTGACAGTTACGACGACGAAGACTTATGCGGAAACTTTAGTAGAAGTAGAAAAACAGTATCCGGATGCGAAGATTAGTCCACTTTCGGTTTATCAGGCAGAAGGACGAGATTCGAAAAATATATCGTTCAGAATCGAAAGTTTTTAATTTGCGCTTTTAAAGGCTTATGCTATAATAAGTGTATGATTTTGTTTGATTCGGTTACAAAACAGTATCCCGGAGATTCGGTGCCAGCACTCGACTCGGTTTCTTTACATATCGAACCGAATGAATTTGTCTTTTTAGTTGGGAAATCTGGAGCGGGGAAGTCGACCTTGATGAAAATGATTACGAAAGAGGAAAGTCCAGATTCGGGGAAGATTGTAATCGGGGGGATTGATTTAGATTATGTAAAAAAACGTCATATTCCGGGCTATCGACGGCGACTTGGCGTGGTTTTTCAAGATTTTAAGTTGTTGCCGAGAAGGACGGTTTACGAGAATGTGGCGTTTGCACTTGAAATTGCGGGAATGAGTGGGAAGGAAATTCGGAAGACGGTTCCGAAAGTGTTGGAGTTAGTTGATTTGTTAGACCAAGCGAAGAAATTTCCAGATCAACTATCTGGTGGGCAAAAACAACGTGTTTCAATTGCTCGTTCAGTCGCAAGACAACCAAAAATCCTAATTGCGGATGAGCCGACGGCGAATTTGGATAAGTTAACGACGAAGGAAATTATTGATTTATTAAAGAAAATTAATGATTTCGGGACGACGATTTTAGTCACGACGCATAATGAGAATGTTGTAAATAACCTGCAAAAACGAGTAGTGACATTAAAAGATGGTAAGATTGTGAACGACCAGAAGAACAATGGTATTTATGAGCTTGAGGAAACACCGGTTCCGAAGGCGCCGAAGCGGGTAGTACAGACTCCGGGGCACGCACTTAGACCGAGGAGGAGAGTAATTTAATGAAAAAAAACGAAAAAGAAAAAACTTTAAAAAAGAGTTCCAAGAAGAATTTGCGAACGATGCAAAAAAATCGTAGTCGGCACATAATTCGCGAAAGAGCGCGAATTGTAAAGTATGGCACTAAAGGCTTCGGGCGAAACATTTGGCTTTCGATGGCAGCGACGGTCGTAATGGCGGTTACTTTAATTATTTTGTTCGTGACGATAGTTGCGAGTGTGATTTTGACGAATACTGCGGAAATGATGAAAGATAAAATTGATATTACGATTTATTTCAAACCGAATACTTCGGCGGAAACTTTGGCCGAGTTGACAGAAGTGATTAGTAAAGATTCAAACATTAAAAATGTTGAAACATCGACATCAGAAGATGAATACGAAAAGTTCTTGATAGAAAATGCGGAAAGTGAAGAAATTATTGATATTTTAGATGATGAAATGAAAGCTTTGATGGTTGATAAAATGCAATCGACGATGCGGATAAAAGTTTATGATGTCGATAATTTAGATAGCATTAAAGAACTCGTCGATACGAATGAATTGTTTGTTGAGAATATTGATTCGGAAATGGCGCCGACATATGATGTAAACCGAGCGGAAATTGCGACAATTACGTCTTGGGCGAGAATTGCAAGAACCGGTGGGATTATTTTCGCGGGCGTTTTCTTAGTAATTTCAGTTTTGATTATTTTCTCGACAATTCGGATGGCGATTTTCTCACGACGCGAAGAAATTTATATGATGAAGTTAGTCGGTGCGGACAAAAGTTTTATTCGAGGGCCGTTTCTAGTTGAGGCAGAAATTGGTGGGTTAATTGCGGGACTTGTTGCGGCAACAGTTTCATATTTTGGCTTTAAATTCTTGGCACCGAAACTCGCGAATTACGGAATTAATATAGATCAGATTAGCAATGTACTCGAATCTAATCAATTACTTCTAGTTTTCTTGGCGTTTGTGGCGATGGGGATTATAATTGGGCGGCTTTCGGCACATCTTGCAGTTTCAAAATACTTGAAAAAAATGTAAAAAAGTTGATTTTATATGTTGTTTATGCTAATCTAGTATTTAGAGGTAGCTTTTATGAATAAACAAACTAAAATCAAAGAAAAAATCAAGAAGACAGTTGGTTATGTGGTTTTAGTTTTGATGACGACGTTTTTTATTGCTTCGATTTCACCAGTTAGCGCGTATGTATGTCGGGCTGGAGATACGGAATGTGAAAATGCGAAAGCAAATATGGAGCAAAAACAAAGTGAAGCGCGAAATTTCTTACAGAAAGCAAGTTCGGTGAGCGAGTTGATTGAGCAGTTGAATGATGAAATTGAGGATTTAGATAAATCGATTGCATCAAATGAAGCGAAGATTAAGAAATTAAACAAAGAGATTAAAGAAACTGAAGAGAAGTTAAAAGAAAGACAAACTGCGCTCGCGGAACTGCTAATTAATATGCATTTTAGCGACGATTCGGAGCCGATTCGAATTTTAGCGGGAAGTAAATCGATTTCTGACTATGCTGAGAAGGCGGCACGTGAGGAAGTAGCGAAACAAGAAGTTGCCCTCGCGAGCGAGAAAGTGAAGGAAACGAAGTTGGAACTTGACCGACAAAAAGCTGAAGTCGAGCTTGCTTTAGAGGCGAGTGAAAGCGAAAAAATCGTAGTTGATTCGAAGCGAGAGAACCAGAAGACTTTGCTCGCGGCATATGAGAAGAATGCAAATGATGCGTCAATAGCGGCGACTTATTGGGAAAACCAAGTTCGAGCGATGGCGTGGAGACCACCGGAAAACGGAGGAAGTGGGCGAAGGTCTTATGACGCGAGGAATACTTATCCATATGGCGGTAATTGTGGACCGGATTATGTTTATGAGGGCGAAAATTTGTTTTATCCTTATGGTGGGTTAGTTTGTCAATGTACGGATTATGCGAGCTACAAGGCGTATGAGAGATGGGGAATTATGAATACTTGGGGTGGCGATGCGTGGGCTTATATTTATGCAAGTGGTTATTATGTGCCGAATAGCGGAGCAAATACTTATGTCGATCAAACTCCGGCGGCGAATACAATTGCGATTTGGCCGGCAACTTGGACGAGTCCGTATGGGCACGTACAATGGGTAGAGAGTGTAAATGCGAACGGGACGATTAATGTGACGGAATATAATGTGGATTGGCCAGAAAATGGATGTTATGTGAAAGACTTTTGTGCACGAGATGGTGTGAGTGCGTACGGGGCTTCTTTCCTACATTTTGAATAGTTTTTAAAGTTTTTTAAAGCCTGTTATGCTATAATTAGTTAATGGATGAAGAGTGGAAAGAGAAAAAAGTTAGTTTAGGGGGAGCAATTGTAATTGGCGCAGTTTTAGCTGTGCTTGGGGGCGTGATTGGTGCGAATTTTAATAATTGGTTTTCGGGATTTGCGCCGTATTTAGGCGGAAGTTCGGCGGCTAGCTCGAGGATTGATTGGTCGCCGTTAAATGAAGTTTACGCTAAGTTGAACTCGTCTTATAATGGCGATATTTCGATAGAGGATGCAATCGAGGGGGCTAAAAAAGGGTTGACGGAATCTTTGGGCGATACTTATACAGTTTATATGGATGCGGAAGAAGCTCAGGATTTTGATAATGATTTACACGGAAATGTCGGTTCAGGGATTGGGGTCGAAATGGGTCTTCGGGATGGGTATGTGAGAGTATTAAGAACTTTACCAGACAATCCGGCGAAAAAGGCGGGAATTTTAGCGGGCGACATTATTTATAAAGTTGATGGTGAGGAGGTTTATTCGCTTTCAACGGAAGAGATATCGAAAAAAGTACGCGGGGAAGCTGGTACGGAAGTGACGATAACGGTAGTGCGTGACGGGAAAGAACACGAATATACGATGAAACGAGAAACGATTAATAATGTTTCGGCATATGTTGAATACGATGTGAAGACGGCAATTGTGACGGTGACGAGATTTGATAATGATACCGGAACGATAGTGGAAGGGTTTGCTAAGAAGTTTAGTGAAAAAGGAATTAAGAAGGTTATTTTAGACCTTAGAGGAAATGGCGGTGGTTATGTTTCAGCGGCGCAAGATTTACTTAGCTTGTGGTTGGACGGAGAAAAAGTCTTAATTCAAAAATCTAAACATTTTGGGGATTCATCGACTTCGAGTTTGAGCGGTAAGGCAATATTGAAAGATATGAAGACGGTCGTTTTAGTGAATGGTTCTACGGCTTCGGCTTCGGAAATTGTCGCAGGGGCTTTACAGGATTACGGAAAAGCGAAGGTGGTTGGAGAGAAGACTTATGGAAAGGGCGTAGTACAGACTTTATATGATCTTTCGGGTGGAACGAAGCTGAAAGTAACGACGGCAGATTGGTATACGCCGCTAGAGCGTTCGATTAACGGAACCGGGATTGAGCCAGATATAGAAGTCGAAAGAACTTATGAGGACATTAACGCAATGAAGGATCCTCAGTTAGATAAAGCAAAGGAGCTTTAGTGAAAATTGTAATTGCGACGGCAGTCTATTACCCAATGACAAACGGGGTGGCGGTATTTTCGCATAATTTGGCAATGGGGTTAGCAAAAAGAGGGAATGAAGTCTTAGTTTTATGTCCATCTCAGACCGGAAAAAACTATACGCGAGTTGAAGACGGGGTAAAAGTTACGAGGCTTAAGTCGGTTGATGTGAAGGTTTATCCGGACCAAATCAATAAAGTTCCGCCGAGGAAGAAGTTTTTAGGAGTTTCGTGGCCGCATTTATATTATAAAAATGGTTTTAAGGTTTCGGTTTTTCCGGTGCGAGAAATTCGGAAAGCTCTAAATAGTTTTAAGCCGGATGTAGTGCACGTTCAAGTATCGGATCCGATTGGGCTTTCGGTAGTTTCATATGCGAGAAAGGTCGGGATTCCGGTTGTGACGACGGAACATAACCAGCCGGAGGTTTTGACAGAACCGTTGAAGTTGCCGGGCTTAGTTAGGAAGCCGGTAAACGCGATGCTTTATGCGTATTTTCGGAATCGTCAGGCTAAAAGCGATTTCGTGACGATGCCGACGAAACAAGCAATTGATAATTTAATTCTGTCGTCTGGGAAGGAGTTTAAGGTGCCGGTCGCGGCGGTGTCGAACGGAGTAGATTTAACGAATTTTAAACCGGGGAAGGTTCCTAGTGAAATCTATGAAAAATATGGGATTAATGAAGATGGCTTGAAGGTTTTATATGTCGGGAGAGTTGACCCGGAAAAGAAGGTCGGAACTGTGATTGAGGCGTTTAAGGAAGCGCGTAAGGATTTGCCGAAAAATACCGAGATGATTGTGGTCGGGGATGGGGTCGACCGAGCGAGGTTAGAGAAGATAGTTTTAGATGAAGGTTTAACTGGGGCTGTGAAATTTTTAGGGCGAGTTTTGCCACCAGATTTGTATGAACTTTATAAAGTTGGAGATGTTTTTGCGACGGCGAGCGAGATTGAAACGCAGGGAATTGTTTTAATTGAAGCGGCGGCGACGGGATTGCCTTTGATTGCCGTTGATAAAGGCGCAGTTTCGGAAGTATGTTTGACCGGAGAAAATGGATATTTGTGTGAGGCGGGGAATGTAAAAGAAATTTCAGAAGCGATGGCTAAGATTTTAACGGATGCGGATTTAAGGAAAAAGTTTTCAGAGGGTTCGGTAAAGATTGCGAGCGAGCATAATTTCGAGAAGACTTTAGATAGATTTTTAAATATTTATCAAAAAGTCATAAAAAAATAATTGCGATATAATTTTTATGCTATAATAAACTTATTATGGTTAAAAGTATGGGAAAGTCTAGCTTTTACTTATTAGCCTTTTTGATTAGTCTTACTTTTCTTTCTGGTTTTCTACTTTCTTCCTCTCGCGTTTCAGCCGATGATTCGGTAGTAGACGATATCAATATTACTATCCCGGTAGCTTGTACTCTTTCTGGTACTGGTATGACTTCACATAATGCTACGATTAATAACGGTACTTATACTTCCGAGATTGGAACTACGACTTTGAAAGCCTTTTGTAATGATAGTGAAGGTTTTGCTATCTATGCGGCTGGATATACCGGCGATGAAATAGGTGGAACTAATAGCAATAAACTAGTAGGACAAAGCTACAGCCAAACCATAGTAACCGGAACTGCTACTTCAGCAGGTAATCCAGATGTTTCTAATTGGGCAATGAAACTAGCTACTATATCTAGTCCAGCTCCTACTTATCCGATTATCATTGCCGGAAGTACTGGAGACACATTAAAACAATCTGGTGACCCGGATTTCTCTAACTATACTGCAGTCCCAAATGAATACGTTAAAGTTGCTTATAGAACATCTGCTACTGATATAGGTACTAATGCAGAAGGAAGTACTCTAATTACGACTTATGCGGCTTATATTTCTAAAAACCAAGTTGCTGATAGTTATACTGGGCAAGTTATCTATACAATGGTGCATCCATATAATCACGCTGCGCCGGTGGTTTGTAACGCCAATGCGACGACTATTAGTAATACACTTTGTATGCAAGATTTTGCTGATATTACATCTGCTAATCGTGCGGCTATTATCGCTTCAATGGTAGAAGGAACTCAATATACTATAAAAGACAAACGCGATGGGAAAGAATACAAAATCGCTAAACTGGCGGATGGGAATGTCTGGATGACACAGAACTTAGACTTAGACTTACAAGCTGGAGTAACTTATACTAATGAAGATACTGATATTGGCTACAATACAAGTACGGGAACTTATGATACTGCCGCTTGGGCCCCAATTCGCTCTACTTACTCCGCTACAAGTACTCAAACTCACGAATGGTGCCAAGGTGGGACTTGGAACTCCGAATACAACTATTGCGAAAATAATAATTCTCCCGAATCCTATGACCCAGGTAATCTATATTGGAATACGACGACAAGTAATTGGGACGATTGGGATGCCTATTATGGATCTTGTGACTATTCTACTAGTACTCCTTCCTGTGA
>JAZMZP010000029.1:0-41083 GCA_045586015.1 Candidatus Nanosyncoccus sp.
AGTATCAGGAATAACGGAATAGTTACCATAGCCATTTTCTATAGTTAAGTTTTCTGGATTATAAGTAACAGGATCTTGTCCAGAAGTATTAGTAACTTTAACTAGTTTCATAGCCCAGTTAGATGGATCATTAGAATTAGAACCGGTAGCAGTACCAGTAGCTATCTTTTCGTTAGTAATGTCGCCTATGAGTTTAGTGTGGTCAGATCCGGTATAAGCATTTCCAGTATAGCCTATAGCATAAATAGCAAAGCCTCCACTATCATTACAGAATACTTGTAAAGTAGTTTTACCAATATCGGTTTGATAAGTACCTGGATTAATCGTAGCAGTATGAGAATTCATACCAGAACCACTCATAGTGCAGGAAAGTTGAACTCTAATACTAACATCATCAATGATTGAATCGTCAGCTGAGGCGCGAGAGGGAGATAGGAGGGAACCGGAGAGAAGAGTAAAAGCGATAAGGAATGAAGATAAATAAAAGAAGGACCTCTCGTTTTTGTATGACTTTAGCATAAGTTTATTATAGCATAAAAAGAAAAAAATGTTTATGATATAATTAATATATGAGCTCGGTGGGCATTTTAGAAATCGAGAAGATAAAACGCCGAATACAGATTTGTAATTTTTTGTGCGTAGCACAGCTTTTTTTACAAGATAATTTTTTAATTAAGCGGTCGCTCGAATTTAATGATATTAAACCGCGTCTGCTCGGACATTGGGGGACTTGTCACGGAATTAATGTCGCGTATGCAAATCTAAAATCACATTTTTCTACTGATGCGAATTTTAGTTTTATACTCGGACCGGGACACGGTTTTCCGGCTTTGCAAGCGAATCTATTTTTAGACGGGGAATTATTAAAAGTTGACGAGAAGGCAACTTTAGACGAAGAGGGAATTAAATATATTTGTCGGGAATTTTCGTGGCCGGATGGGTTTCCGAGCCACGCAAGTCCGTTTACGCCGGGCGTGATTACAGAAGGCGGGGAACTCGGGTATGCGCTCGGGAATGCTTATGGGTTTGCTCTCGGGCATCCGGAAAAGACCGTTGCAGTTCTAATCGGCGATGGGGAATTAGAAACGGCGACTGCGATTGATTCTTTGAATTTAAATAACTTACTTAGTGGCTCTAAAAATGGCAAGATTTTGCCAATTTTGCATCTGAACGGTTATAAAATTTCCGGGCCGACGATTTATGGACGAAAATCGGAACGAGAATTAAATGAAATGATTCGTGGGTTCGGGTTTACGCCAAGATTAATTGAGGGCGACAATACGGAAGATTTTCAGAAAGCTTTAAATGAAGAAATCCAGTCGCCGTTTTATGTTATGTTGACAGAAAAAGGTTTCGGCGGACCGAATCGTCATAATGAAGCACACCAAATTCCATTGAAAAATCCGAAGACCGACGAAGATGAGTTAAAGAGACTTGAAGAATGGCTAATTAGTTACCATCCGGAAGAAATTTTGGCGGAGATTTCAAAAGGAGGAATGCGATGACGAAATTGTATTCATCGGCGAAGAAAATTGGGGAACTATTAACCGAAGAATTTAGAAAAGACCCTTCGTTTTTCTTTTTCTCGCCAGATGAAACGACTTCAAATAAGTTTGATGAGATTTTTCAGGTCGAGAAGCGGGCGTGGGGGCTGCCGCAGGAAAGTTGGGACTTACCGGAAAGTCCGAATGGCAGAATCATTGAAATGCTTTCGGAAAATGTTTTATTTTCGGTGATGACGGGGCATTTGTTAAACGGCGAAAAGGCGATGATGGGAAGTTATGAAGCGTTTTTCCCGATTATTACTTCGCAGATTTTGCAACAAATGAAATTTTATAAACAAACAAAAATGGTTTCTTGGCGCGAGCCAATCCCGGCGGTAAATTTACTGTCTACTTCAGTTTGTTGGCGACAAGACCATAATGGTTTTACACATCAATCACCGGCACTCATTTCTACTTTACTCAGTATTCCTTCGGGCTTAGCGAATTGTCTATTTCCGGTTGATGATGTCGCGGCAGAGGAAGCTTATCGATTTATGATTAATTCGATGAATGTTGTAAATCTTACAACATTTGACAAGAATGAGCGGCCGAGATATATCGATTCTAACCACGCAAAGTTTCAGTTTGAAAATGGCGGGGCGTCGATATTTGAATTTATTTCGGACCCGGAGCCGGATTTTATATTTACAGCGGCGGGGGATATCGTAACACAGGAAACTTTAGAAGCAATCAAAATTATAAAAGAAGATATGCCGGAAGTTAAAATACGCTTTATCGGAATTAATGCATTGACTTATCGGGCGATTGGGACGGTTGGGAATAAATTATCTAAAGCTAAATTCGATGAGATGTTTACGACTAATAAACCGATTTTGGCGAATTTTCACGGTTATCCGGAAACTTTAGAGAATATTTTAGAGAATTATACCGAAAGACGAAGGCTACGCGTGCACGGTTTCAACGAAGAAGGGTCGACGACCACGCCGTTTGAGATGCTCCGAAAAAATATGGCGTCTAGGTATGACCTTGCGATCGATATTGCAAGAGCGAAGGGACGTGATGATTTAGTTTCGAAATATAAAAACATTTTAGAAGAAAATCATTTGAATGCTTTAAAATATGGGACAGATTTAATATAATTTAGTTATGGAATTATTTATTTTATTATTAGTTTTAGCGATTTTTGTTGAAACGAGTTATTTAGTTTCAAAAAATCGTTTGCCGAGAAGAACCGGTGTTAGGAAAATATATGTCGATACTTCGGCGTTGATTGATGGGAGAATTATCAATATCGCCGAAACGGGTTTTATCGACGGAGATTTAATTATTTTAAAAAGTGTTCTAAGAGAGTTACAACTGCTCGCGGATGGGAAGGATGGCGAAAAACGAGCACGAGCACGGGCGGGTTTGAGTAATGTTTCGGAACTTGAACGAGTCGTAAATGTAAACACGGAAGTTTTTGATGATGGGGAAGGTAATAAAAAAGTTGACGAAGAACTTTTAAAGTTTGCAAAAGAAAATAAAGGTGCGATTTTGACGATAGATTATAATCTAATTAAAGTTGCGGAAGCGGAGAAAATCGAAGCGTTAAATGTTAACGATCTTGCACTCGCGGTAAGAACAGAGTTTTTGCCGGGTGAAAAAATTGAAATTAGAATTACCGAAAAAGGTTCAAACCGCGGACAGGGCGTCGGGCATTTGCCGGATGGAACAATGGTGGTTGTTGATAAGGCGGCAAATAAAATCGGAAAAAATCTTACCGTAGAATTCGTGAGATTTCACGAAACTTCTGCCGGTAAGATGATTTTCGCAAAAATTGCAAGAAAGAATTAGTGGGTTTTTTCGGCTTCAGTAGTTTCTGGAGCGGTTGGAGTCAAAGTAATCTCACTAGTTGCCGTGTAGCCAGCCGAATCGGTAATCGTGAATTTAACTGAACTTTCTTTGCCGGTTAAAGTATATCCGTTAATTGTTCCGTCAGAGCCGAGATTAATACCGCTCTTTTCGACTCCGTTGATATATAATGTATAGGCATCAACACTATAGCTTCCGCGTTTGACTGTTGCGATGATCCTATTGCCACTAGTAGAGAGGGAAAGACGCGGGGGTTCATAATCACAGGTATCGTTTTTTTCGCGATTGTATGGCTCCGGAACACTAACAACATCATTTCCGGTCATCGGGTCGGTAACTTTCGTAGCTTCGACTTCGATTTTATATTCTTCAGGCGTACAGCTAGCAGCTAAAAGGTGGTTATAGCGATTAAAAGTTAAAGTTTCTTTCGCGACACCAGAATTTTTCGAAGCATTAAACCAGCTCGGCCAAATATCGGTTTTCCCGTTGATGGTTAGAGTTTGAATTCCGGCCGGGCGAGTAGGTTGGTCGCCGTAGTGCCATTTGCCATCAGGTTCGTAAACTTCTTTATGGACGCGTTCCATATAAACTCCGGCAATCATACGAGCGGGATCGTGGGTGTCGGAATACATACCACTACCGTCGTGATTACCATTCCAAATGAAGGTCGAGATGGCGGTCGAGTAGCTTTCGAAGAGTGAGTCTTTTGTTTCTCCAGAAATATTCGTCGTCGTTGTTCCGGTCTTTGTAGCCGTCCAAACGTCAGGAACTACGAAGCCTTCATTATTCCAGTAGCGAGAATTACGGTCGCTTAAAATACTCGATAGCATATAGGCAACTTGTTCATCAACTACGCGATTCGCTTCAGAATCCGTCCAAGATTCGATGACTTCGCCAGAAGAGTTTTTAATTTCAAGAACATAGGCGATATCTTTATGAGAGCCGCCGCGAGCGAGCGAGGCATAGGCGTTGGCGTGTTCCACCATTTTAACACCACAACCAGAGCCAATAGCGATAGAAAGGCCATAATTGTCGCGGTCTTTACAATAGCTTTCATCGCCAAGTGCGTGGGCAATTTCAAGCGAGTTATCGATACCATTAATATATAGCGCCTTTACTGCACCAATGTTAAGAGATTGGGCTAGGGAATAACGGATTGTAATGTTGCCATAGAACATTCTCGTATAGTTACGAAGCATACAAGTACCGGTATAACCTGCACAATAGATACGGTCGATGTTTTCATCTCTCAAAATCGTGCCCGGACCGTAGTTAATTCCTTCGCGCTGCATAAAGAGCGGAGCATAGTCTAGAATTGGTTTAATCGAAGAGCCTGGTTCTATAAGAGAATCGGTTGTGACGTTCTGCTCGCCGAAGACTGGATTACTAAAATCAGCTGAGCCGACCATAGCGATAACTTGGGAGGTTTCGACATCGAGCGAAACTAGAGCGGCATTATCGCTTCCGTTCATATAGAATAATCCTGCGCCGACTTTCACGGCATCTTCGGCGATTTGTTGGGCACGATAATCAAGGGTCGTTTTAATCGTCCAGCCACCAGCACGCATAGTTTGAATGCCATATTTTTCTTCAAGTTGTTTCTTTACTTCTAGGACAAAGTGCGGAGCAAGCATATTTGCATACTGGCTCGATTCCGGTTTAATCGTATCGAGAATGGCAACTTCTTTGGCTTCGTTTGCTTCGGCTTCGGTAATGTAGCCCATCGAAACCATATCATCAAGGACTTTGTGTTGACGCTCAATCAGCATATCGTTCCCGTAGGTATTATAAGGATTTAAAACGCCAGGGTTATTCGGGATTGCGGCAAGCAAAGCAGATTCCGCTAAGGTCAAATCTTTCGCAGATTTTCCGAAGTAAGTCTTCGCGGCAGATTCAACGCCGTTTCGTCGACCACCATAAGGAGATTGGTTCAAATACATTGTGATGATTTGTTCCTTAGAATACATTCGTTCGAGCTCAACCGCAAGAATCAACTCTTTGATTTTACGCGCTAAACCACCACGGTTTTCACTCGCGGCTTCGTCAGAGAAATAGACTTGTTTAATAAGCTGTTGAGTTAAAGTCGAACCACCTTGAACACCACGGCCAGAAAGAGTCGAAATTGTCGCGCGGACCAAAGCTCCGAAGTCGACGCCCATATGATTATAGAAGTTTTTATCCTCGATTGCGACGGTAGCTTGATACATATATGGAGAAATGTCGTCTTTTTCAACCACGAGACGATAATCTTCAGTTCCGGTATCTTTCCAGAGGACAACGCCGTTACGGTCGAGATAGGTATTTACGGTTTCGGAAATCGTCATTTCGTCAAGGCGAATTTGGTCGAGGTCTTTTTTATAATAAAGGAAAAGTCCGCCAATAAAGATAATTAGTAGCAGAAAACAGGCGGCGATGAATTTTAAGATCGCCTTTTGACCACGCCAAGAAAACCACCATTTAAAAACTCGCTTTGGGTGTAGGCGCGCGAAAAAGCGTTTAACTGGTTCTTTCGGCAGTTTCGCAAGTTCCTCCGCTCGTTTTCTCGAATTAGCTTCTTTTCTAGTCTTATAGTTATAACTAAGGCTAGAATAAAGATTCATATTTTTCTTCGCAGTTTTTTTCGAGGTCTTTTTCGTCTTCTTCGAAGACGGCAAAATTACCTCTTTGAGTTTTTTCTTCATACTTCTATTATAGCATTATTGTTTTAGAAATGGAAATTTTAATGTTACAATATAATATATATGCGGAAATTTAAATTTAAATCGGTCGTCCAACTTGCGAATCTAAAACTTTCAGTGAAATCTGCGGCGATAGTATTAGCTTCTTCGACTTTAATCTCGGCTCTACTTGGGCTTTTTCGGGACCGGCTTTTAAACTCGTATTATCTCGGGACTTATCCAACCGGAATTGATGCTTATACGGCGGCCTTTACAATTCCGGATTTTATGTTTTTTATTCTTACTTCTGGGGCGCTAGCAGTTTCATTTATTCCAGTTTTTAATCAACGTCTGGCGACGGGGAATAAAAAATCGGCGTGGGAACTTTCGTCGAGTTTAATTAATCTTTTTGCGATTGTGACTTTAATTACAAGTATTTTAATTATGGTTTTTGCGGACCCTCTAATTCGTTATGTTGTAAGTCCGGGGTTAGATGAATCGGGAATGGTACTCGCGATTAATATGACAAGAGTAATTGCGATGAATCCGTTTCTTTTCAGTATTGCGACGGTTCTAACTTCGATTCAACAAGCGGTTGGAAGATTTATTTTCTATGCTTTTGCACCCGCTATATATAATATAGGCATTATTATCGGGATTACTTGGTTTACGGGCGGAATTAATTTGTTCGGTGTGCAACTTTTCGAGGGCGGGATTATGGGTGTCGCGCTCGGAGTAATTCTCGGAGCGATAATGCAATTAATTGTTTCATTAATTGGTCTATTCGGGCTCGGGATGGATTATGAATTTAAGATTTATTGGAAAAATCAAGGTTTTCGTTCAATTCTAAAATTATTACCGGCGCGTTCGATGGATCAGGGAATTGATTATATTAACGGGATTGTAAATACAAACCTTTCGTCGAGAATGGGTGTCGGGGCAGTGAGGTCGTTCAACCAAGCTACGACGCTTCATCAAATGCCGATTAGTTTAATCGGCGTAGCAATTTCGACGGCGTTTTTCCCGAAATTAACTGAAGAACTCGGGAGCGGCGACAAAAAAGAATTTTATAATACTTTCCGTCAGGCCTTAAGAACAATTATTTGGATTGCGCTGCCGGTCACGGTTATAGCATTTTTCGGGCGCGGTTATGTAACGAGCTTTATTTCAAACATTGGTAATAATGACAGTAACGGGACGATTGCATCAATTCTTGGAACTTTATGTATTGCGATTTTTGCAAGGTCGGTTTTCCATATTGCTTCGCGCGGTTTTTATGCTTATCAAGACACGAAAACGCCGTTTGTGGTTTCGATTTTTGCAATTGGGTTAACGATTATACTTTCAATTTGGTTTTATTTACTTAACTGGGGGGTGGACGGATTAGGTTTTGCGCAATCGCTCGGAGCAGTGATTGAAATTATTATCCTGCTTATGATTTTACAAAGGCGTTCGAGAAACGAAATATTAGATAAAGCATTTTTCAAAGCTTTCACGCGAATGTTGTTCGCATCATTTATTACGGCGTGCGTAGCATTTTCGATGACAAAATTTGTTCCGTTGATGGCGACGGATAATTCTTTGGTAATTACTGTGCCGAAATTCTTACTAATCTCGGCGATTTCTTTTGGGGCCTATCTCATCGCGAGTTATTTCCTTGACCTAAAGGAAGCAAAACCGATTTTCAAATATATTAAAAACATTTTATTCCGCAATGCAAAATAAGTGGTATAATTTAAGATATGGATATAAAACGCGAGGATATTTTACATTTGGCTGATTTGTCAAATTTTTCTTTATCAGAAAAGGAAGCTGGGAGTCTAGAAAAAGACCTTAGCGGAATTATTAAATATATTTCACAATTAGATGAATTAGATACTGAAGATGTTGAGCCGACTTATCAGGTTTTTGAGATGGAGAATGTCTGGCGAGAGGACGAAATTTTAGAACAAGACGCTTCGCGCGAAGAATTATTAGAGCTTTCAAAAGAAGTCATAGATAATCAAATTAAAGTACCGAAGGTTTTATAAAATGAAAATAGCGAATTCAAAAGTTACAGCGGAAAGATTAGTGCGTGACGCGCTCGAAAAAGCGAAGCATTTTTCGGATTATAATATTTTTACGTTTTTAGACGAAGAAGGAGCGATTCAGCGAGCGCGAGAAATTGATGAGAAAATTAAACGCGGTGAGAAAGTTGGGAAATTAGCGGGCGTACCGTATGCTTTAAAAGATAATTTCTTAAGTCCACGCGGAGAAACGACAGCTTCGGCGCATATTCTAGAAGGGTTTACTTCGCCAATTACCGCTACAGCGGTAAAGAAATTAGAAGACGAGGGGGCGATTATGATTGGACGAACGAATCTTGATGCATTTGCACACGGTTCGTCGACCGAAAACTCGTACTTCGGACCGACTTTAAACTCGCGTGATAAAAAACGAGTGGCAGGAGGTTCGTCCGGCGGTTCGGCGGTAGCGGTAGCCTTAGATATTGTAGAGTTTGCGACCGGAACGGACACAGGCGGTTCGATTCGCCAGCCGGCCTCATTCAACGGAATTTATGGGTTAAAGCCGACTTATGGTTGTAACTCTCGATATGGTGTCGTGGCGATGGCGTCGTCGACGGATTGTATTGGCTTCTTTACGAAAACGCCGGATGATATGGATCTTTTAATGTCAATTACTTCAGGACAGGACCCGAAAGATTTAACGACACTACCGGATTATTATAACGAAAGTGAAGTTAAGAAAGCTAAGAAGATTGGCGTCATTAATGATTTCGATAACGAGTCGGTAGATAAGGAAATTCGAGAAGCGTTGAAGAAAAAATGTGAACTTTTGAAATCGAAGGGGTACGAAATCGTTGAGCTTGAAATGCCGGCGTTAAAATACGCACTTGCGGCATATTATATTATTGTGCCGGCGGAAGTTGCGTCGAACCTTTCGCGCTATGATGGTGTAAGATATGGTTTTCGTTCAGAAAAGTCGAATGATTTAGAACAATTATATGCAAACACGCGTGACGAAGGTTTTATGTCGGAGAATAAAAGACGAATTATGATTGGAAACTTCGTTTTATCGAGCGGGTTTTATGATGCATATTTCTTAAAGGCGGCGAAAGCGCGAACTTTAATTGTGAAAGAATATGAAAAGGCATTTTCTAAGGTTGATTATATTTTGACACCGGTTTCACCGAATCCGGCATTTTTACTCGGTGAGAAGGTAAACGATCCGATTGCAATGTATTTAGAGGATATGATGAGCGTATCTCTTAATCTCGCGGGAGTGCCGGGACTCGCAATTCCAGCGGGAGAGAATAAAAATGGGTTGCCGCTTGGGCTGCAATTAGTCGGGCCGAGGCGAAGTGATAAAAGTTTAATTGAATTTAGTAAGGAGCTAATATAATGGACGGTGGTGCAGTCACATTTATAATTGCAATTTTAATTGTCGCGGTTTTGATTTTTGTGGCGATTTTGCTAACCGGGAAGCGTGGATATAGTTTTAATAAGGATTTTTATCAATCTCGTTTTCTAGCGATAGAAAATACTTTAAGAAAAGAAAGTCCAACTAGTTTTACGGCGACAATTATAGAAGCTGACAAATTGCTCGATAAAGCGATGATTGAGATGGGGATACCGGGGAAGACAATGGGGGATAGATTAAAAAAGGCGGGGTCGAGATTTTCGAATTTGAATGCGGTCTGGCGAGCACATAAACTACGAAATGCGATTGCGCACGAATCGGGTTTTGAAGTAAGTTATAAACAGGCTTCTAACGCACTAGCGATTTTCAAACAAGCCTTAAAAGATTTAGGAGCAGTTTAATGAAATATATTCCAACTATTGGTATTGAATGCCACGTACAACTTGCAACAAAGACGAAATTGTTTTCTGAGGTTGATAACGATGCGCGCGGGAAGGAGCCGAATGCTTGTGTATCGCCGGTAGATTTTGCGCTGCCGGGAATGTTGCCGAGATTAAACGGCGAAGCGGTTAGACTCGCGATTTTAGCCGGACGGGCAATGAATTGTGCGATTAACCCAAGCTCGCGATTTGATCGAAAACATTATTTTTATCCAGATTCGCCGAAAGGTTATCAGATTACACAGTTTTATCATCCGATTATCGGGGAAGGGTATGTTGAGCTGCCATCGGGAACGCGAATTCGAATTGAACACGCACATTTAGAAGGCGATGCGGGGAAGTTGACTCATTTTGGTTCGTATTCGTTGGTTGACTTAAACCGAGTTGATACGCCGCTAATCGAAATTGTTTCGATGCCGGACATTCATTCGGCGAAAGACGCTCACGATTATTGTAAAGAGCTTTGGCGGTTGATGCGATTTGCTGGGGTTTCGTATGGAGATTTATATAACGGGAATATGCGGTTTGACGTGAATGTTTCGATTGCGCCGGAAGGTTCCGATGAGTTGGGGACGCGGGCGGAAGTGAAGAATTTGAATTCGTTTAGATCGGTTGAGCGAGCAGTTGAATATGAGATTTCGAGGCAAACGAAAATTTTAGAGTCGGGCGAGAAGGTAGTTCAGGAGACGCGGGGCTGGAACGATGCGACGGGAAAGACGACGGGGCAACGCTCGAAAGAGGAAGCAAAAGATTATCGCTATATGCCGGAACCAGATTTGCCGCCGATTAATCTCAGTGCGAAGTTTATTGAGAGTGAATCTGAAAAATTGCCGTTGATGCCGGCGGATTATCGAAAGAAATTTAAAGGCGTGATTGCGGACGATGTCTTAGAGGTTCTGCTCGATTATCCAGAATTAATGCAAAAACTTGAAGAAATTGACAACAAATATGTTAAATCAATGTCTAATTTGTTCGCTTCCGTACTATTGGCGGAGGAGAAGTCGGCGGAATATTTGAATGATTTGCCGAGCGCTAAGGATTTGAGCGAGTTGGCGGAGATGAATGAGAAGAAAGAATTATCGTCTACTGCGACGAAAGAGGTATTCTTAAGATTGTTCGACCCGCAAATGAAGGGAAGAGGGGCGAAAAACATCGCGAAAGAATTAGGTTTAATTCAGGAAAATGATTTGGGGGCGTTGGAAAAGATTGTTGATACGGTATTAGCGAAACCTGAAACGCAAAAAGCACAGGAAGATTTTAGAAATGGAGAAGAAAAGGTGATTGGATTTCTGGTTGGGCAAGTGATGAAAGAATCAAGGGGGAAGGCGAATCCGAGCGCAGTACAAGATATTTTAAGGAAAAAGTTAACGGAATAATAAAGGGCCCCGATAAAACGGGGCCCGTTGTTTTTGTTCAGGAGCGAGTAGGGCTTTGCCCAGTTGGATGTACCTAAAAAGGTTACCAAGCCAGACAAAGACTGGGTGGTGTGGGGCCCGCTCCTGTATCCCCATGATTTCTTTTATGTCATTAGGCAGAAGTTGTTGGCCATTGCAATAGCCGACAACCTGTCGCCCTATGGCACCTTTGACGACCATGGCAAAAAAGCGGACCTACTTCCATATTGGCAGCTCCTCTGCTGCAACAAATACGATTTCGGTTGTTTTGCCAAAAAGGGGAAACCAGCATTAGACAAGCCCTCCGGATCTTTCCGTCGTCACTGGAAAGAAGCTTATCTAGGCTATTTTTGCCTAGGTTATGTAACCGCCGGCAGTTACACCTAAAAGGAGGAGAACTTAGCCAAACCCCCCTTTTACCTACAACATTAAAGTACCACAGTACCATTGTTGCCCACCCAACACCTTATCTTTTCATTATAGCATACTTTTTAAATAAAGTCAATACTATTTTTTTCTAGATTTTAAAAAAGTGTGTTATAATAAGGGAAATTATGTCTTGTTTTTGAGCGTGGAGCTTAAATAGACGAAAATAATTAACGTAAAAAGGAGCATATGGCTACTGAAATTAAGGATTTGGCTAAATTGCGAAATATTGGGATTATTGCGCATATTGATGCCGGTAAAACTACGACTTCGGAAGCGATTTTGTATCGTACCGGACTAAAACATAAAATTGACCTGGTTAAAGGTGGGACTGGTGGTGCTGAAACCGACTGGATGGAACAGGAAAAGGAGCGCGGGATTACGATTACTTCCGCGGCAGTAACGGTTTATTGGAAAAATCATCAGATTAACATCATCGATACCCCGGGTCACATCGACTTTACGGCTGAGGTTGAAAGGTCTTTGCGTGTTCTTGATGGCGCGGTAGTAGTTTTCGACGGGAAAATGGGCGTAGAGGCGCAATCTGAGACGGTTTGGCGCCAAGCGACGAAATATGGCATTCCGCGAATTTGTTTTGTGAATAAAATCAACCAGATTGGTGGCGATTTCTATAAATCGCTCGATTCGATTCATAAGCGTCTTTCGAAAAACGCGGTTGCGATCCATCTTCCGATTGGGTTTGAGAAGGATATTTGCGGCGTAGTTGACCTTGTTGATATGAAAGCCTATACTTATAAGGATTACGCGGACCACGAATTGACCGTCGGCGAGATTCCGGCAGATATGGTCGAGAAGGCGAAAAATGCGCGCTCGATGTTGGTCGAGGAAGCAGTCCAAGCGGACGAAGCTTTGATGGATAAGTATTTTAACGAAGGCGAAGAAGCGATTACCGAGGAAGAATTAAAGACCGCGCTTCGAAAACGCGTGCTTGATGGCGATTTCTTCTTAGTGACCGGTGGCGATGGACGCGGTGTGATTGTCGAGAAAGTACTCGATTTGATGACAGAATACTTGCCGTCTCCGCTTGACCGTGATCAGGGTCAAACCGTCGGAACCGACCCGAAGACTGGCGACCAAATTGTCAGAAAAGCTGAGAATTCGGAACCTTTGACGGCACTTGCGTTTAAGATTGCGACCGACCCGTTCGTAGGAAAGTTAATCTTCATCCGGGTTTATGCTGGTACTTTGAAATCTGGCGATACGGTTCTTAACGCGTCGACTGGCGATAAGGAAAGAATCGGTCGTCTCGTCCGAATGTATGCGAATGAACGAAATGATATTTCCGAGATTAAGGCGGGTGATATCGCGGCGATTGTCGGGATGAAGAACTGTACGACTGGTACAACGATTTGTTCGCCAGCACACCCGATTTTGCTTGAGTCGATTGACTTCCCGGATCCTCCGGTATCAATCGCGGTGGAGCCGAAAACTAAGGCCGACCAAGAGAAAATGGGGCTTGGGCTTTCGAAACTTGCTGAGGAAGACCCGACTTTCCGCGTTCCTACTGCTGAAGAAACCGGGCAGCCGCTTATTTCAGGGATGGGCGAGCTACATCTTGAGATTATTATTGACCGTTTGAAGAGGGAACATAATGTTGAGGCGAACACCGGCGCGCCACAGGTAGCGTATCGTGAAACGATTCGCGGAACTGCGGAAGCTCAGGGTAAGCATATCAAGCAGTCTGGTGGTCGTGGTCAATATGGTGATGTTTGGATCAAGTTTGAGCCGAACGAACCGGGTAAGGGCTTCGAATTTATTGACCAGATTAAAGGTGGTGTTGTCCCTCAGGAATATCGCAAACCGGTCCAGAAAGGTGTCGAAGATACATTGGCTGGTGGTGTCATTGCTGGTTATCCGGTAGTTGACGTTAAGGCTACTCTCTATGATGGTTCATACCACGACGTAGACTCTTCGGAGCTCGCCTTCACGCTCGCTGGTTCGCTCGCGACTCGCGAAGGTATCAAGAAGGCTAATCCGGTGCTCCTAGAGCCAGTGATGAAGCTCGAGATTACCACTCCGGAAGATTTCATGGGCGACGTGATTGGCGATATTAATTCGCGCCGAGGCCGAATTGACGAAATGGAAGATTTGAACGGCGGGGCGAAGTTAATCAAGGCGTTTTGTCCTTTAGCTAACTTATTTGGTTATACCGGCGATCTTCGCGGTATGACTCAAGGTCGCGCAGCTTCTTCGATGGAGCTTTACGCTTACGAGGAAGTTCCACCGAATGTTGCTCAAGAGATTATCGAGAAACGCAATTCGAAATAAAAGCGACTGATTAAAAATAAGCAAGGGATTATCCTTGCTTATTTTTTGGTTCTTTTACATCCGTTTAAGGAATTTTTTCCTGGAGACGACGCGCGATATGATATATCCGCCGACACACACCACGATAGTTCCTATGACGAAGGTGGTATTATCGCTTTCAGCTTCTTTACCGCCGGTTTTTGGAACTGTCATATAACCGGTGTCCGGAGCAGGAAGTTCAATTTGGACGGTTTCGGAAGTGTTATCGAAATCTTTGTGGGATAATACTTCGATTTCGACTTCTTCATCTTCATCGTCAGTATCAACAGCGTAGAGGCTTTCGAATATGACTAGCTCTAATCCGCCGGTTAGACCACTAGTATTAAACTCATACTCCATCGTAAGTTCGCCGCAGGCTTCTTCTGGGGTTATGGTGACAGATTGTTCGACCGGCTCGCCATCTATTAATAATTCACTCTTAGTCTCCCTATTCATCACAATCCCTTTGATTACATATTTCACGTTTGGAATTACGCAGTATTTGACAGTGTCTTCGATGACGACATCCGAATCGCGAGGAAGAATTTTTTCGCCAGTTTCTTTATTCTTCGCAAAAGTGGTTAGAGCAATGAGGTAAACTGTTTGACCTTCGTCGTTAATATCTTCGTGGGAGGTTATCAGAGTATCTTCATAGTATAATTTCTCAAAGACAACCACTTCTTTTCCGGCGACTGCTGACGCATCGAAAGTAAAGAGCATTTCTGTCGTGCCACATTCCGTTTCGGAGTTAAGCCGAACTTCAGATTCTACGGTTTTACCATTCACTATCAACGGTTCTTCAGTTTCTTTGTCCATTAAGACACCTTTAATTACGAAGTCGAGGCCAGCCTTCACGCAATATTCAACAGTATCTTTTATTGTAACGGTTTCACCTTCCGTTAAAGAGGCTTCGACAATCTTATCGCCATCCTTTTCATCAGAAGCAGTAGTTTTTAGACTAAACTTCGCACAAGTATTATTCCAGTTACCGAGATCTACGACTTGATTTGGCGAATCGATTTCGATAGTTGCATTTTGGTTCATAATGCCGTTACAGAAGAAGTTTGCGTCGCATTTTAGCTCTTGAATAATATACGTACCATAGGGAAGCGCTCCGACTTCATCCGAAACCTCGAGAGGCTGACCGCTCGCATCTACCCCAAACCACGTTCCGTAACCTAAGAATGAAACCTGATTAGAGGCGTCATAGATTGCATCGTAGCCGTTAGTATGATTGGAATGAAGAGCAAAGCTGCTCGAAGTGTTGACTACGCCGTTTTGGTCGCTGACTACGATGTGCGTTTCTTTGACGCGGTGATTACTATCTAGGGCAGAGATACTGAATACTACGTTTGCCATAGGCGAACCGCCCTCGTTATCTAATTTGACGAACTTGACATCGCCACGAATAGGCTGGTTTGCGAAAGTCGTAGAAACTGAATAGGAATCGTTAGTTGGGATTGTAACAGTAATAGGATTATTATTTACGGCATAGCCATTTCCAGCAGCAGTTTCT
The DNA here is from genome assembly GCA_045586015.1 of Candidatus Nanosyncoccus sp. GTDB lineage: Bacteria > Patescibacteriota > Saccharimonadia > Saccharimonadales > Saccharimonadaceae > Nanosyncoccus. Next base: position 15,517 of record JAZMZP010000029.1, read on the forward strand.
TTGATTTGATAGCTACCGTATGGTAAGTCGGTAAATGTTACGCTACAATCGTTTTCGCCGAGAGTTTTCGTCGCAATTACTGCATTTTTAGCATAGGAATTACCATTTACGTAAACTGGGTTAGTAGAGTTATTGATAATTTGAAATCTTGTGCCGGCGAAACTTAATTCACTTGATTTATTGGAGCAGGAATGAGTGTCTTGATCAATTTTATTGACCGTAACTTGACCGCGTTTAACTTCATTTTTGTGATTAAAGGTATGTCCGGAGGTAGATAAGGTGACTGTCCCGACATCAGAGTTAGTAATGGTGTAGCTAGCATTATTGCTACCGCTTGTAGTTTCTCTAACTTTATAGTTGTATCCGGCAGGTAGGTTCGAGAAGGTAACAACACCATTCGCGTTTGTGTTTCCTTCGGCCACCACGTCGCCATTATTATAGAAAGTATCAGTTCTCGGGTTGTAAATACGGCTACCAGAGTTGTTTAAGACTTGGAAGTGGATACCTTGGAAGCTTGCATTCCCTTGAGGGGTACTGGAGGAAGTGTCGTGATCTTGTTTTTGGACCGTAATAGAACCGTAGGTGTAATTTGGCTCAATCCAAGCAATACTTTGAAGATTAACATCGCTAGTTTGAGCTTTGCTTAAGTTATATAATTGATAATCACGAGCCATTTGCCAGACTGTTGCATTATTATCGATATAATTACCGAGGTCATTCACTCTTGCTCTCAACCAACTCATCATTTCGCTCCAATTCGCGACAGTATTTGGATAATCGCCGTCGGCTGGTCCGTTCTCGGTCACGGTCGGAGTATTAATGTAAGAAAGAATTGCGTGGAAGCGGGCAAAGCCATTGTCATTTCTTGAAACTCCCCAATTGCTCAAGACTGCGCTCGTCACATCGTTATTGATTGTGTAAATATAGATGGCTAGCTTCATTTTGTTTTGCTCAGTAACTCTCGCTTCTAGGCTTGAGCCGGTATGAGCAATATTCATCCAAGGGTCAATACAAAAGCCGGTGTAATTTCCGCCGCTTGTCTGGACGGTAAATCTAGGCGACCTGAAAATATTTCTGCCTTGAGATTGGACCCACCAAGTCCAGTTCTCCTGGTTGGAGTCGTATACAATCGTAACGTCGGTGCGATCCGGCGTTGCGGCATTTGTATTTTCGGTTTTGTTTTGTTTAATGGCGAAAAAGACGCCTGTTGCTAATAATAGGATACTAGCAACAAAAAGCATGAATCGCTTTTTGACCCTAATTTTTCTCAACGAGAGCATTTTTCTTCCTTTTTGTTTTAATTTTTGTGTATGTGACCTTTGTGCTTTTATTATATGCATAAGTTTAATATTTGTCAAGAGTTTTTATCTTAAGGGTAATTTTCAAAAATGTCTTTACAAACTGCTAAAAATAGTCTAAAATAGTAGGGTAGAGATTTGGAGCTGGTTTTTTATTAGCGCTCCAAGCATAATAATATAAAAGGAGAATGAATGGCAAATTTTGACCGTTCCAAGCCACATATTAATGTCGGCACCATGGTACACGTCGACCATGGTAAAACCACTTTAACAGCTGCGATTACTAGCGTCCTCGCGAAAAGATTACCGTCGGACGTTAATAAGCCAGTTGCTTATGATCAAATTGATAACGCGCCCGAGGAAAAGGCTCGCGGTATTACTATCGCGACCTCTCACCAGGAGTATGAATCTGAAAAACGCCACTACGCGCACGTTGATATGCCGGGGCACGCAGATTACATTAAGAACATGATTACCGGTGCTGCGCAGGTTGATGGTGCTATCCTCGTCGTTGCGGCGAACGATGGTCCGCTTCCACAGACTCGTGAGCACGTCCTTCTTGCTCACCAGGTAAACGTTCCGAAGATTATCGTCTTCTTGAACAAGATGGACTTAGCTGACCCTGAACTCGTTGAGCTCGTCGAGATGGATGTCCGTGAACTTCTTAACAAGTACGGTTTCGATGGCGACAACGCTCCTATCATCAAGGGTTCTGCTACTAAGGCGCTCGAAGGTGATAAGGAAAACGAAGATGCAATTATGGAACTCGTGACTGCGATGGATGAATACTTTGATATTCCTGAGCACGATCTCGACAAACCGTTCCTAATGCCGATTGAGGATGTCTTCTCGATTAAAGGTCGTGGTACTGTTGCGACTGGCCGTATCGAGCAAGGTGTAATTAAGTTGAACGACGAAGTTGAAATCGTTGGTCTTAAAGAGACTCAAAAATCGGTTGTAACCGGTATTGAGGCCTTCCACAAGACCCTCGACCAAGGTCAAGCTGGCGATAACGCTGGTTTACTCCTTCGTGGTATCGAGCGCGATCAAATCGAGCGTGGCCAAGTTATCGCAAAGCCGGGTTCGATTACTCCGCATACTGAATTTGAGGCGCAGGTTTACATCCTTAAGAAAGAGGAAGGTGGACGCCACACTCCGTTCTCAAAGGGTTACAAGCCGCAATTTTACTTCCGTACTACGGATGTTACCGGCGAATTTGAGCTTCCAGCCGACAAGGAAATCGTAATGCCTGGCGACCAAGTAACCTTTAAGGTTAAACTCTTGGCTCCGGTCGCTATGAACGACAACGACCGCTTCGCAATCCGCGAAGGTGGTAAAACTGTTGGTTCTGGTGTTATCACTAAGGTTATCAAATAAGTTTTAACCTGTTTTAAAAAGTCTCCCCTGTAAAAGGGGAGATTTTTTTGATTTTTTGCGATAATAGTGAGGTATATATGGAATTCATTTTGTGTCGTGATTTGTCCGAACAAGAGAAAATGAACTTTCTTGCCGATGTTATCGATGAAGAGAAGAAAAACGAGCTGAACACAATTACAGTTCGTCTTCACAGAGATATCAACGGGAAGGTCGATCCGGAGGGAATCGAGGTTGAAACTAGCATTACGCCGGTTGAGATACATTTGATGCGGATGGCGAAATGGTCATTCGTAAAAAAGACGGCAAGCAAGCTGTCTGGCCCTGTGTTATTAGGAACTTGAAAGTTCTTAGCTCATCAGAGGTGAGAGAAGATGAGTTATTTATCGAGCTCGCACAAATAAAGGATCAGAGCGGTAACCAGTATAAAAGGTTAACCGCAAGATGTAGTCTTGAAGACTTAGTCTTCAAGGTTATCTCCGCATAAACATACCCCATAACAACCAAGCGCCCCCGCGACTATGTCGCGGGGTGCTTCTTTTTATGGAGTTTTTACTACTTTTTTGCTATTAGATTACTTTTTGAAATCAACTTTCCTATGAGTGAATCGAGGGAAAAGTTTAATGATTAAAGCGCCTAGCAAAATGCCGATAAAAGAGATGGTTGCAATGGTTGCACTTGTGTTTCCGGTGTTTATACCTGTATTTGGCACAACTGGGACTGAGCCATCTTCATCAGCCTCCTGTTTGCTATCGTCTGAACCGCCATCATTATTATCTCCGACTTCTCCTTCGTCGTCATTAGGCGTATCATCGCCTCCTGGCTCGTCAGGAGTGTTGGGCTCTTCTGGAGTATTGCTCTCAGAAGTATGATACTCTATGCCGTTGTATGCACCAGTTGCAAAGCCGAGTACTATATTCAAACCATCTTCCTGCGTATCTCTGTTAATAGCCGTGTAGACGTTAGCCGTGTCATATAAATTCAAAGTATTCATTCTTCCACCGTTCGTATATTCAGAGTAGATGTAATTTCCATCTGCGACATACATATTACGCAAGGAACCGCTAGTTTGGCTTTGTAAACCGGTGGCGTTTAACGCGTACATCCGACTTTTTTCAAGCAAGTTGCCCGTATTCATAATCTTATATGATTGGGCCATATCGATATCAGTCAGCGTAAAGTAAAGATTATCAAACAGAAGCGTAGTCTCGGGATTAGCTGCATTTTTTACTTTGATAATCATATCAACAAATGCTCTTTCGTCAGTACCTTGGCCTAAAGCACTAATTCCGCTTTTAGCTCTGCTGCAATTAGCGTCTTCGTAGATTTGATAACCAGTATACAGAATACTCGTATCTGTCCCGATGCCGACAGCTAGAGTTTTTCCGTTATCGACATTTTCAAGCACGACGTTTTTAAAATCGACCGAGACAGTGTATTGGCCCTGAGTAAGATTGTAGGTTATTCCATCGCTAGTATCTATTAAATTGTCGTTTGAGACGGTTACATACTTAACCTCGCGACATTGGTTACCGCCACTCCCAGCAAAGAGATAGCCGGTTTGAAATTGGTTAGAGTTAGATGTCGTGACTGTGACACCGCCGTCTGTTCGCATAAGTGGGGTGAAGTTTTCTATTAGCTCAGAGTCGATTTGGACATTTGCTTCACCTAGAGCTACTCCGCCGATATATTCGATTCCGTAAGGATTATCCGCGAAAGTGTTTGGGGCTACACTTAAGGTACCTATCAAAGCCGCCCCGATAACTTTTAGTATTGTTTTATGGTTTTTCATATCGTATGACCTTTTATAGATGATATATTTTTATCTTTTAGATAAATTATTTGTCGAAGTTAACTTTCTTATGGGTAAATCGAGGTAAGGCGCGAATCGCTAAGGCAATTCCGAGCAATGCTATAACTGGCAAGGCAGCGATTTTAGCGATATCGGCGCCCTTCGTGGTAGCACCGGTATTCGGTGTAGCTGGAGTAGCAGCTTCTTCGGTAACGTGATAGACCTTGAACTCGATATCTTTATCAACGACGACCTGCTTGATTTGAGCGGCGGTAATAGGTTCTCCCGCTTTAATCGTTGTACCATCTTCGAGTGTAACATCGACATCGGCGACCCATTTTTGGTCAACATAGCCTTCTTTTGGTTCTTGTTCAGTTCCGGAAGGATTCTCGCCAGAAATTACATTTTCGGCAGTAATCCCAGTAATGTCACCGTTTTTATCGGAAACATAGGTAACCTTGTACTGTCTTTCGAAATAAATTGTAAATGTAATATCTTGGTTCACAACAACCTGTTTAGCCTGAGCTTCAGTCATAGGAGTATTAGCTTCGATTCGATTACCATTTTTGAGGACAACAGGGACATCGGCAGTCCATTTTGTTTCAGCAAATCCTTCTTTTGGCTCTCGTTCCGTGCTAGAAGGGTTTTCGCCCGCCATAACGTCTTCGGTAATGGTACCCGTGATTGTGCCATGTTTTAAATCGTCGGTTTCATAAGTTACTACATATTGTTTAGCAAAGAATTCAATTCCGCTACCGGCTCTAGCGCCGAAACCATAGACTACGTCTAGGCCTTCTCTTTGGGTGGCTTCGGTCAATTTCACAAAGACATTAGCTTTGTTCTCAGATACGACGGTATCTCCAGTGCTTCCATCATATTCCGAATAGATATAGTTGCCACTTGCGACATATTTATTCTTCAAAGTTGCGCCCTCTTGTTGTAAATCGTCAGCGTTTTTAGCAAACATATTGCTTGGCGCGAGTTCATTGCCGGCATTCATTATCTTGTATGATTGAGCATAATCAATATCGGTAATACCAAAGTATAGTTGATCGGATATTAGATTAGCGCTTTCGCCTTTATTATGAAGGTCGATGACGGCATCGACAAAGATACTGTCGTCGTTATCCCTTAATAAAGTTTTGGAAATTATTGCGTCCGTACATTCTGCATCCTCATAGACGTCCCATCCGCCATAGATTGAGCTTAGATGGGAGAATATACCAACGGCATAAGTCCTATCGGCCTCGAGATTCTCGTATCCGACGTCCTTAATTGTAACATCGGCTACATACTTATCGCCTGTTATCGTGAAACCTAATTCTTCGTTCGCGGTAGCTGTGATTGCAAGCTCCGTACTGGGTACTTCAAAATAGTAAAAAGGCTTGCAAGGACTATCGATACCACCGGTTTTTGCGTAGCCGCTCTTCCATTTTGCCGACCCATTAGGAATTGATGTTGCGTTGTTGCTTTTTATTAATGTTGTGAGTCCATTAACGAGGTCTGCATTAATAGTAACGTTGTCGCTACCTAAGTCAGCGCCCCCAGAATAGTTGATGCCGAAGTTTTCGCTGCTGGCAAAAACATTGGCACCGCATAGCGTAGCCATCATGAGGCTGGACGCCACGATTGATGCTCTTTTTGTCTTTTTCATTTTATTTTCCTTTTTTGTGTAATGACTTTTCTGCCGTAATTTTATCGCGCTTTTGTTAAAATGTCAAGCATTTTATCGAATTTCTTCTAAATCGATTTTTTCGCTGGCTGGTTTTTCTAGTTCTTCTGGGTTCGAAAGTAAATATTGTAATAAATCGGCAGATTTTGCGAAATAATAACCGTCGGCGATGCGTTCGTCGAAATTCATACCCCATTCGCAGATTTTTCGAACTTCTTTTTTGCCATCAATAATCACTTCTTCGTCTTTTATCTCGCCCATCGTGAGAAGCGAAGAGGAATTACCGAAATCGGTAATGTTATGGAAAATCGCACCGCAGCCGATCGAGCCGAGATTCGAAACAATCATCGTACTATAATAAAGATTATCTTTCGCGAGGGAAGTTGGGAGTAAACCTTTTTTGTCGGTCCATTTTAAAGCTCCGACGACCGGAACACGGAGAAAGTTTGGCAGTTTGGCTAAAATGTCGATTGCCGAGTTAGCACCTTCTTTTTCAACTTCGCCAGAACGCTTTTTTCGGAAGCTATCGACTTTTTTTCGGACTTTTTCGCCGATGGTATAAATCGTGTCGTCCTTTTCGATTGGGACCATAACCATCATCTCTTCGGAATGGTCGTCGAAGCTAACTTTCGCGACGAAAGAGAGAACGATTTTATCGTGTTCCCAGATGTGACGATCACAAACGAACCGATTTAGCTTCGGGCGGTTGTAAACCGTTTTTCCGATAGCGGTTAAAAAAGCGTGGAAGAAAGTCACTTCTTCGCCAGCTTTTTTCTTTTTCTCAATATATTTTGACAAATTAGTTAAGTCCATTTTTTGATTAATATAGACATCGCTAACGCTCCGGTGTGGCTTTAAATCGATACTAATCTGAGCCATACCGGTTATATGTTTGACCCTGTGGGCACCTCCATATTTTTTCATACTTTCATTATAATACGTTTTATGATATAATAAAAGACATCATAAAAATAATTATCAAATCCGAACAACTCCATTCTTTCGAGGTTATCGGATAAGAAAGGAAAAGCAATATGGCAGAAGCCAAAAAACAAGAAGGATTAAAAATCCGCATTCGTTTAAAAGCTTATGATCATCGCGTGATTGATCAGAGTGCAAGACAAATTGTCGACACGGCGATTCGAACTGGTGCAAGCGTTTCGGGGCCAATCCCGCTACCGACCAAGAAAAGTACTTTTACCGTCGTAAAATCGCCACACGTCTATAAGACCGGTGGGGAAGCGTTTGAGATGAAAGTCCATAAGCGCTTAATCGATATCTCGAATGCGACGCCGAAGACGATTGAAAGCTTACAAAATCTTTCACTCCCAGCAGGCGTAGATGCTGAAATTAAAATGTAACAAAACAACAAAAATCACTCTTTGGGGACGGGTTGCGCCGGTCCGTCTTCACGGGCGGCGCACCCTCATAAGCTCGGCAGCAGCCTCCGCAATGCCCCAAAGAGTGATTTTTTGTTATTCTTGTGCTACAATTGTTATATGAGTTTCGCTAAGTTTAAGAAGCATTTTTATTTTAGAGCGGCGAAGTATTTTCGGCATTTTGCAGATAGGGCTCTTCGACGTTGGAATCCGCGCGTGATAGCGGTAACCGGATCGGCGGGAAAGACGACGATGATGACGATGCTTGAGCACGAAATAGGGAAGCTCGCGCATTACTCGCACGATGCGAACTCGGCTTTTGGTGTACCTTTTGACATTTTAGGCTTAAAAGGGATTCGGGGATCGAAGCTGAAGTGGGCTTGGCTGTTTATCGCGGCGCCGTTTAAATCGGTTTTCAAGAGACATCGTGAGAAGTTTTATGTAGTAGAAATTGATGGGGAACGGCCGCACGAAGCGGAGTTTCTAGCAAAATGGTTAAAGCCTGAGGTGACGATTTGGGTTTCGATTGGGCTTTCACACGCCGTCCAATTCGAAAAAGAGGTCGAAGAAGGGAAATTTAAGAATGTCGGCGAGGCGATTGTGGCGGAATTTGCGAACTTGCCGGTTAATACTTCGAAACGAGTATATATTGATGCCGATTCGAAATTGATGGTCAAAGCGACGGCGGATATAAAGGCAAAAGTAATCCCGATTAAGAAAGATGAGCTGAAAAAATATGTAGTCTATGCCGATTCGACCGATTTTACTTATGGCGATACAACTTTTCATTTCAACCATCCCGAACCGAAAGATATCGCGTTTAATCTGTTCGTGGTCCAAGATTTGATGAAATATTTGAAGCTGAAATTTAATCCGGATTTTACGGAAATTAAGGTCGCGCCGGGACGGAGTTCTTATTTCAAGGGTAAAAAGGGAATTGATATTGTCGACAGTAGTTATAACGCACATATGATTTCGATGACCTCGATACTCGATATGGCGAAGAGGATGCACGCAGAAGAGAAGTGGTTAGTAATCGGAGATATTGTCGATCAAGGTTCACTCGAAGAAGAAGAACATATTAAATTAGCTAAATTAATTGCGGCAGTAAAACCGGAAAAAGTGATTTTAGTCGGGAGAAGAACAAAGAAATACACCGCGCCGGAATTAAAGAAACTCGGAGTTTCGGCGGTGGCGACTTTGGACCCGAAAAAAGCGCTTGAATATATTGAGAAAAATATTACCGGAAGGGAAACTTTGATTTTTAAAGGGAGCCAATATCTTGAGTGGATTATAGAGAAGCTTTTGGTTGACCCGAAAGATGCGAAAAAATTATGTCGGCGCGAGAAAGCAGCAGTCGCACGACGGAAAGGATGGGGATTAGATGGCTGATTTATATATTGTGCACGGGTGGACTTATACGGTAGAGCCTTGGCGAAAAACTATAGAGATATTACGCGAAAATGGGCTTAGTATAAAGATGCTTAGAGTTCCGGGTTTAACAGAGGAATCAAATAAGGTTTTTACGATTGATGATTATGTCAAATGGGCGAATAAAGAGATTCCGGACGGCACGATTGCGTTAGGACATTCGAACGGTGGGCGGATTTTGCTGAATTTGTGTGCAAAAAAACCAGAGAAATTAAAATATTTGATTTTGCTCGATAGCGCAGGGATTTATGAGCCGACGACGAAGAAGAAGATTGTTGAAAAACTGGCGAAACTCGGGAAGCCGTTTAAAAAGATTCCGCTGATTGATAAGGTTTTTCATCGAGTAACTGGTTCGACCGATTATTCGAAAGCGCCGGAAAATATGAAAGAAACGTTGAAGAATATGTTGGCGTCGGATAAAGATTTAGATTTTTCAAAAGTGACGACGAATACCTTTATCCTTTGGGGGAAGAAAGATACTACGACGCCGCCGAGACAGGCTACGGCGATGTATGAGAAGTTGCCGAATGCGGAACTAAAGTTTTATGCAAATTGGACCCACGCACCATACATCTCGAGCCCGGAAGAATTGGCGCGAGCTCTAACTAATTTAGTGAAAAGGATAAAATAGTGCGACATTACTTTTTAGGTTTAGCAAGCGGAAAAACGAGGTCAGAACGCCAAAGTCAGCTTTTCGCATATGGAAAGGAGGCTGATTATTATGCATTGCAGAATTATATCTTAAAGGAATACGGGGCGCATCAAGTTTTAATCACGAGGAACGGGCGTTCGGCGATTGCGGCGGGGCTAAAATCTTATTTTGAAGATGGCGGAGAAGTGATTATTAATGGTTTTACTTGCCACGCGGTCGTTCAGGGCGTAAAAGCGGCGGGGATGACACCGGTGTTTGCCGATATCGACCGGGGGACGCTAAATTTTACAGTTAAGACAATTGAAGCGGTAATGACAAAGAAAACGCGGGCGATTATTATTCAAAATACTCTGGGGAATATGGTTGAGATAAAGAAAATTGAGGCGTTTGCGAAGAAAAATGGGTTGGTTATTATCGAAGATTTGGCGCATTGCACGGGGCGACATTACGAAGATGGGCGCGAAGCGGGGACGGTCGGGAAAATCACGGTTTTCTCGTTTGGAAAAGAAAAATCGATTGACGTCGGGAACGGAGGGGCGGTGGCGTTTCGGGATTCGGTTGCGCCGATGGTTAATGTTCCGAAATTAAGGCCGCCGGTAAGCGAGGTTTTAAGAGCGAGATGGTACCCGACTTTCGGGGCGATGTACCGCGGGCTGTCTTATGTGAAGCTAAATGGGCTATTTATGAGAATGTTACTCTCTCTTAAGTGGGTTAAAAAATCGGCAGATGGGGAAGTCGAACTTGACAAGCATTTAAGTTACGCTCAGGCGAAATTAGCATTAGAACAGTTAAAGCGACGCGAGAAAATCGGGAAAAAGCCCCTACGGGAGTTTTATTTAGTAGAAAACCGCGACGAAGTGATGAAAGAACTAGAGAAGGCGGGGTATTATTTTAGCGGATTTTGGTATGAGAAGCCGGTTTCGCCGGAAAGATACTATAAAAGGGCGGATTTTCCGGAAAAGAAATGTCCGGAGGCGGTTTATGTGTCCGAGCATATTATTAATTTTCCGAATTATTATTCGAAAAAAGAATTAGAGCCGGCAAAAAAGATTGTGATGAAATATTTGGAGGGCAAAAAATGAATTGGAAAGAAGTAATGAAAAAACACCCGGAGGCGAACTTTTTACAGTCGCCGTCTTACGGGAAGATGAATGAGATTTTAGGGGATAAAACGGTTAGACTAGAATTCGGAAAAGATGGATATGGACTCGGAATCGTTAGGGATGCGAAAAGGGGAAGATATTTAGAGATTCCGTGTGGGCCATTGATCGATTGGGGTGATCAGGAGATTGTTAAAGAAGCTTTTGAAAAAATTACGGAAGTCGCAAAAGAGAACAATTGTGTCTTTGTAAGGATTCGGCCACAACTGATTTCAAGTCCAGAGAATTTAAAGCTCTTAGAAGATTTTGGTTTGAAGAAGTCGCCGATGCATCTTGCGGCGGAACATACGGTAATGATTGATCTTGATAAACCGGAGGAAGAGTTGCTCGCGAAGATGCGAAGGCAAACCCGTTACGAAGTCAGAAGGGCAGAAAAGCTCGGAATTGAGGTTACTCGTGATGATTCGGAAGAGATTTTTAAGGAGTTTCACGAGATTCAGGTCGAAACGGCGAAGAGGCAAGGTTTCATTCCGCCGAATCTGAAAGTTTTGATGGCGGAACGCGAAGCATTCGGGAAAAATATTACAATTTATACAGCTAAAGTCGCGAAGGAAGCGCCTAGCGATTTGCCGAAAACAGAAGTGGTTGCGTATGGGTTAGTAATTGCGGATGGGCTCGAAGGGGTTTATTATGAGGCGGCTTCAACGGAGCTAAATCGGAAGCTTCCGGGCGCTTATGCAATTATTTGGCAGGCGATGCGAGATTTGAAAAAGGATGGTTATAAGAGGTTTAATCTCTGGGGGATTGCACCGGCGGGCCAGCCGAATCATCGTTACGCTGGGGTAACGACTTTTAAGACCGGGTTTGGCGGGGAAGTGGTTGAATATGTCGCGGCGCACGATTTAGTGATTTCGAAAGTGAGATATTTAAAAGATTATGTGGTTGAAACGATTAGAAAAAAGAAGAGGCATTTATGAAATTTGAGACGATTGAGAATAAGGAGAAGTGGGATAAGTTTATTACCTCAAAGAAGGAAGCGAATTTTTTGCAATCGTGGGACTTTTATGAATTTCACAAAAAACGCGGGAAGAGAATCGTTCGGCGGGCAGTTTTAGATGATAAAGGCGAAATAATCGCGGCGTATGCGGGAGTCGTCGAGACGGCGAAGCGCGGGAAGCATCTCGCGATTGCTGGCGGACCGATTTTAGATTGGGGAAACCAAAAGTTAGTGAATTTAGTATTCGAGGATATTAAAAAGGCAGGCAAGGAAGAGGAATGTGTTTTCGTTCGGGTACGGCCGCAGCTTCCGTTGTCAGAAAAATCTTTGAAGTTAATGCGAGAACTTGGAATGAAAAAAGCGCCGATGTATTTGTCGGTCGAATACGCGGGAATCTTAGATCTTCATAAATCGGAGGAAGAGATTTTAGCGGGAGCGTCGCAAGGTTTTCGAAGGAAGTTACGCAAAGCAGAAAAAGTCGGGATTGAGATAAAAGCGGAAACGAGCGACGAAGCGATTAATGAGTTTTGCAAATTAGAGAAAAAACACGCCGAAAGACAAAAATACGTCGCATTTTCGGAAAGTTTTTTGAAAAATCAATTCGAGGCGTTTCGTGAAGGTGGGGAAATTCTAATTTATACCGCGCGATATGAAAAAGAGATTCTCGCAATGAATTTTATGGTTTTTTATGGTCCAGAGGCGAGCTATCATTACGGCGTCTCGTCGGAACTCGGAACGAAATACTCGGCGGCGCCTTTACTTCATCTCTCAGCGATGGACGAGGCAAGAAAACGCGGGTGTATTCGATATAATTTATGGGGGATTGTCGGGCTCGAGGAAAAATCGCATCGTTTTTATGGTGTTTCGGAATTTAAGCGGTCGTTTGGGTGTGAAGAGCTAAAATACACGCCAGCGCACGATTTAGTTTTAAAGCCGTTTTTGTATAAAAAGACAAAATTAGTAGAAACTGCACGAAAAAAGATTCGCCACGTTTAAAAATGTGATATAATAAACATAAGCTAAACAAGGATTTTTATGGCGCATATAAATCGAAAATACATAGATAAACATTGGTTTACTTTTATAATTCGCGGAGTACTCGCGGGAGTATTCGGGTTACTACTGTTATTCGGCGGTTTAGCCGATTTAGAAGGCGTAATCGCGACGATTAGCATCTTTTTGCTTTTGATGGGAATTGTCGATTCGGCAGGGGCGCTCTATAATTCGACGAAAAAAAGAGGCTGGATTAATTCGATTATTGATGCGTTGATTGATGTAATCGCGGCGCTGGCGTTACTCTTCTTTGCAAAGAATGATTTAGTTTCGAGCTTAATTATTATTTCGGTTTATGTCTTTATCTCTGGGATTATCGATATTTTTCACGGGTTCTTATCGACTGTCGACCCGACGGACCGCTTCATTCGAATTCTCGCCGGAATTTTAGGTTGTATTATGGGGGTAGTAATTATTAATGCTGGGAATTTCGAAGTAATGACCTTCATTCGCTTCTTCGGAGTTTATATGATTATCGTTGGCGTGACGAGTATGATTTATGGCGTACATAACCGTTCCCAAGATATCGAAGATAAGGTAGCGAGAAAAGAAGTGAGAAAAAAGCGTTCGACAAAGAAAGGTGGTAAGAAGGCTAAATGAGAAGGATTTTATCGGCGCTCATCATTTTGACATTAGGTTCTTTTGTTGTTCTGACTTCTTCCTCAGCCTCCGCCGATACTTCTGCTTCAGCTACCGCAACAGTGACGGTCGGCTCGGCTTGTACGCTTAATTCCGTATTAGATACTCCCCATACCGCAACCATCCCTTCCGGAACTAATCAAAGCGAAATCGGAAAGACTACCTTTACAGTTGTTTGTAATAATACTGGCGGTTATAGTATCTATGCCGTAGGCTATAGTAACTTTGAAATAGGGAATACTAAACTCTTAGCTAATATAAACGGAGCTTTAAACTCTAATTATGATATAAATACCGGTACTAATGCTTCCGGAACTCCTTCTTCTTGGGCAATGAAGCTAACCCCGAGTACTAACTTATCTGCTAGTAATATCTTAAATGGTTTTGGCTCTTATAGTGCAGTTCCTAGTAGTTATGTTAAGGTAGCTACCTTAGTTCCTACTACAACAATGGTTAATACTTCTAGTTTAGAAGCTACTTATAGAGTTAATATCGCTTCTACCCAACCTGCCGGTAATTATAACGGTAAAGTAAGATATGTGATGGTAGATCCGAATACTAATGTGCCGAATGAGCCGAAAGCTTGTTCTGAAAACAAAATCTGCTACTGGCCTAATGCTGGAAATGAAGTGACCGATAGTATGGGAGACCAGAGTACTAATTACAATGATAACACTAATACTATTACATCTAACATGGACGTAAATCTTTGGCCATCCAACTTTAAACGCACAGGCTATGGCTTTGCTGGTTGGTCTGATGCTTATGACTATGTAGTAAACGCTGGTAGCGAATCTAATCCTGACGCCCATATTTATGGCCCTATGGAAACCATCCATCTTGATGATATGAGCGAAGGTCTATCGCTTTATGCTGTTTGGGTTAAGTCCGAAGGTAATCTTCAAAACTGGAACGGATGCCCTAGCCTAGGACAAGGCCGAGTTACTGCTTTAACAGACCTAAGAGATAATGATACCTATGCTGTAGCTAAACTAGCCGATAGTAACTGTTGGATGATTGAAAATCTAAGGTTAGACTATGATGCTGATTTTACTGAATCATTGTCACAAGGGTTCGGCAAATCTACCACTTATGGCAATTTTATTGGATTAGCTGAACCGGAAACTGCTAACTTTACTGGTAGTACTACTACGTCAACCAATCCGACTAGGCCTAATTCGCTCTACTATGCTGGAACATACTACGAAGCCACTATCATAGATATCACCCAAACCAGCTATCCTAGCGAACGTATGCCTCGCTATAATAACAATAATACAAATATTACTACAGCCAATATGACAGGCGTAGATGCAAATATTTATTCTTATGGTAACTATTACACCTGGGCTGCAGCTATAGCCAACACCAAGTATTATGATGGTCCTACTACTACTGATGAAGATGGAAAGACTTCCGAAACCGCCAACACTTCACTGTGCCCAGCTGGCTGGAGACTTCCGTTTGGTAGAAATACTGGTAATGGAAGTTATTCTATCCCCGGCGGTTTTTACAGCTTAAACTATAGACTTAACAACAATTCTAACGTTACTAATGCGACTGCTAGCCAAAAATTAAGAGCTTACCCTAACAATTTTCTTTATTCTGGCATAGCTAATGGTTCGTCAATCGGAGCAAGTAGAGGTACTAGCGGAGATTATCAGACGTCTGCTTCAAGCAGATACGATAGACAATATTATTTAGGCCTTAGCAGATCATCTATATACCCAGGCAATAATGCGACTAATGGTAAGAAGAGCCAAGGTTATTCTATAAGGTGTACGTTCGGCATGGTAAATGAATAGGTCGCCGCCCAGGTACGTTCAGCAGCAACAAGTACCTCGGAGGGTCTATTCGCTGCGTCCTTCAACCTGGCGCTTAAAACAGTTTAGTTTCATCTTCAAACGGAGCAAGTAGTTGACATTTTAATATATATATTCGATAATCGTATTACATTGTCATACAGCACTATTTTAACCCCTTACCGCTCCCGCCCACTCTAACCCTAACCAGAATAAAACGGTTGAAGATTTTTTCACTTTGTGCTACTTTGAGCCATATGAAAAAATTTATCATAATGTACGACTTAAATAGCTCAGATCCGCCAAAACCACACGAGCTATATGCTTCTAAGATTTTAGCAGAATACTTTCAGTCAGATTTGATATTTATTAGGAAATCTATTGGAAGTTCGCCAGACTTAAAAGTAAAGAAGACTAACCAAATCTGGGAGCTTAAAAGCCCACTTGGTAATGGTAAAAGAACTATGTCTAATAATCTAAGGGGTGCATCTCATCAATCAAAATACATAGTTTTGGATTTAACGAGATGCAAGATGAATAATATGAATGCCTTATCTAGAATAAATGGTTTTTTGAAAAGTGGCGATGCGCACATTGAAAAGCTATTAGTGATTGATAAAATGGGAAATGTACTTGATTTTTTGAGCAAAAAGAGGTAAAATACAAGTAGGTTAAAAAACGCACAAGATACTGAACTGAATCGAGTGCGTTTTTTCCGGCTCGTGCTATAATAGTTATTACAATATTAATATCAAGAAGGAGTGAGGGAGCGGCCCGATGACCTCCTACCAACCTAGTTAACTAAGGTGGTAATTCCGACCAAGAAAGGAAAGATATGTTCTATAAAACAGCGGAGAGTGTTTCTCCAAAACATCCAGATAAATTATGTGACCGAATTTCGGATGCGATTTTAGATGCTTATCTAGCTCGCGACCCGGATGCAAGAGTCGCGGCGGAAACTTGCGGGGGGCACGGAGTCGTTTTCGTAACTGGCGAAATTACTTCGACCGCGAAAGATGTTGACATTGAAAAAATCGTGAAGAGAATTGCGGGAGAAGATGTCGAGGTGCATACAAAAATCGTTAAACAATCGCCAGAAATTGCGCAGGGCGTAGATACCGGCGGGGCGGGGGATCAGGGAATTATGATTGGGTTTGCTTGCGATGAGACGCCAGAGATGTTACCAAGAGAGGTAGTTTTAGCTAGAAGACTAAATCAATATATTTATGACAAAAATCCTTATGACGGGAAAACCCAAGTCACCATCGCGCCGGATGACTCGATTGATTCCGTCGTCGCGAGTTTCCAAAATGTTTCACACGACGAGCTAGAGAAGACCGTTCGCGAGTTTATTACCGACAATAAATTAAAGGGACGACTAGAACTTCATATTAATCCGGCGGGGGATTGGAACCAAGGCGGGTTCGACGCGGACACTGGTTTAACCGGGCGGAAGTTAATTGTTGATAATTATGGGCCAAGAGTCGCGATTGGCGGGGGCTGTTATTCTGGGAAAGACCCGTCGAAAGTAGACCGGTCGGCGGCGTATATGGCTAGGAGGATTGCGGTTGATTATTTGAGGAAGCGAAATGCGAAAGAAGTTTTAGTGCGGTTAGCTTATGCTATCGGTTATGCGGATCCGCTCGAAAAAACTGTGATTATTGATGGAGAGCCGGAAGAAATCGAAGGGTACGATTTAACGCCGAACGGAATAATTAAGTTCTTAGATTTAAAGCGTCCGATTTATGAGAAGACCGCTGAGTATGGTCACTATGGCGAAGGGTTTGATTGGGATAAATAATTATGTCTATGAAAAGAATTATAGTTGTGACTGGCGCTTCTTCGGGGATGGGGAAGGAGTTTTTAGTTCAGATCCTCGAGAAAGAGAAGAATATCGATGAAATCTGGGCGATAGCCAGAAGAGAAGAAAGATTAGTCGAATTAAAAAAAGAAGTAAGCGATAAAATCGTCCCCGTCAAATTAGATTTAAGTAAAGAAAGTGATTTATTGAAATATAAAGAGAAGTTAGAAAAAGAAAAACCAAATGTCGTTATTCTGGCTAATTGTGCCGGGTTTGGAGTTTTTGAGCATAGCGAAAATATAGCTACTGATGTTAAGCTGAATATGATCGATTTAAATGTTAAAGCGCCGGTGGCGATGATAGATTATAGTTTGCCGTATATGAAAAAGGGCTCTAAAATAATGAATATTGCGTCGTGCGCCGGTTTTCAGCCTATACCATATATAAATGATTATGCTGCCACCAAATCGTTTCTATTGTCTTATTCTAGAGCATTAAATAGAGAATTGGCATATAGGGGTATTCACGTTTTAGCCGTAACTCCTTATTGGACAAAAACAGAGTTCTTCGATCGAGCAGTAGATGATAAAAAGAAAAAAGTAGTTATTAATTATAATGCGATGTATGATCCGGCTGAAGTAATGAAGCTTGCGATTAAAGATTTGTATAAGAATAAAGATATTTCGATTTATGGATTCGTAAATAGAGGGCAAAGGGTATTAACAAAAATATTACCACATTCATTAGTGATGAAGGTTTGGGAGAATCAACAGAAACTTGACGGAACACCAGAAATAAGGAAATAAAAATAAGCCCTTTCTGGGCTTCTTTTTATTTCTGGTGGGCGGGGAGGGAATCGAACCCTCACGGTATTGCTACCACCAGATTTTGAGTCTAGCGCGTCTACCAGTTCCGCCACTCGCCCATATCAGTATTTTACCATAAATTGCTAGATTATGCTATAATCATCTTATGGATTCAGAAAACGGTGGGCAGTCTTCGAGCGACCTCCAAAGGCAGGCGGCAGCAGCAATCGCTAGAAAAAAAGTTCTAGCGGCTTATGCTGAGTCGGCCAAAAAAGCGCAAAAACAAGCAAATGAAAATGATGCGCATATGAAGAGCGAACCTATTACATCGAAAATCGATTCGGAATCTTGGAAAAAATACCATTCGGCTTGGCAAAATTATTATCAAAAATACTATAGTGAATACTATTCAAAAGCGGCACGAGCTTATATTGAAAAAGAGAAGTTAAAAGAGGCGAGGGAAAAAGCTGAGGAAGAGGAAATCTTAAACTCAATCACGAGGTCTAGTGCAAAATTAAATAAAAAATCGGGGTTGAGCCTGAATGAAGACGGTGCGAATGCCGGAAACGAAAGTGCGACCATCGGAAATATGCTAAGGTCAAAAATTCGAAAAAAGGCGGTTGAGAGTGCGAAAAAAACGCGACGAGGACGGAAATTGATTCCGATTTTGGCGGGGCTGGCTGTAGTTTTGTTAATTCTATTCCTACAATACAACCGATTGATTTTTGCACCGATTATGGCTTATGTTTCGCCAGGGAATGTGCCAGCTTCGGATATCGAAGCTATTGATCCGACAATTACGCAAGCCGTTTCCAGCGACCCGCGGCTAATTATTCCGAAATTGAATGTAGATGTGCCGGTGCATTTCGGGATTTCTTTGTCGGAAGTAATGCCGGCGATGGCAGACGGAGTGGCACATTATCGGATTGCTGGAGCGAGTGCATTTCCGGGAGAAATCGGAAATTTAGTAATTACTGGTCATTCGGCGGGGGATGTTTATAGCTCTAATCCGTATAAGTATATCTTTTCTGGGCTCGAACGGCTTGAGGATGGCGATTTGATTTATGTTAACTATAACTCGGTGCGCTATACTTATAGCGTATATAAAAAAGAAGTGGTTGAGCCGTCAAATGTAGCTGCATTAGTTATTGATACTGATAAACCAGTTTTGACGCTCGTAACCTGTACTCCGCTTGGGACTTCGCGATATCGTTTATTGTTATTCGCTGAGCAAATTTCGCCAAGTTATGAAAAAGCAGAAAAAGAAGAGAACGTACCAACGATTGATACGAATGACGATACAAGCCTTCCTTCTAACGAACCATCTTTCTTCGAAGGAATTTGGAATTTCCTAACGGGGAATTAACCATTCGCGAACTAATGAATCATCACTAAAATAATATAAATAACGGTTATCGGTAATTGCTGCGGGGAAATGCTTGGAAACATTTTTTGCAAGAGTGCGACGATTAAGACCATCGAAATCATAAACAATCAATTCGCCATCGTGAACAGTGTAAATCATATCGTTGTCGAGCCAGCCGAAGGTTTCGCCTTCAACCGACCATTCTTTTACTTCCATCGACTCCATATCAAGCGTCGCGATTTTAGAACCGGAATACATCAGAATAAATCCGCCTTCGTATCCGACTTTAATGTTTTCCGGAGAAAAACTTAGCTCAAGCGATGTAAGCGGGCTGAATTCTTCTTTTTCGTAAAGCGTTAATATGTTTTCGTTTAAAGTCAAAAGATATTTTTCTTCATAGAACTTTGTCATTGCGACTTTTGTCGGGGAAGAAAGATTTTCTAATTTTACTATTTTGTCACCTAGTTTTAAAATGCCAACATAATAGTTTTTTGATTCCTCCGTAGATGTATCATCTAAAGCAGAGAAAAATATCTCATTATTATAATAGTCAAAATCGACAACATTTTCGATAAGTACGGCGGAAATTGAACGACCAGAAACATCGATTTTATGAAGATTTTTATCCTGAATCGCAAGTAAGGAGTTCGCGTCGCTATCAAAAATCTTTAAATCGGAAAAATTAGCGCCAAATTCACGCGTAAGATTAACACTTTTCTTAATTTCTTTCGGGTTTAAAAGTACCCATTCAATTCCATTTTCCGAACGAACTTTAAAAAGGGCGTGCGCGGCGTTTGCGTCCCAGTCTACGCTAAGAATTTCTCCGGTAAAAACTCCGGTCTTCGCATCGGAAGCAATGCTAACATTAGAAAAAATCGTTTCAATGTTAAGTTTTTTGGGTGAAATCTGTTCTTCGTTTAAATTAATATATGACCATTCGGTCGTACCATTGATTAAAATTAAAGACGAGTGATCAGGCGAAACCGTAGAGAGAGTCGTTCCGGTTGTCTGGAGAGTTTTTTCACTCGTGCGGTCTTTTAGAAAAAGTCTAGGATAATGGACTCGGTAAAGCAAACCTTCTTTGATGGTGATGGTTTTTTCCCAAGAATCATAGCCTTCTTTGGTTAAAGTAATGGTATGGTCGCCGCTAGGGAGCACTTTTGAGGTGTTGGTTTTTTGTAACCAAGATGAATCGCCGTCAATAGTAACATCGGCACCGGTCGGGATCGACGAAATCTGTAAAAGGCCTTGTCTTTTGACTTCAAAATCCGAGTTTACCCAATATCCGGAAACAACAAAAGCCAAAACAATTACGGTAACAATTACCGCAAATACCATAAAAGCTTCAGAAATGATGACTTTCAAGTTTTGGCGACGCCGATTTTTTTCAAAATCCATACTATATATTATAACATAAAAATTATTATTTTTAGCTCTTGCGTTTTGATAAATATAATAGTATGATGGAATAAGAATAAGCGAGGTGAATAATGCAAAAATCCGAAACAAGACAGGTGGCTAAAACTGCTCATAGGCAAACGATGGCGTCTACTACGCTTAATCGAAAATATGTAAAACGACCGCAGGCTGTTAAGAAAACTACGAATGCTGATTTTGCTGTACAAGTTAAGACTAGTCCGAAGATTAGCCGCTTTGGTTCGTTGATGAATGAGACTGCCGCGACTAAAAGCGCCGAGCAAATTCAACCGGCTGAACCGCACCCTACTCAAGTTCTCGCGAATCAAAGATTGCGTGAGCGAAAAGAACAAGCTACCCAAAGACAGACGACTAAATTAACAGCAAAAGAATTAAAGGATCAGGCAATCAAAAAGGCTCTTTTGGCGGCCTCTAAGACAACTGATGAGGAGACAATGGCTCAAACGATAGCAGAAGAACAAAAAACCGCTACTACTAAAAAAACGAAAATGCGTTTTGGGTTTGGACGCGTAGTGTTGGCGCTAGCCTGTGCGGCGGCGGCAGTTTTTGCAATTGTTTATTTCGTCAGCTTAAATATGCCGGATGTCCAATTTAGAGCTACTGCGATGCAGCTAAACGCAGTTTATCCGAATTATTTGCCGCGCGATTATAGCCCGACGGAAATTGCTTCCGAGAATAATATCATTACGCTTAGTTTTAAAAATCATAATAACGAAGATGCGTTTAGTATTTCGGAAGAAAAATCTTCTTGGGATTCAAATTCACTTTTGAATAATTATGTAAAAGATAATTTTGGTGAGAATTATACTGTAATTCGAGAACAAGGTCTAACGATTTATATGAACGACAATAAAGCCGCGTGGGTGAATGGTGGGATTGTTTATAAAATGAACATCAAAAAAGGTTCGTTGACCAAAAAACAAATTAGTTCAATTGCGGCTTCGTTATAATTAGATTGATCTAGCTACAGCATTAAG
The DNA here is from genome assembly GCA_045586015.1 of Candidatus Nanosyncoccus sp. GTDB lineage: Bacteria > Patescibacteriota > Saccharimonadia > Saccharimonadales > Saccharimonadaceae > Nanosyncoccus. The sequence continues at coordinate 37,093 of JAZMZP010000029.1, forward strand.
ACGGGCAAGGGAAATTTCTTTACCGAGAGTTTCAAGCGTCAGATTTAGAGCCGGGCTAAACGGAGCAAAGCTAATGCTAAGACGAATAAGACTGAAAAGCTCCGCCGGTTTCTTCTCGGTTTCAGCAAGGAGTTCGTTTAGAGCATTTTGTAAGGGTTCGGCTGTCCAGTCTTCGAGGTCGGTTAATTTCGCGATAGTTTTTTTCAGAAGCGTTTCGATTTCCGATTCGGAAAGCTTCTTCAAGAATTTATTGTTTATTAAAGCATTAATATCAATCTTTGGGTCTTCAAAGAAATATGTAGTCATACTACCTAAATCAGAAAGCGTTTTTAAGCGGTCATAGATAATTGAAAGAACTTTGATTTTATATTCATCAGGAAAAGTATTCGCGACTTCCGGCCAAAACCCTTCTGTTCTAGCATACAAAGCTTCAGCACCTTCTTCGTTGAATATTCTGCGAATCCATTGTCCATTCAGCCAGAGCAATTTAACTTCGTCATAACGGGCACCAGAAGTTTGAATACGGTCAAGAGAAAAACTTTTAATTAGTTCTTCTTTGGTATAGATTTCTTTTTCGGTGCCATCGTTCCAGCCTAAACAAGCTAAATAATTTAGCATCGCCTCGGCGAGAACACCGTCAGCACGATATTCGGTAACCGATTTAGCTCCGTCACGTTTGCCAAGTTTTTTGTTGCCGGTCGGAGCAAGGATGTGGGGGAGGGAAACAAAATGTGGTCGTTCTAAACCTAAGGCTTCGTAAAGAGCTAGGTAGTTCGGAGTGCTAGACAAGTATTCGACGCCGCGCATCACATAATTAACTCCCATTTCCGCATCATCAACAATATGCGCAAAGTTATAAGTCGGATAACCATCTTTTTTAATTAAAATAATGTCGTCTAGGACTTCTGGACCGGCCTTCATCTCGCCCATAACTTCGTCAGTCCATTCATACGATTTCGGTTCGGCTTTAAATCTTAGAGGAATACCCGGTTCCCATTCCGGAGGATTTTCTGGACGAAAGTTGCGATAAAGAAACGGGACTTTTTTCTCATTACATTCTTCACGATAGCCTTCGATTACCTCCGGCGGAGTCGGGTCGGCATAGGCACGCCCGGCGGCAATTAATTTTTTCGCCCAAGCGTGATAAATCTCTTTCCGTTCACTTTGGAAATATGGTGCGTTCGGTCCGCCAACTATCGGCCCTTCGTCCCATTCAAGTCCTAACCATTCTAAAGTATCTTCAATTAATTCAGTTGCACCTTCGACATAACGTTTACGATCGGTGTCTTCGATTCTTAAAATCAGTTTTCCGTCGTGTTTTCGCGCTAAAAGATATGGGTAAATCGCAGAACGAACATTCCCGATATGAATATAGCCGGTTGGGCTTGGTGCAAACCTAGTAATTACTTTCATAAAGATATTATACCATTTTTATGAGATAGTCGCTAGATTAGAATTCGCTGCTTTCGTCTTCATCGTCATCTTCTTCACGACGAGCCGCAAAGAGGAAGAAGGCTCCTGAAGTCATTGCCACGGATGAGGCAATAGCGAGACCGGTCGTAAGTTCGGAAAGACCAGAACCACGAGAAGTAGTGCTATATGTTACGCCCTGTGGCGGGGTATAGCCTTGATAGACTGAACGTTGATCGCCAGAGCTGATTTCCGTAGTAGTGGTAGTAGTTCCTGCGCTTGCGTTGGTGCTACCATAAGTATAGGTCGTAGTTCCACGAGAAGAATTATAAGTCGGAGTGTTCGGAATTGGATTAGGAGTATCTGGGTTGGTTGGGGTGGCCGGGTTGGTGTTATTATTGACCGTACCCGTTACTACACTGATAACTACTGTTCCAGAATAGGTGCCGGAAGCCTGAGTGACATTTGCTTTGGCGCCAAAGTAGAAGTCTTTACTGCCAGAAGAAGCGCTGTTGCTAGATAAAATCGTGATTGGCGTGCTACCTGCTCCGACAAGTGCGCTATAAGTGCTTGCGTCACTTCCTGCAGCGGTGTCGTCTAGAGAATAGCCCCAGTAGTTCGCCGGAAAACTACCTCGAGTAGATGAAGCGCTCAAAGTCGGGAGGGTAACTGTGCTTTTTGAAGTATTTACAAGCGAGGTGTCATTAGTTTTTGTGGTCATCGAGGCGGTAAAACCGTTCGCGTTGTTAGTAACAATATCAATATGTACATCATTTCTTAAGAAAGTGTCGATATTACCACTCGCCCAAGTCGTCGGTGTAGTAATAGAGACTGAAAGAACTTCTCCGACATTAACACTAAAATCAGTATCTTCCGTCACGGCAGAAGCGGGTCTAACGCCCCCTACAAACAACAATCCCATTGCCAAAAAATAAGTAATCTCAGCAATGACCTTCGTTTTTTGCTTAACCATAATTGTATTATAGCACAACCTTTTTATTTTGTGCTAAAATTAATGTGAAAATTATTATGTTTTTTAAAATAAGTAGAGGAGGGTAAAGTGGAAGAGAAGATTGAGCTTAAAATCGATAATAGTGATTTGGAAGATATCGTTAAAAAAAGTGAAAAATTGGATTCGGAAGGTGAGAAACCTAAAGAAAAGTGGCTGGTTTTTTTGATTGCCGGAATTATCGGAATAGTCGGGGGCGTAGTTTGTCTTTTGGTGGCTTTTTTAAGACCAATTGAAAAGAGGGGAGCACTCGTTTTTCCGAAAATTCCTACCAAAACTGAGACGGAAGAGGATTATAGCTCGCTAACCGGCGAAGTCTTGGCGAATTCTGATTTAAAAAATGCACCGGCATATTGTATACAGGTTCCGAACGGTCTTGATGGGGCAAGACCACAAGCCGGATTGACAGAGGCGGGAGTGATTTTTGAGGCGATTGCGGAAGCCGGGATTACAAGATTTGCTGCTATTTTCCAAAATCCAACGACTGCAGTAATCGGACCGATTCGCTCACTTAGAATCTATTATTTAAATTGGGACACACCGTTTGATTGCACGGTCGTACACGCTGGCGGGGCGGATGACGCGATTGCGGCGCTACGTTCGGGCGGACATAAGGAGTTAGACGAGAGCTATTATTATATGTACCGTGGAACTAGTTCTTCTCGGCTTTGGAATAATTTGTTTACAACTTCAGGCAATTTAAAACAGTTTAGCACGGATAGCGGTTACACTACTTCTGATATTAATGGCTTTTCGCGTTTAACTCCAAAAGAGGCAGAAAAAGTGCGAATTGACGGGATGGTTGAGGAAAAATTGAATATTACCGAAGCAACTGAAAAAAATACATCAAAATTAGTTCCAGAAGTGGCCGATATTAGTTTGAGATTTGGCGGGGTATCGGCTTTTAATGTGAATTACCATTATGATGCGGAAAATAATACTTATCTTAGGAGCTACGAGAGCGGGTTGGCACACGAAGTTTATCGATGTCCGGAAGAGAATTTGGGGGATGTTAATCCGGAAAGTGCCTGTACTTTAACTCAGTTGGCGCCAAATGTGGTAGTCGCGCTAATCGTGCAAGAAAGAAGAGCTTCGGATAATTATCACGAAGATGTAACGGTGATAGGTATGGGCGAGGCTTATGTTTTCCAAAATGGGACGGCTATACACGGGACTTGGAGCAAAGCGAGCGCGAACGATCAAATCAAGTTTTTCAATGATGATGGGAATGAAGTTAAACTAGCTCCAGGTCAAACGATCGTTTCGGCAGTTCCGACTTATGGTGGGGTTGATTATTAATTTTATTTGTGATAAAATGAATTTGCGGACCTAACCCCCCTTGGGTCCGCTTTTAGGATTCCGTACTCGCTTCGCTCGTACTGGAACCTGCGTTCGTTCTTTAAAACAAAACAAGTTTTGTTTTAAATCTCTCACTTGGTTCCGTCGTCTAGTGGTCTAGGACTTCTGGTTCTCATCCAGAAAATCGCGGGTTCGACTCCCGCCGGAATCACCAGAAATTAAAAGAAGACTCCGAAGGAGTCTTATTTTAATTTCTAATAGCTCTGGTGGGAG
>JAZMZP010000030.1:0-22087 GCA_045586015.1 Candidatus Nanosyncoccus sp.
CACCGCCCGTCAAACCATGAGAGTCACCAACACCCGAAGTCCGCCTCGGCGGCCTAAGGTGGGGGAGATGATTGGGGTTAAGTCGTAACAAGGCATCGGTACGAGAACGTGTCGATGGATTACCTCCTTTCTTGAGAAGGAATTGATGCTTATGAATCCGCGAGGATGCATAATGCTAGGTCGGTTACGGTTATGATTAAAAGCTTAAATCATAACAGCCCTCTTTAAGAGGCGTAACATTAAGCTAACATTTGACCGATGAAAATTGCACAACTAAGTTGTTAAACCAAAACCGCCGACAATGGCGGTTTTTTGGTTCTACCGTAAAAATCGTCCGATTTTCTTGACAAACCGTCCGACTTTTATTACAATAAGAGAGAAGGAGACTAAAATGGAAATAACTTTAACAGAACTTAAAGGGAACCTAGGGAAATATATCCAGATGTCCAAAGACGAAGATATCCTTGTGACTAAAAACGGCAAAATCATCTCTAGAATCACCGAACCGTTCTCTAAGAGAAAGGAAAAAATGGAAAAGCAAAAAATCGCCAAAGAGCTTATCGGGTCAATTAAGGGGGAATACATGTCGCTAGATGATATTCGCGCAGAAAGATTAGGCCTCAAAAAATGAAAGCACTAATAGATACGAACGTCGTCATCGATGCACTCCAGAGTCGTAAAGATTTTAATGAAGATGCCGAATTTGTCATGCTTCAAGCATATGAATATGACGGCTACCTCGCAGCAACGAGCACCACTGATATCTATTATATCCAGCACAGATACTATCACAATCAAGAGAAGGCTAAAGATAATCTTGTAAAAGTCCTAAAACTCTACGACGTAATAGATATTACAGGAACAGATTGCCGCAATGCCATCAGAAGTAATATGTCGGATTATGAAGACGCCGTTCTGGTCGAATCTGCCAGGCGAAACAGTATCGATTGCATCGTCACCCGCAACTCCAAAGACTTCAAAAACTCCGGGATCCCAATCTACACCCCAATAGAGTTTCTACGACTATTAAAAACAAAACATAAAGGGGAAACAACTTGAGGGTCCAAGCATAAAATCTCTTGACATTCTCTTATACCCATACTATCATATAGAGCGGAACACTTTTTTATTTTGAACATAGTGCAAGGAGGGGTGAAAGTGGAGTACATCGTAAAAGCAAAGATTCTCTATGGGCCGACTGCTTTTGAACCGTATGTTCTCGAGGAGAGCAGAAACGAAACAGTCGTGGTGTCCACTAGCAGCAAGAAACGAGCCGAAAAGCTTGCGAAAGAATACATTTATTCTCGTGACAAAAGTTTCTCGCTGAGAGCAATCAAGATAGTGTCAATCGAAAAAAGATAACTAAAACCCCCGGCATTCGTCGGGGGTTTAAGCTTTTTGCTATGATATACTATAATTAGCATGGAAGAAGAAATCCTAGAAAAAATCATCGAAATCGCTCACGAGTGTGGCGACTATATCAAGAAACATAGCCCTAAAGGCACGGAGATTAGCGAAAAAACTTCGCCGCGAAATCTAGTTACAAGATATGACATCAACAATCAAGACAAAATAATCAACTATCTTTCTCATAATTTTCCGCAATCAGGTTTTGTATCTGAAGAGAAAAAATGTGATATCTTCCCAGATAATGACTTAGTATTCGTCATTGACCCAATTGATGGTACGACAAATTTTGTCAAGGATATGCAACATAGTTGCATTTCAATCGCTTGTTTTAAAGATAAATGTCCGCTTGTTGGCTGTGTCTATGACCCATATAAAATGGAAACATTTTCGGCAATTCGTGGAAAAGGTGCTTTTTGTAATAATGTAGCTATCTCTGTTGCAAGGGAACCAATCGATAAATCATTAGTCATTGTTGGTTTATCGTCAGAGCATCAATCTGATAAAGCATTTTTCGAAGAACTAGAGCGCCTATCATCTAAAAGTATAGGAGTAAGGATTACCGGCTCTGCTGCCTTAGATATCTGCTACGTCGCTTCTGGGAGAGCGGCTTTATTCATCCAATCTTGTCTTTCTCTTTGGGATTATGCTGCCGCCTCTCTAATTCTGTCGGAAGCAGGGGGGAAAATGAGCGATTTAGACGGTAATCCACTACCTTACGATTTGGCTGAAACATCCTTTATCGCAAAAAGCAAAGATGATATCATAAAAAAGATGACCTAAGAGAAGAATAGCTATTTTTTATCCAAATCGTCTTGATTGGTAGATTTTCTGATATACTTTTTGGCAAATAAGAAGAATTGCCTCATCGCGTCAGCGATTTCAGGGGATTCTATTAGGGTGGACATACCATTTTTTCATAATTAATAAAAGCCACATTATCCCCAAAGATATCAATTTCAATCGGGGAATCGTACTCTCCCGGCGGCAATAACGTCCTATTGTTTAACAGCCATTTCTTTGTGTCTTTGCTAGTGTTTTTGGTGAATTCTGAAGGGGTAATATCTTCCGACTCTATTCCAGATTCAACCCGCATTTTTTTAAATTTCTCTAAAGCCTCTTTGTCTGCCATTTCGTCATATCTACTCCTAACAAAATAATAGGTGGCTTTTTCCGCTAGGACTTTATTCCAAATCATCTGCACACCCTCTTGCCCATAAAACGTTGTCGCCCCTGGCTCATTCTGATGTTCATTATAAAAATTTATCAGGGAAGGAAGATTGCTCTCTAGGTTTTTAGCCCGTCTCGCTACATTTCTTAGACGCTTTTCCGCCAAACTCTCTAATACCGAGGGATGATTCGGGGTGTAAGCCGAAATTTTACCCCTATTCGTTTGTTTTATTATCCCTAGTTTAACTAATTATTCCAAAGCAGAATACACCGTGGTTCGGTTTTCTGTTATCCCGTTAGCTATCTCTGTCGGGGTTTGTTGCCCGTGCTCTATAAGATATAAATAAATCTTTGCTTGTATTTTTGAAAAACCGATTTCTATCAAAATATCTGTATTTATAAGCTTATTTTAGCACATATATTTTATTTTGTCGAACTCATTTCGACATTTTTTAACTACTATCACCCCTGTTGACTGTCAATTTTGCCGTCATCATATTGACAAAACACAAACATTTTGCTATAATAGTGGCAACAATCAGAAAAAGATTGCATAAGAGTTAATGTCATAGTGGGTGAATAGGGAAATAATATGCTTCTTCCTATTCTGGTATTATAGTTCTTTAAATGCATTTTATCCTGATTACATTCTTGGGTGGGCACATCCAGGGTGGGATAAATAATCACAATAAGAACTCAGTTCATAAATGCGTGAGCTGAGCCGGGCAGAACAGTCTTAAAAACACCTTGTTCTCCCAGCTCTGCTCACGCAGGCCCGGATGGGGGCCTGCAAAAGCAGAACATTAACAAATTGGACGGTTTTAACACCTCTAAATACTCTCTTGCTATACGCAGGCTTATCTTGTCTATTATTCGTAATAGATAAAATAAGCCTGCGCAGTGCCGGCTAATAATTGAATAGCCGGCAAAACCGGCAAAGGAGGCCCATATGAATATATGGATAATTATAATTGTAGCCATAGTAATGGCGTTCATTGTCCCCATCCTTATCTTCAGGAGCTGGGGTGCGTTCCCGTTCATCGTGGGGAGCCTTATCATCATAGCGATAGTTATGATGGAATGTATTACAGCGCTCCCTTGGGAAGAAGAAGTGATAAGTCAGCAAGAGACTTATCGCGTAACGTTACTGGAATCTCCTCTGGGACAGGGACAGTATCTGGAAACCGAACCTGACAGTAATCATCACAACAGATATGTATACCACTATCTGGATGAGTCACAGCAGGTTCAAGAAGGGCGAATCTACTGGCCGACAATTCAGCCGACAAGCGAAGGTTCGCCAGCGGAGTTAGTTTGTTACTCCGTTTTGACAGAGTATACTGTCTTCGACGGACGTTTTCATTATCGAGAACGAACGACGAAAACGGTAATACTGTTGCCAAAGACGGCGGATAAGGAGGTGACTCTATGATCGCGTTTATGGGGGGTATTTTTTTTATCCTAATCGTGATGGGCGTTGTTGCGCTCATGATAAGCGAATGGGATTTAAAAGATTGGGCGTTGTGGTACGTCCCCACCATCATCCTGGTGTTGATATGCGCAATCGCTGTCGCACCAGCTTTTGTATGATAAAACCGTCCATCCCACTAGCCCCCGGCTTACCCCGGGGGCTATTTCTTGTTTAAAAATCTCTAAACTCTATCTATTGTCACCTTCGCCGTGCAATTTGTTTCTCTGATAACGACTCTCTAATTTTTCAATATTCGTATTCGCCACCTTAGACAACGGTACATCTAAATATCGCGAAATTGCGGCGATATACCATAAAGTATCCCCGAGCTCTTTAATAATCAAGTCACGGTCTTCATCAGATGCCACCCCGCCCTTATCCCGTATAATTTTTTTAATTTTGTCCGCCGTTTCGCCTGCCTCTCCGACTAAACCTAGAACCTTCTCTATAAAACCAACATCTTTCAAATCAGTCGTCGCCTCAAAAAAATCGTATTTTTTCGCCTTTTTCTGATATTCGTCAAATTCCATTTTACCTCCTATTTCTAATAATTATACCACAGTGGTATAATACAGGTATGGAGGATACACGAAATCTGATTGATGAGTACAAAGGCTTAGAAAATGAACAAGTTTTTTCTGCACTCGAAAAATCCCGTACTCCCCTCGAAATTGCCATCGAAAACGTTGAGCACGATTTTAATATTGGCTCTATCGTTCGCACTGCGAACTCTTTTAATGTTGAAAAAGTTCATATCATCGGCAAGAAAAAATACAATCGCCGCGGTGCGATGTGTACCGATAAATATCTTAAAATTGTTCATCATCCGACTATAGAAGATTTTTTAAAGACTCAAAAAAACAGGGAATTAGTCGCAATTGAAAATAACACCGAGCGCGCAAAACCTCTCAATGAAAAAATATTTATTCAAAACACTACTCTAATTTTTGGTTCTGAAAATAATGGCATTACGCCTGAACTACTAGAAAAAGCCGAAGACGTTAGATTTATCGAGAGCTTCGGTTCAACGCGCTCTGTTAATGTCGGCGTTGCCGCGGGAATTGCGATGTATGAGTACGCGCGCCAAATCGTCCTCTAGAAACGCCTCGCTTTTCCGCCGCCTCGACATCCGCTTGCCTTGGCTTAAATTAGTAGCGGTCGTTCTAATCGGCATCATCATTATTCTAGATCTTTTAGATCTCACTATTTCAAAAAGCTCCGACCTAAGCGACCATTTCCCGACCACTCCGATGTCAAAACATGTCAAAGCGACCGAAAGAGAACTAAAAGGAAAAATGCTTGTCGCTTTGACTTTTGATGATGGTCCATCTCCGTCTACGACTGCCGCCCTCCTCGATGTTCTTAGCGAAAAAAATACCCTTGCTACTTTTTTCATGCTTGGGAGTATGGCCGCTAGTAGCCCCGATCTCGTTAAGCGCGCTGAGAGGGAAGGGCACGAAATCGCGAGTCATACCATGTATCATCAAAACCTGATCTGGCTTTCGTCAGCCGACATCAAATCCGATGTCGACGCAGCTAAATCGACTTTCTCTAATATAACCGGCCACACCCCTATTCTTACGCGTCCTCCCTACGGCAACATCAACGACGCAGTTCGTGCCATCGCCGGCACCCCTCTGATTTTATGGTCTGTCGATTCGCTAGACTGGAAGAATCGCGACGTCTCGTCCATCGTCGCGACCACTATGAGCCAAGTCCACGACGGCGCTATTATTCTTATGCACGATATTTACCCGACCACCATCGAAGCTGTCTCGACTATCATCGATACCTTACACTCCCAGGGCTACGAATTCGCTACTGTTTCCGAGCTTGCCGAATGCCGAAAAGTAGAACTTTTATCCGGGGCAAATTACTATAACTTTTCCCCTTAAATCCGCCCCGAGTGTTGACTTTTTTCTCATTTCAGTTAAAATATAGGAACGAGGGGTAATAGCTCAGCTGATTAGAGCGCTGCCTTTGCAAGGCAGAGGTCCTGGGTTTGAGTCCCAGTTACTCCACCAGAATTCGACCGACTTTGGGGTTATAGCTCAGCTGGTTAGAGCGCGTCACTGATAATGACGAGGTCTGTGGTTCAAGTCCACATAACCCCACCAAACCGTATTTAAATCGGCAAAATAGCCGATTTTTTGTAGCAAATGCAATTCCATAGTATAATAAGAGGCGTTCTTTAGGGATATTTTGTATATCATATGTATACACTAACAAAAAGACAGTACATTTATATCTATAGGAAGGAGAGTTAAAGAATGAAGCGTATTGGTATCATCGGGGGGATGAGCTACGAATCAACCCTCCACTACTACGAACAGATTAATCGTCAGGTTAATGAACGCGCTGGCGGACTCGTCTCCGCTGATCTGGTTCTTCGGAGCGTGAACTTCGAAGACTATGCTAACATGATGGATAAAGGCAAATGGGACACAATTGGGCTTGTTTTATCTCGCGAGGCCGAAGCACTCTGTCTTTTCGGGGATGTACCGGGAAGTGCCTATTGTGATTATATTGCGATAGCGACCAATACTATGCACAAGGTAGCCCCAGAAATTGAAAGGTCACTCGCTAAACGATGGGAAGATCTTGATAACCAAATCCAAGCCGAATCGCATCTTGTTCATATCGGCGATTGTATCGCAGAAAAATGTCAGGAACTGAACGCAAAACGTGTTCTGCTTCTCGGTACAAAGTTTACGATGACTGAAGACTTCTTAAGCAAACGACTCAAGTCGCACGGCATTTCCGTCATGGACACGTCAAGCTACTTGGAAGAAATCGATAAGATCAATCAGATTATCTTCGACGAGCTCTGTCATGGCATCGTAGTACCGGAATCTAAGGAATTCATCATAAACTTTATTTGCCAGTTTCCTTGCGACAGTAACGAGTGCCCTGACGCGGTAATACTTGGCTGCACAGAGTCAAACATGATTATTAAGCCAGAAGATGTTGATATCCCGCTTGTTGATTCAACTCAAGCCCATATAGATAAGCTCGTTAATCTTTGTTTCTCTGACGAATAGCCCTAAAAGCTCGGCCTCGGCCGAGCTTTTTAAAAACAGATGCCCCCTACGTAAACCGCAGGGGGCAATTTTTAATAAGTTGGGGTACAAGAATTACTATTCTGCTGTAAGATACCTCGAATAGACATCGAGGATCGCTTTTTCGGCCTCGAGCTTCACAAGCTCAAAGCACATCCACTCTTTGCACGTCGTCCACAAATCCTCGTTTCCGTTCACGATGACGCAAGGGGTGTTAAAACGCAGTTTTTTGCAACCACACTCAGAAGCCCTACTCCCATTATCTAGTATTTCTGGTATCAGGGAACAATTGGCTACGATGTGGTAACCATATATACTTATGATTCCACCCCTGCCGCGATACCGGCACCAACCGCAACAGTTAAATGTTGTTGCCTCAAGATCGCGCCTCTCTGAAGCTTTATCGAGGGGTTGCGGCTCTCTGATGAGGCTCTTTTCGTTCCGAGGTGGCCCGATTTCGGGAAATTCCGGAAACTCATATCTAGAGGCAATTTCTTTTACCTCATCGAGAGTTTTTCCACCCAGCTCCTCAAATCGTGCTCTCGCAGCTTCTATCTCCTCTTCTACATCCTTTCTTCTGAGATCAAACCACCACCTCAGATATTCAGGGTTGTTAAAACTAAAAGAGATAGAATTCTTCTCGCAATTCCGGATATAGGTATCATACCAGTAACCAAGCACTAATCTTTCCAGGTTTATTATCATATTACCACCCTTTCTAACCTGACCTCTTAATGTACGAAAACTAAATACATTATACAACAATTACGCAAAAAAATCAATAGAAATCACCCCTTAAGTAAAAGAGAAACCGCTCTATTTTGGAGCGGTTTCGTAGGTCATACATAGATTTAAGTAGCCTCGCAGTTTAATCTACTTAAACTAACCTCAGTTTATATCACGAAATGCATAATGTCAAGACCTTTTTTTCACAAGTTGTGCAAAACTTTTAAAATTAGTGTTCGGGTTTTTGAAAAAAATTAAAACATAAATCTAAGAAAAAGCATATTGACAAACCTGAAGCACTATGCTATAATTACGTCATACACTCTAAAGGTGGTGATTAATTTTTAATATGGTGGGCAGAATAGGAGTTCTAGAAATGGCTGGAACGAAAGCTGGCGGCATGAAAGCTGCTGCTACCAACAAAGCTAAATACGGTAAAGAATTCTATGCCCGTATTGGTAAAAAAGGTGGCCAAAATGGTCACACCGGTGGTTTCGCTGCTAACCCTGCGTTAGCTCGTATTGCTGGTGCTAAGGGCGGGCGAATCTCTCGTCGTGGTCCAGCGAAAAAGGCCTAAGCCAAATTTTCGCAACGCGGACAGTGGTAAGTCCCATCCGCATCTTGAAATCGCGTTAGCTCGCACTTCGGGCAACGCGATTTTTTGTGCAACCAATCTCTATAACTATCTAGCTCATTTTGCATCATCTCTTCATCAAAATCTATCTGATAAACCCCCGCTAGCTCCCGTGCCTTCTCCCAGGCTTCTACTTCCATCTTTAACCTCTCTACATCTGTCTTAAACTCTTTATGCCCCAATACCGCATGCCCGAGTTCGTGTAAAACTAAAAGCTCCGCCCCCGACTCCTCTGGGCCAATCGTAATCGTTTTCGGAAATCGAAAAGCGAACTTTTTCCCAGTTTTAAACCTAAACTCCGGGAAGTCCAACCGCAGCTTCTCTATCAAATCGTCCATCTTAAAAGGGAATTACTCCCGCTCCTTTTGTTTCGCATAAAGAAAGCAGCCGTAAATTACCGATTCCGTCGGCCGTTTCGGTCGTTTCAGTTTTACCCCTAAATCGGCCGGCAAATATTTTACATACAATCTAAAGATTTTCCCGAGCGGACCCCCCAAAACAATCGTATCTGGGTGATATTGTTTTATCACATCAGGTAACCCTAAATAAATCCTTCTCGCAACTTCCTCTAATTGTTCTTTCCGTCTCAAATCCGTCGCATAATCGACGTGAAAAACCTTCTCAAGCGCACTCGCCGCCGCAATATCCTCCCACTCTAATTCCTTCCCATTATAATCATACCGCCAATGCCCAGGTTCGAAACTATTAGACTCTTCTAAAACCCGATTTTTTTCTACTATTCCGCCACCAATTCCGGTCGAAAAAGTCAAGAAAATTGTTCGTCCCGGAAGCTGATAACTTTCATAAAGCGCACCCAAACTTGCGTCGTTTTCAAAATAAATTGGACAGTCGAACACTTCTTTTATAGGGCTATAAATGTCAATATCGTCCCAATCCCGATTCCCGAATTTGACTGAATAATTTTTTTGTACAAGTCCCGGAATCGCCACGGCAATCGAGCGAACTTTATATTTTTTAAACCCATTCAAATTATTAGTTAAATCGCTTAGGAAAGTCTTTGAACCTCGAGCGGTCCTAAACTTCAGCTTTTTAAGAATTAGCCCCCGTCGCGAAAAGAGCGCGATTAAAGTTTTTGTTCCTCCAATATCAATACCTAAATACATGCTTCCATTATAACACAGAGTATGATATAATATGACAAGTTTTCTCGGCTTAAGTCGAGGACAAAGGAAGGAATAAATTTAATTATGGCAAATGCCAAAAAAATCACTATGGATGAGCTTCTTGCGCAAAACGAAGCTTCGTCTAAAAAAGTTATTGCGGGTGACACCATCGAAGGAAAGGTGTTATCTGTCAAAAAGCACGAAATCTTAATCGATCTCGGTGCTCAGGGCGTCGGTTTAGTCCCGCGTCGCGAGGCTTCGTTCGCCCGAAACTTAAACGTTGGCGACGATGTTACCGCCTCGGTCGTTGAAGCAGAAATGAACGATGGTTACGTTTTACTCTCGCTTCGTAAAGCCGTTAAAGATAAGGGTTGGGATGAAATTACCGCTAAACTCGATAGCGGAGAAACTGTCGAGGTTACGCCGTTTGATGCGAACCGGGGCGGGCTCCTCGTCGAATACGAAGGTATCCGCGGTTTCTTACCGGTTTCACAACTTTCTGCTGAACACTACCCGCGTGTCGGTTCTTCTGACAAGGACGAAATCTTACAACGCTTAAATTCGCTTGTCGGTAAAGACATCAAAGTTCGTATTCTCGACGCGAACAAAAAAGAAAATAAGCTTATCTTCTCTGAGAAAGAAGCGATTAAAGACGGGCTTGCCGAACGCTTTGCTGAACTTAAAGTCGGCGATGTAGTCAAAGGCGTCGTAACCGGCGTAGTTGACTTCGGCGTCTTCGTTAACGTTGACGGCATCGAAGGTTTAGTCCATATCTCTGAAATCTCTTGGGAACGCGTTAATAATCCGTCCGATTACGTTAAGGTCGGCGATACCATCGAAGCGAAAATCATCGCTATTGACAAGGAACGCCTCTCCCTTTCGATGAAGCAACTCGTTGAAGATCCGTGGATTTCCGAAGTTGAAAATCTTAAGAAAGGCTCGAAAGTCGAGGGAACTGTGACTAGAATCACTCCGTTCGGTGCCTTTGTTCAGATTTCTCCGGCCGTCGAAGCTTTAGTCCACGTTTCTGAACTTGGCGAAGGTTCCGATGTTGACCCGGAAAAAATCTTTACTCTTAACGAGAGAAAGAGTTTTAAGGTCTTAGACATTGATAAAGAAGGCCGTAAAATCTCGCTTTCAGTCGCGAAGAAATAGATTTTTCAAAAAACGAGCTAAAACAGCTCGTTTTTTGTTGGCAAAAAAGTTGACAAATATAAACATTAGCGTTATTATGAATAAAATATAAGAAAGGTCACACAAAAATGAATAGCCCAGAATCACCCAGCAGTAATCAATCCCCAAGCGAGGAATTATATTCCACCGTCGAGTCTTTACTCGAAGACGAATTGTTAGAAGTCGAAGGCGATCAAGGGAAATATATCAATGATAGAATTAAAGATTTAATCAGAAAAGGACTTGAAAAAGAAGCAGAAAAGAAACAAAAAGCATTTGAGCTCGAACAAATTAGAATCCCAGAACAGCCTCAGCCTAAATCAGAGCCAGAGCCAGAGCCAGAACCAACACCTGAGCCAGAGCCAGAACCAACACCCGAACCAACGCCAGAACCCGAACCAACACCAGAACCAACACCAACGTCGACACCCGAATCCGAGCCTACTGGAACCTCTAATAAAGCCATAAAAGTTACTTTTTTGAGTCCATTCGCACGACCACGACAAGAGACTCCCGATAATCCAGGAGAATCCCAAAAACCAAGTAAAAAGCAAGAATTAATTAGGCAAATCAAAGAACTCCAAAAACCACAAGTAGAATCCCAAGAACCAAGTAAAAAACAAGAATTAATCGACCAAATCAAAGAGATTCAAAAGGAACCGCAAGAAAAAACCAAGAAAATCCGAAAACGAGGTCTATTTGCTTGGGTTGCTAGTGGTATTGGTCTTATCAAAAATCTTGGCAAAAAAACTAACTCTCAAGACGGATCCAATAATTATTCGCCCACCGATGAACGTTCCTCCTGGGGTTCATTTGGTAGCTACGACCTCGATAATAGAAGAAACGACATATAAAAAACATATGGTAATGGCGTTTTCTGAAATTTTCAAACCTAATAATCTAAGTTTGACATATTTCCAGAATTTCCCGCTTATGATATAATGTATCAAAGGAGTTATTTTCGTGGTTAAGAAAAAAGAATATAAAGATTCCCCTTGGCTCGAATTTTACGACGAGGAAGGAATCCCGACCCATATCGAATACCCAGATTTTTCAATGGTTGATATGGTTATCCAATCCGCCGAGAAATGGCCGGACAACATCGCCTATACCTATTACGGGCACAAAGTTACTTATAAAAATTTCGTCAAAAAGATTGAAAAGACCGCTCGAGCGCTTAAAAATTATGGCGTGAAAGAAGGCGATCGCGTGACGATCTGTATGCCGAACACTCCAGAGGGAATTACTATGGTTTACGCCGTGAATATGGTTGGTGCAATCTGTAATATGGTCCATCCTCTCTCTTCGGAAAAAGAGCTTGAATATTACATTAAAGTTGCCGAATCGAAATACGTACTCGTTATTGATGCGGTATTTGATAAAATCTACCGTCTCCGCGACACCGCTCAGCTCGAACGCATCATCGTTGTTCGCCCCTCAGACGGCCTCGGTTTCCTTAAGAAGAAACTTTATAACACCTTACACGTTAAAAAAGTCAGATTGCCATCAAACGACAGCCGAGTCGTTTTATGGGAAGATTTTATCGCGAATTCCTATTTTTATCAGGGAAACTATTACGAAGAGCGTAACGGCAACGACCCAGCAGTGATTCTTTACTCTGGTGGTACAACCGGCGCCCCTAAAGGCGTCTTGCTCTCGAACGCAAACTTTAACACCTTAGGTATTCAATGTACGACCGTCATTAAACAAGCCGTTCCGGGCGCGACTGTCCTCTCAATTTTGCCTCTTTTCCACGGTTTTGGGCTTGGCGTTTGTATCCATACTCCTCTCTGTAAAGGTATGGGCTGTATCTTAATCCCAGCCTTTTCACACAAACAATTTGCTGACATCATTAAAAAGAACGAACCGAACTTCATCTGTGGCGTCCCAACGCTCTATGAGGCGCTCATTAATACTAAACTTGGCCCTCGCGACCTCGCTTCGGTTACCTCTGTCATCTGTGGCGGCGACGCCCTTAATCAGACCTTGCGTGATAAAATCAACGAATATCTAAAGGCCCACGGCTCAGACGCCAGAATTCGGGTTGGCTATGGTTTAACAGAGGCGACCGGCGCGACCTGTCTATCTCCAGAAAATGCCTTTGCTGACGGAATTATCGGTGCCCCTCTCCCAGATATGTCCTTTAAAATTATTAAAAACGATACCTTTAAAGAACAGCCAGTCGGCGAGGAGGGCGAGATTTGTATCTCTGGACCGCTAGTTATGATGGGATATTTGAACGATGATGCTGAAAATGCCCAGGCACTCCGCGTCCACGACGACGGCAAAATCTGGCTCCATACCGGCGACCTCGGTTATCTAGGCGAAGACGGCTTCATCTACTTTGCCCAGAGATTGAAACGTATGATTATCTCCTCTGGCTATAACATCTATCCGACTCATCTCGAATCAATCATCAACTCCCACGAAGGCGTCTTAACCTCTACAGTTATCGGCATTGACCACCATTACAAAGGTCAAGTTCCAAAAGCCTTTATCGTCTTAAAACCTGGTTATAAGGCGGGTAAAAAGATTGAACGCGAAATCAGGGAACTCTTAGAGAGAAATGTCCCAATTTACGCCCTTCCAGCCGCCTATGAATTCCGCGACAAACTCCCGACCACTCTCGTCGGCAAAGTCGCCTTCAAAAAACTTGAAAACGAAGAAAAGAATAAGAGCTAAGATACTTTTTACTTGTATAAAATAGCCTCGCCGACAGTCAAAAATACAACAGTTACGGACGAGTATCTGGTACTGAAATACCAGGACGAGTCCGACTAACTGTTGTATTTTTGACGATCGCGAGAGGCGTAAAACAAGTAAAAAGTATCTTAGCTCTTACTTAAATATATCCTTCAATATCTTGTTTGTGATTTTTCTTCCAATCGCGCTTCCTGCCGACCCTAAGATGTTTCCTAGGAATCTATCCGTATTCGACTTCGTCTTTGAACTAGATTTCGCCTTAGAGGCCTCTCTTTCGGCCTGTGCGCGCCTTTTCTCCTCAGCCTTGATTCGATCCGCCTCCGCCTTTTCAGCAGCCTTCTGGGCCGCAATTCGCTCCTTCTCGGCCAATTTTGCTTGCTCGTCCGCCGCCTTTTCTGCCGCCTTTTCTGCTGCTACCCTTTGTTTTTCCGCTGCTTCCGCCTCTAATTGAGCCTGTTTTTCCGCCGCTTCGGTATCTGCTTTTTGCTGAATTACTTCTGCTGCCGACTCCGGATCGACCGCTTCATCGTATTTTCCGCATAACGGGCTAGCATTGATCACTTTATTACGCGCAATCCCGTCAATTGCCCCCATTTTACTCTGTGGCGGTAAAATTATCGCTTTTTCTACTATCTCTGGTGCACCCTTCTCATCTTGGAAGGAAATTAAAGCCTCCCCGGTTCCGAGCTCTAAGATAGCCTTCTCTGTATCAAACTTCGAGTTCGTCCTGAAAGCTTGCGCCGCCGCGTGTACTGCTTTCTGCTCTGATGGCGTATAGGCGCGCAAACTATGCTGTACTCTGTTGCCCATCTGGGCTAAGACCTCGTCCGGAATATCGGTCGGGCTCTGAGAAATGAAATAAAGCCCAATTCCGCGTGAACGAATTAGCTTTACAATCTGTACGATTCGCTTTAACCGATAAGCCGGCATCCCGTTAAAGAGTAGATGCGCCTCGTCAAAGAAGAAGACTAGCTTCGGCTTATCTAAGTCGCCTACCTCTGGCGAAGTAGAGAAGAGTGTCGTTAAAAGCCAAAGTAGAAACGCCGCATACATATCTGGGCTTTCAAACAGCGTCACCGCGTGAAGAATGTTGATTACCCCTCGTCCATTCTCAGTCGCGAAAAAGTCACTCACCTCTAGCGCCGGCTGCCCGAAGAAGTGGTCCGCCCCTTGGTTTTCGAGAGTAAGTAGCGACCTCTGAATTACCCCTATACTTTGCGTAGTAATATTGCCATATTTCGTCGAGTATTTATCCTTATTTTCGGCCACATATTGTAAAACTGCCCTTAAATCCTTCAAATCAATTAAAGCCAGATTTTCATCTTTCGCAATCGCAAACGCAATCGCGAGGTTACCTTCCTGCGCCTCAGAGAGTCCGAGCATAATCGAAAGCACCTCTGGTCCGACCGACTCTACCGTCGCACGCACCGGATGCCCCTCCGTTCCGAACAAATCCCAGAACCTTACAGGGAAGGACTTCGCTTCAAAATCTTTTATCGCTAGCTTATCTAATCGTTTTTGAATCGCCTCTGTAATTTCGCCATCTACCGCTGTTCCAGCGAGGTCTCCCTTTACATCGGCGAGAAATACCGGCACCCCCGCGTCCGAAAAACTTTCCGCCATTACTTTGAGAGTAATGGTTTTTCCCGAACCAGACGCCCCTGTTATTAAGCCGTGCCGATTCGCCATTTGAGGTAAAATCGCGAGCTCCTTGCCGTCCTCTGTTTTCCCAATTAAAAGTCGATCATTTGCTAGCATAAAAACTCCTTTTCTCCATTTTACCATGTTATAATCAAAATATGTCAAAACGAGAGGTCAAAATTCACGGTATTTATAAACATTTCAAAGGCAATTTCTATTTCGTCGAAGATATCGCCTATCATTCCGAAACTAAAGAGAAGATGGTTATCTACCGCGCCCTCTATGGCGACTTTAAGCTCTGGTGCCGCCCTCTTGATATGTTTCTCAGCGAAGTCAATCATAAAAAATATCCCAACATTAAGCAAAAATATCGCTTTGAACTCCAAGATTCCGAACTACCCCTCATTTTTCCAAGTAGCGCAACCGCAAAAGAGCGTAAAGCTCTGACTACTGAGCTCGGCGCAATCAGCGATGCCGACTTCGGTTTCGCTACAGAAGATAGACCGCTTAAAGTTAGATTTTGCGTACGCTGCATTTTAATTAACAACGAAGGGAAAATTGGCTTAACTAAATCAACAAAATATAATTATTGCCAAATCCCCGGAGGCGGGATAGATCCAGGCGAAACTATCGAAGATGCCCTCAGGCGCGAGGTAAGAGAAGAGGTCGGCTACGAAATTAGCCACATAAAACCAATCGGTTATTTTTACGAAAAGAGAGATGGGAAACTGAATCGCCGCCCGAACACCCGTTGTATCTCTTATGTTTTTCGCGCCACGCCCGAATCAGAGGTAGGAACAAATTATACTCAAGAGGAGATTGATGAGGGTTTTACCCCTACGTGGGAAGACCCCGATTTTATTCTTAGTGTGAAAGAGAAAGATCTGAAGAGACTCCAAAAAACTGAGCCTGAGAACTACGGCGGCCGATTTGTAACTCTCCGAGATCTAATTCTATTAAAATATTTTAAAGATAACGATTTATTCTAAATCAATCTTCTTAAACCACTTCGCCGACAGCGCATAATCCATCGCAATTAAAATCAAATAGAGCACTATTGATAAGATATAGACCGGTCTTAGAACGCTAATATCCGGAATTAGTTGTTCGCTAGAGAATAACGGTTCGCCAATTTCCGGATTAACCCCGGCCAGAATAAACATCCCCGCTAAAATTACTAACTGAATCACGATATAACAGATGAACCCAAACAAAACCGACCACCCCGTCCGATTGCTAAGTTTCTTATGCCCTAAAATTATCCCTGTATATCCCGAAATCAACATCACAAAAACTTCCAAAAACACTACGAAAATCATCAGTAGCACCATCTCGATTACCGTACTATCTAACACCTCCGCCATCGGCGCTAAGATATTCTTCAAACCCTCGAAACTTTCCGGCGTTAACCACGCAATCGCTATTGTCGCCACGATTACCACCGTACTCACAGTTAGAGTAATTAACCCCATCAAAAACTTCGACGCGTACAAATCCCTCCGTGGCACCGGCAAAGTGTGCATTAAATACCCTTCATCGCCATACAAATTCCCCTTAAAATACACCCAAGCTCGCATCAAATTATTAATTAAAATGTTCGCAATCATCGCAATCGTCGCCCCGTTAAAAATGTATGCAAGAATCGTCAAGAAAAGGGAATCGTTAACCGCGAAAAGTATCCGCGTCACTATCGCAAACACTATCGCTAGCACGTAGAAAATCGCTAAAAACTTAAAAATCGCTTTTAAATCGTATTTTAATAACTTACCTAGCATTTTTGAGCTCCTTTCTAAAAATCTCATCAATCGAGGTCTTATATTTCGCCCTTAGAACGTCCGCCTCCTCTTGCATTACCACCTGCCCCTTATCAATCATAATCACTTCATCTAAAATCCGCTCAATATCCGAGATTAAATGTGTCGAGATAATCAGACTCGCTTTCTCGTTAAAATTCGTCAGAATCGTGTCTAAAATATAATCTCTCGTCGCTGGATCAACCCCGCCGAGCGGCTCGTCTAAGATGTAAAGCCTCGCCCGTCGAGACATTACGAGCACTAACTGCACTTTCTCTTGCATCCCTTTACTCATCGCCGAAATTCGCTGGTCCTCATCTAAATCTAAATCTTTTAGTAGCTTCCGCGCCCGGTTTAAATCGAAATCTTTGTAAAAATCCGCAAAAAACTCCAACGTCTTTTTCACGCTCATATTCCGGCTAAAATAGGTCCGTTCCGGCAAATAGGAAATCATACTTTTACTTTCCACCCCCGGCTGCTTACCATTAATCAGAATCTCGCCTTCTGTCGGCGTCAGTAGATTATTAATTAGCTTGATGAGAGTTGTTTTCCCCGAACCATTCGGCCCGAGTAAACCGACGATTTTGCCGGCCGGAATCTCTAAGTTCACATTTTTAAGCGCCTGCTTTTTTCCGTATTTTTTGCTTAAGCCCTGACACTCTAAAAGAACCATCTTCTGCTCCTTTCTTTCGGCTTTTCCTCCATTTCCTCAACCTTCTCTAGAATCTCCGCCGCCCCCTCATTTAGCCACATAATTTTCGGCATCCGAATCTCCGCCCCGACCTCACTCATCTTATTCTCGTAGACCCGTGTCAGCTCCGCTGCATATTCCTCTCGCTTCTCCATAATCAACTCTTTTAAATTCGTCACGAACTTCCCATTCGTCCGCTCGGTTGTAATTAACCCCTCTTCCTCGAGCTTAGAAAGAGCCTTTTGTACCGTGTTCGGGTTCACTCGCTCCGCTAGCGCAATCTCTCTTACCGTTGGCAACTGCGCTCCCGGCTCTAACTTCCCGCCGAAAATCTGTGTCGCAAGCTTTTCCGCGATTTGGAGATAGACCGGCGAATTGTTTTCAAAATTATTCATTTTACCTCTTATTGTATTATTTAACTAATACAATAATACAACGCCGAAAAACCTATGTCAACACTAAAATGATGCTATAATGGCTATATGTTTTGGAAAATTCTCATCGTTTTAGTAATCTCAATGATTCCGCTTGTCGAACTTCGCGGCGCAATCCCGGTCGCCATCGGTATGGACCTCGGCCTCCCCGAGTGGCTCGTCCTCATTGTCGCTATCATTGGTAATATGATTCCGATTCCGTTCATCTATTTCTTCGCTCGGAAAATTCTCGAATGGGGAAGCAAAAGAAATTGGAAACCTTTGAAACAATTTTGTAATTTCTGTCTTAAAAAAGGCGAAAAAGGCGGCGAGAAACTATTACAAAAGGCCGGCAAACACGGCACTTACTTCGCCCTCTTTCTCTTTGTTGCAATTCCGATTCCCGGAACCGGCGCCTGGACCGGGACTCTTGCCGCAAGTATCTTAAAACTAGATTTCAAAAAAACCGTCATCGCTTGTCTAGCCGGCATCCTCGTCGCCGGTCTGATTATGCTCGCCGCTTCGCTCGGCCTCTTTAAAGTTTTACTCGGTTAACTTGCTTTTGTCATTATAAACTTATCGGCCAAACCGGCTTTATGGTTCTTTTTAAGATAAGCCGCCCCGACTATTAAGAATAACGCCGCCCCCGCCGTATTCATTAACAAATCTTTCATCGTGTCCATCAACCCGATATCAAGATAGCCGTCATCTACGCTTACAACTTCGCCATTCTCTAAAATTATCTCTGTTTTTGCGATGTTATCTACTCGGACCGGCCGATTTCCGCCATCTCGTTGCATCGTGATTGTTGAGATATTCTGGACTATCGCGTCTTTTTGGGCGTCAGTTCGAGCCGTCATATCGAATGTAAATTCAAGGCATTCCCACATTAACCCGAGAGTAATCGAAAAACAAAACGCAAAAAGTAGCGTGAATGCTCGCGATTTTTCGCCTTTATTCACGATTTCTACAATCGAAAGCCCAATCCCAGCAATCACAAACCCGCTTAACAGATGTAAAATGATATCCCAAAAAGGGAACGGCCCGTAAAAAGCAAACACTTCGCCAAGAATCAAAGAAGCAAAAATAAACAGATAATAAGTAATTATCAGTGTAACCGGAAGATGAACTCGGAACTTATACGAAACTAAATCAGGCACCAAATAAAAAACCATCGCTGAAAGAGCCAGCCCGATTTTTACCCAATCGCCGATGATAATAGTGTTAATAAAAACTATAAAAGTCAGGGCTAAAATCAGAAAAAACGCCCCGAGCGCGACTTTGTTCGCCCCTTTTAGATATTGTTTTAACGACCTTCCCGCTTTACCCATAACCTCATTTTAACACAGAATTAGTTTTTAAAAGCTCTTATGCTATAATTAGAACCACAAAGGAGTTTTAAAAATGCCGAAAAAAGCACCAGCAAAAAAGACTACAAAATCGAAGAAACCAGCCGCGAAAAAAACGACTGCGAAAAAACCAACCGCGAAAAAATCGACCCCGCGCATCAAAAACAGCGTCAAAGGGAAGAAGGAAAAATTTACTTTTAAAAAGTTTCTTATCGCCGTCGGTTTTATTATTTTGCCGCTTATTGTTGGCCTCATCTCTTCCGCTTTAACAGGAGACGCAATGATGAATTTCGGTGCTTTAAAACAGCCTCCGCTCGCCCCGCCGGCCTGGCTTTTCCCGGTCGCCTGGACGATTCTATATCTCTTGATGGGCGTAGCCTCGTATCTAATCTATAGATTAAGCCCGAAAACTCCTGTCGAAAAAAGTCTAAGAAGAGCTGAACTTATTCTTTATTTCGTTCAACTCATCTTTAATTTCTTTTGGACCATCTTCTTCTTCCGTCTTGAACTCCGTTTCTTCGCCTTCGGCTGGCTAATTGCGATGTGGCTGATGATTTTCGCTATAATCTTTATGGCTTTCAAAAACCGCAAATCCGCTGCCTTCTGTCTCCTCCCGTATCTCCTCTGGTGCACCTTCGCCGCTTATCTAAACATCACGGTCGCAATTTTAAACTAAAATCAAGCATTAAAAAGGGGCGCCACAATCTGCAGCACCCCTAGCGAACTCCCCCTTTCAGAAGATCCCCCTTATTACATTAACTTTTATTCTGCCTTCTTTGTGTACCTTCGAGAAGTCAGTCGCTATATAGAAACGACCATCCTTCTCAAGAACAACTACCGGTTTCAGGTTGTCCCCGTCAGGAACTCCGAAAACATGACCATTTTCGGTCAATAGTTTTGGCTCCTGGTTTTCGCTCCAGATCAGCCAAACTTTGTTTCCGTCCTGGACGAGGAGAAAGACCAGAGCTCTTTTTTCTCTAGCGTCTTCCTTATCGAATCCAGTAATGTGGAATAATTCCGCATTGCTGGAAAGGCCATCAATGTTCCAAATCACCTCAGGGTTTCCACCGCTGCCAACATCCTTGATAGCGGTGCCATCAATCGTATACCAGGAGTAATCTCCGTTTGGCTGATCGATGTACCAACTCTTGTTGACGCGGCTACTACAGCCGCAAAGGTGAGCTATCGTGATAACTACGATAGCTAACAAAAAAAACCTTAATGCAACATCTCTGTTCATCAGACATCCTCCTTTTTAATGTACTACGCCCCTTGAAGGGCAAACTCCCACCGACTCTAATTATAGCACAAGATACGCTATTTGTCAATATAGCCCTTTGACAAAACTTCGTAAGTAGGTACAATAAAAATATGAATCATTTTGAAAAAAGTCCGTCACCTGAACCGCCCGAAACAAGTAGTCGGGCTTCTTCTAAGGAAGCACAAGCCAATAAGCCTCGTCGTCGACAAAAGACAGTCGAAGAACGGCGTGCGGACTACCCTGACATTTTTTCTAATCCAAACAAGCGTGAAATGTATTCCAACATAGAACAATTTTTAGAAAAAATTGATATCGATGAAGTACAGGATATTATAAGCAGCTACGGAGATAACTATAAAATTTGTAGCAGAAAACTAATATCATATCTTTCTTCAGTTCTTAGGGTAAAAAACCCTCCTCGTGTTGTTTTTGAGCCCCAAGATGATAGTGGCGAAGATGGTTGCTACTCTTATAAAGACAACACCATAACTATTTATTACAAACCAGGAAGAAAAATGAAAATAAACAAGGAGGATATTATTACCGCTGCCCACGAAACATGGCACACTCGTCAATCTTTACTTGCATATGTCTATAAGAGCCACCCAGACTCAGCATTATATCGAAGAAATATTAAGTACTATATTGAAGCAGAAGAAGACTTTGACGGTTATAAAAACCAAAGATTTGAATGGGAAGCGGAAACCTTTGGTCAGGAATTCTTTTTACGATTCTGCACAGTTGAATCTAGACAACTGCGTTCGCGTTTTAAACAACTTGGCCGTAAAGTCCGAGCAATAACTAGTTAATAATAGAAAGGGAACAATGAACACAGACATCTATAACTACCTCATCGAAGAGAAAAACAAAGTCCCAGAAGTGGCAACTTCATTGACCGAAAAGGTTTGTAAATATGATGACATTAAAAACGAATTTTTAAAATGGCTCAAAGCGCGCAATTACGACTTCGATGAACCGCTTAGTGTCTCGGGTTATACCGCGAAAGATATCGTCAAAATAGCACCATTTTTAGACGGCATAGGTGTGTTTAATTTTATGGTCACATTAAGAGAAAAACCCGAAACAGCTGCACAATACATCAAAGAAGGCTTCAAGATAAGATAGCACGAAAAAACGCCGAGATGGCGCCTTTCAACTCAAATGGCTCCCGGGACTGGACTAGACTTTTTACTTCGTAAAAAGTCTTCCTCGGGGCGTCGCTTCAAAAAATCTGAAACTTGTTTCAGATTTTTATTCGGCTCCTACCGAGGGCGAACCAGCTCCGCTGGTTCTCATCCACTCCACGAAAACTATTTGAAATAAAATAAAACCCTAGAGGGTTTTCTTTTATTTCAATGGCTCCCGGGACTGGACTCGAACCAGCAACCTCGAAGTTAACAGCTTCTTGCTCCACCATTGAGCTACCCGGGAATACCTCTATTATAGCATAATTTCCTAAAATGTGATAAAAT
>JAZMZP010000031.1:0-16931 GCA_045586015.1 Candidatus Nanosyncoccus sp.
GATTTGGTCGCCAGCAACATAAACTGCATAAGTAGCTTGGACTGAGGCTTCGGCGTTGCCGGTTGTGACGGAAGTTACAGTAGCTACTTTAGTATAGCTACTGGGAACAACTGCGAAGTTATTATATGGACTAACGATAGAAGGAGTATAAGCATTATCTCCGGAAGCAGTCACAGCAGATAATTTCATCGCCCAGGAGGAAGGAGAACCTGAAGTATTAGTACCGGTATTAATGAAAAGATTTGGGTCATTAGTAATCATTTTTGTATTGCCGTATTCTTCATTAGAAAAGCCTATGGCATAAATAGAAAAGCCTTCGTTATTATTACAAAAGACTGAAAAAGTAGAAGGACCAATGTCGTTTTTATATTGTCTAGGCGTCATATTCAAAGTATAGGTATTACCACCATTTACCGTAGAAGTAAGATTACAAGAAGATGGGACCGTAACCGTAACGACATCTACGACTTCGGTTTGGGCGAAGGTTCGACAGCTCAACAGAAAAACCCCAACACTGAGAGCAAGAAAAACAAAAACTAAAGCCAAACTTGTCTTTTTATCTTCCGCCCTTAGCATAAGCCCATTATATCACAACTACCTAAATAAACACAAATATCATTGGCAAAAGATAAACGTTTAATGCATTTGGAAGACCAGAGAAAAACAAAAGCGTAATCCCATAAGCTACCATTAGACTTAAAACCATCCCAGAATTTTCTCGTTTAAATACCACACACACAATCAAAACCAATGTCATAATAAACAACAAAATTCCAATAACCCCCGTCTCGAGTAACAAACTCGCATACTGATTCTGAACAATTTCTTTCGGGGAACTAGTCAAACCATTCACATAAAGCGCCTGCCCCGCCCCGCCAAGCCCAACTCCAAACAACGCCGTCTTAAAATCTTTCGACCAAACTTCAATCGCCATCTCCGTCAACTTCACTCTCGTGTCCGTTGACTCCGCTACATACCCATCAAACACCGCCTCTGTCTTCTCCGAATCTTCCGACTCTGGCTCATTCGCCTCTCCTTTTATATCAATCATCCCAAGCGACAAATGGTTCAAAACCTTCGCCACTCCCGACCGATAAGTATCATTCGTCGGGCTAACCTCCGCCATCACACCTTGTAAATTCAAAGTCACTAAAAACGCCAAAACGATTATTAACCAGATTTTCAAAAGCTTGGCCGAGCGGCCTTGAGCATACCCCGAAACGAGTAATTTCGAGCTCCGCATAAAAACTGTCATAAAAATCATCGCAACTATAAATGCATAAATCGCCCCTCGCGAAAACGTCAAAAATAGCGTCGCGACTATAATAAAAAAGCATAGTAACATCTTTAAACTTCTTTGTTTCTTTAAGTAAATCCACGCCGCCACAATCGCCGGTGCGAGTAACAAATTCCCCATAAACTGCGGTTCAATCGCAAACCCATTCGGATGCGGAAACCCGAACATCGAATATGTACACCCCTGGCACATCAATGTCCACTCTCTACCTACTCCCGCTAAATCTAACACGCATTGCAACAAACACAAAAAACAAAACAGAAGCGCAGAACCAAAAAACCACTTCAAAAACGTCCTCGAAAATTCTTCATCAAACATACTTTTAAAACTAAAAATCGCATACCCCGCAAAATAAATCAGCCACAAAATCCCCACTATTAAAATCCCTCGAAGACTATTTAAAGACCATAAAACCGAAACAGTTAAAAACGCAGGGAATAATAGCCACACCCACTTTTTCTTAAAATCCCGAAAAACCTTTTTCTGTTTAACCATCAAAAACCCCATCCCGAGGTCAAACAACACCAACCAAATAATCGGCAATGAAATTTCGAAATTCATCGACTCACTCGCCCCGAAATGTATCAACGGATAATACGAGAAAAACAACGTTGGAGGCAAAGCATAAATGAAATATTTAATTAATTTTTTCATCAATAAAAGCCTTCATCTCTTTTTCGAATCTAGAAACTCCGAACTTCTCCGCCGTCTTCGCAACTTTCTCACGCTTAAAATCTAATTTCTCAAACTCCAAAATCGCCTCCGCTAAAGACTTCGCCGTCTGTTCCTTAAAGAAAATTCCATTTTTTCCATCTTTAATATAGTCCTTCGATCCGCCCTCAAAAAACGCAATCACCGGACACCCGCAGGCAAGTGCCTCAACCGGCGCAATCCCAAACGGCTCCAAACTAGGGAACAAATAGCCCTTCGCTCGCGAAAGATATGTCGCCAGCTTTTCTTTTTTCATCATCGGCAAAAACTCAACCAACCCCGAATCCTTCGCCAACTTCACTAATTTTTTATGTTCCGGCCCCTCGCCAATCACTAACAACTTTCTCTGCGTCATCATACACGCTTTAATGGCTAAATCAACCCGCTTCCAATTCACCTGCCTAGACGTTACAATATAATAATCTTTCGGCTTCACTTTTTTATACTTAAAAACATCTAGCTCTACCGGCGGACTAATAATCTTCGCTTCACGTTTATAGTATTTCAGAATCGCTTTCTTAGCATATTCCGAAATCGTCACGTAATAATCCGGCCTTTTTGCCGCTCTTAAATCTGCCCGCCGTAAGGGAATTACTGCTAGCCTAAAGAAAAACCTCACCACCGGGTTTAAAACCCCAAACCCCGGGTTCCTAACATAACTATCATACATCTGCCAATAATACTGTGTCGGCACGTGGCAATAAGATATTTGTATCCCTTTCGAGTTTTCCACAGGCTTTTTCCCTTTTCCGTGAAGCCACTTTCCCGACTTCACGGCCTTCCCTTCCGCCCCTGTTACCGAAATAATCAAATCGTATTCTGATAAATCTAACTTCGAAAAATACCGTTGCCTCATAGGTCCTAAAACTCTTTTTAATTTAATCGAATATTTCTGTAACGAACCCGTCCGAATGTCCGCATCCGAAAACCAGTCAATTCCCTTCGGGTCGTATTGCGAAGTATAAATCGGCGCTTCCGGGAACATTTTATGAAGATATAATAGAACCTTCTCCGCCCCTCCGACGTTCGCCAACCAATCGCAAACCAAAGCTACTTTTAAATCTTTTTTCATTTTGCGCCATCTCTCTTTAAAACTGTTGCAATCGTCTTAAAGAAAATCGACGCGTCAAGCATCAAAGACCAGTTCCTCACATAGTAAATATCAAGTGCTCGTCTTTCTTCAAAAGAAATATCTCGTCGCCCCGAAACTTGTGCAAACCCAGTCAATCCCGACTTGACCGTCAATATCAAAGATCTATCGCCATAATCCCTCAACTCATTCGGCAATAACGCCCGCGGTCCAATTAACGAAATATCGCCCTTTAAAATATTGAATAACTGCGGTAACTCATCAATCGATGTTTTCCGAATAAACTTTCCAATCTTCGTAATTCTCGGATCGTTTTTCAAATAATCCCCATCTTGCCGATATTTTTTAATTAACTCCGGCTTCCCCATTTTCGTAAATGCCTCTTCCGCCGTCATCCCGCTATATTTCGATTTCATCGACCTAAATTTATAGCATTTAAACTTCCGATTATACTGCGTCAACCTTTCATCTTTATAAATCGGTGAATGTTTAAAATCGGTCAATTTCAAAATCAACCAAACAATCGCCATCGGAATAATCGTAACAATAATCGCCGCTAAACTAAACAGAATATCAAACAATCTTTTAATTACGACATATCCTCCCGTAAGCGGCGTTGTCAAAACCAGCACCGCCGGCGTATTCCCGACTAACTCTAACTCCCCAAAATGCGACGACAAAGCCGTTTCCGACGGTACAAAATAATACAACAAATGTCGCTCAACTGTCTGTTTATAAACATATTCCGTCGACTTCTCATCCGTCTGAAATATTACATCCGCTCGCGCTTTTTTCAAAGCTTCCTTTAAAGACGAATACTGTCGCTTTCTTAAATCCTTCGGAATAAATTTCTGATTCGCAACAATCCCCGCTAACCTATATCCCGCCTCCGGTGTCGACGCAATATAATCCGCTAAGTATTCTGTATTTTTGTGATTCCCAATAATAATTACTCGCCTCGTCCCATAATCTTTCCTAAAAATCATCCTCACGAAAAATCTCACCAAAATTCTTTCAGCTAGCAAAAACACAAACGACAAAACTACCGATGTAAGAGCCATAATTCTCACCGGGAATAAATCTTCACCTCTAAAAAAGTCATACACAATCAAAGCCGCTACTGACAAAATCGCTGCAAGCACTAATTTCCCCCGTTCCGGTAATCTCGACCGCCCCAGAAAAACATCTTTTCGGTACAACCCTAACACCGCTAAAATAATCAACAAAATTGGCACTAATAATACTACAGTAGTCGTAAAATCTAAAAGCTGTGAATCAAAAGCATATGGTCTCGGATCGACGTGGACTCGGATGTAATAAGCCGCCGCAAACGACAAAATTAACGCCACCGCATCTCCGATAATTAAGCAGAGTCTTAAAACAAAATCAGACTTTTTCCGCATAATATATATTATACCATAATTACTCTACGGTTACAGACTTTGCGAGGTTCCTCGGCTGGTCAACATCATATCCCTTAGCGACCGTCACATAATACGCAAAAAGTTGTGAAATCAAATTCATCAAAATCGGCGTAAATATCTTCAAAGATGTTGTAATTTTTACAACATTCTCTACTTCTAAATCAAACTTCTCTACATTCGTTACCGCAATAATCTTCCCTCCTCTTGCTAGAACTTCCTGCACATTCGAAACCGCCTTTTCATACAATTCCCCCTCCGGCAGCAACGCTATTTCAAAGAATTCATCGCTAATTAACGCCAAAGGCCCGTGTTTTAACTCGCCGAAAGCGTACGCATTCGCATCGACATAAGAAATTTCCTTTAACTTCAAAGCCCCCTCCATCGCCGTCGGATAAGCCGTATCTCGCCCGAGATAAATTGCGTGCTCATAGTTTTTATACTTTTCCGCCAACTCCTTCATCGAATCAACATTAGCCTCTAAAACCTTCCTTACTTCTTCCGGCAATTTCGCAATTTCTTCTACATAAGGTCTTAAAATATTTGTTCTTACTCCCTTCGCCTGTGCAATCGTGAGCCCAAACATTACCATCGCAATTACTTGCGAAGTAAACGCTTTTGTCGACGCCACCGAAATTTCCGGCCCCACGTGTACATAAGTTCCACCATCAACTTCCCTTGCGATCGTTGAACCAATCGCATTTACAATCCCAATCGTCTTCGTTCCCTGCTTCTTGATTTCGCGAAGACACGCCAAAGTATCCGCCGTTTCTCCGGATTGCGAAACAATTAAAGCCACCGAATCGTCCGGAATGTAAGCCTCACGATAACGATATTCCGAAGCAATCACTGTCTCGATAGTAATCTCCGGTGTAAATTTCTCAATATAATATCCCGCAAGTAACCCCGCGTGATAAGCCGTCCCACATCCGACGATAATTAAATGTTTAATTTTTCTAAGTTCTGCCTCCGAAAGGCCCGGTCCGCCAAGTCTAACCATTCCCTCACTAACTTTTACGCGCCCGCGCAAAGTTTCAGTCAAAGACTCCGGCTGATCCATAATCTCCTTCAAAAGAAAATGGTCATAACCGCCCTTTTGAATCGCCGAAAGACTCGTCTCGATTTCCTCAACTTTCGCCGAAACCGGCTCCGCGTTCAAATTCTTAATCTCAACGCTACTCTTCGTCACTCTCGCAACTTCGCCATCATTTAAATAAATCGCTTGTTTCGTATGCCCGACCAAAGCCGACGCATCCGACGCAATTAACGTTTCGTCGTGCCCTACTCCGATTACGAGCGGCGAGCCCGAACGTGCGACTACGACCTCTTCCGGACTCAATTCCGAAACTACCGCAATCCCGTAAGTCCCTTTAACTAACTTTAAAGCCTGCACCACCGCATTCGTTAACGGATGTTTCCCGTCTTGATAAAACGAATCGATTAAAGCCACCAAAACTTCCGTATCGGTTTCCGATTTGAATTCGTGATTTTTAATCGTCTTTTTTAAATCTTTATAGTTTTCAATAATTCCGTTATGTACTAAAAACAAATGCCCGGCTTGATGCGGATGTGCATTTAATTCGCTCGGCTCGCCGTGCGTCGCCCATCTCGTATGCCCAATCCCGATTTTATCGTCGCGTTTGTTCTTTGCTAACTTCTCTTCTAAATCCGAAATCTTTCCCTTCGCCCGAATCAAAGTTGCTTTTCCCTCTTCCGATAAAGACACAATCCCCGCCGAATCATATCCTCGGTACTCTAATCTTTTCAAGCCCGATATCAAAAAATCCTGCGCATTTTTATTCCCCACATATCCAACAATCCCACACATCTAACTTTCCTCCACATTAATGTTACCCCCTATTATATCATATTATACTTCGACTAATTCGTATTTCGTTTCACCGAGCCCTAAAGACTCCGCATATGGCAAAATCTCTCGTCCAAGTTTTGAGTCAATTCGTTCTTTTAACTTCTCTGCTCCCGGGTCCTTCGATGCCCAAATCATATCGATAAATGCCTGGTCATTCGCAACCGGATCTAGAGAAGCAACAATCCCTAAATCTTCCATTACCGGATCATCTTGATTCGCATCGCAGTCGCAAGACGTAGACAGAGCATTCATCACCGTAATATATACTATCGGTTTCCCTTTCTCCTTCAAATAATCTGCTACCGCCGTCGCCGCTTCTGCCATTGATTCAATGAAATCAATTTGTTCATGTTTCGAGATCCAACAAAGACTTGGACTTTTTGTCTTTCCGCATGAATGAATATAAGCTTTCCCATGTCTCGATGCAAATCCAATCGACTGATTCTTAAGATTTGCGCCAAATCCTCCCATCATATGACCTTTACCATGCGCTAAATTAATATACGCATCATAATCATCAAAATGCGAACCCACTAAATCATATTTAAGATGTTTCCCTTTGTTAACCGGAATCTCCATTTCGCCTTCCGCGTCCATAATGTCAACATCAGCAAACGAAGTAAACCCATGCTCTTCCGCCACTTTCATATGGTCTTTAGCAGTGTTTCTCTCGCCTCCATAAGCCGTATTGCATTCCACAATCGTTCCATTTAAAGATTTTACAAACGGCGCAATTAAATCCGCTTTTAAATATCCTTTCGCGCCTTTTTCGCCCGTCGAAACTTTAACACCGATTTTTCCTTCTAGCTTAACCCCTAAAGCATCATAAACTTTTTGTAAACTTTCTGGTGTAATTTCTTTTGTAAAATAAACTTTTGCCATTATTCCTCCTTTACTTTATCCTTTTTCTCGCCCATTCCGGCGGTTCCATCTCAAAAGACACTTCCTTTGTCTCATTATTAAAAACTTTCGTATCAATACCATAATAGTATTGGTATATCGTATCGACAGACCCGAACCTTGCCTCCTCCTTTTTCAGTCCTAGTCTCTTCGCCGTATCCCAAACCTTATCCTCGCTCGGCCCTTCAATCTCGATATATGTCGGTAGCCAAGGCCAAGTATCAATACAAATTTCCACATCATCAAACATCCATGTTTCACGATATGAATCCTCTGTTTTCTTAGCCCTAAGTCCACAACTTTTTAAAAACAAAACTCCGTTCTCATAATCATCAATCGTAACATTAACTTCCTTCTTCCCAAGAATTGATTTATCATCGAGAATGTGCTTATAAGTCATCACGATTTTCCCACCACCCTCATCGCGTACTCTCGCATACTCATGTTCACCAAGAGCAAAAACCACCCTTCGCATCAAAACTTCCGGCTTAACACATTCTGCTCCAATTTCCTTTAATTTCTCTCGTATTTTGTTTTTATCAATGTTTAAAAATTGCGCTTCAATCTCACTATTCATATCTATATTATATCAACCAAAATAGAAAAATATATTTTATTCTAAATATTTCCATCCAAGCTTTTTATAAAACTCAGTCGCATCCGGCCACCCAAAAAATTTTGATGCTAATAAATTATAAATTTCATCAATCATTACTAATGTAAACAGCGTAATCGCCAACGTTAAAAATGCTCGTTTTGGCATCTTCTGCGACAACCAAATAAAAAATGGTAAAACCAAATACATAAAGAACAGCGCCGAAAAACCAAATACTAATACACTTCTAAGGCAAACAAATCCACCAATATTACCAAAATTTAGAATCTCAACATTATAATCCCAATACCTTGTCCCATTTCCGATCACATAAACTAACCAACCCGAAACAAATTCTAAGATTCCCGTTACTAATATTGACACAAAAAATACCGCCCACGGATATTTACGTATCCTCCAACAAGTTAAAATAATTAACAAAGCCCCAATCGCATAAATATTAATCCATAGCAGAAAATTTCCACCTTGCATATAAAACTCACCCGTTCCGCCATCGAAATAATAAAAAATGAATTCATACACCCAACCAAACAATCCCGCAAAAACAACTGTTAGCATCAAAATTCCAACCCACTGCCATCTCTTTAGCTTTACTGTTCCCTTCGCAAACTTCAAAATATCCATAAGCCCATTATAACATTCTCATAATAACCTAGCTTATAGTAGATCTTTAATTTTCTCTTCCATCTCTTCCGGCTTATCTGTCGGCCCAAAACGATAAACTACTTCCCCATCACGCGAAACCACAAATTTCGTAAAGTTCCATTTAATAAAACCTGGCTCTTTCGAAACGCCCGGGATTTTTTCAATCGCCTTCATGGCGAGTTTATTTTTCATTCCCTTCGGCTCCGGATCTTCTGGAATTTCCTTTTTCAAAAACTTAAATAGTGGCTCTGCAGTGTCACCATTCACTTCAATCTTCGTGAATTGATCAAACGAAGTGTCGTATTTAAGAACACAAAAATTATGAATTTCATCATCCGTCCCCGGCGCTTGATGCCCAAATTGGTCACACGGAAAATCTAGAATTTCTAAACCTTTGTCATGATATTTTTTGTATAGGTTTTCTAAGCCTTCATATTGCGGCGTAAATCCGCACCCAGTCGCCGTATTCACGATTACTAAAACCTTGCCTTCAAAATCCTTTAACGAAACTTCCTTTTCATCTCGCGTTTTAACTTTATAGTCATATATTCCTGCCATAAAAACTCCTTTTTCTGATTATATCATGTATATATAATATATATGTAGTGCGTGTTATAATGAACGCATGGACGACTTTGATGACGATTTAGACGACGAAGAAAGTAGCGATGATGACGGTTATCATGACACTTCCTATTATGAGGCTCTTGGCATAGACGACGGCCGCTTTGACCGAGAACATCACATGCTCCCTCACTCCGGCTTTGGTTCTTCGGTCAATCTAGATGAACTCGACGAAGACCAACGCGAAGCCTATGAACTCGGCTACGGCATCGGCGCCGAAGATTACGACCTTAAAAGCGACGAATAGTTTTCAAACCACCAGTTTCACCACACTATTCAAATCATAATATATATTAATTCCCTAGCGTCTTAATTTTCTTAAAATCTACTTTTTCTGCCGCCGCGCGCAGAGCCTTTTCTGATCCATAATGCGTTCGCCTTTCCGGCGCGTCTGACAACATATGTTGCGCGTAAGGAAAACTAACAGCCCGTTCCAAAATTCCACCAAGTTTACTAGTTCCGCAAAACACCTCTGCTTTTTGTACTTTCGCGATTGGCACCTCCAGCGCCTGTTTCATTTCTTCTGGAAAGAATGTCAAAGAGAACAAATCCGCATCTTCTTCTCCCGCCAGTCGACCATAAGCAATCGAAGTATTCCCTTCAATCCATAAACGGCTATCTAGTTTTCGCATCTTCGCACCTTCTAAATTCATTTCGCAGCGCGCATACTTCTTCCGAGTCTCATCCATCATATCGCACACAAAATCCCCTTCACACGTCGTCGTCATTACCGCCCTTGAAACATCCGGCGATTTCAGCCCATGCTTCGCATCGTACGATATTGTGTCACTGATATAATCACAAATAATCCACGAGAGTAATCCTGTCTCCGCATTTTCTGCCACGAGGTAAAATTCTGTCCTCGCACCCCAAAATACGCTCGAATGTACTCTAAACATCGTCACGATACCATAATACTTTGGCGTATCACCTTCAAATATCGCTGATTTTGCCGGCCTGAAATTTTCCGGCAAGAATTCCTGCATTTTCTCCGGCTCAGTAATTTCATAAAACATAAACGAACAATACGGTTCTACTACAAAAGGCATCTTATCCGCCTTCTTGGTCGCCGAAGATACAATTTTGCGCTGCATCCACACCGGCAACCGCCGTAATTTCGTCTGCATATAAGTTACTTTCCCGACTTCCATCGGATCGACTAATCGTTCTACCCCCTTCGCGTATTCTAGAATATTCATAAACTAATTATAACACAGCGCTAAAGGCTAATACTTGCCAAAACAATGAAATAATGCTATAATATAAATGACCACACTACGCCTAAATAAGCGCGTAGTAACTAATCTAAAAAAGGAGGCATATGCAAACAATCAATCCAATTATTCCGGCCTCATACGATTATCTTTTCGATATAGTGGCCGAAAAACTCTTCGCGGAGTATCTCGCTAGATATATCCTTTTCGACGAGAAACCCATCGCCACGCCAGCTCTCTGGCAAGATGCTGTTATTTATATCAGGTTTAAACAGCGCGACGTTTGGTCTCTAAGTGAGGAGCAAATCAAGAATGCTAAATACGCAATTCTAATCTACAAAGTTATTTATACTATTGAACATCTCAAGAAACCTGAAATTCTGAAAACCCTCAATCAATTCTTCGCTCAAACCAGTGAAAAACACGAAGGTATTTTCGAATTATTTGAGCAAAAATTCCACGCCTCACTAGATTCCCTACTCTTTACTCAAGAAAAGCTCACTGTTACTAAAGAAATGGCAAAAAATCTCGACCAGCTTTTCGCTTACCCATGCTGGCTTGAATTTACCGATGAGGCCAACCAACTCATTTTTGACAAAATTTTGCGAGGCAAACTTTCCGACGAGCAAATTGATTACTTCCTCGGCGCTAGTGACAACATTGCGCATTATGACCAGTGGTTCAAAGTCGCAAAACATATTTTAAAAACTACCCATAATTCTCACGTCTTCTGGACTGCTGGCGATGTTCTTTCTATTATTTGGAAAGCTGTACCATCAGACGAAAATTCGCAAAAATGGTTCCGTGACGAAGTTTTTGGCATTTTCTGGCCTCGTATTAATAATATCTGGCCGTTACTAAACGAAGACAAAATTGATTTCGAATATGACGAAGACTCTAGAATCCTAAAAGACTCCATCGGCTGGCTCCAAGTTTTGAATGATCTAAACGAACGTCTTCCAGAGCTTGGCGATAACTACACAACCTATGAACACGACGTCAACGAAGCTGGCTTCGCCTTCCATAGAAGAGAGCTTCTGAATAAATTTGAAGCTGGCAAGATTTCTCTGGACGAAGCAATGAAGACATTCTTCATGCTTGCCGATTTTGCTTATGACAATAAGACTATTTCGCAACTCCAAAAGCTCGCCGATGATTGGCTTATTCCATTAGCCCTGCAATCGAAAGATGATTCCGAAGATGCTATCAAAATGATTCACCGCGCCATTAAACACGCCAAGGCCTATGTCACGAACCTCGCCCGCGAACGCGATAATCTCGCCAAAAACCTCATCAAATCCTAACAATCCTAAGACTTATACTGTTTAGATAAAACTATTACTTTTTCTTTCTACCAAATAGTTTTGCGAGATGTGCGCCATAACTGGCTTTTTCTGCAATATTAATTGCATCTCCTACACCTGGGATTTTTCGTGCTTCATCGTAGGCTTTTTGATGAACTGCCGCTCGCGTTGGTACGACGTTTCTCAAAGCTTGCTCCGCTGCGCTTTGCATCGCACCGACTGTGGCACCCTTCGCAATATTTTTAGCCGCGCTTTTTGTCGCAATTTCTGTAAATAAATCCATGTATTTTTGATTTAGCGGACTCTTTTGAAACTCCGCCTCAAATTCACCAACGTCTTTGCACTTCTCCCCCATATTTTCGATTTCCACAAATAACGCATCAATCTTTTTCTGCGTCCCTACATCGATCTTAAAACTATTTGCATACGCGGCTTTTCGCGCGTCGATACTTTGTTTAACCAATTTATCCATAATTAGATTATATCACTATAAAAGCCTATTGTTGAACCTACCCCCACCGATCCCTTGACGACCCTTTTCCGTATTATACCTGATTATCGCCAGATTCATCATCGCCGACCAATTCAGCCACCTCGCGTAAATCTCTTGCAATGCCCTCAAAATCCTGTCCCAAATCAAGCGTTCTTACATAAAACACATTTCCATCAATTGAATACCTATTGTTCAACATTGGATCGTCCGTCGTCTTAGCATAAAGCAACATACCCGACACATTTCCAGAATGCGCATTGTCTTTATTTTTGACATAAGAATAAATCTGATAAATGTTTCCTGAGGATATTTTACCTACTAAATCACCATCATCATCGCCATATCGAGTATTCTTTTTTAGAATCCCCGATTCAAGATGTTTTGTATCGATAATTAACGTCTTGTTACTTGATGTCAAAGTAATGTCCGTACGCATTCTAGGAAGCAAGTCTTTAAAGCCATCATCTACGTTCCATTCTATATATGCCGGTAAAGGAGTTAGCTCACGATAATGATAGCGGAAGAAATTTAGCACAAAATGCTCGTACAAATCACACATCTTCTGATCGTCAAAGAAATTTGCCAATTCCTTCCCAACTTTCTCTGTCTGAAGTCTCCGCTGAATCACCAAATAACAAATACCCATTAATAATCTGTAGCTACTATTATTCCGATTATACCGAAAACTCCAATTAATTCTGTGCATATCAATATCGTCTACTTCACTAAACAAATACAAAATCCGCCTCAACTCTTTCTTATAAAAACTTTTTACATTTTTTGATTTACATAATACGCTCATCGTACATTTTACTACTTGGTTCATATAAATATTCATCGAAAATTCATCAAATTCACACACCACCTTTTTCCGTATCAAAGCCTGCGTTTTTAAAGTATCAGACAACTTGATTTTACCCCGCACTGCCGCCACTTCTTCTGAAACGTCAATATACTCATGGTTTACCCCACGAGTAATTTGATTTTTCATGCATATCACAATTATCGCTGAATATAAATCGTCAACATTCTCAAAACCTTCATTACTCAAATCTGCATACCCATTCTGTCTTAGACTTTCATAAGCATAAGACAGCATATAATATATATTACGTACAGGAATCACTATATTGCACTTTCTAATATATTCTTAGCTTTATTATATTCTTCTTCATTATCAAACCAGTATTCTCTCAGAAGCGGCAAAATCTCATATTTTACAATATTATAAAGCTTTTTATCATTCACCACATCTATATTGCAAAAATAACTATGCCCAATCCGGAATCCTTTGCCAAGTGATACATCATTTTCTATCATATTGTTCACTCTCTCAACTGCATTAATCAACGAATCGAACCTCTCGTTATTCAGCTGCCTTTGGTAGTTGACAAACCCCTCGGAATCAAAAGCTGGCTCCAATTCAAAGAACGCAAATCTTCTCCTTAACGCATAATCCAGAAAAGCCAAACTTCTATCAGCCGTATTCATCATTCCTATAATATATACCCTAGGTGGTACCTGAAACTCTTCGTCTGAATATAGCAAACCAATCTTGTCATTTCTTTTATCCGCTTCTATTAACATAAACAATTCACCGAAAATTTTACTCAAATTACCTCGATTTATCTCGTCGATAATGAAGAAATAATCATTTTCTGGGTCTTTTCGTGCTTTTTCGCAAAAATTATAGAATACACCTTTTTTCAGTTCGAATCCTTCCCCATCCACCGATGGTCGATACCCTTCCATAAAATCTTCATATGAATAACTCTGATGAAATTGTATCAAGCATACTCGCTCCGGATTCTTTTCTCCCATCAAAGAGTATGCTAAACGTTTTGCCGCATAAGTTTTTCCTACGCCGGGTACTCCCTGTAAAATTATATTCTTCTTTGTCATTAATAATTCTGCCAATTCGTTATAGCTATCTTCATCCAATCCATATACTTCTGCCAAAAAATCCTCCA
The DNA here is from genome assembly GCA_045586015.1 of Candidatus Nanosyncoccus sp. Classification (GTDB taxonomy): domain Bacteria; phylum Patescibacteriota; class Saccharimonadia; order Saccharimonadales; family Saccharimonadaceae; genus Nanosyncoccus. The sequence continues at coordinate 14,156 of JAZMZP010000031.1, forward strand.
TCGTATATTTAGGGTAATCTCGTATCAACTCTTTACCGTCGTAATCTAAATCCTTTGTTTCATCAATCAAATCATTAAGCTCTTCTACAAACTTCGGAAATCTAGTTAGCTCCGTCAAGGTCTTCATCGCTAGACTACTCTCGGTCGGCCACTCCCCTTTATCCGCCCATTTCACTCGTCTCATATGTTTGAAATCATCATCGCGATTTTCGTCATAGTAATAGTCAGACTCTACAATACCCCGCCCTATCAAACGGTGTCTACCATGTTTTACAAAAATTACATCGCCCGGCTGCATAATCTTATAGAATTCATACAAACATAAGTTTACATTCATTAATGATCCTTCTAGACCATATTCATCGCGTAACAAATCAACAACATCATCTTTTTCTTTTAGGACCTCATTCAAGTCTCCTATTTTACCCCAGCCAATTCCCATTACTCCATTTTCATAAAACTCCTCCCACTTTTCCGCATCACGACCCGGAGAATAAATCCAATACCGTGTCTTTTCGATTCCGCTATCGCCCAATCCACCATTCTTCAGCTTTGCTTCCTCCTCTTCTTTCCTCTTCTGTTTTCGCTCTTGGTTCACCTGCTCCGAGTAACGCCAAGCCTCAGCCGAAAAATCAATCAAGTTTTCTTGTCTATCTTTCTCTAAATATTCGCGAATTTGCTCAGTTAAATCAAAATACGCCCTTGCACTAAAGTTTTCGGCTACTTCACTGTATGCTGGTAGCTTTACTAATACTTCCTCAGGTAATCTCCCAGATTCATAAATATACCATCTATTTCTACTATCCAAATTCATATACAAGTCTGGTGCAATCCAAAACAATCCCATTGTTACTTTTGCTACGCCATTATATTTCATCGCAACTACTTCATTTATCAATTCTTCTAGTCTATTTCTTTCTTGTCCAGGTTTATACTTTAAAGCCTCCTCAAACAGATCCCATAACTTATCAATTACATCTTCAGATCGGTCGGGTAAGAATATATAAAATGTTGCAACCAACGGATTTAATGTTGGGATTCCATTATAGTCTTGCGGCACCTCAGTCTGCATATTAAATACCCTTGCCATCGCTCCCACAATCAACGCTCTTTTCTTTGTAGTTAGAGGCTTATTAAACAAGCCAAATACCGTGAACGGATCTATGTCCACAAGCTTTCCCCCATAGTCCAGTTTTGGCATACCAATACCGGTGTCATTATAAACTTGATAAACCTTATTCACAAGTTCCTGCCGATTTTTTCTATATGGTAGCAACTTTGCCGCCAACTCCTTGTAAAATGCTACCCAAGGATACTTTTCCATTTCACTCTCCTTATATTTCTTTAAGTCCATTATAGCATAATTACTAATCTCAATAATCGAGCAAATGACGCGTCAACTCATGCCTACGATTTGTTCAAACCTCTTCGGTAATAAACCCATTTTCATCATATTTTGCCATCTTATTCTTCCTTATCTTTATTAAATCTTTTTAAAAACTCCAGTGCCTTTTTCGCCATCTCCGGATCTCGCGAATCCATTTTGAAGAACCCATCTAAAACGTAATTCTGTTCCAACACGATCCGTTCTGCCTCAAACAAATTATCATCAAACCACACAAAATCCGAGTCCATATCAATCGCATCGGTCTTCAGTGCTCCCCATTCAGTCGGCAAAACCTTCTGGCAAAGTTCTTCTACGAATTCATCTGGAAACTCACCTTTAAGCGCATAGTAAACATGATTTTTCCCGCCACGACAATGTGTAGTAAGCCAATAAACCGCTCCCGAATAATTGTCCATACAAAATCTTAGAAGTGCCATTACGTCTTCTTTTGGCGAAGCCACGCCCCTAATCACGCCATCAATGTCAAAATAAATCTTATCTATTTTCTGCATGATATTTATATATTACCACGAGGCACCACAAGATTACAAAATGTACGTTTAGCTAACACACGAGGCGCCCCAAGATTACAAAACCACTTGCATTTTCCGAACCGTTATTCTACAATTATCTTAATAGCAAGTGCTAGAAACTTGCTAGCCTTGGGACAGGCTTACTGTTCAAGATTGGCTTGAACAGTAATTTTTTTAGTTTTAGGTTTACGAGTTAGTTTGAAATGAAATTCAATTTCTAGCATCGCGACTCCTTTCGTTTTTGTTTTCACAAAATACTACGGAAATCTACAACCCGACTATCTAGCATCATCGCGGCAGATTCCCGTTGAGAGATTCGACCCTAACGGCCCACCATCCAGAACCTGCGAATCGCAAAACCAATCTGCTCCCAAGACCTGCCACCAGAATTATCACACCTTAAACAAAGATTCAACTCCTGGCTAATAAATAATTCAGCATAACAATTATAATCATTCCGTCAAAGTCATAACATCACCCCAACAACGATATCTATCATCCCCCCCATCCAAAAACTATTTTCCCACATTATTAATAATCTCGAATTCCGCAACATTACACGAATCAAATCCATGCATCCTTAACGCCTCCATCAAAGCCATATTACATATCTCAAATAGTCTCTTCTGCGAGTTCAAGTTTCTACGATCTTTTATCCCGTGAAACATATTATTCCTAACTCGTGCACAAATTAATAGTAAAAAATGTAGTTTACATTTATCATTTTTGCCATTAATCATATTATTCAACATACCGCCTTTGGCTTCCTTATCTGAGATGTTAAAATACGTTTTTATCCCTCCATAATTATAATTGGTCTTATGCGTTAAATATTTTTTTAATTCTTCATATAAAT
>JAZMZP010000032.1:0-5187 GCA_045586015.1 Candidatus Nanosyncoccus sp.
AGGTTTTGCTATCTATGCTATAGGCTATACTGATAATACTGATGGTAAGAATGTAATGACTAATTCAGCTCTAGGTTCTACTCATGATATAGCTACTGGTACCGGAACAAGTGGTAACTCCCAATGGGCTATGAAACTATCAACCCAGACTAATCCAGAACCAACTTACCCAATCACTATACAAAACAATTATAATAACTATCATACTGTTCCAAATGACTATGACTTAGTAGCCAAAAGAACTGCTAGTACTGATATTGGAGCTGCTGCTATTGGTTCTACACTTACTTCTACTTATCAAATCTACATTTCTAATACCCAATCTGCCGGAACCTATGTTGGACAAGTTAAGTATGTGATGGTGCATCCGAATGATACTGAAGCGCCAGTTAATTCCGATCAATACGGCGTAACCTTCCTTGGTAACGGACTAACCTTTGCAGGTGGAACTGATAAAAACCGCGTCATCTATGGTCCGGTTTGTAATCAAATGTATATCGCGACTACTCCGGAAGTAGTTGAGACGTCTAACTTAACGAACGGAGTTCAAAATGGTTCCTATGCTAGCGATGAGCATGTCTTACAAACGAAGACTTTTGCTGGAGCTAGTAAAGTAAGAGTAGTAATAGATTATGGATTAACTGACGAGGCTTCTATTACCATAGTAGAAGGCAACTGGGGAGGTTGGGATGAAAGCAACCCCACGGGCAATTATGATGAGATTAGTACTTGGAATCTAGGAGGAAACATTTCTGGTACCAAAACTTATACTTTTGATTCAGATACGGTTACTATAGAAATGAATAGTTATAATGCTCCAGAAAGTAATACTGATTACGATTACGGTATGTATGCAAGATTCTATCCGATTTATACAACTGAACAACCTAATACTGAAGAAGCCTCTATTTGTTCTTATGGCGCTGTAACCGGAGCTTACGCTACTACGACAACTTGGAAGGGAAAATGGTATATCATAGATAACAATGAGATTATTTATTTAGAAGATGAAGCTGCCTTATTGGAATATCTAGAGCAAAATAGTAGTACACTTCTTGGAACTAACATAGAAGTCTACGCTTATAATCCATTTACTATCTTCTATAATGGTAATGGTGCCACCGCCGGAACGATGAGCGGATTCTATACAACATTGGAAACAAATACTATATCTAGTACCGCAGATTTAATGGCCTATAACTTTAATAAAACTGGTTATGGCTTCGCAGGTTGGAGCCCTGACCAAAACGCAACCGTAAATAGTAATAGTAAAATTTATGGTCCTAATGAAAAAGTAGCCGGGGATGAATTAAGCTTTGATTCTAACCGTGAAGCTACCCTTTATGCCGTTTGGGTTCCGAGTGCAGGTAATCTTCAGGGCTGGTCTGGATGTTCTAGTATGAGTAATGAACAAGTTACGGCCCTAACCGATACACGAGATAATAATGTCTATACCGTAGGAAAACTTGCTGATGGTAACTGTTGGATGATGGAAAACTTAAGGCTAGATGATACTGCGGCGACATTATCAACAAGTAACACCAATAATCCTATATCTACCTTTACTTCTCTTTCAGCTTCAAGCGATAGTTGGTGTACTAACTTTAATGCAACATGTTATAACCAATCCATATTAAATACTAACAATACCAATATCGGCGGTACTAATTCAAACAGTACAACTTTAGTAGCGACTCCAGGATTATGGAATGGCGCTTATTATGACGAAGAACAGGATGATGAAGGCAATAATGACCATGTCCAATGGTATGGTTACGGGAACTATTATAACTGGTATTCAGCTACTGCTGGCAATGGTACATACTCTAAATCTAGTGGTAATACTGGCGGAGATATTTGCCCGAATGGCTGGAGCTTACCAATCGGCGGTAGCGTATCTAGCACTAATGGCAGTTTCTCATACTTAGATGTTCAATTAGGAGGTACTGGTAGCAATCAATCTGATAATGAGGGTGAAGAAATTGTTTCTAATAGATGGCGAAGTTATCCAAATAACTTTATTTATGCCGGTTACTGGTACCGCTCTACTGCGGAAGGTCGTGGCGACCAGGGGGGCTACTGGTCCCGTAAAGCGAATGGGTCTTACAACGCCTACAGCCTGAGCTTAAGTTATAGCAGCATCTGGCCCGGTACGAGCAGCAACAATAAGCACAACTGCGGCTCAGTACGCTGTCTAGCCCCTTAGCCCCATAAATTATCCATTAATGTCTGTCTATCCTAAATAAACAATTCTTCTCAAGAGTATTAGAAATAGTTTTTTATCCGTTTCGTAATAATTTACAAGAAGGATTTTATATTCCTAAACTATCTTAGCGGAGATATATGCTAGTCCGAGTCCTTTGCTAATCAAAAAATGATTGGCAAAAATAATAGCAGTTCGCCTATTTCCATTAATAGAAAGTTGATTTTTGGCTCTTTGGGAAGCATTTGGCTATGATGATGGGTTAGGTATTGTAAAAATAAGCCCTTTCGGGGCTTATTTTTTAAGAATTAAGAGGATTGACGATTATTTGTCGACGACTTCGCCTTCGACGGGTTCGTCGTCTTTTTTGTCTTCTTTAGATTTTTTTTCGTCTTTTTTATCATCTTCGGAAGCTTGTTGATACATCTTTGCGCCGATTGGCATAATTTTATCGTTCAACTCTTTCATCGCTTCTTCGTATTTATCTTTGTCAGATTTGTCATCGTTCAAAACTTTTTTCGCTTCTTCGACGGCTTTTTTGATTGTTTCTTTGTCTTCGTCGCTGATTTTATCTTTGTACTCATCTGGCATTTTTTCGGCTTGGTAAATGCTGTTTTCTAGGTGGTTTTTCGCGTCGACACTATCTTTTTTCTTCTTATCTTCGTCGGCGTGGGCTTCGGCTTCTTTGCGAGCTTTTTCGATATCGTCTTTGCTCATATTGCCGGAGTTTTGAATGGTAATCGATTGTTCTTTACCGGTTCCTTTATCTTTCGCGGTAACATTTAAGATGCCGTTTGCGTCAAGATTAAAGGTAACTTCGATTTGCGGAACACCACGCGGAGCCGGAGCGATGCCGTCTAAGATAAATCTACCGAGAGACTTATTGTCAGCGGCGAATTCACGCTCGCCTTGTAAGACGTGGATTTCGACTTGAGGCTGGTTATCAGACGCAGTGGAGAAGATTTCAGATTTAGAAGTCGGAATGGTTGTGTTTCGGTCGATTAGAGGAGTTCTGACGCCGCCCATTGTTTCGATACCGAGAGTTAGAGGAGTAACGTCGAGAAGGAGGATATCCTTTACATCACCCTGAAGGACGCCACCTTGAATTGCGGCACCAACAGCGACGACTTCGTCAGGATTAACGCCTTGCATCGGGTCTTTGCCGAAGATTTTTTTCACTTTCTCGACGACAGCTGGCATACGAGTCATACCACCAACCATGACGATTTCGTCAATATCTTTCGTTTCGAGCTTCGCGTCTTTTAAAGCTTTTTTAACTGGCTCTTCAAGGCGATCGAGTAATTCCCCGACTAATTCTTCGAGCTTTGCACGAGTTAAAGTATGTTCGAAATGCTTTGGACCGTCGGCATCGGCAGACAAGAACGGTAAGTTGATGTCGGTCGAAGTTGAGCTAGAAAGCTCTTTTTTCGCTTTTTCGGCTTCGTCTTTAACGCGTTGCATTGCGGCAGCATCGCCTTTAATATCGATACCGGATTCTTTTTTGAATTCATCAACTAGATAATTCACGATGATGTTATCGAAATCTTCACCACCGAGATGGGTATCACCGTTCGTCGACATTACTTCGAAGACGCCGTCGCCGAGTTCAAGAATCGAGACATCGAAAGTACCACCACCAAGATCGAAGACGACGATTTTTTCGTCTTTTTTCGATTCGAGGCCGTAGGCTAAAGCGGCGGCGGTCGGTTCGTTGATGATTCTCTTTACCTCGAGACCAGCGATTTTACCGGCATCTTTTGTCGCTTGACGCTGAGAATCGTCGAAATAAGCCGGGACGGTAATAATCGCTTCGGTGACTGGTTCGCCGAGGAAGGCTTCTGCGTCGGCCTTGATTTTACTTAAGACCATAGCGGAGATTTCTTCTGGAGTGTATTCTTTCCCATCCATTTCAACTGCGACGCCCTGACCTTTTTTGACAATTTTATAAGGGCTAATTTCAAGATCGTGTTGGACTTCTTTGTCGTTATATTTACGACCGATTAGACGTTTAATGCCGTAAATGGTGTTTTTCGGGTTAGTTACTCTTTGTCTTTGCGCAACTTTACCGACTAAACGTTCGCCTTTTTTCGTTACGGCAACAACAGATGGAGTAGTACGATCGCCCTCGGCGTTCGTGATAACTTCCGGCTTTCCAGCAACCATATAAGCAAAGGCACTGTTCGTTGTACCGAGATCAATTACAATAATTTTACTCATTTTTCCTCACTTTCTTTAACTTTTCGTTGGCACTCGTTGTGTTTGAGTGCTAATATACCTCTATTGTAGCGCATTAGCACTCCATTGTCAACACTGCCAATATAATAAACTTTTTCACGCTTGCTGAGGTGAAATTTTCAAAAAATAATTTGATGGAAGCCTTCCGGTATTTCAGTACCGGCTTTCCATCACTATTTTTTGAAAATTTCAGCCTAAAAATAGCAAGCTTAGAAAAAGTTTATTATTCCCCCACTACTATTTTTTAAAAATTTCCTAAAATTCATTAAAAATATCAGGTTCGCTCAATACTCATAAAATTAAAAATATAGTTTATCTGTTGTCTATGCTATAATACGGGTATGACAATTGAGAGGTTAGTGGAGCCGACGGCGGCAGATGATAAAGAAGAGGAGCGGATTGAGATTTCGCTCCGGCCGACGAGTTTTTCGGAATATATTGGGCAGGAACATCTGAAAAATAATCTTAAATTAGCGATAGAAGCAGTAAAAAAGCGTAATGATGGTTCGACTTTAGACCATATATTATTATATGGTCCGCCGGGGCTTGGGAAAACGACGATGGCGGGAGTGATTGCACACGAACTTGGAGCATCTCTTAGGGTGACGAGTGGGCCGGCGATTGAAAGGGCGGGAGATCTCGCGTCGATTTTGACGAATTTAAAAGATGGAGACATTTTATTTATTGACGAAGTTCATCGTTTAAGGCGGGCGGTTGAAGAAGTTTTATATTCAGCGATGGAAGATTAT